>VXMJ01000017.1 GCA_009841145.1 Caldilineaceae bacterium SB0661_bin_34 | reverse complement strand
CGTTGTACATGCCCTACAGGGACGTGCGCGCCCTGTTCGCGGAACGAACCAGGACTACGGTGGGGACTGCTCCACCCGGACTCGAGTTGCGGGGGCTTGCAACGGAGCCTCCATCAACCGAGAGCGAAGTACCAAGAACCCACGAGGTTTGAGGAACAGCCGACTGACTCAATTCAAACAAACTGAACGAGGAGAATCTCCAGTCATGACCAATGCCTTGCTGTGGTCCCAGTTGCAGGATCGTATTCGGGACGGTTTGGCGGAGTTGCCGGGGGTGGCGGGATTTCACCTGCAGGATTTGGCTACCCGGGACACGATGGGTTGGCATGAGCAGGAAGTGTTTCCGGTGGCCTCCACCATCAAGATTCCGGTTCTGGTGGGCCTGCTGGCCCGGGCGGAACGGGGAGAAGTGGACTTGCAGGAACGCATCGCCATCACTCCTGAGGTACTTACCCCGGGCAGTGGTGTGCTGACCTACCTGGAAGGCCCCCTGGACCTGTCCGTGCTGGACATTGCCCAGCTCATGATCATGGTGTCGGACAACACGGCGACCAACCTGTGCATCGATTGGGCCGACATGGATGCCACCAACGAACTGATGGATTCCCTGAGCCTGAGTCACACCCGGGTGCGGCGCAAGATGCAGGATCACGAATCAGTGGCCCGCAACGAGGAAAACACATCAACCCCCGCCGAGGCCGTGGCCCTGATGCGGGCCCTGTACGAGAGCCGGCCCAGTCCCGCGGTGGCGGAGCAGGCGTTGGCCATCCTCAAGAAGCCCAACCGCGGGCCCATTGAGCGTGCCATGGAGCCGGGTGTGCCCGTGTCCAACAAACCGGGTGGCATGGAACGTGTCCGTTGCGATGCCGGCATTGTATGGCTGCAAAGGCATCCCTATGCGCTGGCCATCATGAGCAAGTTCGGCATGGGGCACGCGTTGCGACAGGAAAACTGCCTGGTGGCCGCGGTGCAACTGATCCACGAATACATGGTGGCCATCGATCGTTCCAGCGCCTTGGGCCAAGGAATTCCCTCGTCCCTGCTGGACGGTTGACAGGCATTTGCAGAGGCAGAACAACATCCGGCCCGAAGTGGAGAGGCAAATCATGACTGCTGAAGTGACTATCATTCGCGCACCGCGGCTGTTCGGTTCCGAGGGAACCGTCCACGACCATGGAGCCAGCCTTTGGATTGAAGGGGACAAGATCACCGGGGTGTACGGCAGCGAAGCGCCGGCCGTTCCCGAGAACGCCCGCGTTCTCGACTTTCCCGACGGGTGCATCCTGCCCGGCCTCATCGATTCCCACACCCACCTCATGTACGGTACGGGCGAGCGGATGAGCGGTCCCAGATCCTACGACCACGTCAACGACGAGGACAATGATGGTCTGATGCTGCTGCGCAGCGTGCGCAATGCCTATCAACACCTGCTGAAGGCCGGCGTTACCTCGATGCGGGACTTGGGTGCACGCAATCGAATCACCTTTGATCTGAAGGACGGTGCCAGTGCCAATCTGTTCAAGGGGTTTCCCACCTTGCACGTGTGCGGGCGCGCAGTCACGATAACGGGCGGCCATTTCCACTTCGGGCACGAGGAGGCGGACGGGGAGGCCGAGTGCCGAAAGTCCGTGCGGCGTCTCGTGAAGGAAGGGGCCGACTTCATCAAGATCATGGGATCGGGCGGCGGTACCTACATCACCGACAACCGGCGGGCCTCCTTTACGGTGTCGGAACTGCGCGCCATTGCCGACGAGGCCCATCGTCACGGCAAGCCCTGCACTGTGCATGCGATTGCGACCGAATCCATTGCCAACGCGGTGGAAGCCGGGATCGATTGCATCGAGCACTATGAGTTTGTGGAAATGAACTACGACCGCAAGCTGGATCCCGCAATCGCCGATCAGATGATTGCCAACGACATCTGGCTCAGCCCCACCATTCAAACTGGATATCGGAACAAGGAGAGCATGCTGGCCCTCCGGGAAGAACGTCCCCTGACACCGGCTGAACAGGAAGTGTTGGTCTACGCCCAGTGGAAACAGGAAGGGCAGCTGTACGTGACCGGAGCCCTATATGAAATGGGTGCCCGGCGCTTCCTCATGGGCACCGATGCCATTTCGCGGTTTGGTGACTATGCCGTTGGGCTCCGCCTGATGGCCGAATCAGGTCTTCCCAATGAAGAGGTGTTGTACGCGGCGACGCGCAATCCGGCCGAAGCCATGGGAATCCTTGATGACGTTGGTACTCTGGAAACGGGCAAGGTTGCCGACGTGACCGTCGTTAAGGGTGATCCCATGTCGGACATTCGGGCCGTGGAAAACGTGCAGCAGGTTGTCAAGGCCGGCTATGTGCTGCCCATGGACAGCCTGGAACTGTTTCCCGAAGGCGATGGTGCGGCCCAACGGCCTGCGGTGCGCAAACCGCCCAATCCCAAGGTCGTGCGTCTGCCCCATCATCACCCGCATCCACACCCTCATTAAGCCCTGGGAAATCCAGAGGACGGAAGGCTGCTGTCACACCGTGGCCACCATGGTGGCCACGGTGTGACAGGGATTGTCAGCACATTCGTCAAAGCCCGGTGTGGGTTGTGCATTCTGGCGCTGAAGACGAAGATCTCGTGTGGACGCGGAAATCCGGTGCCCTGCTATCGTCAGGTATCTGAATCACAGGTTCGAGGAGGTACCGCATGAGGCGGGTTCTGGCGGTTCTCTGCGGGATAACCGCGGTTTCGATGCTGGTCAATGTGCTGTATTCAGCCGCGGATCCGGATACATCCCTGATTATCTGGAACTTTGTGGTCGATCCGGCCGTATTGCTTTTTTTGGGTATTGCAATCGTGATTCACGTGCGGGATTCGTTGCAGGTGCGGAATGAAGCCGGGCCACATCCGACACAATTGCCACGGGATGTCATCACGGCCTTGGAAGCCATCGTGCTCGTCCGGTTTCTCTTGCAGTATGTCTACTCGCTGTCCCCCAACCTGGAACCTACGCCCAACTTATGGGAGCATCTCGATGCCTTGCTGATCGTGATTTTGGCCTTTGAAGCGATTGTCTTGCGGCGGTCCGCCGAACGTACTCCCTAGACAGGCTTGCTATTGAGCAGAAGGGAAAACCAATTCCGCGGTGGTTGACTCACCAAGCACGTAGGGGCTGTCGATGCACCTGATCCAGTGTTTGCTGCGCACAGGAGTTTGGTCCGGGAAGGAGTTTGCCAGGCAGGTCGGTTGAACCAACTGGCATCAGGCCGCTGCTGTTTGCATGCGGTGACGCAGGACCGCTTCCCCTGCACAGACCAGGGTTGTGGCTACAGTAATAAGGGCAGCCGCCAGACAGACCATGGCAAACCCCTGTAATTGGGACACTTGCCCAGGGTCCTCGATGCCGGCTGGAAGGGTTCGGTCCCAAAGCCGGGCCGAATAGACCCACAATCCGCCAAGGGCAGCAATGCCAAGACTGCGCGAGTGAATGCGCACCACCGCGGTCAGGCTGGACACCATGCCCAGTTCATTTTGGGGAATACGGCTGGTAATGATGCTGTTGGCGGCTGGCTGCAGCAGGCCGCCGCCCAGGCCCAGCAGGACCATTTGAATCGTGAAGTGCCAGATTTCCAGCGACCCGATGACCAATCCTAGCCATGCGTATGCGACGGCCATGAGCCCAAGGCCGCCCAGTATCAGGGGCCGTTTGCCAACGCTCTCCACCAGTTCACCGGACATCCAGGAACCGACACCGAACGCCACAGGCTGTACGGCCAACAGCACGCCGACCGTCAGTGGATCCAGTCCCATCAACACTTCAAGATAGAAAGGCAGGATTAGGCCTACACCGCCGTAGACAAAGAAGTAGAGGTATCGGGCAGACAGATAAATGGAGAATTGCCGGCTCCGGAACAGATTGAGATTCAGGATGGGATTGTTGACTCGCAGTTCATGGAGAACAAATATGCCCAGACACACCACCGAGACGGCCATAAGGTAGGGACTGAGAAACTTCAGGTTCGGTTCCTGGTTGAACGTGGTTCCAAGCAGAAACGTACATAGGCTGGCAAAGAAGACGGCCACCCCGATGATGTCGAACCTGCTCCGGCCGGTTCCGTTGGATCCACCCAGGTACAGGTGGGCCAGGGGCAGGGCGGGGATCACAAACAGGAGATCGAACAGGAAAACCAAACGCCAGTGGAACGCCTTGAGAATCACGCCACCGGCCAGTGGCCCCACCACAATCCCGATCGACACCATGGTGCCGATGAACCCAAATGCCTTGCCCCGATCCCCGGCCGGGAAGGTTTCGACAACTATGGCCAGCAGGAGGGCTCCGGACATGGTCAGGCCGATCGCCTGGATCACCCGGAACAGAATCAGCCAGAGCAGCGACGGGGCCACGGCACTCAGAACATTGCCTACTCCGGCCAGTACGAGTCCCCAGACCAACACCCGTTTGTTGCCGAACATGTCGCCCATGGCCCCGATCATCAGGCTCAGGGATGCCTGGATCATGGCGGACACCAGTGCGACCCACTGCACCCGCGTGAAAGGGGCGTCGAACTCCTGGGCAATCGCGGGCAAGGCCATCGACACAATGCTGACGTCAATGGTCTCGACAAACAGTGCGAATGCCACTGCCGCCAAGGCCAGGCGGTGGTGCGTTTGGGCGTTTGTCACGGATCAACAACCGATCAGGGGTTTGTGAGGCGGGATGGAAATGCAACCGGCCAAAGTACGGGGACGGCAGGTTGGGTTCGGAGTGTCGATTGGGATGTGGACGATGGTCCAGGCTTGCAATCCGCGGGCTTGCAACCCGGAGTGGGCTTTGATGATGGGCTTCAGACCGGAAGGGCCTGTCCATTCCCCGGACATTGACGACTGAAGAGCTGCAGCCGTCCTTTTCAACTCATTGGTGCAGGGATGGTACAGGGCCAAGGACTGCCAAGCCGGAGCTCCGGGGGCAGAATCAGAAGGGGCATCCGAAAGGATGCCCCTTCCCTCAATGCAGCCTCCTGGCGGGAGGCTGGGCACTGGTCCTATTCACTGACGGTCCATTCGTTAATGTTGCCGTACCACACGGTGAAGGGACGGAGCTCAAACCCCTGGACACGGGTGTTCACACCGTAATGCCTACCTGTGGCAAACAGGTAGAGCGCATAGGCGTCCTCATGCATGATGCGCTGCGCTTCCATGATGAGCCGCGTCCGTTCGACATCATCGAATTCCGTTTGGGCTGCAATAAGTGCGGCGTCCACGTCGGCGCTGCAGTAGCGATGCCACTGGGAACCACCTGGGTTGTCTTCCGAAGCGATTTCATTGCAAAGGAACCGGTTGGAGATTTCCGGATCCGGGACTCGGAGGCCGTGACTCCAGCCACCCATTTCGTAGTCGCCATGCGACCAGGTGCCGTTCTGGTCCCAGGTCCCGAACAACTCGGCCGTGCGGCGGTTCTCGATGACCATTTCCGCACCGATTTCCTTGAACATCTGCTGCACTAGGAGCTGTACCTGCTCTCTCTGCAGAACGCCGGATGTGGTTCGGTGGGTGAAGGTCAGGCGGGTGCCGTCTTCGTATCCCTCCACGCCACTGGACTCGCGAATGCCATCCCCGTCGCTGTCGACCCAGCCGTTGTCTTCCAGAAGGCTGCGTGCCAGATCAGGGTCGTAGTCGTAGGGAACGAGGTCGCGGTTCTGCCACGGGGTGCCGTGCCACTCCGTGCCCACATTGATTTCCGCCTGTCCGTGAAGGATGTTGTCGATCAGCGACTGCTTGTCCACGGCATGCTGCAGGGCCACCCGGACGTTCCGGTCGGTGAAGATCGGCGCTTGCGAGTTGTCGCCGTTCATGACGTACCGTTCACCGCCCGCGGGTGGGGCGTTGACCAGATTGATAACGCCCTTGTCCTGCAAATCCAGGAGAGTGGGCAAGTTGGCGGCGCGCAGGCCCCAGGCGATATCCACTTCACCGACTTCCAGAGCGGCCAGCAAGGCTTCCGTGCTGGGATAGATGACAATGAAGAACTTGTCCAGGCCGGGTCGGCCCTGCCAATAATCGTCAAACGCCTCGTATTCGACGAATTCACCAGCTTTCCAGTCCACGATCCTAAAGGGACCGAAACCGACCGGTTGGCGCATGGCCAACGACTCGTCCAGTCCGGGTGAATTGGCTTCGATCACCTCTTCAGGCAGGATGAAGTCGAAGAGAATCTTCCAGGACGCGAAAGGTTCACTGAAATTCAGCACCACCGTGTAGTCGTCCGGCGTGTCGATTGACGCGATCTTCTCGTATCCCAAGCGGGTGATCGGCGTGTTGTCGGGACTCATGATGGCTTCCCAGGTGGCCTTGACATCCGAGGCCGTAACCGGGGTGCCGTCATGGAAGGTGATCCCTTGTCGCAGATGATAGGTGACTTGTGTGCCATCCGGTGACACGTGTCCGTTGGCAACGCTGGGTACTTCTTCCGCCAATTCGCCGATCCAGTTGCCCTGTGCATCCAGGAACAGCAGACCGCGCTGTGCGGTCTTGGATGCCTGCAGCGAATTGCCGCCCTGGGTGTACATGACGTTGAGGAATTCCAGTTCCTGGTTCATGCCGAGCCGAACCACGGTAGGCTCTGCGGCTTCCATTTCAGCCTCTCCCGACGGTGCGGCGGGAGCGGCACAGGCGATCAGGGCCAATGCGGCCAATAGCAATAGACTCGCCCGCAATAATGTTTTCATGTGATTTGCCTCTACTGACTGTTGGAGGGCGCAACGCGCTGGGCTGATAATACCAGATGGGGAACAGGCCGACGCATTGTGCAAATCATCTATATTTGGGTTGGCATTCATGCACATTGGGAAGTGGCGGTGTTGGCAGGCAGCAGCCTCCTGTCCTGTCCGCGACCAGTGACGCTGGTCATGTTCGTTGTTTCCGCTGTGCGGAAAGACTGAGCAGACACTGCCTTCCTGCCTTCAGTGCGATGGATGCCCGGATCTGCCAGGCCCGTTTGCCGACCCCCTTGGATTAACCACAAAGGGAATTGCCATGGCTGCTTTGTCGTTGCATGATGGACTTGCCCGCCACATCCGCACACGCGACGTTTCCTTCCGGACCAGGCTCCTGGAAATGGCGGCGGACATCCCGGATGTCATTGCCCTGGGGCGTGGTGATCCCGATTTCCACACCCCTGACCACATCGTGGCCGCGGCCCACAAGGCCCTGGACGAAAATCGGCACCACTACACGGCGGTGGCCGGACTGGGAGAGTTGACGGAAGCAATCGCGGCCATGCTGCGCCAGGAACACGGTCTTGGCTATGCACCGGAAGAGATCATCGTCACCAACGGTGTGGAAGAGGCCATCATGACCTGCATGGTGAGTCTGCTGAACCCCGGTGACGAAGTCCTCATGGGGTATCCGCGCTTCACCAACTACGACAAGGCCATCAACCTGTGCCACGGCACCGTGGTTTCGGTCCCCACGCGCCAAGCACAGGATTTTGTGATGCAGCCGGAGGATGTGGAAGCCAGGATTTCAGAGCGTACACGCATGCTGGTGCTCGTATCTCCCGACAATCCCACGGGGGCGGTGACGCCTCCGGAAACGGTCAGGGCCCTGGCCCGTCTGGCCCAGCGCCACAACCTGATCCTGGTAAGCGACGAGATTTACTCCCGCATCCTGTTTGACGGTGCCCGCCACCTCTCGCCTGCATCCCTGCCGGACATGCATGAGCGAACCATAACCCTGAATGGATTCTCCAAGGCGTATGCCATGACGGGATGGCGTCTGGGTTACATGGCCGGACCTGCCGCCTACATCCGCCAAGTGCTGGAAGTGCGGCATACCCTGAGCATCAGTGCCAGTACGATAGCGCAGTATGCAGCGCTCGCTGCCTTGGCACAGCCGCGGGCCCCCTGGTGGGATCCCATACAGGCGGAACTCGAGGAGCGGCGCGCGTGTGTGTTGTCAACGCTTGACAACCTGGACTTCACCTATGGATTCCCCGGAGGCGGCTATTTCCTCTTCCCCAACATAACTTCCCTCGGGATCCCTGCCGCCCGGTTCTGTGAGACGCTGCTTCAGGAAGGACGTGTACTCGTGTTCCCCGGCAGCCAGGAGGGGACAGCGCTGGAAGGCGAATACATCCGCATGAGCATCCTGCAACCCCTGCCGCAACTGGAAGAGGCCATGCGGCGCATGCGCCGCACCGTGGAATCCCTGTCCTGAATGCGGAAGGCTGACTGCCAACGGATGCCTTCTGCCTACTGACCAAGGTGTTGCATTTGGAAACCGAGCAAACCAAACGGGCCGTGATTCGGATCCGGCTCGATACCCGAAAAGAAACCGCTTGATTTTTCTGCATTCTGTTGTGGGTTCCACCCCGGTCCTGCGATGGGATGTGGCTCCGAAGCTGCCCGTGGATCATCTGTTGGTCAGAATCATCCTGGACAGCGCCGTTCAGGTTCTGCCCTGCACGGTGGTCGAGAATGCCAGGATCCAGTGCCAACAGGGCACGCGGTCCCGGCAACACGAGGGATCAGGGTGGGGCTGTTTCGTATTGCGCGCGTTGACGGTGGTCTTGAACGACGAATATCCGGGTGACAGTCCCCACATGGGGACCATCTCAAAATACAAAGCGCCGTACGCCTGAAACCAGGCGTACGGCGCTCGCAGGGCCTTGCGGCCCGCGGCCTTCAAGGTCGGTTACTCGGAGGCTTCGGGCTCCAGGACCGACACGACATGGAAGCGGTTGAAATAATCGGCCGCCACGCGTTGCACGTCTTCGGCGGTAACCGCTCGCAGCCGGTCCGGGTATTCGGCATCCAGCTGGATGCCGGCGCCCAGCATTTCGTACCAGCCGATATCGAATGCCCGGCCGGAGGAAGTTTCGCGTCTGCGGATGAAGGAACCGATCTCCCGGTTGACGGCCAGATCCAGTTCGTCCTGATCCACCCCGTTTTCGGCGACGTCTTGCAGGATGGCACGGATGCCCGCGATCGTGGACTCCTTGTTGTCCGGCAGAACAATGGCATACAGGGCCAGGTGGCTGGTTCCGGACCGGGACGGGAAGAAGGACCCCGTCGAGTAGGCCAGGCCCTGCTCCTCCCGCAGTGTTGTGAACATGCGGCTGGCGGCACCGCTGCCCACGATGCTGTTGATGACCTTCATGACCGCATAGTCGTCGTCGCCGACGCCGGGAGCTGGGTAGCCCATCACGATCCAGGCCAGGTTGGCATCGGGACGTGCGACCGTGGGTTCGATGGTGGCTGCCAGATCGATGGTGCGCGAGCCGTGCTCAATCGGGTCGCCCGTGTCTTCAAGCGACTCGAAGGCCGACTCCAGGCGCAGGGCCAGCAGTTGGGGATCCACATTGCCCGTGACCGAGATCACCATGTTTTCCGGCACGTAGTACCGGCTGTGGAACTCCTTGACGTGGTCCAGAGTCAGGGCCTCGATTGTTTCCAGCGTTCCCAGTTCGGGACTGCCGTAGCCGCTGTCGCCGTACAGCCCCGCCAGCAGTTGGTCGTAGATGACCCCGAACTTGTCGTCGAGGCTGGCCTCGAGGTCGAGCAGCCGTTCCGTCTTCAGGCGGTTGAACTCCTCTTCGGTGAACGCCGGCCGTGTCAGCACATCCACGTAGATCGGAAAGGCTTCGGTCCAGGTGTCGGCGGTGGCCACAAGCGTGACATTGGCCATGTCGGGCAGCTGGGACTGGCCCAGCGTGGCGCCCAGGTTCTCAATGTCGAGGAAGATCTCCTCTTCCGTCTGATCCTCTGTGCCTCGCAGCAGGAGTGCGTTGGTGAAGGTGGAAATACCGGAGTTGGCCGCGGTTTCCACCGAGGTGCCGGTGCCCACAAACGTCTGGAAGGCCACGACATTGGTGGATGTGTCCTGGCGCAGGATCAGCCGCAGCCCGTTGTCCAGGACCATCAGGTCTTCGGGTGTATCCGTCGCTGGTGCCTCCATATCCATCGGAACCATGCGGACCTCCAGCTGCGATCCCAGGTCCACATACTTGCGCGCCATCCGCACAATGTCGTCGGGCGTAATCGTGCGGATGCGATCGAGGTATTCGAACGCAAAGTTTGGCTGGCCCATCACGGTGGCGTAAAAGCCCAGCGTGCTGGCGATACTGCGGCTGCGCTCGGCGGATCTGTCCCACTGCGCGATCAGCACCGTCTTGGCGGTTTCGACCTCCTCCGCCGTAAGGTCCCCATCCAGGACCCGCTCCATCTGGTCGAGCAGCGCTGCCCGGACGACGCCGGCACGTTCCGGCGGATACTGGGCGGACAGCTGGAAGATGCTGGGCAGCTGGGTAGTGAAGTAGCCGGCATCGGCCGACGTGACCACCCCCAGATCCCTGACGATGTCGCGATAAATCCGGGAACTGCGGCCGCCGGACAGGACGTAGAGCAGAACATCGAGCGCAATTTGGTCATCCAAGTCCTGCGCCTCCGGTCCGCGCCACATCAACCGCACGCGTTCCTGTTCGATGTCGCGGGTGATTTCAAGGGTTTCGATGGCGGTGCGCGGAGCCAGTTCCGGCGGGTTGAAATCCGGCAGCTCGCGCGGTTCCATGCCGCCGAAGGCATTGTCGACGGCCTGCAGGGCCGCGTCCGGATCAAAGTCGCCGGCTACGATTACGGTCATGTTGTTGGGCACATAGTAGGTGTCCAGCCACTCCTCGAACGTCTCCAGCGTGATGCCGGACACCGTCTCCGTCGTGCCGAGAATCGGTTGCCCGTAGGGATGGTCGCCGTAGAAGGCCTCCCAGGATTGGTAGGCTAGGTAGGAATCCGGATCGTCGTTGCGCTGGTCGCCCTCGCGCAGGACCACGTCCCGCTCCGTCTGCAGGTCCTGTTCCGTGTAATGGCCGTTGATGAGCATGTCGGCCAGCATGGCGACCGCATCCTCAACATGTTGGCTGGGCACCGTGATGTAGTACTGGGTCCAGTCGAAGGAGGTGCTGGCGTTGGACGTGCCGCCCCAACCTTCGATCACGGCATCGACGGTGCCTGCATACTCTTCGGAGCCGTAGAAAATCATGTGTTCGAAGAAGTGCGCAATGCCGTTGTGCTCGGGCGGTTCGTGCATCGAGCCGACTCCGATCCAAGCGTTGACCGTGGCGACCGGAGCACCGTCCTTGGGTGCCAGAATGACCGTCAGGCCATTGTCCAGTGATGTCACGGTGACGTCGTCCCGAATCGAGTCCAGGGCGAGCGCGCGCTGACCGGAAACGGGAGGCAGAAGGGCCAGCCACAGGGTTAGGACCGCCAGGGTGCATAGTGACAGGCGGGCCGCGATGCGTACCGACATGGATTTTCCTCGTAGTATGGTTTGCAAGGGTCTTCAACCCTATTCTACTGCCCGTAGGGGTGCTGAGAGGTGGGAATTCAGAGCAATCGCATTCTGTTTTAAGTCGAAGTCAAGCGAATAAATATGCTAAACAATTATGGGTGCAACAATTGGACACCAAATTCGGTAACGAAACAAATCAATCAGCTGATACCCTCTCGCACAAGTTGCATTGCACAACGGCATAAATACAGGCAACTGGGAGATTGGTGCCCCATGGAATAACAGGATGGAACTCCCGAAGCCGGGCGCGGCGAGTGCGGCACCAGGACCCAAGGGGACTGGATGCAGGCTCACCACGAGGACTTGGCCGACGGTGGGCGAGAGACGCCACGCAGAGGCCCAGGGCCACGACAACGCAGCAGGCCCGGACCGGGCCACCGCGCACCATGGGGACAACCCTTTCGGCAAACAGGCCCGACTTTACGCCCACGGGCCCGAACGCGCTTGGCCGCGATGCCTCCGTGGGCGCGTGCTCCCAACTCCAAAGACGAGTTCCGGCTTTTCGAAGTCCCACCCTGTGCCCAAGTGCCACGTCCTCAATCAGAATGCGATTGCCCTGGCGGGAATCCGGCACGCGGTTCTTAAGGCAAATCTAATGTTTGGCCGTGCGAAGGCTCCACGCGGGCGTGGTTTCCCTGTGAGCCGTTCAGCCAGGTGCGTTGCGGGTTGCCAGCCAGGGCCTCGGCCAGCGGCTGGTCCTTGGCAATCCGGTAGTGGGGCAGGCGGGCACTGGCCAGTTCGGCAAACGCGGCCTGCATCGAACGGGCCGGGTCGAAGGTCTGGCAGTCGACAACCAAGGCCAAGCTGCCCACCCCGCGCATGCGGAGTTCCCGCAGGGCCTGGACCCACAGCGGGTCGGGGTCGGCGGTTACCACCATCAGGGTCTCGTGACGCGACAGGTGCAGTCCGTCGTTGAGTATGAACTCGGCCATCGACACACCGCCTTCCGCTTCCAGTACGGCCAGCGATTCCAGCAGCTTGCGTTCCTGGCGCCCTCCTCGATCGGGCGGAATGGTAATGCGCACCTGCCCGTAGGCCGTTAGACCGACGGCGCGCCCGCCCCGCAGGAAGTGGCGGACCACGCTGGCGCTGGCGGCGATCGAGTACTCGGTGGTGCTGGGGGGCAACAAGGTCGCGTCGGTCCGGGCCTGCCGGACCCAGCCGCCAAACGCTGCCGGTCCCGTCGCGGGCGGAGGGATGGGCAGTGACACCTCGGGACCGGCAGCCAGATCCAGAAATAGCTGCACATGGGCGGAGGGGTCGAGTTCGAACTCCTTGACAATCAGCCGGTTGCGCCGGGCCGAGGAAAGCCAGTGGATTCGATTCTGGCCATCGCCCGGCGTGTAGTCCCGTACGCTTGAGGCGTTGGTGGTAACCACCGGCGTGCGCAGTCTGATGCGTTCATCGCCCGAAAGGTCCGAGACCACCGGTGTGAAGTGGGGCAAATCCACGGCGACTGGAAAGACCGTGATGCCGGTTCGGGCAGGCAGGTGCAGTTCCCGCATGAACAGCCCCAGGGGATCGCTGCTCCGCACGCGCATGGGGCCCAGCATGAAGCGGCCCCGCACCCGGCACTGGGTGCGAATCTGCCAACGCCGCCGGCCGCCGCGCCGCAGGTTGGCCACCACCCGGCTGGATTCGTGATGCGGCAGGGTCGAGTAGTCCGTCAGTTCCAGCCACATTTTGGGCATGCGGCCGTGATTGCGGAGTTCGAACACCTCATCGATGCGCTGCCCGACCTGGCTCGTGCCCGAGGACGGAAAGCGCCGAAACTCGATGCCGGCCAGCACGGTACGCGACCACAGCCAGCTCAGGATCAGGCCGCCCGTGCCCAGATACGCCAGATTGGAAAAGAACGGGTCGCCGGAATTGAACGCCAGCACCCAGAAAAGACCGATGCTCCCGATCAGGAGTGCAAGACGCCTGTTCAAACAACTGTACCTGTGGAGGCCCGGTCAGGCCACGGCGGCATCGGCGCCGGGCACGGCGGTGGTGCCCAGGATTTCGCTGACAATGGAGGTGGCGTCCACGCCTCGGATGCGGGCCGAGGGGCTGGCGATCAGGCGATGGGCCAGCACGGGGCCGGCCAGCGCCTTGATGTCGTCCGGGGTTACGAAGTCCCGGCCCTCCAGCGCGGCCCAGGCGCGCGCGGTCTTGAACAGGGCCAGGCTGCCGCGGGGGCTGGCTCCCAAGTAGATGTCGGGATGCTCGCGGGTGGCCCGCACAATGTCCACCACGTAGGCGCGTACCAAGTCGTTGACGTAGACATCGGTGAGGGCTCTCTGGGCAGTCAGCAGCTCCTCCAGGGTTGCCACCTGCTCCAGGGCATCGATGGGGTGGGCTTCCTGCTGCAGGACCATGATTTCCATCTCCTGCCGCTTGACCGGGTATCCCAGCTGAATGCGCAGCATGAATCTGTCCACCTGGGCCTCCGGCAGGGGAAACGTCCCTTCGTACTCAATCGGATTTTGCGTGGCCAGGACGGTGAAGGGCCGCGGCAGGTCGTAGGTGCGAGTGTCCACGGTGATCTGCCCTTCCTCCATAGCCTCAAGCAAGGCGGACTGGGTCTTGGGCGTGGCCCTGTTGATCTCGTCGGTGAGCACAATCTGGGCCATGACGGGGCCCGGCCGGAACTCGAACTCCAGGTTCTTCTGGTTGAAGATGCTGACGCCGGTCACGTCGCTGGGCAGCATGTCGGGCGTGAACTGGACGCGGCTGAAGGAACAGCCGATGCTGCGGGCGATGGAGCGAGCCAGCATGGTCTTGCCCACGCCGGGCACATCCTCAATCAGCACGTGGCCTTCACACAGCAGTGCCAGGATTGTGAGGCGGATTTGTTCGTCCTTGCCAACGATGACCTTGCGCACGTTGGCCAGGACGCGTTCCGTAAATGTCTGTACCTGCTCCATGGGACCTGTCTGAATTGTGGTGGTAGCGGAACGTCAGCATAGCAAGCGCGTGTCCGGCCGCAAGGGGAATTGTCACCGCTTCCCACACTGGGACGACATCGGCCCGCCGCCCCGCCGGCATTCCGTTTGCTACCATTTTGATGGCTCCGCCGCGACAGGGAGGCGGGCGACCATTCTCAATCGGAGTGCGAAGGACTGACCATGGCATTGCGCGTATTCAATTCCCTCGGCCGCGAAATCCAGTCGTTCCAGCCGCTGGCGGAGGGGTGTGTGCGCATGTATGTCTGCGGTCCCACGGTTTATGCCGACGCCCACATCGGCCATGCGATGAGCGCGATCGTCTTCGACATGATTCGGCGCTACCTCGAGTACTTGGGATACGAGGTCACCTACGTGACCAATTTCACCGATGTCGACGACAAAATCATCGACCGCGCCCGCGAGACCGAACAGGACCCGTTCGAACTGGCCGAACACTACACCAACCGCTATCTGGAGCACCTCAGGGATCTGAATGTCAAGGAGGCAACGGAATACACCCGGGTCACCACGGAAATGCCCAATATCATCTCGGATATCCACGAGTTGGGTGAGGCCGGTTACGCGTACGAACTGAATGGCAGCGTGTATTTTCGGGTCCTGCGGGACGAGGACTACGGCAAGCTGAGCCAACGGCGCCTGGAAGACGCGCGGGCCGGCACTCGGGTTGAGGAAGATCTGGACAAGGAGGATCCGGCCGACTTCGCCCTCTGGAAAGCGGCGCAGCCCGGTGAACCGTACTGGGAGAGTCCGTGGGGCCACGGCCGACCCGGCTGGCACATCGAGTGCACGTCCATGTGCCGCCACCACCTGGGTGACACAATCGATATTCACGGCGGGGGCAACGACTTGGTGTTCCCCCATCACGAAAACGAGATTGCCCAGAGCGAGTCCCTGACCGGCCAGCCGTTTGCCAACTACTGGCTTCACAACGGCATGATGCAGCTGTCGGGAACCAAAATGAGCAAGTCGCTGGGCAATCTGATCACCATCGCTGAGTTCTTGGAGGATCACTCCCCGGACGCCTTGCGCATGGTGGTGTTCCAGGGCCACTACCGCAAACCCGTGCAGTTCGCAGACGACATCGTGGCCGCGGCAGAGCGGGGTTTGCGCCGCATGCGCCAGGGGTTGCGCTTCGCTCAGGGCCGGACCACTGTGGGACCGGAGGCGGATGCCCTGCGGCAGGCGACCGAACGGGCGCGGGCCGACTTCCGCGCCCACATGGACGACGATTTCAACACCAGCGCGGCCATCGCCTCGATCTTCGATTTGGTGCGGGCCATCAACACGGCCCAGGCGGCCGACGTGGGCGGACTGTTCATGGACGCCGCCCAGGACACCGTACGGGAATTAATGGATGTGCTTGGCTTCACCCTGGAAGGGCCGGCGGAGCCGGAGGAGGAGGCCTCCGGTCTGGCGGAGCCCCTGATCGAACTCCTGATCGAGACCCGCTCGGAGCTGCGGGTTGCGCGGAAGTTCGAGCTGGCCGACCGCCTGCGGGATCGTCTGGGCGAGTTGGGCATTCAGTTGGAAGACGGACCGCGGGGCACCACCTGGCAGCGCAACCGGGCATGAAGCCGGAACTGCTGTACGGGTTCCATGCGGTACGGGAGGCACTGCGCGCGGGACGGCGCGACTGTCGCGTTCTCTGGCTGCTGCAGCCCAAGGGCCGCGGCCGGCCGCCGCACCGGTTGACGGACCTGGCCCGGGCGCAGGGGGTGGAGGTCAGAACCACCCCCGGCGGTGTGTTTCGCGGGTTGCAGGAGGCAGGAGTGCGACACCAGGGGATGGCCCTGGAGGTTGGCCCTTGGCGATCGTCGACCCTGGAGGAAGTTCTGACAGGGGCTGCGGACAAGGGAGAGCCACCCTTGCTGCTAATCCTGGATCATGTCCAGGATCCCCGCAACGTGGGGGCCATGCTACGCATCTGCGACGCCTGCGGTGCCCATGGTGCCATCTGTGCCCGGCGCCGGGCCGCGCCCCTGTCGCCGGCCGTGAGCCATGCCAGTGCCGGCGCAATGGAGCATCTGCCGGTGGTGCAGGTGTCAAACGTGAGGCAGGCCATGGACCGGCTCAGGGACGAAGGCGTCTGGTTGGGGGGGCTGGAAGGGAGTACCGATGATGCGGTTCCCATCGGGAAATTCGACCTGGACCGGCCTCTGGCCCTGGTGGTGGGCGGGGAAGGTGCAGGCCTGTCCCGCGTGGTGCGGGACAGCTGTGATTTCCTGCTGCGGCTTGCCATGCACGGCCAGGTCGCGAGTTTCAATGCGGCCAGTGCCGTGGCCATCGCGCTGTACCTGGCCAGGCAGTCGCGATCCGGTGCACGCTGAAGCCAACTCATCGGTGTTGGTGCGGGTTGGCAGCCCCGCGCGCGAGATGGTTGGGAACCGGATCGCGCCCGCTGTGCTACACTGCCCCGCGCTGGCAACATACCCTTTCCGGGACCTGAATCAACAGTCTCCAAGTCCGTGAACAACCGTCCGTCGCGCTCCATTCGGTTGGGTTTTTGGGTTTTGGTTGCGGCAGCGCTTCTGGCTGCCTGCGCGCCCAATCCGACCGCCCAGCTGATCTCGCCCAACATGGTGGCCATCACCGAAGCCGGGATTGTCCTGATCGTCAAGGAGGTCCCCAAGCTGGCCGAGTTGACCCGCGACCAGGTGATGGCGGATGTGCCGGCCGAAATCGTGGCGGCCATCGAGGCCGGTGACATTGAGGAAGGCATGCAGATCTCCGAACTCCAGGGATGCGCCGGCTGCCACAGCCTGGTGGAGGACGAGGTGCTGTCCGGCCCCAGTTGGTATGACATCGGCAACACGGCCGTGGGCAGGGTGGACGGTGAAAGCCCGGCCCTTTACCTCTACAACAGCATCACCAGCCCCAACAGCTTTGTGGTCAGGCGGTTCGACAGCGGGGTGATGCCCGACAACTTTGCGGATACCCTATCGGACGAGGAGATCGGCCACTTGATGGCCCTGCTCCTGTCCCAGGTTGAGAACTAAGTGGCGATGGCCCTTTCACGGGCCTTCCCCGATGGAAACCCGGGTCGCGAGCCCGGTCAAGGTGAACATGCCGGACTCTTGAAGCCGTTCGGCGTACCATTGCCTGCATGGCGGACCGGTTCCAGGAAGCTTCCTGGCTAGAACAACGGCGGTGCCCGCACTGTGGCACACGCGTGGCGCAGCAGGCCAAGACCTGCTTCATGTGCGGCCGCGAAGTACGCATCAGGCTGCCCCGGCGCAGGCTCGTTCAAAGGATCAGCCCGATTTGGATGATTGTCACCGTGCTGCTGGGCCTGTTGGTCTGGCAGATTGTCGGCCGGAACGGCCCCAGTCCCGGTGAGTCCGCTCCGGAGGTTGTGGTGCTGCCGCCCACCTTGCCGCCGCCCACCCACACGCCGGAGCCGACGCGAACCCCGACACCCAGGCCGCCAACCCCCACACCCTGGGTACCAACCCCCGTTGTCCACACGGTGGAGTCCGGCGAGGTTCTGCAGTACATTGCAACCCTGTACGAGATCACGGTGGACGAGTTGATGGTGGCGAACGAAATGACCTCGACCATAATCCACTCCGGCGACCAGCTGGTGATTCCGGGTCTGTTCGAAAACCCGCCCACACCCACGCCCGAGAGCGGGACTCCCCGGACCGGTTACTTCACGTACAAGGTGCAACCCGGGGACAGTGTCATCAGCATTGCCTACAGGTTCGGGGCCTCGCCTGAAGAGATCTTCGATGCCAACAGCCTGACCTCTTCATCCCTCCTCTACAAGGATGATGTCCTGCAGGTGCCCGTACCGTTGTTTTCGGATGACGTGGAGGCCTCCAGCGATCTGGCTCCGCGGGTGACCAATGCCATCTATGCCGCACCCAAACTGCTTCATCCCGGCAATGCCGCCTTGGTGGCGCGCCAGGATCCGGTGAATTTCCGGTGGCTGCCGGTTGACATTCTGGCGCCCAATGAATGGTATGTCCTGCGCATCTGGACCAACCAGGGGGATGATCCACCCACGATCTGGACCAAGGCCACGAGCCATTGGATGGAGACTGACATGGCTCCCGTGGAGGGCGGCAGCCGGGAATACTTCTGGCATGTGACGGTCGTGCGCGTGGTGGCTCCGACCATTCCCGGGGCCCCCAGAGAGTTGGAATCGGCCAGCCTGACCAGCGAAGAGCGCCGGTTCACCTGGCAGTAGACGCTGCCGGACGGACTTCAGGCCACGGGTCTGAGCCACTGGAACAGCCTGGCCACACGCACGCCCAGACAACCCTGTGGTTCGTTCCGCTCCGGCACCTCCGCGGGGGAACCCGCTTCCCCGTCCGGCCGGGCCGGCTCGGGTTCCGACCCGGGCAGCGGCTCCGGCATCAGGGAGTGAACGGCGGCCCACCCGTCCAATTGGCCGGCACCCTGGATCGTGGTGGGAAGATTGAACGACCGGCAATTCAGCTGCAGGAGGGCCTTGATCTCGGCCGGGGTCAACTCCGGCTGTTGCTCCTTCATCAGGAGGACGAGGCCCGACACCAGGGGCGCCGCCATGCTGGTTCCACTCATGATTGTGTGGTTCTGGTCCACCACGTCGCCAAGCTGGCTGTCGGCGGCCCTGGCGCCGACAATGTTGTAGCCCGGCGCCAGCAGGTCCGGTTTGAGCAGCCCCTGCCGTGTGGGGCCCCGGCTGCTGAACGAAGCCACCATCCCCATGCCGTCCGTGGCTCCGACCGTAATCACGCGGGCAGCGCTGCCGGGGCTGCCGATGGACTGGGGCCTGGGACCCGAATTGCCGGCGGCGGCCACAATCACCGTGCCCTGATCGCTCAGCGTGTTGCAGAGTGCGCTGAGCGGATCTTCGCCGACCATGTTGATGTCGGTGCCCACGGAAAGGTTCAACACTTGTGCGCCGCTGTCCACCAGCCACTCAAGTCCGGCCATGACTCTGCTCATGCGCCCGGCGCCGCCGAAGTTGAGGACCCTGGCGGAGAGAATGTGGGCGCGGGGGGCCACCCCGACATAGCGGTGGTTGCTGGCGGCGCCCGAACCTGCGGCGAGGGAGCTGACATGGGTGCCGTGGCCGTCGGGATCGCCCTCCGCCGGGCGCGGTGTGAAGTCCCGGGCCCCCGCCACCCGGCCCTCGAAGTCCGGGTGTGTTTGATCCAGTCCGGTGTCGGCAATGCCAACGACCGTGCCCGAGCCGTAGAGCCCCCAATCCTCCCAGATGCGGGGCACGCCCAAGTCCAACCCTGCGCGATCCAGGCATGTGGTGCACAGGGCGTCGTACCAGATGGAGCGCACGGTGTCGTTGTCGGCCAGCGCATGGACATCGGTCCGGCGCATGCGGGTGGCGGACCAGGGCAGCACAGTGCCCAGATGGCCGGCGGACAGCCCGGATCGGCTGCGGGTTCCCTGGCGGTGGAAGGCCTGCAACTGGTCCCGATCGCCAAACATGACGATCACGGGCACATCGTCGCTGCGCGTGGAGGATTGCGCAGTCAGGATGGCCGGGTCGATTTTGGGATTGAGGGTTTCCACACGCGGGCCCGGGAGAAGCAGGATGTCAAAGGCGGCGTGTGGCCCACGCACCAGGTTGAATCGATTCTATCACCGGAAAGGCGAACCGGCTGCGCAAGCCGGTTCGCGGCCTACAATGGACTTCCGATCCCAAGCAAACCCGGTGCCGGGGCCCGAACGGTAATGCTTAAACGGAAAATCCAGGCAATCTACGCCGGAAAGGTTGTGGTCCTGACGGGCGCGACGCAGGGAATCGGGCGCCAGATGTGCCTGCGTTTGGCCGGCGCCGGTGCCCAAGTGGTCATGGCCGCGCGCAACCGGGAACGCCTGGACGCTTTGACGACCGACTGTTCAGACCTTCCCGGTTCGGTCCTCGCAGTCCCCACCGACATTGCCTCGGAACCGCAATGTCGGGCCTTGATGGAGGAAGCCCACCGCGCCTATGGTCGCATCGATGTTCTCATCAACAACGCGGGCTTGTCCATGTGGTCGCGCGTGGACGAACTGGAAGATCTAGGCCTGTTGCGGCGCATAATGGATGTGAACTATTTGGGTAGTGCCTATTGTTCCTGTTATGCCCTGCCTTTCCTGAAGGAAACCCGTGGCCGCCTGGGCTTGGTGGCCAGCCTGACAGGTCGGATTCCGGTGCCTACGCGGGCACCCTATGCGGCCAGCAAGATTGCAGCCGCCCGTTTCCACGAGTCCCTGCGGGTGGAACTTCATGGCTCCGGGGTTAGCGTCACCGTCACATTTCCCGATTGGGTGGCAACCACCATTCGGCAAAATTCCCTGGGATCCGACAGCAAGCCCCTGGGTTACAGCCCCGCACAGGAGGAACATATGATGACCGCAGCGGCCTGCGCCGACATTGCGCTGACGGACATCGCCTTGCGCCGCCGGGGCCGCATTCTTTCCCTACGCGGCAATGCCGCGGTGTTAATAAAGCAATTGTGGCCGGGTTTGGTTGAATTGATTGCACGGCGTGCAATCCACAAAGGCAAATAGTGCACGGCACGGGTCCGGAAAATCAGTTGCCGGGGCTGGCAGTGGGTTATCGAACAGGGTTGATGCGCGGGATTGTCCGGCTATCTTCGCTCGCGCTGCACCACCGGTATCCCGTGCCGGCGGGGACCGGAAACCGTACCCGGCCAATTGGGGTCGTCGGACAACCTGTCTAGGGCATCGAGAGCGAGGAACAGTACGCGGGATACATACGCCGACCCATTTGACGCCGGCGTATGTATCCGGATGCATTGCGTGTTATGGATGCATTATTCCGCGTCAGGTTTGGCAGGAGAGTGATACTCGTCGTATAGCTCGCTGACCTTGCGACCGTTGTAGGTCCAGTATTGGCCCGCCGAAACCACGGCGTTGTCATCCAATCCCAACATCCTGCGCGTAGCAGGGGTGATGAACATCACCTCGTCCTGGTAGGTCACCTGGCGATCGTCGTGAACAATCACTTCTGTTCCATCCCGGCCAACCAGGACCGAGCCCGGCTCAATGCTTAACTGCTTGAAATTGAGGTTGGGCCGACGGCGTCGGCGCTTGCGGCTGGAAGCAGATTTGGCCTGACTTCTCCGCGGTCGGCGCCTGCCGTTGGCCGCCCTGCGCCGACCGTTGGCCGGTGCCGGTGCCGGTGCGGCTTCGGCCGCGGCGGTTGTTACCGTACCATCCTCGGCCGGCGTTACATCCCTGCCTCCGGCCAGCTTGAGCACGGCCATCACTTGGTCGCTGGAGACCTTGAAGAAATCCCGATCCGGTGAAATCCGTGCACTTGCAAAAATGCTGTGGATCAATGCCAGAACATCGCGCGCGTTCTCAACATTCGCAGCCAGTTCGCACTTGAATGGTGCAGGCACCGAGGAAGTGTAGAGCTCTGCGATTTCGCCGCTGATGTTCTCCTTGCGCGAATACCCGATGAATACCGTTTCGGGCATTGCGGGGTTTGACAAAACATAAATGGTACTCATTCCTATCCTTCCTTGCAGTGACGGGGTAGTGCTGGGTTTGTATCGGGCCGGATCTTACAACATGTCGATGTATTTCAATGTCTTGGAGAAACAGTGCGGATTGGATTTTGGAAATTCCCTGTCGCATGATCCACGCGTTCGTAGGCAATGGTTACCCGCCCGTGGCCACCGGCCGGTCCGGATGCGAACTCCATTCACTCCATGAGCCGGGATACAAAAGCGGCCATGGCAAGCCGGCGTGAACCGCTGCCAGGATGTTGTGGCAGGCACTCACTCCCGAGCCGCAGTACATCACCGTGTCGGAGTTGACTCCGCCGGCGCAACTCCGTGCGAATTGTTCCTTCAGCTGTTCCGGTGACAACATGGCTCCGCTTGCGTCCAAATTGGACTGGTAGGGATGGTTGATGGCGCCCGGAATATGGCCCGACTTCGGATCGAAGGCTGACTTGGTGCCGGCAAAGCGCTCGTTGTCGCGGGCATCCACCAGCATGTATGAAACATTCTCCAACAGCGCCTCGACGTAATGTACATCCACTGTCATGTCGGGGTTCGCACGGGACATGAAGGAACCGGTGGCGACATCGGATACGGCATCGGTAATCGTTCCACCGGCCTGGCGCCAAGCATGCAATCCACCGTCGAGTACGGCGGCTTGCCGGTGGCCAACCCAATGCAGCATCCACCACAGGCGGCTGGCAAACATGCCAGGTCCGGCGTCGTAGGCAATCACAAGCCGGCCGGGATGAAGGCCCCATTCCCGCAGTGTGGCGCCGAATGCCTCGGGCGTGGGCAAGGGGTGGCGTCCCCGCGACCCGTCTCCGACGGGCCCCGAAAGATCCGCATCCAAATCGGCGTGCACGGAACCGGGAATGTGCGATTGTTCATACTGCTGGCGGCCCGCGTCGGGATCGTAAAGGTCGAACCGGCAGTCCACGAACAACGGAGATGCGCCGGGTGCCTTCTGAGCCTCCAGGGCTTCCGTGGCCGATATCAGGGTAGAGATGTGCTCGGGCATGTCGTGTGTTTCCTTCGATGGATATGCAAGTGACAAGTGATTCAGTGACCATACCATTTAGCCATTGTCGGGGGACTGGGAACTGCCGATATCGGTCTGTGTCGTGTTCACTCACATTATTTTCGCGCCTGTTCCGTTTGTCCGGCCAATGGGCCGCCCATAGTCGGGTCGGATCCCCGGACCGGCGGGAGTGGCTGCCTGCCGCGTGCCATACTGCCGGGTCGGCGGCCGGGAGCCGTGCGGAACCAAGCCCCCACAACGTCAAGACAACAGGTGACGAAGCAAATGACAATGGCAGTGCGCATTGGCGTAGTGGGCCTGGGCCAGCGGGGGCTGCAGCATTTGAAGGCGCTGGTACGGTTGCAGGTTGAGGGCCGTGCACAGGTGACTGCCCTGTGCGATGCCGTTCCCGCCAATTTGGACGCGGTCAAACTGAAGCGGTTCGTTCCCGCTCTTGATGCAGATGCGGTGTTCCGCACATCCGACTTCAACGCGGTGCTGGAGTCCGGTGGCTGCGATGCCCTCTTCATCGCGATTCCGCCCAGTCTCCATCGGGACGAAGTGGTGAGAGCCGCGCAGGCGGGACTGCACCTGATGGTCGAAAAGCCGATGAGCCTGGATCTGGTGCAGGCGCTGGCGATGCAGGACGCGATTGAGGCGGCCGGTGTTCTGTCGTGCTGCGGGTTTCAACAACGGTTTGATCCGAGACACGAGGCCGTACACCGGTATGTGCAGAACCGGCGCGTGGTCCTGGCTACCTACGCCTTTCATGCTGCTCTGGAACGGCACGACGCCAAGCATGCGGACACGGCCCGCCACGGCGGTCCGCGCAACCGGGTGTGGACCGCCAGTCGCGCCTGGTCCGGAACCACGGTGGTGGAGGGCGGGATTCACCCTCTGGATTTATGGCGCTACTGGTGTGGCGATGTGGACTGGGTGCAGGCGGCCTACGTGCCCCGGTCCGAGGAGGATGTTGTTGACCAGGCGGATAATCCATATGCCTACAGCGTGCAGTTCGGTTTTGCCAACGGCGCCGTGGGGAATCTGGTTCTGTCCCGGTTGCGGCGGGTCTACAACCTGTTGGCCGATCACCGGATCTTCTGTACGGAGAGCCAAATCGAGGTTCAGCCGGACACTGTAACGGCGTTTCGGTACGAGGGACCGTATCCGCCGTCGACGGAGCCGGACAGGGAGGCCGTGGCCCGTACCCTGTGGTCCGGGGATGCGGCGGAAGGGACATACGAGTTCGGCAAGGCGTTTGTGCGCTCCGTCGCCAAAGGAGATCCCTCGTTGATACGTTCGCCGTTCCGCGACGGCATGAACAGTCTGGCCGCCGTGTTGGCAGCCAACGAATCCCACGCCCGGAACGGGGCCAGGATTCATCTGGCCGAATGGATCGGGACCGTGGGCCGGACCACCCGCGGTTGACTCACCCGCGGCCGCACGTTGATCGCGCCGCGTTCCGGGACATCGCCCCGGTCGCGGACCACACTGCGTTTCAGACAAGGCCCGATCTGCCGATCTCCGCGTCGGGACGTGCGACCAATCTGAACCTGGGCATCACTCGGCTTCGAGGGTGGTGACCACAGGTCCTCGATGCCGGCATTGCTGGCCTTGGCGGGCCCGAACTGGTGACTGTTGCCCAGATCGCCACCTGTTCGCAGGAAAATCAGGAAGTCGTTCTGCGTCATGTCAAGGGCAGAGAGGGCTCCTGCCTGGTCGGTGCCCTCAAGCTCCGCACCGTAGCACCCCGCACATCGGTTCGCGTACACCCGGGAGCCGATTTCAATGTCTTCGGCGTTGGAATCTTCGGTTTCCTGGTCCTCAAGCTGGCCTTGGATCTCCAGTGCCTTCTCTTCATTCGGTTGGCCGGCTACGGGCGTGAACTGCGCCACAGGCATTGTGGAGGTCGAGACAAGCTCCGCGGGAGTGTTGGTGAGCCCGCATCCACGACTACCTCCGCGATGGCACCTTCTTGCCGATGGCGGCCTTGGACTACGACCTGGGCAAGGCCTACTGTACCTGTGTCGCGAGCCATGGACACCGAAAGTTTCCAACCTGTCTGGCGTGGCGTTTCCCGTGCATCCGGTCCTGGACAACACTCCGTCGCACCGATACCGCAAGGTGCAGGCCTGGCTGGAAGCCAATTCCTGACCACTTCACTCCGACCTGTCCTGCCTGGTTGAATCCTGTCGAGCACTGGTCCGGCACTCTGCCCTGGCCGGTACAGGGCCGCTACGCGCAGGGTTGCAGCGCCGACGCGGATCCACCGGATCCGTATTCCGGCCCGCGCGGGCCGTGGCACTGTTTCAGTCCGCGGAAGTCGAACACCCGTATCTGATCCTGCTAATATTCAGGTACTCGCAAATTTGAAAGTGTTCAACAGGGATGTACAAGATGGCAAGTGTGGAAGATCGTTTGGTCACGTTGCTCCGAGACAACCTGTTGCCCGAGGAAACCGAGATCGATTTGGACGCTGACGTGTCCGATTGGGGTGCAACGTCGTTGTCGATCCTGAAGTTTTACCAGTTGCTGAACTCGGCGTTCGACATTGAAATCCCATCCGAGGAGTTCTGCGAGATCAGAACGCTGCGGGGACTGATAGAACGGATTGATAGCGAACTCGCGTAACCAACCCGCGGCCAATTCTGCCAAGGGCGGTTGTTCATACGCGCCGCTGCGCAACGGCTCCCGGGAGTCGGTACCTCCTAGTCAACAAGCCTGTGCTTGGTGGGGTGCCGCGCGGACCTTCGGTTCCGTCGAAGTGGTCCTTGTCGATCTCTCGGCGGACCGTCGGCGTGAACAGTCGGCCACCGGGTTGCTCAATGCCGCCGAGCAGGACCGGGCCGCCCGGTTGATCCTGCCCGGCGCCGGACGGGAGTTTGTGCTTTGCCGGGCCGCGTTGCGCGCGCTGTTGTGTTCCGCTCTCGATTGCGACAATGCCGACCTGACCTTTCGGACCGAAACGCACGGCAAGCCCTACGCTCTTGTCAGGGGGCGGGTCGCGCCCGTAAGCTTCAATGTCAGCCATAGCGGTGACCACGGCCTGATCGCAATTGCACCACACGGGCGAGTCGGAGTCGATATCGAAACGCACGACTGGGCGTTCGACTTGCCCGCAGGGCTGCTTTCCGTCTTCAGTGTCCGTGAACGCGGCGATTTCGCGGAGACCCGAGATGATGCCAGGTGGCGCCAGCGTTTCTATCGGTACTGGACCCTCAAGGAATCCCTGATCAAGGGGGTTGGCTTGGGGTTTGCCATGAACACTACGAGGTTCGATCTCCCATCGGCCTTGCGCCGGGGCGAGGCCGACGGGGTGTTTCGATTCCACCACCAACCGACCGCCAACTGGCATCTGGCAACCTTTGGCAACCGGGCTTTTACGGCCGCGGTTGCCATCGACTACTCCGGCCGAGGCATGTCTCCGCATGAATCCGGTCCTTCCCCGCGCACGCACAGGCGCCGATTCAGCCGTCTTCCTGCCGGACCGCGGGCCTTGGGACCCGTGACACGACCGCGGGTGGTCCGTCACCCCCATCTGACACCAGATCCATGAAGAACGCGTCATCCGTCCTACGTCCTTCGTCGACACGCATTGAACTGCCGGAACCCGCTTCCCTGACTCAGGCAACGTCAGACGGGGACACGGTGATCCACGTCAGGCGACACGGAAATCCTGCGGGCCCCAGGGTAGTCCTTAGCCATGGCAATGGACTGGCCATCGACGCCTATTATCCTTTCTGGTCCCTGCTGCTCGACGAATTCGATGTGTTGGTGTTCGATCTGCGCAGTCACGGATGGAACGACCGGGGCTCCCTGCGCGAACATACCGTCGTGTCCTTCGTGCGCGATCACGATGCCGTCTTAAAGGCGATCGGAGATCGGTGGGGCAACAAGCCGGTGATCGGCTTGTACCACTCGGTCGCTTGTTTGGCACCGCTCCTGTCGGAAAAACTGAGCACCTATTACGCCGGTCTGGTTCTATTTGATCCTCCCATTGCCAGGAGGTTAAATCCGACATTCCAAGCCTTCGACGAGGCCATCGCCAAAGCCGAACGCGGCATTCGGCGCCGTGCACACCGGTTTGACTCAATCGAACAGTTTGTCGAACTGCTGGGGTTCGTGCCGATGTTTCGGAATTTGGTGAGCGGCGGTCGCGAACTGATTGCGCGGACGACGTTGCGATCGGTCGCGGACGACATGGGCTATGAACTTAGGTGTCCGCCGGAATACGAAGCCCAAATCGCCGCCTATGCAGGCGTGTTGGCCGTCATGGTGGACTACACGATACTGAACCGTCCCGTCAAGGTGCTCGGTGCCGATCCCACAATGCCCTTTGCCTACCTGCCGGCCACCCACGTCAGCGACTTCGTGACCGTGGACTACGACTTTCTACCGGAAACCACGCACTTTCTGCAGTTGGAACAGCCGGATGCATGTCGGGATGTCGTGATCGAGTTTCTGCGCGAACGGAACCTCGTCTGACACCAGAGTGCGGCTTGGGCTCGCTACCCCGTTCCGAGGTGTGGATTGACGCGGGTGTGTCTCGCACCGCGATACAGACGCTACCGTGAATTGGACAGGTAGGCTGTTTCCGCGCGAAGTGTGGCCGGCGCGCTACACATCCGCGGACTTGCGCAAGGATCTTCTGGGTGGCCTGATGGCCGCCTTCGTGCTCTTCCCGCTCTCCATCGGCTACGGTCTGATCTCGGGACTCGGCGCGGTCGCCGGCTTGTACGGAGGCATCGCGCTATCCCTGGTGGGTGCCTTCTGCGGAGGCGTGGCCGCAGTGGTACGCGGTCCCAATATCCTGATCGCGACGGCGATGGCCTTTCTGGTCGCCGAATATGCAACCTCCGTCGCCGAGGCGTTCACGATTGTCGTCCTGGCAGGTCTCTTCCAAATCGGGTTCGGCATCCTCAGGCTGGGTCGGTATGTGGCCTTTGTCCCGCATCCGCTGCTGGCAGGTTTGTTCACCTCGCTGGCCATCACCCTCATCGTGTCCCAGCTCCATGTGCTCCTTGGGGCAGAGCTCGCGCCTTCCGGCGTGGCGGCGGCGATTGTCTCCCTGCCCCAAGCTGTGCGCGGTGCACACCTGCCGTCGGTGGCGTTGTCAGGAATCTGCTTTGCGCTGGTGCCGTTGTGGCGAGGGAAGTTGGCGGCGGCGGTGCCGGTTACCATCATGATGCTGGTGGCGGGTTTTGCAGCCGGGATGTTCCTGTTCCCCGAGGCTGCGACGATCGGCGCCGTACAGACCGGCCTGCCCAGCCTCATTCTGCCGGTCCTGGCGCCTGCCTATGTGACGCGCATCCTTCCCTCCGCCTTCGTGCTGGCGCTGTTGAGTGCCGTAATGATTTTGGTTCTGGCCTTCCTGGTCGACTCGTTGACCGGGTCCCGACACCTGCCCAACCGTGAACTGGTTGGTGTCGGGTTGGGCAATGTTGCTGCCGGCCTCTTGGGCGGCATGCCCGGTTCCGTCAGCACCGGCACCCTCACCAACATCCGGACAGGTGGCCGCACTCCCGTGTCGGGCGCGACAGTAGGCGCCGTGTTCCTGCTGGTAATCCTGGTTCCCGGCTCGTCGGTTGTGATCGAACAGACGCCGCGGGTTGTCATCGCGGCGGTCATTATGGTGGCGGGTTTCGCGGCGTTGGACATGCAGTTCCTGCGGGGCATCGCCAAGGTGGCGCGCCACGATGCCCTGATCTTCACCGGGACGCTCCTGGCCGCCCTGTTCATCGACTTTGTCAGTGCTGTCCTGATCGGCTTTGTCCTGTCCTCTCTGGTCACCTACATGCAGGCCCAGCGGTTCGAGGCGGCCCGTCTGCGATCGGTACCGGTGCTGGACCGCGTCGTGTTTGGCGACGCGTCCGATGTGGATCCCTTCAGTGCCCGGACCGGCCTGGTTGTCTTTCCGGAACAGGTGACGATCGCGTCGGCCCGGGAGCTGTCCCGCATCGTCAGCCCGGACATCCGACACCATCGACTCCTGTTATTCGATCTCTCAAACACGCAGTTTGTCGACCTGACCGCCGCCGTGGTCATTTCGCAACTTGTCAACGCCGCGCTGGCCGGCGGACGGAAGACGATCGTGGTCGTGGGCATGCGGCCCGAGGTACGCCGGACCTTCGACGCGTTGAGACTGCTGGCGCGCGTGCCGCTGGACCACTTAGTGCCGGACCTCGCCGCCGGCTACGGCATCATTCGGTCAACGGTATCCGAGGTGTAGGGGGCCGGTGTTCACTGGCCGGATCCGCGTCGAACCGGCGGAGTGACACCGCCCAACACGGGTTGCGTCGCCTCCTGAGACCAGTTCCGTCGGATTGCGCAGACTGGATCCGGTTGCCGGGCTCCGTGGCGCGCTACTCCCGGCTGCCTGGGAGGCCGGCTTCAAGAATGGTGTGGTCAATACCGGTCGCATTGGAGTGCCGTTGCCGACGGTTGATCACCGGGCCGGGCTTGTCGAGTCAGGCTTGCGAGAGTATGTTCCCGTGCCCTCCCGCGGTTGCCACCCCTTGATCTCGTCGGAGGGTATGTTTGGACCCCAGGCCACTCCTGCCGTGTGGTCCACAGCGGCACCCAGGCCCCCAACGCCGGGCCGCATTCCGCGGCGTGGCAGTCATTGCTGTTTGGCAATGGAGACATAAATGTTGGAAATGACGGTGTCGTCACCAAAATGAAAGCCGGCGATGCCGTGCGCGCCCGGTTCGCGGATGGCGTCGCCCTGGATCCACGGCTGAACCAAATTACCCTGTAAACGGTGGGCGATGAAGGCACCGCCCACGTCGTCCACCAAAATTTCCTGGGCATCTCGAAACATCTGGTCACGGCGTTTTGGATCGCCGACTAGGCTGCTGGCCTCGCCCACCAGCCGGTCGAACTCGGGGTTCAACCAGGAGTGGCGCCCGGTGGAGACCCAGATGCCGAGCAGGTTCGATGCATCAAGGAAATCCATGCCGTAGGAGACGGCCCCAAACGCTAATTCTGTGGGTTTGGCGTTAAGGGCGTCCATATACACCTTGCCGTCCTTGTTGGAGACCTCAATCGCGACGTTTAGGCACTCGGAGATGGAAGTGGCCACGGCCTGGTAAACGGCGGCTATGGATGGGGGTTCGTTGCGCAGCCACATTTCCTGCTTGGGAAATCCAGTGCCGTCGGGGTAGCCGGCCTGTGCCAGGTGTTCCCGTGCTGCCGGGCAGTCGTAGGCCTGATAGTGGTCCAGCAGTCTTTCCGTGTCCGAGGATGGAAACCCGGGCATCAGCATGCTGTGAGCCGGAATCGCGCGGTTGACACCAAACACGTTGCCTGCAATCGACGCTCGGTTGATGGCTTTGGCGAAGGCCTTGCGGACATCCAGGCTGTCGAAAGGAGGATTGAACGTGTCCCAGAGCAGGTAGTCCGTTCGGAAGTCGCCAAAGCTCAACAGGTAGTTCGCGCTCATAACCAAGTCGGCAAAGATCAGCTCGAAGTCGGCGGAGGACAGGAAATCGTATCGAATGTTGTCGATTGCGCCCGCCTGATAGGCCAGAAACTCGGTGCCGGGAGCGAGGTAGACGTGCTCGATGCGGGCAAGGCGGGGTGGGCGCCGGCCGCGGTACATCGGATTGGCGACCAGTACAAGTTCATTGCCAGGGTCGTAGGACTCGAGCATGAACGGCCCCGAGGACACGGAGGTTTCGGGTTTGTTGTTGTAGTAGGGGCCGTGTTCAACCAGCGCGTGGGCAGCGAGCGGCCAGGAGTATTTGAGCACTCCGGGAAGGGGCGGGAACAGATCCTCGGTGGTGATAGCCAGGGTGTAGTCGTCGACAGCCACCACGCCGAGTTCCTCGGGCGGCAACTCGCCAGCGATGACCCGGTTCCAGTTCTTGATGCCGCCTGGTCCCAGGAAGCTGTACAACCAGGCGAAATCCCAGCCGGTCTCCGGGTTGGCAGACAGTTGGTAGGCCGCTACGTAGTCGTGCGCGGTCAGCGGCACGCCGTCGCTCCACTGCTGGCCTTTCCCAATCTTGATGTGCCAGGTCAGGCCGTCTGCGGTGGTTTCCCAGCTGTCGGCGGCCAGGGGGCGGACGTGGAAGTTCTTGTCCAGCGTGATGAGCGCGTCGCTGAACAGGTCCGAACTGCAGATGGGCTGGTAGGCTGACACCACAAAGTCGAAGGTTGCCTGGGTGGACGTGTTGCTGCAGGGCAGGCGGTAGATCTGTTGGCTGTAGGGCAGCGCATCGTCGGGCAGTGTTTCACCAAAGATGGTCACATTGTCGAAGGCTCCGTCTTCGGATGGCCCTTCCTCAGGGGCTGTGCCGGCACAGCCGACCATGACGGCACCGGTCAGTGCGCACAGCATCAGGAGTGCCGGACCTTCGGTGAACCAGGCCTGCCAAGGATTGGCAACTGATTTCATTGAAATATGGTTCCTTGTCGACTGCAACAGATTGGGTTTGCAAATGGAGGGGAAGGCGGCACCGCGCTGCTCAGGGACCGGGGTCGCCTGGTTCACGCCGGACCCGCGGATTGCGGCCACTCCTCCACCGAGGCGATGAACTGGGGCTCAATCGACAGGTTGAGATTGCGTTCAAAACAGTCTGCGGCCTGCAGCAGGATCGGTTCGCTGAACGGGCGTCCCACGAACGACAGGCCGATCGGGAGGTGCCGAACCAAGCCCATTGGCACCGTGACATGGGGGAAGCCGGCGACCGCAGCCGGTGAGAAGAAGGATCCGAGCATGCGGGTCCCGTGCAGGTGGTCCACCACAGTGGCCGGATTGCATGTGGGTGCCACGACCGCGTCCAGGTTGTGACCATCCAACAGGTGCAGCAGGTACCCGTCCCGACACAGATGGGCAAGATCCTCCACTGCCTGCGCGTAGGCCGGGTCCGCAGGATCGGTCCTGGCCGCATCCAGGAAAAGCTCCTGTCCGAACAGGGGCATGACATCGTCGGCGTGGCGGCGGTTGAACTCAATCAATGCGTCCAGTGTCCGGAAGGGCGGTTCAACCTTCTGTTGGGCCAGGAACAACTCCAGGTCCATGCGGAACTCCGTCTTGAGTGCCAACTGCTCCTGCGCACCCCAATCCGCCACATCCGCTTCCAGGCCTTCCACCAACCGGGCCCCCAACTGTCGCAGGAGTTCCAGCGCTGCTGCATAGACCGGTTCGGCTTGGGGTGCCAGCCAGTTTGGAGTAGCCATCGCGCCGATTCTCATGCCGGTCAGGTCGACGGCTCCCAGATGCTGATCCAACCGTGGGTCGAAATCCTCCGGAATCCGTTCGGTCGCCGGATCGTCCGGGTCCGGTCCGGCCATGGCCGACAGCATCAATGCCGCATCCCTGACCGACCGGGTCATGGGGCCCGCTGTGTCCTGGCGATGGGATATGGGAATGATTCCCCGGCGGCTGACCAGGCCGACCGTCGGTTTGACTCCGACGATCCCGTTGGTTGAGGCTGGCGAGGTGATGGAGCCATCCGTCTCGGTGCCGACCGCGCCGACACACAGACCGGCGCTGACTGCTACGGCCGAACCGCTGCTGGAGCCACTGGGATTTCGATCGAGCACGTACGGATTGCGGGTTTGGCCGCCGATGCTGCTCCAGCCACTGGTCGAACGGGTGGAACGGAAGTTGGCCCACTCCGACAAATTGGTCTTGCCAAACACGAGGGCCCCCGCCTTCCGCAGGCCCGCCACGGCTGGCGCGTCCTCGTTTGGCCTCCACTCCGCCAGGGCCAGCGAGCCACCGGTGGTGGGCAGGGAACCGGCGGTAATGAGGTTGTCCTTGATCAGGATGGGCGCACCGAACAGCGGCCGATCCGAGCCGGGTCCCTTCAGCTCCAGGTCACGGGCCTGTTCCTGTCGTTCGGGGGCCAGCGCCAGCACGGAGTTGAGCACGGGACCGTTGCGATCCAATTGATCGATGGCGGTTTCGTGGCGTGCCAGAACTTCGGAGACCGTGGCATCCCCCTCCTTCAGTGCCTGCAGGATGTTTGAAATGGAATCAAGCGGCTGTGTTGACGGGGACATGGGCACTCCTTGTTGGATGCGGCCGGCGAATCGAACCGGGTCCGCCGCGACGGTCGGGGCGAAGTGGCCGGTGGCAGGATGGGTTTCTTGTCCGCGGAGCCGGAATGTCGGCCACCGCGGGTCTATCGGATCGGGACTGTCAGCGACCGCCGTAGTAGACCAGGCGTCCCGAAACGCGGAACAGGATCATGGTGAAGATCACAATGATGAGGAAGAGGATCCACGCCTGGGCCGAGGCATAACCCATCTTGAAGAACTCGAACGCCGACTGATAGAGATATATCGACATCATCAGGGTGGAATCGGCCGGACTGCCCCGGCCGTCGGTCATGACGTGGACCTGCGTGAAGAACTGGAAGGCGGCGATCAGGCCCACGATCACGTTGAACAGAATGACCGGGCTGATCATGGGCAGTGTGATGTTCCAGATTTTCTGCATGGCATTGGCGCCGTCCAGGGAGGAGGCTTCCAACAGCTCGCGCGGCACGTCCTGCAGGGCCGCCAGATAAATCACCACCGCGTTGCCGACGCTCCAAATGCTCATCAGGATCAGGGCTGCCTTGGCCCACTGCGGATCGCCCAGCCAAGCCGGCCCGTTGATCCCGACGAATGACAGCAGATAGTTGACCACCCCGCTGCGGGGATTGAACATCCATAGCCACACGATGGCCGCGGCCACGATGGGAGTGATGCTGGGCAGGAAGAAGATCGTGCGGAACGCGGACAGGCCCCGCACGCGCATGTTCAGCAGCATTGCCAGCAGGATGCCGAAGAGCGTGCCCAGGGGAACCGCGCCCAGCGCATAATAGGTGCTGTTCCAGAGCGAGATGAGGAAGCGGGGGTCGTCGAACAGGTTGACGTAATTGTCCCAGCCCAACCAGCGGGGACTGCGTAGAACCGGGTAGAAGGTAAAGCTGTAGTACAGCGAGGCCAGGAACGGATAGACCCTGAACACGATGAACCCCAGGATCCAGGGCGAGATGAATAGCAGGCCCGTGGCCAGGCGTCGGCGATCCCGGCTGCTGGAGAACCGGAACGAAGATGCGGCGGCAGTCATGGAGGCCTATCCTTTCAGTCCGGTCAGGGCGATGCCTTCGATGAAGGTCCGCTGCGCAAAGAAGAAGAGCAGGATGATGGGCAGGATGCTCATGCACGTGGCGGCCATGATCCAAGCGAAATTGGAGAATCCGTAAGCGCTTTCCATGTTGGCGATGCCCAGGGAAATCGTGTACTTGTCGACATCGCTGAGGTAGATGAGCGGTCCGAAATAGTCGTTCCAGCTGCCGATGAACTGAAACAGGGCCACCACGGCCAGGGCGGGGGTGGCCAACGGAATCACAATGCGCAGGAAGATCAGTAGCTCGGACGCGCCGTCCACGTGGGCGGCGTCCGTCAGTTCGGCAGGGAGCGCCATCAGAAACTGGCGCAACAGGAAAATGAAGAACGGACTTCCCAGGAAGATGGGCAGGATCAGCGGGTAGTAGGTGTTGAGCCAGTTAAGGTCGCGGAATATGAGGTACAGGGGTATGAAGGTCACGAAGTCCGGCAGGATCATCGTGGCCAGCACAACGGCGAAGACATAGTCGCGCCCGGGCCACTGGACGCGGGCAAACCCGTAGGCGATCAGTGCGTTGGACAGGACCGCCCCGATCACCGACGGCACGGTGACCACCACCGTGTTCCAGAGGTAGCCTCCCAGGGAACCTTCCACGAAGGCGGTCACGTAGTTGTCCCATCGAATTGGATCCGGGATCCAGATGGGCGGATAGAGGGGAAGTTCCTCGGCGTTCTTCAGGGAGGTCGAAACCATCCACACCAGTGGAATCATGAAGAAGGCGGAGAACAACGCCAGCACCAGGTACTTGCCTGTTTCACCGAGAGGACGGCTCAGGCGTTGCACTCCGGTTGTTGAGGCCGCGGCTTGGGCGCGGGGTGTGTCCAGGGATGTGGCCACGGGGGTGTAATTGGGTCGGTCGGGATCAACTGCCGCGCAGGCACCGATCCAGGCTGGATGAGCCTGTGTGGATCTGGTCAGCCCGCGGGAGGCCGCGGCGGGTTTGGACCGGTAGCAGTGCGGCTACCAGGTCCAAACCCGCGCTCCGGATTCGCTGTGCTTCAGCCTGACTGGTCAAGCCAGAGGTCGAGTTCCTTCTGCGCTTCCTCCTGTACAAAGTCAAGGGCCTCCTGAGGACTCTTCTCGCCCAAGTAGGCCTTCTGCCACTCCGCCCCCAACAGCGAGTTGTAGGAGGAGCTGGTGGGTACCTTGGGAGGGTACAGGTAATAATCCGAGTTGTACAGGTCGTCCATGAAGATGTCGGTGAATCCCGGGCAGGCGCCAATCACCTCGTCCCTGAAGAGGGGATGGTCCTTCATGCCTTCCGAAACGGGATTGTTGACGCACAGCCAGGTGATGAAGAGCGACGTGTAGGTGTCGCGATCGCCGGTGGCGCCGGTCATGACGCTGATGATTTCCCAGGCGGCTTCCGGTTCGGGTGCCGTGACCGGCACGATCCAGCCGTCGCCGTAGGTGTACATGCCGCGTGTGTCGTAGCCTGCCGGCTTGGGGAAGGGCCACACCGTGAACCTGAAGTCTTCGTTGGCATAGTCCCGCATCGAGTTGAAGCGCCAGGGACCGGTGGTTTCGGTGGCGCGCAGGCCGGCCAGGAACGGAGCCAAACCGCGCGAGCGCCCGCCCGCGCCCTGCAGCGATGCCTGGTACGTCTGCATCTTGTCCACGCCAAAGCGTTCCCAAAGGGACGTGTTCCACTCCAGGGCCTTGACATTGTTGGGATGATTGGCCGTGACCGTGGTCTCGTCCGCAACGAATTGGCCATGGAAGCGTCCCATGATCATGGCGTTCCAGTTGAAGTCGCCGCCCAGGACATCGATGTTGCCGTCGTCGTCGTAGGTGGTCAGCTGCTCCCAGACGTCAACGAGCTCCTCAAGGGTTTCCGGGGGACTGTCCGGATCCACGCCGGCCGCTTCGGCCATGTCCAGGTTGACGAACGTGCCCATGGACTGATTCCACATGCTGGCGTAGTAGAAGCTGCCCTGGTACGTGCCCAAGTCCCATATGGCGGGATGCATCCAGTCCCTGAGGGTCTGGACCTGGTCGGGGTCGCCCAGTTCATCCAGGGCCAGCAACGCTTCGTTGGCCGCGAGCTGGTAGGCAACGGCAGCACCGAATACGACAGCCGTGGTGGGCCCTTCGTTGGCTGCAATGCCGGCCAGGAGTTTCTGGGTCATGCCGCCGGCCACGACCACGTGGTGGGCCCGCACAGCTGTCTGCGATTGGTTGTAGCCGTCCAGGATCTGTTCAATCTTGTCGGCGGCACCCTCGGTCCAACCGGTCCATACATCAATGTCCACCGGAGCCATTTCGGCGGAGGTGTCCTCGCCTGATGCCGGGGCGGCCACCGGTGCCGCGCACGCGGCCAGGGCCAGGGATGCAGCCCCGATGGTGGTGCCCTTCAGAAATCCGCGACGAGTTAACGTTACTTTGCGCATGGCGTACATTCCTTCCCATGTATTGGGATTGGCCGCTGAATTCCGCCAGGTTGCTCAGGTCGGAAACAGCGACGAGTCGATCAAGCCCGATTGTAAATCAGTGCAAAAACAGTTTGACAAGGGACTGCCTATCGGTCCTGGTGCGGAATGGTTGCTGTCTGGAGTCGGGATGCCGGCCGGCGACCGAGGCAACATCCATGGGTGACTGGTGCACGGGTCCATTCCGCTCAAAGTACCTGCACGCGTCCTTCTTGCTTGATGTGGCATCACACGGCTGGGTCATACAATGCAGCGATCGGCGAGGTATCGGCACAAGCCTGCCTGCTGCATCTGTCGCATGCCTGTTGGACGGGAACGGATTTCGATGACTGCCAAAAAGTTGATGCAACAACTGGAGAACCGCTATCGGGAGCGTACCCCGAAGTCCGCCGCGCTGCACACCCGAGCAAGGCGTGTCATGCCGGGCGGGGAAACCCGGAGTTCAACCTATTTCCGGCCCTATCCCCTCGTAATTGATCGGGCCGCGGGCACGGAACTGGTGGATGTGGACGGCAATCGCCTGCTCGACTTCATGAACAACGCCACCACGCTGATCCACGGCCATCGTTTCGGTCCTGTCGAGGAGGCTGTGCGCAGCCAGGTTGCTCAGGGAACTGCCTGGGGGGCTCTCAACGAACACCAGATTGCCCTGGCTGAAATCATGTGCAGTCGGGTTGAATCCGTCGAACGCATCCGGTTTGCCAATTCTGGCACCGAGGCCACCATGCTGGCGTTGCGGGCGGCTCGGGCGGCCTCGGGGAAGTCGCACATCGTCAAGGTGGAAGGTGGATATCACGGTACTCACGATGCCGTCAGTGTCAGTGTCTCCCCCGGAATCCGCGATGCTGGCTCGGACCAACAGCCATTGAGTAAGCCCGAAGGTACCGGCATACCCGAATACGCACGGGAATCCATGTACGTGGTGCCCTTCAACGACGAACAGGCCCTGTCCGAGACTGTTGCAGCCCACCAGGACTCCATCGCCGCGGTAATCGTGGAACCACTGCTCGGTTCCCACGGCTATACGACGGCCACGCAGTCCTATCTGGAGGCGGTGCGTCGAATTACCGAGGAGAACAATGTTCTGCTGGTGTTGGACGAGGTGCAAACCTTCCGCCTCGACCAGGGTGGAGCCCAGGCCCTGTATGGCATCAGGCCGGACTTGACGGCCTTTGCCAAAATCATCGGTGGTGGCTTCCCCGCAGGCGCGTTCGGCGGCCGGGAGGACTTGATGGGTCGCTACGCTCCTGATTCAACGGAACCCATTGGCCATGGAGGCACCTTCAACGGCAATCCGGTCACCATGGCTGCGGGGGCGGCTGCCATGGCACACCTGACGGAGGATCGCATCTCCTACATCAATGATCTTGGCGATCGTCTGCGTACAGGCATGCGCGAAGTCCTGGTTGAGCAAGGACTGCAGGGGCAAATTGCCGGCCGCGGATCACTTGTGGGGGTCCACATGACCGACAGGCAGGTTCGCAACTACCGGGACGCCGGTACGGCACCTGCGGAGGTGCGGCGTTTTCTCTTCCTGGCCTGCCTGAATCGAGGCCTGATGATGTCCACGGGAGGTGGCCTGAACACATCGACAGCCATGACCCGGGATACCATCGACCAGGCTATTGGGATCTTTCAAGAGGCGTTGATCGAAGCCTATCCGTTTATCGAGTCCGGGTATCCCCAACTGCTCCGGTAGCCTGGCACACCACGGACAGGAGTTTGTCCCGCCCGGTACTGCACCGATGGGAAGCGCACACCTCCCCGGACCTGCGACCAAACTCTGGGACTAACAACCGTGGACACGGACATCCTGATTGTCGGAGGCGGAACAGGCGGCATGGCGGCAGCCATGCGGGCTGCTGCCATGGGGCTGCGCGTGGTGTTGACCGAGCCCACGGACTGGATTGGGGGCCAGTTGACCGTTCAGGCGGTGCCACCGGACGAACATCCATGGATTGAGAGTCACGGGTCCTGCCGCAACTACCGTCGTTTCCGGCAGGGGGTGCGGGACTATTACCGCAGGCACTACCCGCTTACGGCTGAAGCGCGGGGTACCAGCCTCCTGAATCCGGGGAACGGATATGTGAGCCGACTGTGTCACGAGCCGCGGGTGGCCCACGCGGTTCTCATGGAGATGGCTGCCCCTCATTTGGCGCGGGGCAATCTGCGGTTGCTGCTTGAACACGAACCGGTTGCCGTTCAGACCGCAGGCGACCGCCTCGATGCAGTGGAACTGCAGGACAACCGGTACGGCCAAACCCGATGGATCAGGGCTCCGTACGTTCTGGATGCATCGGAACTTGGTGATCTCCTGGAACTGGCCGAGGTTGAACATGTGATCGGGGCCGAAAGTCAGCGGGAGACTGGCGAACTGCATGCCCTGCCGGGCGATGCCGATCTGATGGACCAGCAGTCCATCACGTGGTGTTTCGCGCTCTCCCACCATCCGGACGAGGACCATGTAATCGAACAACCGGACATGTACTCCGTTTGGAGGAACTATCGGCCGGACTTCTGGCCCGGCCGGTTTTTCGACTGGCACGATTGCGACCCGATCACGCTGGAGCGCCGGTTCGCGCCGATTTTCCATGCACCGGACCATCCGGAGCGGTCGCGGGAACGGTGGCGCTACCGCCGGCTGCTGGATGCCGGACTCATGGAACCGGATTCCGGCATCGGCGATGTGTCGCTAATTAACTGGCCCCAGAACGATTATTGGGCCAAGCCATTGCTCGGCGTGTCGGCAACCGTGCGGGAACAGGCACTGTGGGAGGCGCGCCAGCTAAGTCTGTCGTGGCTGTATTGGATGCAGACCGAGGCTCCGCGGGTGGACGGCGGGACGGGCTATCAGGGGCTTAAGCTGAGAGAGGACGTGGTCGGCTCGCAAGATGGTCTTGCCAAGCATGTCTACGTGCGCGAGTCCCGTCGCATCAGGGCGGAGTTCACCGTCCTGGAGGAACACGTGGGCCTGGAGCAGAGAGGAAACCTGAAGGGAGCCGAGTCCTTTCCGGACACTGTGGGCACGGGCTGCTACCGGATTGACCTGCATCCCAGTTCCGCGAACCGGAACTACGTCTATGTCGGCTCCTATCCATTCCAGATTCCGTTGGGCGCCTTGATCCCCGTGCGGGTCGAAAACGTCCTGCCTGCGTGCAAGAACCTCGGAGTTACCCATATCACCAACGGCTGTTACCGGCTGCATCCCGTGGAGTGGGCGATCGGGGAAGCGGCGGGTACCCTGGCGGCGTTCAGCCTGCAGAGGGGCACGTTGCCGCGCGGCGTGTTGCATGGTGAAGGGCTGCTAAGCGAGTACCAGGGGCTCCTGGCTCGTGGCGGCGCCGACCTGCACTGGCCGGACCATGCCCGCAACATCGCGGTCTGATGCGTCCCTCTACCCAAAGTCCCGCAGTCGACAGTCGCTGCTCCCGGACACTTCCGCACAACCACAACCTGGTGACCGGCGATGCCGTTCTCGATTGACCAAGTCGTTCCCTGGGGGCGGACCCTCGATGAATACGAGGCCATGTTCAGTCTGTCGCCACAGGACAAGGCGGGATGCATCCTGGGATGTGCGGACGGACCGGCCAGCTTCAATGCGGAGATGACGGCACAGGGATGCCGCGTGGTGTCCGTTGACCCGTTGTATGCCTTGACGCCGGAGGCCATTGCGCAGCAGGGTCGCGAGGCGTTCGATCTGATGTTGGAGCAGGCGCGGTGCAACCGACAGGACTTCGTGTGGGACCGCATAAGTTCGCCGGAGGCACTGGGCCAACTCCGGATGAAGGCCCAGCATCTGTTTTTGGAAGACTTTCCCTGCGGCAAGGCCGAGGGCCGCTACATCGACGCGTCCCTGCCGGATCTGCCGTTCTCCGATGGGACGTTTGACTTGGCCCTGTGTTCCCATTTCCTTTTCCTATACAGCCAGCAGTTTGACCTGGAATTCCACGTGCGGGCCATGCAGGAGATGCTCAGGGTGGCCCGGGAAGTCCGGGTGTTCCCCCTGCTGCAGTTGGGCGGCGCGCCTTCCCCTCACGTGTCAGGGGTTGTGGCGGCCTGCCGCGCGGCAGGCCTGTGTGCGGAGTTGGTGTTGGTCAACTACGAGTTCATGCGGAACGGAAACCAAATGCTGCGGGTTGAGGAACCCATGTCTTGAACCGCCCCAACGTCCTCTGGATTTGCACGGATCAGCAGCGTCTGGACACCATCGGTGCGTTGGGCAATCCCCATGCCCACACACCCAACCTGGACCGACTGTGCGCCACTGGCACCGTGTTTCAGAACGCGTATTGCCAAAGTCCGGTTTGCACGCCCAGCCGATCCAGTTTCCTGACCGGTCGCTATCCTGGCGCGATTGGTGCCGGGCGCAACAACAACGACCGGTGGCCGGAGCGCGCCGATTTGCTGCCGCGCCTGCTGCGGGACCAGGCCGGCTACGACTGTGGCCTGGTCGGCAAGTTGCACCTGGCAGGTGCCTATCAGCGGGAAGCGCAGGACAGCCGTGTACATGGCGTCCGCGTGTTTGAACCCGAGGCGCGGCCGCGCGACGACGGGTATCGCGTCTTTCAGTGGAGCCACAGCCCCTTCGATGACTGGGGGCGGCGCCATGCCTACGCCAGCTGGGTCCGGGACAGAGGGTTCGATCTAGGGAAGATGCGACGTTGTGGGGGACCCATTCCGGCGGAGTGCCACCAGACCACGTTTTGTGCCGATACGGCCATCGAGTTCATTGCCGGAGGGCTTGCCAGTCCGTGGCTCGCCAGCATGAACCTCTTCGACCCGCATCCGCCCTTTGACCCGCCACCGGACTATCTCGCCCGGTTCGACCCGGCTGCGATGCCCGACCCGACTTTCAGGCACAGCGATCTTGATGCCCAGTCCAGGTTGGGGGATGTGGACTTTCAGACATCGGCGAAGCCCCCGGATCCGGAGGACGACGGCTGTCGGAAGGCGGCCTACCACGCCATGATCGAATTGATTGACGACAATGTCGGACGCGTGATCAAGGCCCTGACAGAGACCGGTCAAAGGGACCGGACGCTGGTCGTCTTCATGTCGGACCACGGCGACATGCTGGGCGATCATGGACTTTGGGGCAAGGGTTGCCGCTTCTACGAAGGCTTGGTCCGCGTGCCACTCGTCGTGTCATGGCCCGGACGCGTGCAGGAAGGCGTCGTCAGCGATGCCCTGGTTGAACTGACCGATCTGGTGCCGACCTTCATGGACGGCGCAGGCCTTGATGTCCCAGACGAACTGCCGGGCCGAAGTCTATTGCCGTTGTTGATGGGCCAGGTGCCGACCAACAGCCATCGGGAGTTTGTGCGGTGCGACTACCACGGTGCCCTCAACCTGGGGCGGGAACCGAAACGCAGCCACGGAACCATGATTCGGACCGAAGGCTGGAAGCTGGTCCGCTACCACGGTACTGGACTGGGCGAACTGTTCGACCTGGAACAGGACCCGATGGAGTTCGACAACCGTTGGGACGACCCGGCCTGTGCCAACTTGCGCCGGTACATGACCGGCCTGGTACCGGAGACGTCCAGGCAGGAAGACGATTCCGTGTGATGGCGGACCGCAGGGCCGGCAGCCTGCAAGGGGGCGTCAGTCCTGCAGGAACCCGGGCAGGGGCTCACCGGCGGCAAATAGGGACAAGGCCTTGTCCGGATTGTCCAGGTCGGTCACGTCGGTGTACCAGTAGCGTTTCCAGACTTCCGCGTCGGCTAGGCCGACAAACAGCATGATGTTGAGCGGATACACGCTCGTGTCGCTGCAGTGTCGGGTGTCCGCGCGATAGAAGAAGACCGGCCGCTTCCACGCGATCGCCAGGCCGACCTCGATCATGACCCCCTCGTCCGGTGGGGACCCATCCGTGATGGCAAAGACGCCGTCGCAGTCGCGGACATCGTTCTTGTCGCACTGGCCAACCCGGTAGTAGAACGCGGCCAGATCGGTTCGGTCGTGCTGGTTGTTGCGCTGGAACGGCTCCCACACCTCGAAGCCCATGGCCTCGAGCTTTCCCTGAATCTCCAACAGGGGACCTTCGGCCACCAAACGGTTGAAGCCGTACGGGTTGGCCAGGTACAGCGTTTTCTTTGACATGTTGGGCACCTGTCGGTTGCGATTAATCGAGCGCGGCTTCCAGTTTGGCAATCACGGTTTCCAGCACCTGGATGCGGGCGAACCGCTTGGACTCGGCCGGCACGACGGTCCACGGGGCGATGGCGGTATGGGTTTCGTGCAGCATGTCCTCGATGGCTTCGGTGTAGGCGGGTAACTTGGCACGGTTGCGCCAGTCTTCCTCTGTCAGTTTCCAGTTCTTCAGCGGATCGCGCTCGCGGCGTTTGAACCGCAAGGTCTGTTCCTCCGGGGAAATGTGCAGGAAGAACTTGATCAGGAGTACGTCCTCCATGATGAGCAGGGACTCGAAGTTCCTGATTTCCTCGTAAGCCCGGTACCACTCCGTGCGCGAGGCAAACTCTTCCACTCGCTCCACCAGCACTCGCCCGTACCAGGTGCGATCGAAAATGCACATGCCGCCGTAGCCCGGAACCGCCGGCCAGAAGCGCCACAGGAAGTGGTGCCGCTTCTCACGCGGGGTCGGAGCCTGGTACTGATGCACGGTGAAGTGCCGTGGATCCAGCGGCTGAACCAGTCGGCGAATGCACCCGCCCTTGCCGGCGGCATCCCATCCCTCGAACAGGATGAGCAGGGGCGGTCCCAGGGTATTTCCGACCTGGCCTCCCAGTTGCAGGCGCAGGGCCAGAAAGCGTTCCTGGAGCGGGATCAGTCGCTTTTCGTACGTCTTGCGCCCGAGCGACTGGCTTAAGTCAACGTTGTTGAGGGGAGATGGGGTCATGACCCGATCGGAAAGACATGGAACTGCGACTGGGCGGACTCTTCGTCGGTCAGCTTGGCAGTGGCCGAACGTCCCGCAGGTGGGGACATGTGGCGGCCGACCCGATTCAGTATGTGCGCCCGTTCCCGATCATAATCGCAGTACACAGACAGTCAAGGCGGCGAGCGTTGCCGCGGAGCCCGGGACCGGGCAATTGACGTTGCATTGGCCGTTCCTCCCGACGGCCCTTCCAAAATCGGACAGCAAAAAGGAGGCGAAACCGCCTCCTTTTCATCCCATCCCGCCCTTGTCCGGCGGGATGTTCGCTTGTTGGCCGGATTGACTCCTACTCGGAGGAGGCCCGATTGTGAAGAACCTTCGGCAGCACGACCCACATGGTGAAGAGGGCTGCAAATCCTCCGATTGCAATGAGTAGGGCCATGTCAGTCTCCTCTTTGGTAACTAATGCTCAACGATTGACAACTGAGCATCAGTATAGGTACCTGCCAGAGATTGATGAATGGCTATCCCAACGAATTTGACACCAATTGCTTGTGCACCCTGCACAAGCCTGATGCAGTTTGCACGGGTACTGTTCAGAGTCGTTGGTCAGGTGGCCCACAGGGACTTCAGGTAGTCCACGCTGGCCTTGATTTCTCCGGCCAGATCCTCGCCCCAGCGGCACTCCACCGAAAGCATGCCTTGGTAACCCGCCTTGTTGACCTCCGTCACGAAGTCGGCGTAGGGATAGTCGCCGGAACCGGCATACAACCGGCCGGTGTCGGCCGTGTGCATGTGGCTCAGCCAGGGTCCGAAGCGTGAAATGACGTCGGTCGGCTCGTCCTCCTCCTGCATGTGGTAGAAGTCGGCCAGGACGCGAATGCGGGGATGGGCTATGCGCTCGGCGAAGTTGACCCCCTCGCTGACCGAGTTGACGATGTTGGACTCCTTGGTGTTGAGGGGCTCGATCGCGATGGTGACGCCATGCTGCTCGGCCCAGTGACCGGCCAAGTGTAGGAAGCGGACCACCTGTTCCTCCGCCGCGTCGCGGGCAAAGCCGTCCGGGACATGACGGGAGTGGCCGCTGCCCCAGACCACGATATCGGCTCCCACCTGGCTGGCCCGCCGCAGGGCGGTGTCCAGATAGGCGGACAGGCGGCCCCACTCGACTTCGGGCCCGGTGACCTTCAGATCGGCCGGGATGAAGCCGGCAAACGCCTTGACGGGCAGTGCGGTGGCGGCGAACTCCGCCATGCGGGCCTCGACATCGGGATGATCGTCTTCGGGGATGAGAGGGAGTAGTTCCGAGACGCCGCACTCAAGGTAGTCGCAGCCGCCTGCCGCGGCCAGTTCGTGGTTGGTCAAAGGGTTGCAGATGCCGAATTGAATCACTGGGGATTGCTCCTTTCAAGGGTCCAGGGGACGGAATTCAGACCGTGTACAAACTGTCGATGCGGCCCAGCTGCATGGCTTGCCGAGCCGTTTGCAGGCAGGTTGCCACCTCGGTGTGAAGGCGCTCGTAGCGCGCCTCGCGCGTGAGCCCGTCGGCCCAGCGCCGGTACAGCTGCTGCAGAATGGCAGCCAGCTTGAGGTTGCCGAACACGAAGTAGAACACGATGTCGTCAACGGCCCGGCCGCTTTGGGCGGCATATTGTTCCACAACCTCGGCGCGGGTTGGATTGCCGGGCAGGTAGGTGGGGCTGTGCTGTAGCTCCCGCATGGCCGGCGGATCGTCCGCCGTCACCCAATAGGCCAGGCTGGACCCCAGGTCCATCAGGGGGTCGCCCCGGGTGGCCATCTCCCAGTCCAGAACAGCCCGAAGTTCGTGGGGCGGTTCCGGCGCCAACACCAGGTTGTCGTGCTTGTAGTCGTTGTGAATCAGGGTGGGCGCCGGTGATGCCGGCAGGTTGTCCTCAAGCCACGCGGCGATGTCCGCCGAGTCCGGGGTATTCTCGGTGCGGGCCGCTGCGTAGCGGCCCTGCCAGCCGCGCACCTGGCGCAGTACAAACCCGTCTGGATAGCCCAGGTCGGCCAAGTCGGTGACACGTAGGTCGAGGCCGTGCAGCCGGACCAGGTTGGCAACCAGGCTGTGCCCGATGGTCCGCATGGAGGCGGCATCGGGAGCCGTGTCCGGATTGGCACGCAGGATCGCACCGTTCACCTGTTCCATCAACAGAAAGGGTGTACCGAGGGGATTGGCGTCCGTACGGCAGGCCAGGGCGCGGGGTACCAACGGATAGACGGGCTTTAGGCCCGAGAGGATGCGGTGCTCGCGGGCGGGATCGTGGGCCCGGGCGATATGGACTCCGCGCGGTGGCGTTCTGAGGACGCACCGGCGGCCGCGGCCGTCGGTAACCCGGTAGGTCAGCCAGGAAAACCCGCGCGGATACTGGTGCAGGCGGAACGGCGGTTCCAGGCCGGTGTCGGTCTCGCGGAGGGCCTCCGTCAGTCGGCCGAGGTCGATCTCAGTGCCCGGTTGGACCGGGGTGGGCACATCGAGGGGAAGCTTCGGGTCCTGACAGGAGCCGGTCATGGCAAGTGGGTTCCGCGCAACAGTTAGAAACCGACTTGGAGTCCATGCCGAGCCAACAGGTCCCGGGCCACCACTGTCTTGTGTACTTCGTCGGTGCCGTCGTAGATGCGTGCGCAGCGTTCGTGCCGGTACCACCAGGACAGGACATGATCGTCGCTGACTCCAGCGGCCCCCATGGCTTGAATGGCCGCGTCCACCACGTCCTGCAGAACGCCCGCGGTATGAAACTTGATCATGGAGATCCGGCTGCGCAGCTCGGCGTGGCCCTTCCGTTCGATTTGACGCGCCGTGTCCAGGACCAGCAAGCGGGCGCCCGCAACCGACGCCTCGAGTTCGGCCAAGGCATGCTGAAACGACTGCCGCGTGCCCAGGGCCCGTCCCGGAGCCACTTCCCGGGATACCCCATGGGATGCCATCATGTCGAGTGCCCGGCGGCAAATGCCGAGCCAGCGCATGCAGTGATGGATGCGTCCGGGACCCAGGCGTTCCTGGGCCACGTGGAAGCCGGAACCGCGGGGTCCCAGCAGTGCGTCGGCGGGCAGCGCCACATCCCTGAAGCGCAGTTCCGAGTGGCTGAACCAGCTGGATCCCTCCTCGCCCATGATGCGAATTCGGCGTACGTGCTCCACGCCGGGCGTGTCCATGGGCACCAGGAACTGGCTGGCCCGGCCGTGACGCGGCGCGTCGGGATCGGTGATGGCCATGACCAGCGCGAAGTCGGCCCCGTGGGCGCTGGTCACAAACCACTTGTGGCCGTTCAGCAGCCATCCGCCTCCTTGCCGGGAAGCCGATGTGCTCATCCATACGGGGTTGGAACCCGCATGCTCCGGTTCGGTCATGGCAAAGCAACTGCGGATTTCGCCGCGGACTAGGGGCAGCAGGAACCGTTCCTTTTGCGCGGAGGTGGCCTGCCGTTCCAGGATTTCCATATTGCCTGCGTCCGGGGCCTGGCAGTTGAAGGCGGCATGGGCGAGGGGGCTTTGGCCAAGCCTCTCGCTGACATGGGCGAACTCCGACAGGGACAGGCCAACGCCGTCCAAGTGTTGGGGCAACTGGAAATTCCACAGGCCCTGCGCGCGGTGCGCCCGGCGCAGTTGCATCAACGATGCGTCCACGGCTTCCGGCCCGCGCTGGAGCAGGTCCGCTTCCAGCGGCCGGATGTCTTCGCTCAGGACACGGTCCAGGCGCGCCAGGAGTTCAGTCGTGGCCGGAGCCGGATCCATGAACGAAGGGGGCCGGTCGGCACGGGTTGATCAGGAACGGCTGGCCGTAGCCGGCCGGCCGCGGGGCGCGCGGGTCTTGCCGCGGCCCGGTCCGCCGGTCAGGGCACGGCGCCATTTGATTACATTACGGCGAACTGGCGGCAGCCGCAGGATCAACAGCAGGAGGGCCAGTTCGATGAACATCCAGGGGCGAGATGTGAGCTGCTCCCCGAGGGCCGGCCAGTTCTGCTCCCCGATCAAGACCCACAGGTCGGGCCGTTTCTCCACGTACACATAGTGGATTCCGCCCAGCGGCACGATCACGTAGGCCAGGCGGTGCAGTCGGACCCAGTTCCGCTTCAGGCGCCGCTGCCAGGATCCGTAGGACGTGAAGGCCAGGAGCGACATCAGGAAGAAGGCGATGAACCCCACCTGGTAGATGAAAATGGTGGTGATGTCGATGAAGATGAACTTCCATTCGAAGAAGGACCAGATCGAGACATACAGGATGACGTGGACCAGGATCAGCCAATAACCCCACAGGCCGAAGGTACGACGCAGGCGCGTGAATCGGGACCAGCCCGTGACGAAGGCCAGAGGGGTGCAGGCCAGTGAAAAGACGAGCACCAGGAACCCGGTAAACCCCATGTTGTGGACGAGCCAAAGCGAGTCGTCGGCCGGATTGGAGACCAGGTAGAGGATGCCCAGGCCAATGAACCAAAGGGGCATGGCCGCATGCACGGCGGCCCGCGACCAGTGCATGCGGCGCTTCTTGAGGAAGGCTTGGACGGCGGCTACCGGGGTGCCGAATCGGGAGTCCGGCTGTAAGGCGGCTTTGGACATCGAGTGGGTCCTGGGCAGGTGGTCAGTTGTGCAGAACGCGCGTGCGGCCCAAACAGCCGGGCCGCACGCGTCAGCCAAGGGGCTCTATGGGGCTCAGTAGTTCGCCTTGAGGTCCATCCCCTCGTAAAGATAGCCTACTTGGTCCTCGTAGCCGTTCAGGAAGAGGGTTTCCCGCCGTCCGTTTTCGCCGATGCGACGTTCCCGGGCCTGCGACCACCGGGGATGGTTGACGTTGGGATTCACGTTGGAGTAGAAGCCGTACTCGTTGGGCGCGGCGCTCATCCAGAGCGAGGTGGGCTGTTCCTCCACCAGGTCGATTTTGACAATCGACTTGATGCTCTTGAAGCCGTACTTCCAGGGAACGATCAGCCGGATGGGGGCGCCGTTTTGCATAGGCAGGGGATCGCCGTACAGGCCCGTGACCAGCATGGCCAGGTCGTTTTCGGCCTCGTCCAGGCGCAGGCCCTCGGTATAGGGCCAGTTGTAGCCACCCCTCTGGCCCGGCATGCGTTCCGGATCGAAAACCGTTTGGAAGGCCACGTACTTGGCGTTGGATTGGGGCTGGATCTCGTCCAGCAACATGCGCAGGGGGAATCCCGTCCACGGAATCACCATTGACCAGGCTTCCACGCAGCGCAGCCGGTAGATGCGCTCTTCCTGCGGAAACCGGTCCCAGTCCGCGAGCGTGTAGGTGCCAGGCTTGTCCACTAGGCCGCCCACCTCCACGGTCCAGGGGCTAGTTGGATAGTCCTTGGCCAAGCCGGCCACCCGTTGCTTGTCAACGGTGAACTCGTAGTAGTTGTTGTAGTTGGAAATATCGTGGAAGGAGTTGAGGGGATCCCCCAGTTCGTCGGTCAGCGACGCATAGTCCTTCACCACCGCCGGATTGGCCGGAGCGGGCTCCGGGTTCGAAGCCGGCGCAGCGTCCTGGGCCGGCGGGGCGGCCTGTTCCACAGACTCCGGTTCCGCAGTCTCTTCGGGCATCCGGCAAGCGGCGATCAGCGAACCGCCCACAACGGTGCCGGTGGCCCGCATAAACCGCCGTCGGTTCATGTAGATGTGCCGCGGCGTCACATCGGCATCGGTCAGATCTGGTTTGAACCTGTTCACACAACCTCCTGGACCATACATCCGGATTCTGGTTCGGCAACAACGTGGTTCGCCACAAATAGGGTTCTTGGACCGCTGTCCAACCCTTGGCTGCCAGGCTGACCCTCGGCGAAAGGCGATCCCCGCGAACCACAGGTCGGGAATCGTAGTATACGATCTGGTGCCTGGAACGTGTCATCCTCACCGTTTCCCAGGCAATCGTGCTCGAATTTATGGCTTCCGGACATCCGGGACGGGATGCGCGAATTGGGACGCAACATCCGTCGCTGCGCCGGCCGAACCGCTCCTCGCAGTATCGCGGCCAAGCCCATACAGGCTGGTTGAACCGGTCAATGCCTGCTCAAGGCTCTTTCTCGGCAATATTTGGCCAATCCTGGTGACCGGAGGCGCCAAGGGACTTCAGTGAGGCCGGCCACGACCGATGCTCCCACGGTGCCGCGAAGGCTGGAAACTTCCTGTCTGCCTGCGTTGTGACCGGAAGGACTGCAACCGACCTGTCCCGAACTCACTTTGACCACTTTTCGGGGCAACAGGTAGAATGCGCTTGGATTCTCCGAATCAGCGAACGTGTGCCGACTGACAACCGGCCGGCAAGGTGCGACCTACCGTCAAGTGACGAGTCGCATGTTTCCCGACACCCCGAATCCGTTTGGACCCATTGGTTATTGGAGCGATGCAATGACCCTACGTACTTTCTTGATTGCGGCCATGTCCTTGTTGCTGGCTTTGGCCTTGGCTGCCGCCTGTGCCGCGCCTGAGCCGGAAGCCCCTGCCGAAGCCGAGCCTGCGGCGGACGCAGCCGCCGACTCGGACAGCAAGTATTCCCAGTCACCCTCCCTGGATGCAATGGTCGCCTCGGGCGATCTGCCTCCGGTAGAGGACCGATTGCCGGTCAATCCTCTAGTGGTTACGGCGGGAGTCATCTCCGAATTGAACGATCTGCCTGACCTGGCCATTGGCGAATACGGTGGCGTGATGAGGTTTGCCCATCCCTCTCCGGGCTGGAACCCCGACATTTTCATCATGCTCAACGAAAACGTACTGGCGGCTCCGGGCATCGGCGTGGAGGGCATCTACGGCAACGTGGTCGAGGACTACACGTTCAACGAGGACTACACGGTCTTCACATTCCACCTGCGCGAGGGCCTGAAGTGGTCGGATGGTGCGCCCGTGACGACCGAGGATGTGCGGTTTGCGCATGAGGACGTCCTGCTGCATGAAGAATATACGCCGAGCGTTCCCAACAAGTTCCGCTCCGGGGGTTCTCCGGACGGCACCGTGGGAGTCTTTGACATTTCCGACGATTACACCTTCAGCATTACCTTTGACGAAAGCTATGGCGGTTTTCTGCGCGAGTTGAGCATCAAGGGTTGGCAGGGCTACACGGACGTGTTCAAGCCGTCCCATCACCTGAAGCCCCTTCACACAGGTTACGGCGATGCGGATGAAATCGCGGCCATGATTGAGGACAAGGGACTGGATTCGCCAAGAGCGCTCTTCACCTCTGTGGACTGCCGCAACTGGGACCTGACAAGGCCGCAGTGCGCCGGCTTCCCTGCGATGTGGCCTTGGATCAACGCAACCGAAACCGACGAACTCATGAAGTTCGAGCGGAACGCCTACTACTTCAAGGTGGATGCCGCGGGCAATCAGTTGCCCTACATCGACGAAGTGGTTTCCGCCCTGGTGGCCGACACCGACACGGTGAACATCAAGGTCTTCGCGGACGAAGTGGACATGCTGCGAGAGGATACCGCCCTCCTCAAGCTTCCGCTTTACCAGGAAGCCAAGGAAAGCGGATACATCAACTTCGCAATCCTCGACAACCATGTCGATCCGGTGGCCCTTTACTTGAATCTGACCTTTGAGGACGACGTCTGGCGAGAGGTGGTGGGAAATCTCGACTTCCGACGCGCCGTCAGCTTGGCCATCAACCGGCCGGAAATCATTGAGAGCATCTACTACACCTACGCCTCTCTTCCCGAGCTGATTCCCAGCGAATACGACCCCGAAGCCGCCAATGCCCTGCTGGACGGCATGGGCTTGAATGAGCGTGACAGCGAAGGTTTCCGCATCGGGCCGGACGGCAATACGTTTGTGGTGCCTCTGGAGCATGCCGACCATGCGCCGGACTTCCAACCGATGGGCGAACTGTTGGCCTCGTATTTGCAGGACGTGGGCCTCAAGACCACGCTCAAGCAAATTGACCCGTCGCTCTGGTCACAGCGCTGGAACGCCAACGAGATGCAGGCCACCATGATCTGGTCCGTTCAGCCCATGTGGAAGAACGGTACCTGGACAGACTATTTCCCCACGCCCGGGTGGGCTGGAGCCTGGCGGACCTGGATGAACACCAATGGCGAAAGCGGTGAAGAACCCCCGCAGGCGGTCAAGGATCTGATTGATGCAGGCCAAGGTCGCGTCAGGGTCCCGCCGGCATCGCCCGAGGATGTGGAGCTCACGAGGCAGTTGTACCAGAACCATTACGACAACATCTGGTTCATTCAACTTGTGGAAAAGGTTGGCTACGTGCTGGTCACGGACGCCGCCATGCGCAATGTGCCCATCGCGGGCCAGGCCATCGCCGGCAACAATTCCGGCGAGCAGATGTTCTACACGAGCGAATAGCTCGGTGACATGAAGTGCGGGGGATCCGAGTGGTTCCCCGACGGCCCGGCTGTCGGCATCCCTCCGCCGGCAGCCGGGCTGGATGTTTGCAGGGGTAGCAGCAGTTCGCTGTAATCGAGGTTAATCGTGTATAAATGTGTGGAAATCAAGAGAGCCCGGCAGCAATCCGGACTCTCGCCCGCCATCAGCCATCGGAGGTTGCCAACGGCCGCACCCCTCTACACAGTCCAGGGCCTCAGCCACCATTCCGGCGGCGTGCACGCGCCCAACCCGCGCCGGCGCCAGATCACCAATGCGCCCCACGAAACCGCCCCCGGCCGAGGCCGGACACGCTCACGGGTCAACCGGGACCGGCCCGACATCTCAACGAGTCCCCAGGCCGGCGAGGTCTGCCGGCGGAGAAAGGGACGTGGAGACCTGTAAGACGCACCGCCGAGAGGCCTGCGCGCGGTCCGTGAAGCGTCTACCAGACAGGCAGATCATCCCGAATCGGATGAGATTGTCATAGGTTCTGGAGACCGGACGGTTCCCATCGGAGACTGGAGTGGAAACTCATGAACTGTGAAGTGACACAGGCACAGATCGACTCCTATCAGGAGAACGGATTCGTTGTGTTCGACGACTTTTTGGCCCCCGACGAGCTGGAGACTTGGCGCGCGGCCGTGGATGAAGCCGTGGGGAACCGCAAGGACCGCAAGCTGGTGGTGGAAGGCGCGGACGAGGACGACGATCGCTGGAAGGCGGGCGACTCGTACTACGACTACGTGTTCGTGCAGCGGATAAACCTGTGGAAGGACAGTCCCGCTGTGCGCAAGCTGATCCTGGATCCGCGCATCGGCCGCATGGCCTCGCTCCTGTCCGGGACCGAGGGCATGCGGGTTTGGCACGATCAGGCCCTCATCAAGCAGCCGTGGGCGAATCCCACGGCCTGGCACCTTGACAACCCCTACTGGTCCTTCTATTCCCGGAAATCCACCAGCATCTGGGTGGCGCTTGACGATGCCACCTACCAGAATGGTTGCTTGTATTTCTTGGGCGGCTCGCACAAGAAGACGACCTACGACAACGTTGGCATCACGGAGAACATGGCGGACATCTTCCGGGTGTACCCTGACTTTGTAAACCTGCCCTCCATGGCCGCGCCCATGAAGGCGGGCTCCTGTTCCTTCCACAACGCGCTGCTCGTGCACGGGGCCGGCGCCAACATGACGGGGGGGTGGCGGCGCGCGATGACCTGTGGTTTCATGCCGTACGGCAGCACGTTCAACGGCAATCAGAACATCCTCTCCGACGAGCAGTTCGCGTCCTACGAGCTCGGCGATGTGCTCGACGACGACAATCAGAATCCCGTGGTCTGGCATCAGAATCCTGAACTGATCACGGCCAAGCCCTGAACCTCGGAATTTTCTCCGGTGCCAAGCATGCCTTGGCGCACCACTTGCAACACTGAGGACGGTCCATGGCCCTCAAACACCTCCAACCCAATACCCCGGCACCGGACTTCACCGCGGTCAACGAGAACGGCGAAACCGTGTCCCTGGCCGATTTCCGGGGCCAGAATTTGGTCCTGTATTTCTATCCCAAGGACGACACCCCCGGATGCACCATGCAGGCCTGCTCGCTGCGCGACAACTTCGATGATTTGCAGGCCCTGAACGCGACGGTTCTGGGCGTAAGCCCGGATGACAGCCAGCGCCATGCGAAGTTCATCGGCAAGTACAACCTGCCTTTCTCGCTGCTGGTCGACGAGGACCATGCGATTTGTGAAGCCTACGGGGTTTGGGGTGAACGCAACTTCATGGGCAAGAAGTTCATGGGCGTTCACCGGAGCAGCTTTGTAATCGACGGAGACGGCAACTTGGTTGCAGTCGACTACGACGTCAAACCGAAGAAGACGGTTGCGGCCGCCCTCGAAGCCCTGGGTAGCTAATCCGTGTCGCTATCTTCTGTACAGCCTGTACAAACTTGGTTCCGACCGGGACGGTGAACCGTGAAATGGGCCTTTATTGCCGCCAACGATGCTGACCAACTGGCCCGCGACGTGGAGTTTGCCTCCCTCCACGGCTTTGCCGGTCTCGAGTTCAACCACTGGGCCGGTTTTGCCGACCTGACCGAGGCGGATATCGAAGCCGCGGCCGCAATGCTGGACGAGCGGAGCATCCGCTGTGCCTCCCTTGGCTTATGGGGCTGGAACCACTTGGCTCCGGATCCGGCCGAACGGGCGGAAGCGCACCGCCATCTGGACCGTCTGCTGGCGTTTGGTCGCATTCTTGGTGCGGAGACGCTGGTGACCGGAGGCGGGGACTGGGGCGGCGCGCCCCTGGACGAGCAGGCTCGGGAGTTTGCCCGTATCTTTCCTCCCTTCCTTGATCGGGCGGCCGAAGCCGGCTTTGACGTGGCCTTCTACGGACTGCACGGGAATTCGTTCTTCGACGGCCTGGCCGCCTTTGAACGCGTGTGGGAGCTGGACTTGGACGTCCGCATCAAGTACGACCCCGCCAACTTCATGCACGCCGGGCAGGATCCGGTGCCGGTGGTTCGGCAATACGGGCACCGCGTCGGCTACATGCACATCAAGGAACATGTGGTCATTGACGGTGAACTGGCCTCGCAGCCGGCGGCCGGCATGGGCGATGTGCCGTGGGGCACGCTCTTTGCTTTCCTTCACGAGCACGGCTACAGCGGTTGGCTGTCCATGGAGCCCCATGGACCCCTATGGTCCCGGGAACCGTTGCGCAGCCGCATGCTGTTGCTCAGCAAGCGCTATCTGGAGTCGTTCGTACTCTGACCACTCCGATCCGGGAATGTTCGCCACTCCCTGGTCGGTTCCATTCGGCTTCCCCAGCACCAATCCACCAAGGAATCAGGTCCGATCATGACTGATCCATCCCGAACCTTTCTGTACGTGGGGACCTACACGGTTTCCCTGCCGCATGTCCAGGCCACAGCCCAGGGCATCTATGCGTTCGAGCGCGCGGCCGACGGGCTGATGCAGGCCATCGACTGGTATCCATCGCTGCCGAACCCAACGTTCCTGGACGTTCATTCCGAACACAACCTCCTGTTCGCATGCGGCGAGGTGGACGACATTGAGGAATTCGGTGGCGGGGGCGTATCCGCGCACACTTTTGATCCCGAAACCGGAGCCCTCACCATGGTGGACCGGCATGCGTCCGGCGGGGAATGGCCCTGCCACGTAAGGCTGGATGAAGCCCGGTCGCGCATTTCCCTGGCGAACTACAAGAGCGGCTCCATCCAGACCATCCCCTATGGCGACGACGGTCGGTTCGTTGAGGGTGCCTTCAACGTGCAACACGAGGGATCCAGCGTCAACCAGGAACGGCAGGAGGGACCGCATGCCCATTCCACCACGCTCGATCCGTCCGGCACTTTCCTCATCGCCTGCGATTTGGGCATGGACATGGCGCGGGTGTACGAGTTGGACGGGGCCGACGGTCCCCTGACCCATCGCAGCGACTTGGTGGTCCGGCCCGGATCGGGGCCTCGCCACTTCGACTTCCATCCCAATGGCCGGTGGGCGTATGTCCTGAACGAGTTGAGCGCCACGATTGACGTTTGCAACTGGAACGGCGATGCCGGCACCCTGACATCGATCCAAACCATTAACACGCTGCCGGACGACTGGGACGGTCCCGTCTCAACGGCGGACATCCATGTCCATCCGTCCGGCAAGTGGGCCTACAATTCCAACCGCGGGCACGACTCCATCACGATCTTTGCCGTGGACGCCAACGACGGGACGCTCACGCTCCTGGGCCACGAATCGACGCGCGGCAAGACGCCCCGCAACTTTGCCCTGAGTCCGGAAGGGGATCGGCTGTATGCCGCCAACCAGGACTCGGACACCATCGTGGTGTTCGCACTGGACCAGGAGACCGGATTGTTGTCCGCCACGGGCGAGATTATCGACGCGCCCACTCCGGTCTGTCTGAAGTTCGTGTTGCGCTAACGCGCTTTCCATTTCAAGGTCTCTCGAGGATTCGCGGCCATGACCGAGTCAAGTCCCAATGTCGTGATTGTGCTGGCGGACCAGTGGCGGGCCCAGGCCTGCGGGTACGCCGGAGACAGTCAGGTGCGGACCCCGCACCTGGATCGGTTGGCGGCCGAGAGCATCAACTACCGGAAGGCCGTGTCGGGCATTCCGGTCTGCACGCCGGCCCGGGGCTGTATGTTGACCGGCCTCTACGCCCAGACACATGGATTGTTCGTGAACGACGTGCATCTGGCCGACGACGTTGAGAGCATGGGCAAAATCTTCGGCCGCAACGGTTACGACACCGCCTACATCGGCAAGTGGCATGTGGACGGGCGCGGCCGCGACGCACCCATTCCCAGGGAGAGCCGGCAGGGATTCGAGTATTGGAAGGTCCTGGAGTGCACCCATTCCTACAACCGCTCCCTGTACTACGACCACGACAAGACGGAACCGGACATCTGGCCGGACTACGATGCCCGCGACCAGACCCGGGATGCCTGCCGCTGGCTGGAGGAACGCAGCGACTCGGACAAGCCCTTCCTGCTGTTTCTGTCGTGGGGACCGCCCCATGACCCCTACGAGACGGCACCGCCAGAGTTTAGGGCGATGTACGACCCGGACTCGATCGAGTTGAGGCCCAACGTTCCGCCCGAGGTGGCCGACCTGGCCAGGGAACGGATTGCGGGCTATTACGCCCACTGTTCCGCCTTGGACAGCTGTGTCGGCGAGCTGCGCGACACCCTCCAGGCCCTGGACCTGGAGGAGAACACCATCTTCCTGTTCCTGTCCGACCACGGGGACATGCTGGGTTCTCAGGGACAGCACATGAAGCAGCGTCCCTGGGAGGAGTCGATCCGGGTGCCGTTCCTGTTGCGCTGGCCGGCGGGCCTGGGAACGGAAGCCCGCACGGAGGACGCCCCCATCGATATTGTGGATGTCCTGCCCACGCTGCTGGGGCTGTGCGGCCTCGAGGCCCGGTCCGAAATGGAGGGACTGGACTTCAGCGGCCACCTGCGCGGCGGGGAAGACCCGTCAGGCGGACAGGCCCTGGTGATGTGTCTGCAACCGTTTGGCCAGTTTGTGCGGACGGCCGGCGGCCGGGAGTACCGCGGGTTGGTAACAGATCAATACACCTATGTCGAGGACCTGGACGGACCTTGGCTGTTGTACGACAACGAAGAAGATCCCTATCAACTGAACAACCTGGCAAACCAGCCGAACCATTCCGATCTCCAGACGTCATTCCACAGGGATCTGCACGCGATGCTGGATGCGCGAAACGACAAGTTCCTATCCGGCGACGAGTATGTGGAGCAGTTCGGGTACACGGTGGATGAAACCGGGACGGTTGGCTACACGTTCCTCTATGGCCGTCAATCCTGACGTTTGGCCAGCGAAGTGCCTTCCATCAGGCACGCCGGTGCATTGGCCCAAACCGAGTAGGTGCAGTCGCGCTCCAACGGGGTAGTTGCAGCGGACTGTAACCTATGATAATTTATTCCAATCATGGGCAACAGGCTGGTCAAAATCGGCAAGGCCGCGGCGATGCCGGGGACCACCCCGGAGGTTCTGCGCAAGTGGGAAAAGACCGGCGAACTGCTGCCGGCCCGCAAGACCCGCGGCGGCACGCGCTACTACGCCGTGGCGGACCTGCTCGGAAGTGCCAACGAGGCGGCCCCCACCCTTTGCCATGCCCGTGTGTCCGGACGCGACCGGAAGGCCGACCTGGACCGGCAGCAGGCGGCCTTGGAAGCCTACTGTGCGGCCAAGGGCTGGCCGGCGGAGACGATCCGGGACCTGGGCAGTGGCCTGCACTACCGCAAGGCCGGGCTACAGCGACTGCTGGACCTGATCATGAAACGCCGGATCAGACGTCTGGTGATCACCCACAAGGACCGGCTGCTGCGTTTGGGAGCCGAACTGGTGTTTGCCATGTGCGAGCTGCAAGGCATCGAGATTGTGATCATTCACAAGGGCGAACCTCCCTCCTTCGAGGAGGGGCTGGCACAGGACGTGCTCGAGAGCATCACCGTGTTCTCTGCCCGTTTGTACGGCAGCCGCTCGCGCAAGTCGCGCAAGTTGATCGATGCGCTGAAGTCGGCGCAGGAACAGACGTGATCCGCTCCCACCGCATCGCCCTGGACCCGAACGCCCAGCAGGCGTCGCTGCTGGCCCAGCACTGCGGCTATGCGCGCGTGGCGGCCAACTGGGCGCGGGACGAATTCCGGGCCTCCTGGTTCACGGGGGACGGCAAGTCCGGCGAATGGCTGTCGGACATGGACCTGCGCAAACGGTTCAACGCCGTCAAGTTTGACCTTTTCCCGTGGTGCGGATGCTTGCCCCAGGCGGCTGCCAAGAACGCGATCATCCACATGGGCACGGGGTTGGACGGATGGGGCGACTACTGCAAGGCCCGGAAGCGCGGCGAACAGCCCCGCAAGGTAGGGTTTCCGCCACACAGAAAGAAGCACCGGAAAATGGCCTACACGGCCTCCAACGGGCGCAACACGGTCCCGGTGGACGGCCGGAAAATCCGGTTGCCGGTCGTGGGCTGGGTGCGGATGCGGGAGGCACTGCGGTTTGAAGGAGACATCGGTGAAGTCACGGTGTCCAAGTCCGGCCAACGCTGGTTCGCGTCCATCCAGGTGCACACCGCCGACGAGCCAGCCCCGCCAAGGCCCGGACCCACGGTGGGCGTCGACATGGGCGTGAAGACGCTGGCCGTTGTGTGGGATGGGGATGCAACGACGGAGGTGGCCAATCCGCAGGCCCTGGCTTCCAAGTTGAAGTCGCTGCGCCGTCTGGACAAGGCCATCGCCCGCAGCCTCAATACGCACGGCAAGCACAACCCATCCAAGCGCAGGGACGACCTGTACGCCAAGCGCAGGCAGTTGCACATCGACGTTGCCAACCTGAGAGCCGACCACCACCACAAGGCCACCACGCAGATAGCCAAACGCGGCGGCACCGTGAAGGTGGAGACGCTCAACATCGACGGCATGAAGTGCAACCGCAGACTGGCCCGGGCGATCAGCGATGCCGGCATGTCCGAATTCGTGCGGCAGCTGGAGTACAAGTGCGGTTGGTACGGAACCGCCTTCGAGAAGGTGGACCGCTGGTATCCGTCCTCAAAGACGTGCAGTGCGTGCGGGGCCGTGAAGCAGTCGCTGCTGCTGTCGGAACGCACCTACCGCTGCAACCGGTGCGGGTTCGAGTGCGACCGGGACGAGAACGCCGCCCGCAATATCCAGGCGTACACGGGTCACACGGAGCCGGCCCGAACCCTGAACGCGCTCCCCGGGCCGGCGAGGTCCGCCGGCGAAGAAAGGGACGTGGAGACCCGTAAGTCGCACTGCCGTGAGGTACGCGCACGGTCCGTGAAGCGTCTACCAGACAGCCAGCCATCATGGTTCGATTATCCCGGACCTTGACAGGGTAGCGTAGGTTCTGGAGACCGGATTCACCAACATCTGATCAAGAGGCAGCATGGCTGGTTTCAGGGGCATCTTTCCGGTGGTCCAAACCCCGTTCGATGATCAGGGGATGGTGGACGAATCCAGTCTGGCCAGACAGGTGGACTTCTGTCGGCAAGCAGGGGCCCATGGGTTGGTGTACCCCGTCCTGGCGAGCGAGTTCCAGTTGCTCACCGACGGCGAGCGCCGTTCCGCCCTGGAACGAGTGCTCAAGGCTGCAGACGGCGAAATTCCCGTTGTGGCCGGCGTGGCAGGGACCAGTGCGCAGTCGGCAGCAGAATACGCAGCCCATGCCGTTGAGCACGGGGCGGATGCCGTCATTGCCCTGCCTCCCTATGTCGGCGTCCTGGGACCGGATGACGTCTTCCGCTACTACGAAGCGATTTCCAATGCCGCCCGGCGACCCGTCTTCCTTCAGGACGCGCCCCCCGGCCTGCCGGTTCCGCGCATCATGGAACTGCTGCAGCGGATTGAGCACTTGGCCTATGTCAAGGAGGAGAACGAACCCTCCGCCCACAACATTTCAGCCCTAATCGAGGGGCTGGGCGACGCCTGTCAGGGGGTGTTCGGAGGTGCCTGGTGCCGGTGGATGATGTCGGAACTGGACCGCGGGGCCCACGGGTTCATGCCCTCGGTCGAGATCGTGGACGTGCATGTCAGGATCTGGGATCTCTTCCACGCCGGGGAGCAGGCTGCGGCCCGCGACCTGTACAACCGTCTGCTTCCGTTCATCAATCTTGGCTTCTGCCTCGGACTGTCCGTGATCAAGGAACTGCTGGTGCGCAGGGGGATCATCGGGACGGCGTATACCCGCCGCACCGGTCTGCCCGCTCTCGACGGGCAGGATGCCAAGGAACTCGACATAATTCTGGAAAGGATCGACGATCTGCTGTTGCCTGTGGACTGACGGGGCAAACGTTTGGATGGGGCCGACAACGGGTCGCCGCCGCTGCTGCCATATAATTTCCGTTCCGACCGTGTAATGCACCATGCAGGCAGAAATCTGCCGAGGCCCAAAGGTCCAAGGAGTTGATCATCATGCTGTCGCGTCAACAGAAGGACACCTACGAGGAGAAGGGCTTCCTTGTGGTGGAGGATGTCTTGAGCGTGGATGAGGTGCTGGCCCTGCGCGAAGTCACGGACTACTTTGTCGAGCAGTCCCGCACCGTCACCGAACACACCGACGTGTTCGACCTGGAGCCGGAGCACACGCCCGAGGAACCGCGCCTGCGTCGCCTCAAGGCCCCGGTTGAGCAGCATCAGGTGTACCGGGACATCATGAACCACGACGGCATCCTGGACATCGTGGAGGAGTTGATCGGCCCCGGCGTGCGCACCAACGGCGACAAGCTCAACATGAAGTCGCCGCATTTTGGCAGTCCCATCGAATGGCACCAGGACTGGGCCTTCTATCCCCATACCAACGACGACCTGCTGGCCGTGGGGGTTTGCATGGACGACACGCTGGAGGAGAATGGCTGCATGCTGTGCATTCCCGACTCCCACCGGGGGCCGATTCTTGATCACCATCAGGACGGCTACTTTGCCGGAGCGGTCACCGAGGAAGTGGCGGATGCCGACAAGGCGGAGCTGATGGAGGTCCATGCCGGCGGCATTTCACTTCACCACGTGCGCACGCTCCACGCCTCGGCCAAGAATGTCTCGGCGCATCCCCGTCGGCTGCTCCTGTTCCAGATGGCCGCCATTGATGCCTGGCCGCTGCTGGGGGTGTCCGACTGGGACAGCTTCAACGACAACATTCTGCGCGGGGATCCGACCTACGAGGCCCGGGTGACCGATGTGCCAGTGCGCATGCCGCTTCCGCCGGCACTCAAGGGCGGGTCGATCTACGAGAACCAAACGGTCCTGCGCAACAAGTTGTTCGCGGTTTAGAACCGGGACAGCCAGTCGGCAGTGGGGAAGGTGATGGACAAGGTACGGTTGGGCGTGTTGAGCCATGCCCACGGGCATGTGGGCGCCTACTGCGGAGTGTTGCGGGACTTTCCCGACGCCGAAGTGGTTGCCTCTTGGGACGACAATCGCGAGCGCGGCCAAGCCGCCGCGGCGAATTACGGCCATGAGTTTCGGGACCGCGCGGCCGCCGTGGTCGAGGATCCCGACATTGACGCGGTGATGATCGGCATCGAAACCAACCGCCATGCCGACATGGTGGAATTGGCGGCTGCGGCCGGGAAGCACATCCTGCTGCAAAAACCCATGGCCACGACACTGGCCGACTGCGACCGCATCATCAAGGCCGTCAACGACAGCGGTGTCAAGTTCAGCATGGCCTTCCAGATGCGCCAGGATCCCTCCAACCAGGCTATCAAGCGGCTGTTGGATGAAGGGGTCGTCGGCAACGTCTCCGTGGTGCGCCGCCGCCACTGCATCGGTGTGCTGCTGAATCCGCAGTTCGTCAACAGCCCCAGCCGCTGGCACTTTGATCCGGAAGCCAACATCGGCATGTTCTTCGACGATGCCAGCCATCCGGCGGACTGGTTCTACTGGCTGTTGGGACAGCCGGTGTCGGTGATGGCCGAAATTGATCGCATCGTGACGCCCATCGACACCGACGATACCGGCATCGCCGTCTATCGCTTCGGCAAGGGCGAGATGGGGTTCCTGTTCAACGCCTCGACCACGGTGGCCGGGGTCAACACCACCGAAATCTACGGGGACGAAGGCACCATCATCCAAGACTACGACGATGGTCCTTCGACCTCCGCGCCGCGGCCTGCCGACGCCTGCGCCCTGCGCTACATCCGACAGGGAGACAAGGCCTGGACCGAGATTCCCATGGACATTCCCGACACGCACGGGGCGCGCATCGGCAACGTGCCCCGGCCCTTCGTGGACTACGTGCTGGGTCGAACGGACGAAACCATCACGGCGGAAGAGGGACGGGTTTCGGTGGAAATGGTTCTGGCGGCCTACCGGTCCGCACAGGAGGGTCGGCGCATCAGCCTGCCCCTGGAGGATTGAAACAGCCTGGTTAGGCTGCCATCACGTTGCCGGCGTCCACGTTCAGCGACTGGCCGTTGATCATGGCCGCGCCGTCGCCGGCCAGGAAGACGGCCAGGGGTGCGATTTCCTCCGGCACCATCCGCCGGCCGTGGCCGGTCATGGTTTCCTCCTGCTCCTCGAAACTGCGACCCAGGCGGTCCGCGTCGAATTGGATGCGGGCATTGTTCAACTTGGACACGACCGGTCCGGGGCAGATGGCATTGGACGTGATGCCGTGCACCACGTTCTCGAGGGCAACCGTCTTGGTCACCCCAAGCAGCCCATGCTTGCTGGCGGTGTAGGCCACGCCGAAGGAGGACGGCACCTTGCCGTTGATGGAAGACACGTTGATGATGCGTCCGTGTCGGCGTTCGATCATTTCCGGCAACACCATGCGCACGAGCTGGTAGGGGACGGTCAGGTTGACGTGCATCATCAGGTGCCAAAACGTGTCGTCGTATTCCGATACCAGCATTGGCTGCTGGCTGGAGCCGATGCCCGCGTTGTTGACGAGGACGTGGATGTTCCCGCAGGTGGACTTGGCAAACTCGAACACGGTGGCCGCGGCATCCTCGAGCGACAAGTCCACGGCCCGGGTATGACAGGCGGGACCCATCCGCGTGACTTCGCTCTGCAGGCTGGCCAACTCTTCCTCGTTGCGTCCTGTCGCTGCGATGTTGGCGCCGGCTTCCGCCATGGCCAGGGCAATGGCGCGTCCGATGCCCTTGGTGGCGCCGGTGATGAGAGCATTGCGGCCTGTGAGCGTCATGTTTTACCTGCCTTGAAGCTGCTTTGTGGAAGTCCTGCACCACCAGGGGGCGGACGAGCGGAAGGAATCCTACAGGACGGGTCCACCGTCGGCAGGCAACCAAGGGGGGTGCGGACGTGCATGTCCCGCGGCCACTTGGTAAATCACCATCCGCGCATGCGTCGATGGCCCGCGGTTTCAATTGTGTATGCTGATCCCCTCCGCGCACGAATTCAATCCGGCCACGGCCCATGTCGGTGGCCAGGGACTGTGGATTCAGCCTCGCCGCGGTTGTGCAGCATGGACCGTCCCGGTGCAGCGGATGGACACGGCAGACTGTTCCGGATGGCTTCGGGGGGTGCCGTCGCTCCTGCCACCGCCGCGCACGGGCCGGTACACACTTGGAAAGTCCACAGACAAAACAAAACCCGAGACATGACCCGCCCATCCAATTCCCACATTGGACGCCCGCCCATCCGCGTGGAGTTGTCCGCGTCCGAACGCGCGCAACTGGAGGCGCTGCTCAACAATCCGGCCACCGGCGAGGCGATGAGGCGCAGGTATCTGGCGATCCTGATGGCCGCGGACGGCCGCACCACCGGAGACATCGCCGGCCAACTGGGTATTTCAGCCAGTCAGGTCAGCGTGTGGCGTCGACGGTTTGCCGATTTCGGCTTCGATGGCATCCTGATGCGCCGTCTGAATGCGGGACAGTCGGGGCGGCGACCGCAACTTAGGGACTTGCGACAGGCCTCGGGGTCCAATCAGGAACTGCAAGGTCAGCGAGGCGCGGTCCGGGATGTGGACCTGACCGACGAGCAGGTCCTGGAACTTCGGAAACTGGTACAGCAGCCGCGGATCGAAAACCGGCTGGCCCAACGGGCGCGGGCGGTACTTCTGGCCCATCGGGGCCTGAATGCACCGGCAATCGGCGAACGGCTGGATATGGCCAGCCCCAGGGTCCTGCACTGGTGCCGCCGATACCTGGAGGAGGGAATCGGCGGCCTGACCGACAGGCCTCGGTCAGGCCGGCCGCGCAAGGACGCCGGTCCGGATTTGGAACGCCTATTGCTCAAGCTGTCGGAGGCGCCGGCGGACGGCAGCGCACAATGGTCCCGGCAGTCGTTGGCCCGTGAGCTTGGCACCACGGTTGGCCGGGTTGGCCAGTTGCTTGACAGGGCCGATCTCGATCTGCATTCCGGCCTGGCACCACGTGGCAGCGATGCCGTCAAACGCGCCGCCGGTACGGAACGCGCAAGGGGGATCCGGGTACAGGTTGCCCCGGGAAGTCCGCGCAGATCCGATCCCGATGCAGCACCAAAGGATGATGACATGTCCCAATTCCAACAAGGCGACTCGATCCTGATGCTGTCGGGAGACGAGGTGGTTCGTTGCCTGCCCATGAACAAGGCGGTCGGCGGCATGCGCACGGCATTTGAGGCTTTGGCCCGCGGCCAAGTCGTGCAGCCGGTGCGCTCCCAGATCAATCCGCCCGGCACGGCCGGGATCTCGCTCGTGATGCCGGCCTGGATGCGGGACGACACCGCTGCAGGACACACGTCGGTCAAGGTGGTGTCCGTCTACCCGGACAATGCCGCGCGCGGCGAACCGGTAATCCACGGGCTGGTGCTCCTGGTGGATGCGGCCACCGGGAAGGTGTTGGCCGGCATGGACGGCGGTGCCTTGACGGCCATTCGCACGGGAGCCGTGGCGGGGCTGGCCACCGATTTGCTGGCTCCTGCCGGAGCCGGTCGGCTAGCCGTGTTGGGCGCGGGCGTGCAGGCGCGGACCCAGGCGGCGGCCGTCAGCGAGGTACGCCGTCTCGAAAGGATCAGTGTCTACTCCCCGACCCCGGCCAACGTGGCGCGGATGATCGAGGACCTGCGGGGCCAACTGCCCGATGGCATTGAGTATCAGGCCGCGACCTCTGCGCGCGAGGCGCTGGCGGACAGCGACATAGTATGCTGCGCGACCACCTCCGCGACGCCGGTCTTCGCGGACGGCGATCTGGAGGAAGGGGTCCATGTCAATGCCGTCGGCGTGTTTCAGCCGGATCGCCGGGAGGTGCCGGCGGCCACCGTCGCACGCGCGAAGGTGTATGTGGACGACCGGGAAGCCATGATGGAGGAAGCCGGCGACCTGCTGATCCCACTGGCCGACGGAACCATCACGGAGGACCATGTTGTCGGTTCGCTCGGTGACCTGCTCACGGGTCGCTGTTCCGGACGCACGTCCGCCCAAGAGACTACGTTCTTCAAGTCGGTCGGCCTGGCCGTCCAGGACACGGTTTCCGCCGATCTGGTCCATGCCCGGGCCAGGGAACTGGGCATTGGCACGGCAGTGTCGCTGTAGTGGATGATGCATCTTCTCAAGTCCCACTGTCCGCCCCGTTTCGCCGGTGGCAACGCGTTCAATCCGGGGAGCGTACGTCACGCCGCTGGTTGACGGTTCATCGAGGCGCGGTCCAATGGAACGGCAGGTGCCTTCCCTGGCCGATCGTGCGGGATGTGCGGTGCCGGGTCGCACGCGTTGGTTGAAACGACGATGGGCGGCAAACACCGGTGCCGATGGACACTGCTTGCGGCAAAGAGTATGAGTGCATGCTGAGAATTACGGAAGAGATCCTGCTTCTCATTCTGGATACGGAGCAAGGGAACATCCGGGTTTCGCTCCCCGCGCATACCCGGGATATCGTCATCGCCGGTGCGGTGCTGATGGATTTGGCCATGGAAGACCGAATCGACACGGATTTGCAGCAACTTATCCTGGTCAACCCGATACCCTTGGGAGACGACTTTCTCGACCCCACGCTGGCGGACATTGCGAACGCAACCGACACACACGACACTGCATATTGGATCGCCCGCACGGCAGAGCGGGGTGAGCAAATCCGTCAAAGGGCGATCAACCGGCTGGCCGCCCGCGGCATCCTGGAAACCGAAGGCCATGGCCCTGTCTTTTTCTCGCGCCTGGTTTCCCGCATTCGTCGCTACCCGTCCGTAGACGGAACGGACATGGAAGATGTCCATGTCCGTATCATGAGAGTGCTTTTCAGCCAGGATATCCCGGATCCGCGCGATGCCCTGATCGTCAGTCTGGCGGCCTCCTGCGGCGTATTTGACAGCCTGCTCTCCGGGGAAGAACGGGCCCAGGTTCGGGATCGGATCGATCAGGTTGCCCGACTTGATTTGATAGGCCGGACGGTGGCCGCGGCCCTCCGGCAGCACACCCCGTCTGCCCGGTCCCGAAAGTCCGCCCGCCCTCACCAGCAAATCCCATGTGTTGCGGGTTGGCCCATCGCCGGCCACGCTTTCGCCATGAGCCGCGACTTGCGGATTTTCCTCACCCGCCAATACCAACGGCACGGTCCCATTTTCCGCATCAAGGCCTTCAACCGTCGCTTTATCGTCTTGGCGGGTCCCGAAGCGAATGTTTTCGTGACCAAGGCCGAACATGTGCACTTGCGCTCAAACGAGTTGTGGCGGGATTTCGATGCGGCTACTGGAAGCGGCCGCACGGTGATGAGCATGGATGGTCCCGAGCACATGCGCATGCGCAAGGTGCAGGCGGCAGGCTATTCCTCCAAGGTGATCCAGAACCGGCTGGACGATGTCATTGACATCACCCGGCGCGCGATCGACACCTGGCCCATGGACCAAGCCATGAGTGGTTTTCCAGCCCTCCAGAGAATCGTCGCCGAACAGATCGGACTGCTCCTGACCAGTCTGTCGCCACAGCCCTACATCAACGATCTGACAGTCTTTCTCGAAACCCTTCTCAAAATCCAGGTTGTACACCAATGGCCGAAGCTCATGATGCATTGGCCGCGCTTCCGGCAGGCGCGCAGACGGGTGATGGAGTTGTACGCCGCGCTTCTGGTGGCGCATCAGCCGGAGAATCGGCGGCACCGGCATTCGGACTTCATCGATGACCTCCTCGAGCTGCATAGGACCGATCCGCAGTTTCTGCCCGAGACCGACTTGCCGGTGGCTTTCCTGGGTTCCTATTTCGCGGGGTTGGATACTTCGGCCAGTGTCTGCGCGTTCATGCTCCATGTGCTTCTGAAGCACCCGGAGTTGCTGGCCCGGATGACAGCGGAGGTCGATGCTCTGTTCGATCGGGGCACACCGACGGCACAGGGTCTATCCGAACTTGATGTCACCCACCGCATCGCCCTTGAGACGCTGCGCATGTATCCGATCATTCCCGGATTGACGCGTACCGTGTCCAACTCCTTTGAATTTGGTGGCTACCTGGTACCGGCCGGGGCACAGGTCATCATCGGCAACACCGTGGCGCACCACTTGCCGGCATGCTTTCCACATCCGGAGCGCTTCGATATCGACCGCTACCAGAGGGGGAGGGCGGAGCATCGGAAACCGGGAGCCTTTGCGCCTTTTGGCGTGGGCAGACATCGCTGTTTGGGCAGCGGGTTTGCCGAGGTGCAGATCGCGGTCACAATGGCGACCATTGTCCGCGAGACCGAGCTTGTACTCGAGCGGCCCCACCGGCCCATTGACATCAAACAGATGCCCCTGCCACACCCCGCGGCCTCGTTCAAAATTCGCCAGGTGCGTCGGCGCCGAGCATCGGGGACCGTCTGACAGATTTGCAGGACCAAGTGCGCCCCGGCAGAAATGGTTGCATGTCAGACTCGTCCTCCAAAGTGCCTCTGCACCCTTTCTCGTTGGCACCATTGTCCGTCTGGCTGCACCTCATTCGCGCGAACGGTGGTGTTGCCCGGAACCATCGGGGCCGTCTGGCAACCGTCCTGCTGGCCAGCGCCCTGACGCTGCCGCTGCGTGTGGTCGAAAGCCTGCGTTACGGACGCCTCGTGGACAACACCACACTCACCAAGCCTCCCCTCATAATTCTGGGATATGGGCGTACCGGTACGACACATCTCCACAACTTGCTTGTGCAGGACCACAACCATGCTTCGGTAACAACGCTGCAGGCATTGTGTCCAAGTGCCTACCTCACCGTACGACACTGGAATTGGCTTCGGCGTGCGGTGGCCCGGAACATGCCGGCCACGCGACCGATGGACAATGTAGCCGTGTCCTTGGATGCACCTCAGGAGGAGGAACTCGCGTTGGCATGCTCCTGCCACATGTCGTACATCCACAGCCTCACATTCCCGGATCTGAGTTCCACTTTCTTCGGGAAGTACAGCCTGCTGCGGGGGGTAGGTGGCCAGGAACTGGCTCAATGGGAACATGCCTACATGGAAGTCGTGCGCAAGGCAACCGCGGCCGCCGATGGACGCCGCATAGTGCTCAAGAGTCCTACGAACTTGGGCAAGATTGCCCATATGCTGCGCCTCTTCCCGGAGGCCAAGTTCGTCAATATCATGCGCAATCCCTATGTTGTCTATCCGTCCCTGTTACGGATGCGTCGGACACTGGCGCCCGTGTTCCAATTAGCCGACTCCGACTGGAGCGAAATCGAGAGAACCGTACGCCGCGACTATGCCGTGGTCATGCGCCGGTATCTACAGGACCGGGTACTGATTCCTGCCGGGAATTTCACTGAAGTCCTGTTTGAAGACCTCGTGACCGATCCCATGAGCGAGATGGCGCGCATCTACGCGGACCTGGCGCTGCCCGATTGGGATCAGGCCCGACAACACATGGACATCTATCTGCAGACGATATCCAATTATCGCCAGAACCGCTACCAGATTGACCAGTCGGTCATTGATGTGGTGGACCGCGATTGGGGATTTGTACTGGATCACTGGAACTATTCACCTCCAGGTTAGCGACGCCCTCTCCGCAGTCTTCCAGTTCTTGAAATGCGACAATCGGCGGGGATCGGGTGGGATCCCCTGAATGGCGATGGCCAACATCCTGGTTCGCTCCCAGCAAACCAGTTTGGCCCACGGGACCGGGGCTTGTACACGGCGAGGGATGTTGTCGTCGGGCACCCCCAACGATCCGCGAACACGATATGCCGGCTGTCTGGTTCGGTATACAAGCCCCAAAATGCTCTTGGTGTCCAGACTGGACCACCGTGGTCAAGGTGGTTGGAAACGGTGTCGGTGGAACCCGTCAACCATTGAGGGAACCATCCCTTCTCCCTCCCCCAAAGGAAGAGCCCCCCACCGATGATTGAACACTCGTCTTGAGAAAGAAATCGTATCGGGAACAGACTCAATCACACGAAAACAATCCGATGGATGAACGCGATGAAGCAACGCTCGCACCGGTGTTTGTCGTCAGCACCGGACGGTGTGGATCCACCCTGCTGTCAGCCATGATGCGAAAGCACCCGCAACTCTTGAGCATATCGGAATTCTTCTCCTATCTGGGACCGGGTGCGGTGCGCGCGCCGAGGGTGAGTGGAGAAGCCGCGTTCCGGCGTTTGAACACCCCTGCGCCTGGGTTGCGCGCGTTTCTGGAAAGTGATGTATCGATCAGTGAGTTGATTTATCCATTGGATGCGGGCAGACGGTTTTCACGACAGGATGTTCCGCCGATTATGTGCACCACGCTGCCGCATCTCACCGACGACTGCGAGAAGCTGTGGGACGAATTGGGGCCCGAGCTGCGCTCTAGGGAACGCCATCGCCTCACGGACCACTACCGATTCGTCTTCGAATGGCTGACGAGACACTTCGGCAGGAAGCTATGGGTGGAACGCTCCGGAGGCACACTTCCCATGAGCCCTGTACTGGCATGCTATTTCCCGGACGCCCGCTTCGTCCACATTTTCCGCGATGGTAGAGACACGGCTCTTTCCATGTACAACCACCCTGGCTTTCGCGCCATGGCAATGACCGCGTCCGCGTTCGATAGGGTCGGACTCGATCCGTTCTCACCGAAGAACTGGCGGGGCAGTAGTCCGTGGGTACATATTGTCGCCGCGATCCATGGACGATTCATCCCACCAAAGCGAATCATGGCAGCCAACGTGGATCTGGCGACTTTCGGCTGGCTCTGGAGTGGCATGATCAAACGCGGCATCGAGTTTCTCAATACGCTTCCGGCAGACCAAGTCCTTTCGATACGCTTCGAGTCCCTGTTGGAATCGCCGCAGGAGGAAATGACCCGTTTTATCGAGTTTGTTGGGCCTCAGCTGTACGATTCCCGTTGGCTCGGGGAAGTGAGCGCATTGCCCCGTAGCACGAAACCCCGTTGGCCCCGCCTGGGGTCGGTAAACCAGCGACGGCTGGCTGAAGCGTGTGCACCCGGGCAACAGATTTTGGGATACAACAACGAGGTTGTTCCGCATTCGCAGGCTGGCTGACCCTGTTCCGGGAGCCAGGCCAATTCTGGTCACTGTTGTAACGCAACATGTCGTGTGTGCCGACGGCAATGACCAATCGGGCCGTCCGGTGGTTGGCAGTGGACGGCTGGCCGCTGTTTCTTGAAGGGGTGCGGAAGGTATCCGCTGGAGACACATTGGTATTGGCGTTGGGCCGGTATGGAACTTGACACGGAAACCCGCCAACTCGCCCCGTCGGTGGCTTGGGATGGGACAGTCCCATCCGGTTCTGCTGCACGGTCACAATCTCGGACATGGTGGTTTCAGTGGCCGGGTTGCGGTATGGGCCACGCGCCGGGCTGCCGGCCCGACGAGGTGGTCCAGGCGATCGGTTCCGGCCCGGATGGCAACCGACGACGATTGCGACGGCTGGTCGCGGATCACACAGTAGGGGCCATTATGGTGGAGCACCGGGAGCGCGTGACCCGTTTCGGATTCGAGTACGTGGAGGCCGCGCTGACGGAACGGCGAACCCGCATTCCGGTGATGGAAGAGGAGGAACTTGAGGATGACCTGGTCAGGGAGTCAACCGAGGTGCCGACCTCGCTGTGCGCGCGGCTGTACGGGAGACGTTCGGCACATCGCCGTGCGGAGCAAGCACTGGTGGCAACGCAGATAGGCTGATGCAGCATCCTGGCACCTACCAGACGCGCGTTGCCACGTACGTTGGCGTGGAGCGCTAGGCCGGCGACGCGGTGCTGTCGGCCTACGGTGAGCTCTACGGGCGCGTGGAGCGGACGTTGTTCGCCGAGGTGGCGGTGGGGCGGTCGGCAGTTGCGTTGAAGAGCGAGTACCTGCAGCGGTACGGGATCCCGGCGCGCATGTTCAACGCGGTGCGGGTGTCCCTGGAAGGCAGGATGGCTTCGGTCAAGGAGTAGCAGAAACTGCGGGTGGACAGCTTGGATCGGTGGGATCACATGGGGTGAGCGGCAGATCAGGCGTTCTTCAAGTCGGTCGGCTTGGCCGTCCAGAACACGGTTTCCGCCGGCCTGATCTATGACCGGGCCAATATGTTATTCCAGAACACCCGCAGCAGACTCCAATTCCGCGTGTGCGCCGAAGAGGGCCCTGGAGACTGCTGTATGGTGTATACCACTAACAATATGCTATTCAGACATCAAATGCAACTGTTCCGCCATTCCGAAACGCTGTTTCACTTTCGTTGAATTTGGTTCGGGGACCGGTTCCTTGCCATGTCAACCTCTCCCTGGCACCGTCAAACCATTTCCAGTCCGTGACCATCGGCCGGGTCTGTCGCCGGCTGGCTGCCACTTCCGATCCCCGCAGTGGGCGGCGGTCCCGCCGGTCCGGGCGGCGATGGTGCAATCGGCCCCATTGGTGTCAGTGGTCGGCCCGGACAAGGTGGAGCCAGGCCAAGGCCACAAGGCAACTGCCGGCAGACAGGATGGCCGTGACGAGCATCAACGTTGCTTGGTTCAGGTGCGGAGTCGCGAACGGGAGCACAAAGGCGGCGGCAACGTAAAGGCCGGCACTGCTTCCCGCGCCCCAGAGCATGTTGAGAACCTTCCTTTCCACAGCCAGATCGCGTGCCCAAAGCACGGCGTAGAGCCCTAGGCAGGCAAGGAGGACTGCCAGCGAACCAAGGAACGACAATGGGGTGAGTGTCCAGCGCAGCGCGGGGGTGCGGTTGATCGCTGGATCGGGTTCCGCGGACGGCGGGTCGGTGTTGGTCAGGGGCGTAACCGTTGGCTGTACCGTGAGGATCTGTGCCGCGCTTTCCTCCTCTACCCGAATCTGAAACCCGATGCTGGTGGTACTTTCCAGGCTGCGCGCAGCCAGTTCAAGGGTGCCGGCGCGATCCAAAAGCAGATCCATGGTGGCACTGCCGTCCCGCGTGGGGATGGGATCAATGCGCAGATCCAGGTTGTCGCTGGGATACCGGAGCAGAAACTCCACCGGGGTGCCGTCGGGAACCCGGTTGCCGTTGCGGTCCAGGATGGGACCAGCCCGGATCTGCAGGGAATCCCCCAGTCGCACTTCCAAGGCCTGAAGATCCAGGGAACTGTGCTTGTCGTCGAACACCGTCAGGGGGATTACCTGGTTCGGATCGGGTTCCAGCCGTTCGACCAGACTGCCATAGGGCGTACCCGGCACGTTGACCGGCGGCGCGCCGGACATCTCCAAGTCGTGGAACAAGCCGCGCACCGCGGTTTCCACAAACGGCGGGTTTGGGCTGTAGGCGGCGATGTACACCGACAGCTTGCTGATTTCAGTCTCATCCAGCATGTACGGTGCGTCGAATGAGAGCACCGCCACCCGCTTGCCGAGGAGCAGGTCCGGCTTTTGCCGCAGGAACTGGTGGACGACCTCGCTGGCAGGATGCTGTTCGGGATCCACATCCAGCATCGCGAAGATCACCCACGTGGCTTCCGTCAGGGCGCGATCCATGCGGAACTGAGCCACGGTGTTGGCCGTGCGGTTGAGCCAGGCCACCACGTCACCGAAACCGTAGCTGGAAATGCGGTCGGGCTCAATCTGGGCTGTGGCATCCGGACCGAACAGGCGCAGGATGGTGGCTTCGACCTGATCGACCGCCAGGACTGTTTCCGGTTGGCACCCGGGACAGGTCGGGCGCGTGCGGTCGTCGGTGAATATGAGCAGGCGATCGTCCGGATTGGGCACGGCCCGGACCTGATCCGCGGCCTGTTCGGCATCCAGGTGCAGCAGCGTGGCGGCATCCTGCGCAACCCATGTGATGATTCCGGCCTTCACAGCCAGATTGCCTTCGCTGAGCTGGTCCGGCACCCCGTCCAGCATCTGGCCGACCAGTGGATCAAAACCCACGGCAACAACCTCCGGATCCGCCTGGCTGGCGCCAACTGGCGCCAGGCGCCGGATCGTCTGCATCGACAACGGGTTGTCGGCCTCCTCCAGTTTGGTCCAGGCGGCCCGATCGAAGAAGGCGGGTGGGTAGAGACGGAGCTTGGCTTGCAGGATGCGCCGCACGGTGTTGTCCACCGCCCGCGCGAAATCCGGTTTCTCCAGGTACTGGACATTGAAGAACAGGATGACCTCCTGCAGGGTCGATGCCGCGTTCGGATCCAGCGGCCCGGACCCAGCCAGCCACAGAAGGTCGTTGCCGGCCTGGAAGGCATCGTTGGCGATGCGGTTGGCAAAGGAGGTTTGACCCGACTGCCCGTAGTAGCTGCTCAGCGAAGGCACGATCAGCTTCCCGCTCATCAACAAGCCGCCGGCCTCCCGCCAATCGGCAAAGGCATCCAATGCCAGGATCTCCTCCAGTTGCGGCGCAAGGCTGATGGGCGGCGTGCGTTCGCGCGACGACAGAAATCCGCTGTACCGGATGTGGCTGGTCAGCAGGCCGGCCATCGGACTTCCGGAACCGCTGGTCTCGGATTCCCGTCGGGCCTGCACGGCCCGTACAAAAGGCAACAGCTCGTTCCGCTGCAGGTCCGTCAGCGAACGCTGGATGGTGGCCAGTTCCCGGTTGAGGTCGCGGTCGCTGCCGCCTTGGCCCGGAAAGTGTCCTGCAATGGACAGGACCCGGCCGCTGCTGCCGTCGGCGACTCCCTGGATGAAGGCAACACCGTTTTCGGCGACCCACCAACTGTCGCCCCCATAGGTGGATGTGGCGCGCACACCGGATGGTTGGCGTCCATCCGAACCAAGTACATCGAGACTGGGGCCCAGCAGCATATTGATGCCCACGGCGGCCAGTTCCTGGCCCAGAATCGTGCCCAGGGCCTGGGCATAGGCGGGATCCCATGCAGCTCCCACGGCCATTTGGTTTGGCATGGCCGTGAACCCGCTGCGCAGGACCGGCGCCGACTGGTCCGGACCGGTTTGCGACACCCCGATTAGAAGCGGGATGCCAAGTCCCGTCTCCAGCAACGGATCCGGCAACCGCATCCAGTGGTCAGCCACAATGTCGGCCCGATCGGGCGGCAGTTCGCCGCGCGGAGTGTACAGGCCCCAGGGCAGGGCCTGAAGCTGGCTGGTCAGCGCGGCGACTTGACGCGGCGTATCGCTGCCGGGCGCGTTGTCGATATTGCCGTTCTGCTCCGTCAGTACCACGGCCCCCACCCGATAGTCGTGCACCAGTCGCACGATGGCATCGGATTGACGGATGGAGGATCCCTGGAACGGAATCACAAACAGTTGACCGATGCGGTCCGCCACGGTCATGGAAGCCAGGAGCGTTTCGACCGTGGCCTCCATGGACTGACGCCCGATGTTGTCGTCGGGATCGGTGACCGGGTCGGCTGCGGTTTGGGCCCGGGCGGTGTCCGTCCCGACCAGTGTGCAACCCGCCCAAAGCAATAGGCAGGCCAGCCATCCGGCCGTGCGCTGAATCATGGGCGGGGGATCGTTCATCTGTTCGGACGGTGCGGCCACCAGGTTGTCTATAGAATGTACTTCAAGGACGGTGCCGCCGCCCGGAACATTTCCTTGTCCACCACGTCCCGGAGCCGGTCGTCGCGGACGGAAGGAGGCTGTCACGGTCCATTTCCACTGATGGAGCCGACGGAGGATTGTCGTGCCCGTGCGCTTGAGGTCGCTTTGGGACAGGCTGCTGGCCCAGGACGACGATGGTTTTCCCGATGCCCACGGGGCGGAATCCGGTCCGGCGCGCAGTGGCGGCCAATTCGTGCTCGGCTGCAGCACGCGTCTCGACGCGGATGATGTCTTCGACAACCTGCGGCAACAGGTGTCGGCGTTTGCGGAACGGGAAGGGCTGGTGTTTCGGGAACCGACCTGGTTGTACAATGCCTTTGTCCACAGTTCATTTGTGCTTGATTACGGGCTGGACGATCCCACACTCCATTTCGAGCGATTGGAATATCTGGGCGATGCCGTGTTGGGCAAGATCGTGGCCGAGCATCTCTTTCGGGCCCTGCCCAGCCATCTGGAAGGGGATCTGACTCGGCTGCGATCGGAACTGGTGCGCAACGCGACCCTGACCGAATGGGCACTGGAGTTGGGGTTGGACAGGCTTGTCCTGACCGGGCCCAGTGTCAAAAACCGGGAAATCCTGCGCAGTTCCCGTATGCTAGGCAGTGTGTTCGAGGCGCTGATCGGTGCACTCTATGTGGATCAAGGGGAACAGGGCGTGAGACGATTTTTGGCGCGGTGGCTCAATCCGGCGGTCGACAAGGCCGCCAAGTCGGACGGCCAGTCGCAACAGAATGCCAAGAGTGCGCTGCAGGAAGTTATGCAGCGGGATCTGGGAGCCACCCCCCGCTATGAGAAGCGGGCCGCGACCGGTCCCAGCCATCAGCCGGAGTTCGAGGTGGCGGTGACCCTGGAGGGCAAGACCCTTGCCACCGGCAAGGGCCCCAGCATCCAGAAGGCCGGTTTCCGCGCCGCGGAAGTGGCGCTGGCCGACTATCTTGCGGCCCAGACGGAACTGGACCCCATCGACTGATCAGATATCCAGTTCCTTGAGCTGGTCGATCATGTCCCGGCATACGTCGAAACCGCCCTGCCAGAAGGCCGGGTCGGACATGTCGATGCCCATCTCCTGCAAGATGTCGTCCGGATCCTTGGAGCCGCCGTACGCCAGCAGCCGCAGATAGCCGGGCTTGAACGCCTCGCCTTCCTGCTGGTACCTGCGGTACAGGGCCAGGACCAGCAACTGGCCGAAGCTGTAGGCATAGCAGTAGAACGGCGTGTGGTAGATGTGGGGAATCATCAGCCATTCGTGGGCGAAGATGTCGTCCACGTCCACCGCGTCCCCGAACTGCTGTGCCAGCTGGCTCCGGTAGATCTCGCTCAGGTCCCCGGTGGACTTGTTCTGCAGCACCGCTTCGTGGGCCGCCTTCTCGAACACCACGAAATAGGCCTGGCGCATGACCGTGGCGTACATGTCGTCCACGGCGGTAGCCAGCAATTCGCGCCGGACCAGGGGATCGGTCTCCTCCTGCATGAACCGGTCGGTCAACAGCATCTCGGTGAAGACCGAGGCGGTCTCGGCCAGAGGCAGGGGGGCATGCTGGGTTAGGAGCGAGTGGTCCTCCGCCTGCAGGCTGTGGATGGCGTGCCCGAGTTCGTGGGCCAGGGTGGCCACGTCGCGCACGCGGCCCGTGTAGTTCATCAGGATCCACGGCGTTTGCGAGGGCAGGACGGTGGCACAGAAGGCCCCCGAACGCTTGCCCTTGCGGATTTCACTGTCGATGTGGCCGTCGCGGAAGACCCGTTCCGCCTTGGTGGCCACGCCGCTGTCGAAGGCGTCGACGGTTTCCAGCACCATGTCCACGGCATCGCCGTAGTCGATCTGCTTGTCCGAGCCGCCCAGGGGCGCGTAGATGTCGAAGCGCCGCAGCTTCTCCAGGCCCAGCCACTTGGCCTTCAGCCGAAAGTACTCCTGGAACAGGCCGGCGTTGTCCTGGCACACCTGCAACAGTGCCTCGACCGCGGCGTCCGGCACGTTGTTGCCCAGGTTCTTGACGGCGATCGGCGAACTATAGTTGCGCAGGCCCAGATTCTCGGAATGCCAATCCCTGACCCGGGAGGCATAGATCTGGCCTAGGATGCCGTTTTCCTGCTCGTAGACTCGGAACAGTTCCCGGTAGGCCGCCTCGCGCAGGGCCGCGTCCGACGAATAGGCGTGCTGCATCAACTCTTCGCGGGTTAGGGTTCGGGTTTCGCCGTCCACCTCCAGCGTGAACTCCAGGCGGTTGGTCAGCATCGAAAACACCGTGATCAGCGAACTCATGCCGTTCGCATCCTTGGTGTTGATGATTTGCTCGGACTGCTCGTCCAGCGTAAAGGGACAGAAGCGGCGGTCGCTCTGCAGGGAGTAGACGTAGTCGGGGTACTGTTCCGGGTCCGGCAGGAGGGCGGCGGCCTGCTCGTCGCCGAGGCTCTTCCACCAGAGGTCGAAGAAAATGACCCGGTTTTGCAGGTTGGTGAGTTCCTGCTGCATGTATCCCTCATAGCGCAGGGCCTCTTCCGACTGCGTATCCGCCGAGAACCACAGGCTGCCGTAGGCTCCCAGGACGTACATGCGTTCCGAGATGTCCTCCAGCTGCTGCATCAAGGGCACGAGATCCAGGTCCTGCTCGCCCTGATCAAAGGCTTCCAGCGCCGCGCGTTGGCCCTCGAACTGTTCGACGGCGGTGGTCAGTGCGGCCAGGTGCGCCTGTACCGTGTCATCCTCGGCATCCGGCAGCAGGTCCGTCAGCTGCCAGCCGCTGAGTTCGTATCGGTTTCCCATCGGTTTGTGGTTCCTTATCTTGAATGGGTTTGAGGCTGGTGTCGCGGGTCTCGGCCGCACACCGGAATCCCTGTTTTGTCGAATCGGATCAGCTGGACGGCGAGTGCTGAGATATTTTGGCGGCCAGGTTTTGCAGCGTCATGGTCTGCAGCCAGACGCGGCCCGGTCCCCGCAAGTGGGCCAGGAACAGGCCTTCGCCGCTGAACACGATGTTCCGCACGCCTTCGTTCCGTTTTACGTCGAAGTCGATGGTCGAGTCGTATAGGGCGATGTGGCCCGGATCCACCTTCAATTCCTCGTTCGGGGCCAGTTCCTTGACAACGACCTCGCCCGGCACCTCGACAAATATGACACCGGTTCCGTAGACCCTCTGCAAGATGAAGCCTTCGCCCCCGAAGAAGCCGGCCCCCAGGCGCCGCTGGAAGTGGATGTCCCGTTCCACGGTGGTCTCCGACACCATGAAGGCATCCCTTTGCAGCACGTATTCGTTGTTTCCGGTGAGCTCCAAGGGCAGAACCTTGCCCGGCGCATAGGGATTGAAACTGATGAGACAGTTGTCCTCCTTGGCGGTATAGGTGGTCTGGAAGAAGGATTCACCGGCCAATTTGCGCTTGATACCGCCGAACAGGCCGCCCTCGGCCTTGGTCGACATGTCCACTTCGCCTGAAATCCAGGCCATGCCCCCGGCTTCCGTGACTACGGATTCACCTGTTGCCAGCGTGATTTCGACCGCCTGCATGGTCGTGCCGATGATTTCATACTTCATGACGGTGTTCCTGAATGGGTCTGCCGCCGCAGCAGGGCGTGCGGTTCTGCCAACACTAAAGTCAGGGCAGTATAGCCGTGTGCCGCCGCGGAATCCGCGTATGCCTTGAGCTGGTTTCGGATTGGCGGTTTGTTCTCCGGTCTGCAAAATGCGTCGGATCAGGCCTCGCCGGTTCCTTCGGACCGCTTGTACGCGTTTCGATGGCCGGTCTCCGCCCCCAGGGCTTCCGAGAAACCTGCCAGTCCCGAGGTCACGGTATCGAACGGGACCGCTCCCTGTCTGTGGCTGTGGCGTTCGGGCCGTTGGCCTGCGTCAAGGATCGCGATGTACCCGGCGTGTTGCGGCCGCCTCCGGGGATGCGCCGCATGGGGGGGCGGCTTGACGACAACGGAAGGGGTTGTTGCGACGACTGCCATCTGGCCGGGATCCGGTGTCAGCCCCAACCATGATGTGTCCGGGAGAAGGCTGGTATCGGTGGGGACCAATCCAATCCGGTTTTGTGTCGGCAGTCTCCGAGGGACCGAATTAAGCCCGGACAATTCCTTCTACGAGGTCCTCCGTTCGAGTTCCTGTTCCAGCGCTCGGATTTTGGCCTCAGAGGCGGCTCGGGCTTCCCTTTCGGCCTTGAGGGCGGCTTCGGAGGCGGCTCGAGCTTCCCGCTCGGTCCTGAGGGCGGCTTCGGCATCGTGGGCGCGGGCGGTTTGGTCCTTGAATGTGAGAATGTACCGTCCGGTGGCCGGGTCGTACCATCCCAGTCGGCTGTCCTCCCACCGCAGGATCAGGTTCAGGACCTCGCTGTATCCCTGCAGGATTCCCTCATCCAGTTCCTGGATGGCGATGGGTTGGTAGGCTCCGTGCACCAGACGGTCGCCTTCAAGCCTGGCACCGTGGTAGCGGCCGGTTTCGTCGAAGCGCCAGTACTCGGGAATGCCCAGTGCAGCGTAGGCTTCGGGTTTTTCAAGAACGTCTGCGCGTCCGGTGGCACGGGAGGCGATTTCCAGCACGAAGTCGGGCGGCTTGCCCTGTTCCGAAATGATGTAGGCGTTGTGCCGGTAGTAGGCTTCCGGATTCACGTCGAATGCAATCATCAGGTCCGGGAATTTGAGCCCGGCCATCTTCCGCGTTGGGAACGGAGCAAGGTAATGCTCCCCGGCCACCAGAGTTGTTTCGAGTTTGCCAAAGTGCATCGCCAGAAAATGGGAACTGCCGGTGATGCTGAGGTGATTGAAGCCAGACAGTTCCTCGGGTGTGCGTTCGGGCGGATCCGGCATCGGCAGCAGGGCATCCGGCCGCGATACCGCCGCGCTGTCCTGATTGGTGGTCATAGCTCGCCTGTGTGATGTGGGTTTCGCGTCACGGACATGGCTATGTTGGGCCGGTCAACCTGTCCGGGGCCCCGGCGGCGAGGTATGACCATTGTAGGTCGATGGTCGGACGGGCCGGGACGCCAAGGGCCTTTGGACAACACAGTCGGTACTCAACAAGCCGGTCGTGTCTCCCTCAACCGATTTTTCTGGGAAACCTCCGGAGGGACTGCAGAACTGCGGCCAGGGTTCGGCCAGCGAATATCGGCCGCGTTGATGGTCCAGCCCGACAGTTGGTCCAGGACAGCCACGCCGCCCTGACTCCAGACCGTGACACCCGTGCCCCACAGATCCTGCGGGATGGTCCGGGTGTAGGCAACACGTCCTCCATCGGCGAACACCTCGACCACGCATCGATCCAGGAAGATGTGCAGGTCGGAATTCTCGTCGGCGAGCGGCACCGCCGGCTGTTCGTCCACGATCAGGCCCGCGTCGGACAGGCCAATGGCAATCCCGCCGTCGCCGTTGGCTTCCGTGCGCAACCGGATGCCGCAGGATTCAGCGGACAGGCGCTGCAGGCGCACCCGTAGTTCCAGTTGACTGCCCGTGATGTCCGGCAGCGGTTGCCTGGCGTTGTCCAGCATCATGCCCGAAACCCGCTGTTCCGGCCCGCGCAGGGATTGAAGCTCCCGGATGGGGCTCTGGCGCAGGACCAAATCGTCGTCCAGGGCAAGTTCGCGCGGCAGGGCCAGACATCCGTTCCAGCCGTGGCCCTCTTCGAAGCCGCGCACCCAGCCGTGCAGGATTTGGCGGCCGTCGGGCGCGGCATGCACGTTGCTGGCATAGAAACCGTTCCAATCCCGGCAGCCATGGTCCACGATGCCGCCGTCCAACTCGGTGAACAACGGTGTGTCGGCATCGAAGTCTCCCACCCGGTACTCAACGGCGTCGAAGGGCGAGTACAGATACACCCAGTGGCGGCCCAGCGGGAAGAAGTTGGGGCACTCCGCGCTCACCGGGCACATCGAACCCTTGTACGCCCAACGGGTCAGGCTGCTGTCCGCGGCTTCGAAGAGCGGCGAACCTGCTTCCTCACCGCACATGCCCACGGTCATGAAGGTTCGTCCCCGATGAACCCAGAGGTAGGGATCCCGCCAGGTTGGATCCATGGTTGGTCCTCCAGGCAGCCGCAGATGATCGTCCAGCGCCAGGATGGGGTTGCCGTCGTAGGGAGTAAAGAAGCGGTCTTTCTCGTCTCCGATCGCGGCTCGTTGCTGAAACGGGATCCGCCCCCGATCCTGCCGGTCGGGCACGCTGGTGTACAGGAGCACCAGGTTGCCCTCGCCGTTCACCCCCACCGTGCCGGACCAGCAGCCGAACTCCCCCGAGGCGTGGTCGGGAATCAGGGCAAACGGCAGGTGTTCCCAGTTCACCAGGTCGCGGCTGCGGGCATGGCCCCAGAAGTTCGTACCGAACGGCTTGGTGATGTCCGTCAGCGGATTGGTCTGATAGAAGATGTGATGCCAGCCCCGGTGAAAGATCGGACCGTTGGGGTCGTTCATGCGCTGGGCCGGCGCCCGGAAGTGGTAGGCCGGCCGGCTGGGATCCGCCTGGGCGCGGGGGATAGCCAGCTTCAGTGCGTCCTGAGCCTGGTGCAATAGCTCGCTTCGGTGCACGTTCGGCCTCCTGATGCGAATTCCGTCCCGCGGTCCGCGCGGGGCCGGGAACGACCCGCGCATTGCCGGCTTCGGCTGGTTCCGGCAGGGATACCGTAGCCGGTCGGTACGGGTTTCAGCGACAGGCAGATCGTATCCGATTCCCGCATGACCGCGGTCCGGTGAAGGAGCCAACAGACAACGGTGCAAGGACAGCCTCCGGATGCGGTCCGCGGCTCCATCGCCGTCCAATGTACGCCTGCACATTTGGTGGTATCGACATCGTGTTGGCCATCCGGAGGTCGCTTGGCATTCTGTACCGCTTGAACGGACCCCTCGGCCACCGAACCAATGGGAATTCGGCTGCAGTCTTCTCAGCAATGTAGCCGGCCGTTGACTACAATATTTAGTATCTCGGCCCGCTTCCGGCTTGTATTACGTTTCTCGGGTTTCGCCCTGTGTACAGGTATGCACCGGGCAATAACTCCCCATGCAATCCTCTGGTTCCCAACCATCTGAAAGCGGTCCCAATCCCTCGGCGCGCACCATGTGGCGCCTATTGCGCGCCCTGGGACCCTATCGCGGTCAGGCTGCCGGAGCCCTGATCAGCCTTATCCTCATGACGGCCACCGTCCTGGGCTCGCCCCAGGTCATACGTTGGGTGGTTGACAACCTAGCCGACGCCCTGCAGGGCGGGGCTGCCGGTATCGTCGACTTCGACTGGCGGGTGATTCGGGACGGCACCATCCTCCTGAGCGGCTTGGCGGTCGGTCGGGGTGTGTTCAACTTCCTACAGAACTTCCTGGGCGAGAAGGCCAGCCAGAGCGTGGCCTTCGATCTGCGCAACCAAATCTATACCAAGGTCCACAACCTCAGCTTCAGCTATCACGACCGGGCGCAGACCGGCCAGTTGATGACCCGCGCCACCAACGACGTGGAGTTGGTCCGCCAGTTCATGGGGCAGGGGCTGTTCCTCATGATCACCTCCAGTCTGATGCTGGCGGGAACGTTCGCCGTGCTCATCTACATGAACTGGCGGCTGGCCATTGTCACCGGGGTTATCTTTCCCCTGAACATTCTGCTGTTGGTTGTCTTTGTCAGGGTAATCCGCCCCTATTTCGGCAACATTCAGGCAACGCTCGACAAGCTGAACGCCCGGTTGCAGGAAAACCTGTCGGGGATTCGGGTGGTCAAGGCCTTTGCCCGCGCCGACTTCGAAATCGAACGCTTCGCGGTGGAGAACGAAAACTATCGACTCAACCTGCTGAAGTTCATCAACAGCGTGTCCAAGGTCTTTCCCGCCACCTTCCTGATGTCCAACATCCAGCTGACCCTCATTCTGGGTTTCGGCGGCAGTCTGGTCATGCGGGACGCGCTGTCGATTGGCGACCTGACCGCCTTCATTACCTATCTGATCTTCCTCACCATGCCCTTGATGACAATCGGCTTTCTGGCGGGCATGATGGTTAGGGCGCTGGTGAGTGCCGAGCGCATATTCGAGGTCCTGGACACGCCGTCCGAATTGACGGACGCCCCGAATGCCCGCGTCCTAGGGTCGGTTGCCGGCCGCGTGCAGTTCCGCGATGTGTACTTCCGGTATGCCGGTCAGACCACGGACGTGTTGAAGGGCGTGAGCTTTCTGGCGTCGCCCGGCCAGACCATTGCCATCATGGGCAAGACGGGTTCGGGCAAAAGCTCCATCATCAACCTGCTCCCGCGCTTCTACGACGTGTCGTCCGGATCGGTCACCATCGACGGCGAGGACGTGCGCGCCGTGACCCTGTCGTCGCTGCGGTCGCAGATCGGGATTGTCCTGCAGGAGGCGATCCTCTTTTCGGGCACAATCGCCAGCAACATTGCCTACGGCCGCCCCGAGGCGTCGCAGGCGGAAATCGAGCAGGCGGCCCGGGCCGCGGCCGCCCACGACTTCATCGCGGAACTGCCGGACGGCTATGAATCCCGCGTGGGCGAACGCGGCGTGGGCCTGAGCGGCGGCCAACGCCAGCGCGTTGCCATCGCCCGTGCCCTGTTGATGGATCCGCGGATCCTGATTCTGGACGACAGCACCAGCGCGGTCGATGCCGAAACCGAGGAACGCATCCTGGAGGCCCTCAGGTTTCTGATGCAGGATCGGACCGCCTTTGTGATTGCCCAGCGTATTTCCACCGTGCGCGAGGCCGACCAGGTACTGGTCCTTGAGGGTGGACGCATTGTCGACCGCGGCACGCATGAGGAGCTCGTGGCACACAGCTCGATCTACGCGGACATCATCGCCTCGCAGTTCAACAGGGATGCGGCACGTGAGCAGGCGGTGCTCAGGCAGCGGTCTTCCCCGACGAAGGTCCTACAGGAGCGCGTACCTTGAGCCGTGCCACCCGCAGCTTCGAGCTGGCTGCCCAGGTCGACGAAACCGATTCCCGTTCGCTGCGGGAGACCGCCTGGCGCGTGATGCGCCTCGTCCTTGGCTACCGGTTGAATTCGGTGATCGTTATGGCCACCATGGCCCTGGCCAGCGGCGCCATTGCCTTCGGTCCCTTCATGATCGGCTGGACCATCGACAACCGGATCCTGATTGAGGCGCCGACGGTCCAGGGCCTGTACCTGCCGTTGGCCATTCTGCTGGTGAACTACGGACTGCAATACCTGGGTTTCCGCTGGCAGTTCTACACGATGGGGCTGTTGACCGGCAAGCTGATGACGAAACTCAGGGCGGACATCTTTGTCCGCATCCAGAGTCTGTCGCTCTCCTACTTCGACAAGAACGACGCCGGCGATCTGATGAGCAAGCTGGTCAACGACGTAGACGTGCTGAACCAGTTCCTGAGCCAGGGGTTGACCCAGTTGATCGGCGGGTTGGTACGCATGCTGCTTCTGTTAGGGGCCATGGCGGTGCTCGACTGGCGCATGGCGTTAATCTCGCTGTGCGCGGTGCCTCTGATCCTGCTCGTGTCCACGCGGCTGGCGGCCATGGCCCGGGTTGCCTACCGGAGAAGCCGACAGTCCTTGGGTGCCGTCTCCACGGAACTGGAAGAGGGCATCGCGGGGGTCAAGGTGGCCCAGGCCTTCAACCGGGTCGAGGCCAACCAGCGGCACTTCGATCGGTTGAACCGGGACAATCTGGAGGCCAACGTCGGAGCCGTCAGCATTTCCGCGGCCTTTGCCCCGGCCATCGAGTCCCTGAATGCGCTGACCACCGCGGCCGTGATTGGCCTGGGTGGTTGGCTGGTGCTGGAGGGTCGCTTGACCCTGGGAGTCTTGATTTCCTTCCTGGAGTACATCCGCCGCTTCTTCTTTCCCCTCCAGGAGATTTCCCAGCAGTGGAACGTTTTGCAGGGAGCCTTGGCCGGTGCCGAACGGACGTTCGAGCTGCTGGACCAGCAGCCGGACCTGGAGGATACGCCCGATGCCGTCGAGCTCCCGGCCGTCGGGGGCGAAGTCGAATTCGACGGCGTCACCTTCGGCTACGACCCGGACGAACCTGTGCTCCGGGACGTGAGTTTCCGGGTGGGCGCCGGCCAGACCTGCGCGGTGGTGGGGCCCACCGGGGCTGGCAAGACCTCCCTGATCAATCTCCTGGCGCGCTTCTACGACGTGCAGTCCGGGTCCGTGCGCGTCGACGGCATCGATGTGCGCGATGTGACCCAGGACAGCCTGCGCCGGCAAATCGGGGTGGTCCTGCAGGAGAACTTCATGTTCTCCGACACGGTGCAGGAGAACATTCGCTACGGGCGGCTCGAAGCCACGGATGCCGAGGTGGCGGAGGCGGCCCAACTGGTCGAGGCGGAGCCCTTCATCTTCGAACTCGAGGACGGCTATCTCACCGAGCTGGGGGAGCGCGGCGGTACGCTGTCGCAGGGGCAGCGGCAGCTGCTCAGCTTTGCCCGGGCCCTCGTCGCGGATCCCCGGATTCTGGTGTTGGACGAAGCCACGGCAAGCGTGGATACGCGCACCGAGGTCGTTATCCAAAACGTAATGCAGCGCATGCTGCGCAACCGAACCAGCATCGTGATCGCGCATCGCCTGAGTACCATCCGCAATGCGGACATGGTGCTCGTGATGGACCACGGCCGGATCGTGGAGCGCGGCACGCACGACGAACTGATGGTACTGGGCGGTCTCTATGCCGACCTGCACACCCGCCAGTTTTCGGATGTCGTTTCACCCAACGGGGTTCCGCCTGCGGAACCTGCAACCGCAGCATGACGGGCTGCAAGGGGTTGGCCGTGGGCAAGCAGCCACCGGTGTCCGGTGATGTCGCGTCGGGCGATGTCAAGGACATGTTCGACTGGTACCAGGCACAGTCCTTCGCCACCTGGGGAGTGATAGAAACAAATCATCCGATCGTCTATCCCACTCTGGGCCTGACTAACGAGGCCGGCGAACTGGCCGGCAAGGTCAAGAAGATATTCAGGGATCGCGACGGACAGATCACCGAGGCGGACCGGGAGGCGCTCAAGGGCGAGTTGGGCGATGTCCTGTGGTACCTGACCCAGATTTGCACACAGCTGGACCTGAGCCTGGCGGAGGTGGCCCAGGCCAACATCGCGAAGCTGTCGTCCCGCCGGGAACGGGGCAAAATTGGCGGGGACGGCGACGACCGCTAGGTGCCGCCGAGAGAAACTGAAACTGACATACAGGATAGGGAATTTCCATGGACTTGACAGGGCGCGCGGTGGTCGTCACCGGACAGGCCTTTTCGGTGGAGCAGGGCCGGGTGCCCGACCCTGCGACCGGCGGGCTGCTGCTGCAACAGGAACTCGGTGGAATTTGCGGCACCGATCTCCACAACTGGCAAAACGGTCTGCCCGAACCCACGCTGTTGGGGCACGAGGCCGTGGGCACGGTGGCGGCGCTGGGTTCCGGACGCAGCCGCGACTACCTTGGCAACCCCCTGCGGGAGGGCGATCGGGTTGTGTACCACCCGCGCAACGCCCTTGGCAAGCCGTTCGGCTACCGCGGTCTGGAGTCGCCGTTTTCGGGCGGGTTTGCGGAGTATGTCCACCTGGACGATCCGGATGCCTGTGTGATCCGGACTGAAACGGATCCACGGACCGCCGTGCTTGCGGAGCCGTTTGCCATTGGCACCCATGCCGTGATGCGGGCCGAGGTCCAGTTGGGTGACACGGTGCTCGTGCAGGGCTCCGGCGCAATCGGTCTGATGGTCATGATCTGTGCCCGTCTGAGCGGCGCGGCCAGGGTCATCGTGATCGGGGGACCGTCCGGCCGCTTGGCACTGGCCAGGCGTCTGGGAGCCCACGAAACCATTGACATTGCGGTCCATTCCGAGCAGGAGGCTCGCCATGAACTGGTGATGGACCTGACCCGGGGTGAAGGCGCCGATGTCGTGTTCGAGTGCGCCGGGTTCCTGCCGGCCGTGCCGGAAGGCTTTGGATATGTCAAGCAGGATGGCAAGTTCATAGAGTGCGGGCATTTTGTCGACATTGGCGAAGTCCCCATCAACCCGGCTCGCCACATCCTGATCCCCAACATTCGGGTGGAGGGGATTTGGGGCAGTCGCTTCCCCCACTTCGTGCGTGGGCATGCCCTGCTTGAGCAGTCGGACCTGCCCATCGGCGAGATGGTGAGCCACGTGTTGCCTTTGGAAAGGGTGCAGGCCGGTTTTGACGCCCTGAACGGCACCTATTCGCTGGATGGCGAGGATGTGGTCAAAATCGCCCTGGCCCGCGATCCTGCGATGTTCGACTGAGCGGAGCCGGGTCCGAGGCGATCCGCCGCCGGTTTCCGTGTCGGCGGAAAAAGCCATTGTTTGCCTCTCGCGGATAATGGAACGCTGGCAGAAGGCGCGAATTCAAACCGATCTGCCACAAGGGGTGTCCCGGCATTTTCCACCCCTTAGCCCGATCCAAATCACAAGGAGCATCCTCCCATGAAGAGCGGCCGACTCATCGTAGCCAAGGGCCAGGAGTTCGCCATCAGGGAATACGATGTCCCTGCGCCGGCGGCGGACGCCGTGGTAATCAAGCAGGAGCTGGCCGGCATCTGCGGCACCGACTTGCACATGTGGCAGAACGGTTTCAGCAAGGAGATGGTGCTGGGTCACGAAAACGTCGGTGTCATCACCGACCTCGGCAAGGATGTGGCAACGGACTGGAACGGCGTTCCGGTCAAGGAAGGTGACCGCATCATCTTCAAGCCAGGCACCAGTTCGGGTGCCTACGGTTTCTACACCGAACCGGATGCCGCCCCCCACTTCTACGGCGGGTTCTCGGACTATGTGTACCTGGACAAGCCGAATACCTGTTTCATCAAGACCGACCTGCCGCCCGAGGTAGCCGTGTTGACCGAGCCGTTCACGGTCGGGGTGCACGCCATCATGCGCGGTGACATTCAGTTTGGCGACACGGTGGTGGTGCAGGGCTCCGGTGCCATCGGGCTGGTCACCACGATCTGCGCCAAGGTGTCCGGTGCCGGCAAAATCATCGTGGTCGGAGGTCCGGCCGCGCGGTTGGATCTGGCCCGCAAGTTCGGCGCCGACGTCACGATTGACATTGAAGAAGTGACATCCGGCGAGGAGCGCACGGAGCTGGTCCTGGATGCCACGCCGGGCCGTCGGGGCGCGGACCGGGTGTTCGAATGCGCCGGATTCCTGCCGGCCACACCTGAAGGCCTGGGATACCTGCGGCACAGCGGCACCTTCGTTGAGGTGGGCCATTTTGTCGACATGGGCACGCTGGAGTTCAACATCAACCGGTCGCTCATGGTCCGCAACTGCCGGGTTGAGGCGATTTGGGGCAGTGGCGAGGACCACTTCGTGCGCGCCATGCCGATCCTTGAGAAGCTGGAGTTCCCGTATGCCGACATGGTGAGTCATGTCCTGCCGCTGGAACAGGTCCGAGACGGTTTCCAGGCTCTGAACGGCGACTACCGGCTTGGCGATGACACGGTGGTTAAGATTGTCCTCAGTCCCGATCTCTAGCCCCGGGAGTGCAGGCATGTCGAATTCAGCTCCCAACATTCTCTGGATATGCTCGGACCAGCAGCGGTTCGACACAATCGGCGCCTTGGGCAATCCCCATGTGCACACGCCAAACCTGGACAGGCTCTGTGCCGAAGGCACGGCCTTTGACCTGGCCTTCTGCCAGAGCCCCATCTGTACCCCCAGCCGTTCCAGCTTCCTGACCGGGCTCTACCCGAGCACGGTCCACGGCTGTCGCAACGGCAACGACCTGTGGGCGGAGGCCGCGGAGCTGGTGACGGTTACACTGCGGGACGGGTCCGGTTACGACTGTGGCCTGTCGGGCAAGTTGCACCTGGCCGGTGCCAGCCATCGCACCGAGCCGCGACCCCGGGACGATGGTTACCGGATGTTCGAGTGGAGCCACTCGCCCCGCGACGAATGGGGCGAGGATCACGCCTACCGGCGCTGGGTCCGCGAAAAGGGAGCCGACCTGGGCGAACTGCATGCGGCAGCGGAACCAATCCCGGCCGAGTACCACCAGACCACGTTCTGCACGGACCGGGCGCTGGAGTTCATGGCCGAGGAGCGCGATGGTCCGTGGCTGATGTCGGTCAACATGTTCGATCCCCATCCCCCGTTTGATCCGCCGGCTGATTACCGAGAGCGGTTCGACAAGGATCGGTTGCCGGGTCCCTGGTTCAGGGACTCGGATCTGGAGGCCCAGGCCAGGCTGACCGGCGTCGATTTCCAAACTTCGCCCCAGCACCCGGACGAGTTCGATGGCCGGGAGATCCATGCGGCCTACTACGCCATGATCGAACTGGTGGACGAGAACGTGGGCCGCATGCTGGACTGGCTTGATGAACACGGTGAGCGGGAAAACACGCTCGTCATCTTCACGTCGGACCATGGGGAGGCACTCGGAGATCACGGCCTAGTTTTGAAGGGATGCCGCTTCTACGAAGGCCTGGTCAGGGTACCGTTGATCATCTCCATGCCGGGGACCGTACAGGCCGGCCGCGTCAGCGATGCCTTGGTGGAGCTCCTGGACTTGACACCAACGCTGCTGGAGGTGGCGGGGCTGGAAATCCCCCAGCGAATGCAGGGCCGATCCCTCATGCCCATTCTGACCGGACAGGCCGATGATCGGGCTCACCGGGAGTTCGTGCGAACCGAGTACTACAGCGCCTTGAATTCCGACGTGCCGGGCCGCGAGGAGTTCACCGGCATGTACGCCACCATGCTGCGCACCCGAACCCACAAGATTGTGAACTACCACGGTCTTGACGTGGGAGAGCTGTTTGATCTTGAGGCCGACCCGCGGGAACACAACAACCTGTGGGACGATCCCGGCAGTGCCGACCTGCGGTTTCGGCTCATGCAGCGGAACTTCGATGCCTTGGCCCGCGCCGTGGATCCGGGCACCCGACAGATCCTCTACTACTGATCTTAGGGCTGCATCGGAGACGCATGCGTTGCGGTTGGCCGGCACAATCAGGCGACCGCGGTCCGCATGATGCCGGCATCCCGGTGTCCGCCCATGGCGATCAGGCAGCCGAAACTGTCTATGGACCTGTAGGCTGCGATCAATGAATCCAGGCAACCTCGGCGAAGTCTTCCGGGTGTTCCTGCGGTTGGGCCTGACCTCCTTCGGCGGCCCCGTTGCCCACCTGGGCTACTTCCACGAGGCATTCGTACAGAGACGCGGGTGGCTCACCGCGCGCGACTATGGGAACCTGGTGGCCATCTGCCAGTTCCTGCCCGGTCCGGCCTCCAGTCAGGTCTGCATTGGCATCGGCTTGGCGCGCGCCGGACTGGCCGGAGCGTTCCTCGCTTGGATTGCATTTCTGCTTCCCTCCGTGCTCGTGATGGTGGCCTTCGGCTACGGGGTAACAGTGTGGCGCGACAGCATTCCCCCGGGGTTGTTGACCGCCCTCAAGACGGTGGCCGTGGCGGTGGTAGCCCAAGCGGTCTGGCGCATGGCGAACCAGTTCTGCCCTGATCGCGTGCGCGTGTCCATGGCAGTGGTCGGAGCGGCCGGCTCCCTGTTGATTCCCTCCTCCCTGGCACCCCTGTTGATGATGGGGCTGGCTGCCGTGGCCGGGCAGTGGCTTGCCCTGGACGACAGGGAACCGCCGTCCGCAACCCGGGAGTTGGGCATTGGCCGCGGTCTTTCGATGTTCTGCCTGGTTCTGCTTGCAGTGCTGTTGGCAGCACCGGCACTACTGCCGGGTCTGGTTCCCGCGCTGGCGGACCACCAGTTGGTGAAGGTATTCCTGAGCTTCTTCAGTTCCGGCTCTTTGGTGTTCGGTGGCGGGCATGTGGTCCTGCCGTTGCTGCAGGCCACGGTGGTGTCCCCGGGCTGGGTGACGTCGAGCGAGTTCCTGGCCGGCTACGGCGCGGCCCAGGCCGTGCCCGGGCCCCTGTTCAGTCTGTCCGCCTATCTGGGAACGGTGCTGGCACCGTTCCCCAGCGGTTGGCAGGGGGCGTTGTTCTGTCTGGCGGCAATCTACCTGCCGTCGTTCCTGCTGCTGTTCGGTGTGTTGCCGTTCTGGTCCGCGGTACAGCGTCACGGACCGGTTCAGAAGGCCCAGATGGGCATCAACGCCGCGGTCGTCGGGGTTCTGCTGGCAGCCCTGTACCAGCCGATTTGGGTCTCAGCAGTTACAGATGGTCGCACCTTTTTGATGGCTCTGGCTGCGTTTACCGGGCTCGTGTTCTGGCGCGTGCCGTCCTGGCTACTGGTGATTGTTGCGGCAGCAGTAGGATGGCTGTGGCTGACATAGGTCCGGTACCGAACAGCCGGACCTGCCGCATCAGATTGCCGGTCCCGTCCTGTCCGGGGATGCACCGGCCTCAAGCGGTTGACGCAATCATTGCCGGGGCTGTCCGTGTTCAGGTCGAGTCAAGTGTCTTGGCTGCCGGGCTCTTTTCGTCAAGTGCCGCAATGCCCGTCAGGGCTACCGGCGGCCGATCGGGGAACTGTGCAATCAAGCTCAGCTTCCCGCCCATCGCCTCCACGTAACCGCTGAGTGTCGAAAGCAACAGATCGCTACGCTGTTCGAGCCGGGATACGTTCTCCTGGTTGATTCCCAACTTCTCGGCGACGCTCACCTGGGTTTGGCTAAGTGCCTTTCGCAGGTCCCTCAGTGACATCTCCTCGGCAATCAGTGCTTGGGCTCGAGCCTCTACTTTCTGTCGCCGCGCCGCTGGCAGCTTGTCCATAGCCTCCTTGAGGGTGGTCATCAATGTCTCCTTCATCTTTGCAATTGACTCAGATGCTCATCGAAGCGTTCGTCCGCCTTCCTGATCAGCTGTTTGTAGAAGCGCCGTTCAGATGTACCGGATTTGTTGCCGGCAACAAGCAAGAGGGCCTTCCGACTGGGGTCGAATGCAAATGCGGTTCGCCAGACCCCACCGGAGGCGTTGAAACGGAGCTCCTTCATGTTGGCGTGTCGCGACCCCTTGAGTGTGTCCGCCAGCGGTCTGCCCAGCATTGGTCCAAACTCTTCCAAGACCTGCGCGTGCGCAAGCAGTTCATCCTGCACATCTGGTGCCAAGCCTTGGAACTCCTTATAGAACGCCGGATGGAAGTTAACTTCCCATGTCATGACCCATTATATGACATGAGGGTCATATCTGTTGGCAGCGAGGTTGTGAGTCTTCTGTCGCCATCACCAACAGTTCAAAGACTACTGCGCTCGAGATGACCATTGCGGATGCACGGGAGTGTTGACTCCCAAGAGGTTGACCTCAATTGCCGGAACGTGCATGCACAGATCTGGCTGCGATAACAAGTGGTTGGCATGTGTGCTGTCGTGGTGGTGTCCTGGGTTGGTACAGGGAGAACAATAGCCCGGAGGCAGCCGGTGGACACGGACGCGGTCCGTGAAGAGGAATAGCCGTTGAATTGATGGTTCGCGGGGCACACGGTCCCATGATTCCCTATGTCTGCATATCCCGGGGACGGATGACTTCGGGATCCCAGATAGCCAGTCGCCGGACCATGACCTCAATGGCCTCCGGGCTGGAGTCCACCAGGATGGCGTGGCGTCCGTTGCCCAGGGCGGCTTCTCCCGTGGTGCCCGACCCGGCAAAGAAGTCCAACACGGTATCGCCGGGATTGGAGTGCACCCGGATGATTCGGTTGAGCAGGGCCAGCGGTTTCTGGCTGGGGTAGCCGGTCTTCTCCCGGCTGTTGGGACTGACGATAGTCTGCCACCAGCAGTCGGTCGGGGTCTTGCCCCGGCGCGCCTTGTCCGGGCCCACCAGGCCGGGGGCCATGTAGGGGATGCGGTCGATGTCGTCGAACCGGTAGGTGTAGCGGTTGGCATCCCGCACATACCAGAGAATGTTGTCATGTTTGGGGGACCAGCGCTTCCGGGACCGGCCGCCGTAGTCGTAGGCCCAGATGATTTCGTTCATGAAGTTGTCCCGTCCAAACACCGAGTCGATCAGGACCTTGCAGTAGTGGACCTCCCGGTAGTCGATGTGGAAGAAGAAAGAGCCGTGGGGTCTGAGCAGGCGCAGGGCCTGTTCCACCCTGGGGCCGATGAAGTCCAGATAGTCCGAGAACGAGTCGGCATATGAAAGGCGGCCTACCTCTGTGGTGCGGTACCGGTGACCCTGAAACCCGGTCCGATCGCCCCGTTCCTCGTCGCGGACCGTCTGCAGGGTGGTTCGGGTTTGCGTGCGGCCGGTGTTGAAGGGGGGATCGATGTAGATCAGGTCGACGGATGCCGCAGGCATGGCCTCCAGGATGGGCAGGTTGTCGCCAACGTGGATTTGCAGGTTCATGGCGTGTGTGGGCACTGGTGGCATTGCGGCCGGTGGATCCGGCCTATGCTACAGGGACTGGGTTCGGGCCGTTGTCCACGGCGCCCGGTGGAGTGCACCGTGCGCGATGAGAGCCTGCAGGTCCGGGCTGATACAGTAACGCTGTTCAAGAGCATGCTATGCCTACAGATTCCTTTGAGGAGGCGTTCGGCTCCGCTTCTCCAAGCGGCCGGCCGGGATTTAGGGCCAAGCTCTTCAACTGCGGCTGTATCGTCGCGCTGGTATCCGTGATACTGGCTGTGGTTGTGGCCGTGCCCTGGTACGGTGCCTATGCGCGTATCAGGCAGGCGGTGCATGTGGGAACGATGACACAGCCTGTCCCAATGGACCGGTTGCCCCGGCCGGAAGACATTGTCCTCTGTAGGGAACCCCGCTATCTCCTGTGGACCTCGACATCCGCAGTTGCGGGTTCGGACATGCCCCACTGGCTGTTTGCCGTGGACAACGTCCGCGGAGACCTGTGGCAGGTGGCTGGAGGTCCGACCGGTTATCTTTGGGACAGGGTGGAAACAGGCACCGATACCTCGGAAGGGGTACTGCGCGCCGTCGGTTACGCATTGCCCACCGAGTGGTTTGCCGGTCTGGTGCCGGAACCGTCCGCGACTTTGAACGTATTTGCCGCCAGTCCCTTGTTCCGCGATTGCGATCCAGCCATTCTGGCCGACATGACTTCCCGCGGTTCACTGGCCGCTGTCCCCGTGGCCGAGGTGCCTGCGGCGCCAAGTGGTGCGGAGGCCGCGGATCCAACGCCGACCAGTACACCAACGCCTACCACTCCGGTTGAACCAACAGCCACGGTGGAGATCCCGGAGCCTACGCCGACCGCACCGCCAACCAATACCCCGCTCCTTCCAACCCCCACCGTCGTACCGCCCACATCCACACCGGAAGATCCCGCGGGGCGCATTGCAGTGGTCGTGACGCAAGCCAATCTTCGCCTGGGTCCGGGTCTGGAACACCAAGTCCAGGAAGTGCTGGAACCGGGCACGCGGATTATGGTGCTGGAACAGAGCGAGGACGGCGAGTGGTGGCAGTTGACCGCAGGTTCCTGGATCCATGCATCCCTTGTGGAACTCGAGGACGTGCCGGACGGGGAGGATCCAGGCTCCACCCGGGTGGATTTTCTCGACGATTTGCAGCGGCTGGTCCTCCTGAATCATGCCTTGGACCGAATCAATGAAGTGCGGACGGGCAGGGAACTGGAACCAGTAACCCCAACCTACATCGGGGCCGCGCAGGCCCACGCCTACGACATGGTGCGCAATCACTACGTGTCCCACTGGAACCTGAAACTGGAAACCTCCTACATGCGACATACGTGGGCTGGGGGACACGATTACAGCGCGGAGAATGTTGCCTACCTGGGGTATCCGGCGGCAGGCAATGCGGCCTGTCTGCCACCGATGTCGACGGACGACATCGACGAGATGACGGATCAGTTGTTGGCCAGCAGCCTGCACCGGGACGCTCTTCTGAATCCGCATTACAGGGAAGTGAGCATCGGCCTGGCTTCCGGTTGCAGCCTCAAGACCATGGTGCAACTGTTCGAAGGCGAGTTTGTTCGCTTCGTGGCCGTCCCTCAACTGGTGGACGGCAGACTCGTTATGGAGGGCAATCTGTTGGGCGGCGTGACGCTGAAGGAGGGTGCGGGCCTCCTGATTCGATGGGAACAGCCGCTGACGGGATCGTCCCGGTCCCAGCTGTGGCAGACCGGGTGTCGTCATGAGCCGATGCCAATTCTCGAACTCGTTCCTGTTGGAACTTCGGGCAGTCTTGAACTGAATCAGATTGTCGAACGTGAATGGGTCCGTTGCCAATCGCCTAGGGAAGCGGATCCGTCGCTGCGGTTCCCGGAGGACGTGGAACAGATGCTGCAACACAGGGCGGGACGGGGTTTCGAACTCCAAACCAGGACCGTGAACGTCATGGTAGCTGCCGCCGATGTCTGGCACGAGGAACCGGATCTGTTTCGCATCGAGGCGGACCTCAGCCAAGTAATCGATATCATGGGGCCCGGCATCTATACGGTCGAGCTGCAGGGCGATCTTTCCGGGGCCGCCATCCCGCTGTCGCTCTACTCCCTATTCGTGGGTGCAGGTTAGGCCATCCTGTCGGAACGGCCTGTTCGTTCACGCGGGATCCTTAGCGGATCCGGCCGATGGGTCCGAGTCGCCGGCCAAGGTGGTTGTCGCTGCGTCCGGAGCGGCAGGACCGGGTGCCGAAGCGCCGTGTCAGTGATGTTTGACCATGGCAGGCGCCTTTCGCCATTCCCTCCGGTCCAGATGTTCAGTGGAGCTGGATGTTGGCGTTGGGGCACGGCATTCCTGTGTTGCATGGACGCGTAGACGATGGCGTTGACAGTACTCAAGACAATCCTGTTTAGTCTGAGATCGCACGGGCATGTCTGGCGATTCCTTACCTGTGGCGTTGCTGTCCTGGTCGTGCTGCTGGCGATGTTTTCCTCGATTGGAGTTGCCTGGTACAGGGAATTCAGGCAATTGAACGGGCCACCGGCCACCACCACCCGAAGCGTGGTGAACGAACCGCGCAGTGTACCGGCTTCACCCGTTGGTCTCCGTTGCCGCCAGTTGCGGTCTTTCATGAGTACCCGGCTGGGCGCAGCCGCCCGGGCCATCCGTTGGCACTATGTTGCAGACACCCACAACGGCGGTGCGTGGCAGGTGGTTGCGAACGGTTCGGAATACTTGTGGATAGACATGCACTGGCTGGCGTTGCAGAACTCCGAGACCGCCTATCTGGCCGAGGGTTCAGCTACTCCCGCGGCGGACAACAGTGAGGCCGGCCACCCGGAGGGGGAAGGTTCCATCCCGGTTCCGACAGTGTCTCCGGTCACCGGCATGGCAGCGATGGCTGCCAGCCCGATGTTCAGGGGCTGCGATTCCGCCAGGCTGCAGGAACTCGTGGCGAACGGCATGGGTTTTGGTCGGTTCCGGATGGATCCGGCCGACCTGTCATTGCGGGACTCCGCTCCCTTGGAGGAAGATCCCCCGGCACAGTCGGAACCGCCGGCAGTTCCGCAACCTGCCGATTCATCCTTCGGACTGTTGCAGCCAAGGACCGGCACGGTGTCGGCCAGGGCGAATCTGCGCGCGGGGCCCAACCTGAACTTTGCCGTCAGGGGAGTAGTGGATGCAGGCACGGAGATCGTGGTGGTCCACCGCAGCATCGATGGACAGTGGCTGAAGACCGAAGACGGTTCGTGGATACATCAGTCACTGGTTGTGCTCGATCCACAGGTGGAGGGGGATCCGTAGGGCCGCGGGTCCCCTCCCGGCCGTGTCGGGTGGCTCTGGTTCGGGAACTCGTCTCGGCATATTGGTGGCAACCCTCGCTACAATGCAGCGGTGTGTCCCCCAAAACCAGGATCTTCCCCCATGTCGAAACCGCCTCTGATCGACATTGGCGCCGACATCACGACCGACTGGATAAACCGCGCGTTCGCTGCGGGAGGTGCCGGATTTCCAGCAGTGACCCAGGTATCAACCGTCCCTGTCGGCGTTGGTCGCGGCCTGGTGGGAGAAATCCTGCGCTGCTGTTTGGCGTATGCCGATGAGGATCCCGATGCCCCGACGTCCGTAATCGTGAAACTTCCAGGGCGCGATCGCCGCAGCCGCACCATGAGCCGCCGGCTTGGACTGCACGAACGGGAATACGCGTTCTACTCGCGTCTGCGGGATGATGTTCTCGTACGCACGCCCTGTCTGTACTACATCGACTACGACGCAGAGACGGATGATTGCGTGATCGTGCAAGAAGATCTGACCGGGATGGTGCAGGTGGACCAGATTGCCGGCGCGACGGCAGAACAGGCACGTGTCGCCCTCCACAGTGTAACGATGTTGCACGCGCAGTTTCTGGGCCAAATCCGGGACGAACGGTTTGCTGCCAGAGTCTGGATGAAGAGGTCGCGCTGGGAGTTGTTTCTGTTGCAAGCCCTGTACCTGTGGTTCCTGCCGTCGGTCCGCAGGGATTTTGGGGAGTACCTGTCGCCTCCGCTGAACCGGGTCATGCTTGAGTTCGGCTGCTCGATGATTTCATTTTGGCGACGGGCTGCGCGTCTTGTTCCCCTCACCTTCACGCACGGCGACTACCGGCTGGACAACCTGTTTTTCGATCCACAAGATCCGTCGAGATTGGCCGTCATCGACTGGCAAGTGTGCTCGATTGGGTCAGGCATGCGCGACCTAGCTTTGTTTCTGGCCACAAACGTGGAGCCGGATGTCCGCCGGACTGTCGAGCGTGATGTGATCGAGGAGTACGGCGAGGCAATGGCACGTGCCGGCACCGATATTGCATTCGATGTCTGGTGGCATGCCTATCGGATGCACATCCTGGGGCATCTGCAATACACAGTCATGGTTTGTGGGGGGCTTGAAGCCGAAGCCGGGCCAGCCCTCGAGCTTGTGCACACGGGATTGCGCAGGACTTTGGCGGCCGTCGAGGACCTCAATGTCGGTGAACTTCTGCCCTCCCTCGGGACAGGTCTCTCGACGCGGATGCTGTGGTCGGGGTTTCATGGCGCGGCTCGGGTCTTGACGGCCATGCGTCCAGGCGGATGAACCGCCCCAAACCGTGCAAGCCGAGACTCCGGGACTGCATTTGATTGCGGTTTGAAGTCCGACGGCAAACCGAAGCGGACATCCGATGGACTATGTTCTTGCCCACAGCAACCTGATTGTGGGCGCGGGGCTGATCGAGAGCCTTTGCCGTCAGGTGCGCTGAACTTCGCACAGGCACCCACTACCGGTTGCGTTCCATGTACGTCACACCAGGACACGTTCCCCGCCGGCCCCGGCGGGGATGCCTGTCGGGACCGTGTTCGTGCGGTTGCAGCCTGCCTTTAGTGGCAATTGTGCTCCTGTTCGGAATCTCAGTCGCGTGGTATCTGAAGTACAGCGAACTCAGGATGGCCACCTCCGGCCGTCAGCCGGTTGTGGTTTCCGAATCCGGACCGGCCATGCCATCTCCGGACCGGCATATCTGCCGCGAGGTGCGACCGAGACTCGTTGCGCTGGCACAGAGTACGAGTTTGGGCCTGCCCGAGCCCAAGCAGCAGTGGATATTGCTCCTGGACCGAAATCTCGCAGCCGATTGGCTGGTGGTCACCGACTCGCAACAGGGCATCATGTGGCTGCCCATGGAGAGCGTTATCGACCTTGCGGACATAGGGACATACGCGGATCCGGCCGGGTCGGGTTCGGCCACCTATCTGATGGGATTAGTCGCCTACGATGCCTCCACCGGCCAATTCACAGTCGATCCCCAGGCGTTTTCGGCGTTCGTTGCCGCCAGTGCTGCGTTCCGGGATTGTCCGCCCGCGTTGTTCGCTGAACTTGGGGCCAACTGGCCTAGCAGCCCGGAGGCGCCGGCCATCGCCCCGGAGGCACAGGACGTCACCCCGGAGGCGCAGGTTGTTACCCCACCCGAGGCCTCCCCGTCTCGGGAGGAGGCAGCACCCGGCCCGGCCGGCTGGACCGGGATTGTCAACATCGGTTCCAACCTTCGCGCTGGGCCGAGTACCGATTCTTCCGTGGTGCGGGTCCTTCCAGTCGGCACGGAAGTCGTCGTTGTTGGCGTCAGCGATGACGGAGAGTGGCTGGAACTGGAGAACGGCACTTGGATTTACAGCTCCCTGGTCACCCGTGAGGGCAATGGGGCGACAGCAGAGGTTTCGATAGCCGGGGATATCAGTGCCGATGTCTCCAATGAGCCCGTGCCGGAGACGGGTTCGGCTCCTGCCACCGATGCCGTTGCCGCAACGGAACCCATAGGGAACGGACCTCCCGATTTTCGACCCGAGGCGGACAGGTTGGCGGAGCTTCGGCTCCACATGCTGGAACTCATCAACCGCGAGCGTTCGTTGAGGGGTCTGGAATCGGTGGTTATGGCGTACAACGAAGGTGCCCAGCTTCACGCGGAAGACTTGGCGGAAAATCGGTACATGTCGCACTGGAATCTGCGCGGTGAGACTCCGGCCATGCGTCACACCTGGGCTGGGGGCCACGACTACAGTGTCGAGAACCTTTCCTTCAGGAGCATCGCGGATGCTCCGGCTGGCTTCTGTGCGCCTCCCGTTTCCGAACAGGTTCTCAATGATGCGATGGCAGGACTTATGGACAGTCCCGGCCATCGGGACAACATCCTCCGTCCCTACCACCGGGAAGTGAACATCGGCATCGCCAACAGTTGCCAGGCCATGGTGGTGGCGCAAGTGTTTGAGGGGGAATATGTTCGGTTCAGCCTGTCCCCGGAGTTGGTGGGAGGCAGGCTTGCGATGGCGGGTCAGGTTACACCGGAGGTGAAGCTGAACGACCGGACCAACGTCGTGGTGAACTGGGATCCTCCCTTGGCCGATTACACCCGGGGCCAAGTTTCCCAGACATTTTGCTATTCACCCGGGAGGCCGGTTGCCTACATCCCCCGGCCCCTGCCTGACGGATTTTATTGGCTGGAGGGGGAAAGTCGAGAGATGGACTGGGAACACTGTCCAGCCCCATGGGATGCCAATCCAAACTTGCAGTTGCCGGGCAACGAGGCCGAAATCGACCAGCTGCGTCAACAGATCAGGGACGGCTTTCTGATCCGCAAGAGAGTTGACGTGGCACTGGTGACCGCCGACATTTGGCAGGTGGAGGCGGGTTCGTTCCGCATTGAAGCCGACCTGAACCAGGTTATCCAAACCCATGGTCCGGGCATCTACAGCATGGTTCTGTGGGGTGATGTCGATGGAGAGTCGGTAGCGCTGACCGAGTACGCCATCGAAGTCGAGAGGTAGAGAACTTTCAAAGGAAGTCCCTTGAGATAGCACTGTTTCAGTTTTGTTGATTTGGTCGGACCCGGAAAGGACGGGGGAGCCCTCGTCGCGGACTGCATCCCGGCTCCTGTCCGTTCCATAGGCCCGCGCACGAATTCCCGGAATGCCCAAGATTGGCGGCCACACCATCCCGCTGCCAAGCGCGTCCACGCAGCGGCACCTGCGCCTCCGTTGGAGACCGCTGCCCGCGGTGCGCCCCTGCGTCCGCATCAGGGAGCCTGTACCGCCACCGTCCCCGCCGGCACCAGGGCGGAATCCCCACCTGGCATGCCTCCAGGGAATGCCGGCATGGGCACCGTGCGGCCCGTCAGGCAGGGGCGGCACCCGCGCCCGCGGCGGTGTTCCATTGCAACTTTGGTCAGTTTTTTGCCTGTTGAAGACTACTGCACATAGAATCGTGCCTTCGAAACCGCGGCAGTCCGGTGGTCGCTCCAGCCATGGCAGTGCACGACAGGCGCTACAAGCGCATCCTCACCAGCCCCGTCTTTGCCTACGACGTGGCCCGTCTGTTGGCCGATGAGTTCAACCTCGGTACCGTCGCACGGCCCTCCCTGCGGGCCGGTCCCACCAGTTCGGTCCGGGAGTCCGAGCGCGAACGCATCGCCGATGCCGCCTGGACCTTCGACACCGAGCGCCAGCGCACCGTCATGATGATCGTCGAGGCCCAGTCTTCGCGCCAGCGCCATCTGGCGGTCCGGCTGCTGCGCTATGTCGTCGACCGGCTCCTCGAGCTGTGCGAGGACCGGGAGCGGTACGACCCGGCCGGGGGCCTGCCGC
>VXMJ01000019.1 GCA_009841145.1 Caldilineaceae bacterium SB0661_bin_34 | reverse complement strand
CCTTCTTGACCGGCACCTTGGCCGCCTCCCTGCCGGCTTGGATGTCGCCCAGGGCATCCGCCAGGGTCGCCTTGCCCAGACGCGCCGGCAGCCCGTGCCAGTTGTACCCCTCCGCCATCCAGGCATCGCGGATCTCGTAGGGGGATTGCAGGACCGTGGCCACCCCGCTGCACCGTTGCCAGGCATCCGCGCGCACCCGGCCGCACAGCGCGGCCATGTCGGATAGCCGGTCGTACTTGGCCGCGTTCAGCCCCTGGCTGTGCAGAATGCGCGTGACCTTCTCAGCCATCAACCGCGGCTGCCTTGATGTGCTTCCGGTACCGGCGCAGGCCGGGCAGGCGACCGGAGAAAGTCTGGACCACGGCCATCAGGTCCTCGACCCACTCCGCCTGCGGGGACAGACTGGGCTGGTTGACCACCCGGATCTCGCAGCCGTGGCTCTCGGCAAAGTACGCGAACCAGTCAAACCCGAACCGGCAGAGACGGTCCTCGTGGGCCACCAGCAGGAGGCCCGGTTCGCGCTTCCCGATCCGTTCCATCAACGCACGGAACACGGGCCGCCGGAAGTCCAGGCCGTCCCCGATTTCGGTCCGCCACGCGTCCACCGCCAGGCCCGCCCCCAGGCAGAACGTCTCCATCGCCTGCTGTTGCGACCGCAGCTCGTCCCCTTGCGCCCGGTTGGACACGCGGCAGTAGACCACGGTGCGCCCGGCTTCGGAGGCACGCTCCACGCCGAAGTACCGCTCCACGTCCGCCTCCGTGTAGTAGCGGTGGCCGGCCGGCGTGCGGCGGTCCGGCAGCTTGCCCTTCAGGCTCCAGGCCTTGACCGTGTTCTTGTGGACCCCAATCTTGGCCGCGAACATCGCAGCGCGGTAAATCTTCATACCACACGATACCACATCATATCTTTTAATATCGATATTTTGTGCTAGGCACACGCTCCGACAACATCATTGCTCACACACCCAAAACAAGGGGCCTGCGTCGCCTGTCACGGCATTCATCAACGACTTTCGCCACGTTCCATGCCCCCCCCCCGTACATACACTTGGACCGGCCTACGGAGTCTCGGCAGTTGGACCATCCGTCTGTCGAGGCATGGCCACGGTGCCGATCAGATCATCATTGCGCGACAGTGCATGAATGAGGTTGTCCGCAAGGTTTCGACTGCTCCGAACACCCGATTGCCGCAGTGGATTCCCCGTCGGCATGTCTGGATCTCCGTGCAGGTTGCGCCAGCCCGTCTCGCACAGGCCCTTCTTGCAAGCCAATCCGAACTTCAGCGACCGCTTGATGCAGACGCTCAGGAAGTCTCGCAACGCCCCCGGATCGCCACGGTTGCCCGGCACCAGACTGGCCATGTAGCGGTCACGGTCTTGGAATGCGATCACGGGATTCGGGTAGCCGAACGAATCCGCCACCACCCCCACCAGCAGGCGCGTCACACGCCCGTTGCCGTCCATGAACGGATGGATGTTGGCGAATTCGATATGGACCTCCGCCAATTCCAGGGCGATGTCGTCGGTTGCCGCTCGCGCCAGGCGTGCGTTGTAGTCTGCCAGGAACTTCCGCAGGTGGGACGGCACATCCTCCGGCATGGTGAACACATGAGGTTTCCCCTCGGATGTCATCACCATGTTGGGCAGCGTCTTGAACTCCCCGGCCCTGACAACGTAGGAACCGCCCGCTTCCCGGCGGATCCGATCCCTGACCATGATCTGCCGATGCAGCGACTTCAGGTCGTCCTCGTCCCACCGCACATCCGTTTCCAGGTCGGCCAATTGCTCCAGTGCCTCGAAGTGACCCACGGACTCTTCGTGCCAGCGGTAGTCCACAGCAGGGGCAACGTAGTCGTTCAGAATCAGATGCACCATGTCCGTATACGGCATGGGTGAGCCCTCGATGCGGTTGCTGTTCCAGTTGTGGCGGAGCATCTCCGTTTTGAGGTAGGTCGATTCAGCATTTGCGTCAGGGAATGCAACATCCTGCCACTCCAAGTGTAGATCCCGGAGCTCTGCGGCCGATACGGGTGTTTCAAACGATGTCATGTCCAATTCTGTTCCCTCAACTGGTACATTACGGTACCGGTGCCGGTAATTCGCTCTCGGTTGATGGGGTCGTGGTTGCAGACCCCGCAACTCGAGTCCTGGTGGAGCAGTCCCCACCGCGGTCCTGGGTTCGTTCGGCGAGCAGGGCCTTGACTTCCCTGAATGGAGTGTACAGCGTAATCTCGTCGTCATACAGTCTCGCCGGAATGTTGCAGGTGGCATTGGCGTCCGCGTCCGGCACAATCCCGTCGATGCAGTGAAACCCATCCCCTTTCCGTTGACCCTGCAACAGGCCGGTGCAGGAGTCGATTTGCGATGTGCAGTCCGGGTTGACCAATGCCGGCGCAGAACCTCTGCGCCGAGACATTGAGGTTGCGCCCTTGACCCAGCCGCTCAGACGGCGGTTGGTGTCCTTGTGGCGGTCCTTGGCGGACTTCATGGGCGCCGTCAGGTCCTCGCAGGCGATGGTGTCCGCCTTGTCGACCACGGCATGGGCGGCGTGGCACAGCAGGTTGCGCGCCCTCTTTTTGTGTCTGCGCTTGCGCCGGTTCCACTTGTTGCGGCCCAGGTTGTGACACCGGATGTTGTCGGCCTTGCGGTGGTAGCCCTTGGCTTCGTGCTTCTCTGCCACCGCCCGAAGCCGGTTGCGTTTTTGGCCCTTGTCCACGCCCACGGTGGCATCCCCGCAGGGGCGCGTGCTGCATGCCTGTGTCTCGTCCACCGCGCAGTGGACGGCCACCTGCCCGTTGGATTACAGGATGATGCGCAGGGTTCCGGTCGGCAGATGCGTGCCCTTGAGCGGAATGGCAATGCGCTGGCCGTGCTCCATGCCTTGCAGGTACACCCAGGCCCTGCCGTTCCAAACCTTCGCGGTGTAGGAACCACTGTCGGCCACGATCCGGTTCGCCACATGGGAACGCCCTTCCACTGCTTCCGCATCTGCCGGTGCAGGAATGGATCCTCGTCCCACTGGTCCAACGTCAGCAGCGTACAGAGGCGTTTGCGTCCGGTACCGGCACGAGTAAAGGCACTGTCCCTGTCAGAGGCGTCCAACTCATCGCACTCAGGACAGAAGCAACAGTCTTCAGAAGATTGTTCGACTTACCAAAGTAGCGGATCTTGGGCCGAATGTTGGACAGTCAATCCGTTACCGCGGGTGATCCGGAAACCCTCGCGCAAACGACGTGTTGATGCCATTCAGGCATTCACATAGCCGACAGTTGTCGGCCACCAAATGCCGCAGGCTGCGCGCCGGATTGATGTTTCCGTTCAGGTGCCGAAAAAGTCGTCCACTCGACCAACCTGCTCGGTTCTTTGAAGAGCATCCCCCCATAGTCGAAACCGCTGCCACCGGATCGGGGCACGGGAACAAGGATCGACGGGTGTGCCCCGATGGTTCCAGTAAAATCAGGGGGACACGGGTCAACAGCGAGCCTTGGGACAGCAGGGATCAAGGTGGAGTTCATTGGGGTTGAATCAGGCCCGACACCTCACAATGAAACAATCATGAATTCATTGAAAAACAACCTCGACCTCCAGATGACGGAGGAGGAGATGCGCAGTCTTGCCCACCTGGTCACCGAACTGGTGATGGAACGGGTCGGCAACCTGAGTCGGGAACCGGCCTGGGATGGCGACTTCCGGCTGGAACTTGAGGACCAATTGCTGGCCGAGCCTCCGGAGGAAGGCCAATCCCCAAAGGAAGTCTTTGAACGGGCTGCACACAAGATCCTCCCGTTCGCAGCCCGGATTGACCATCCCCGTTTCTTTGGTTTTATTCCATCTTCCCCTACCTGGCCCGGCGTGCTGGCCGATTTCATGGTGGCCGGACACCAGGTCAACCAATGCACATGGTTGACATCCAGTGGTCCGAGCCAGCTTGAGTTGGTGGTCATCGACTGGTTTCGCCGCTGGATTGGTTATCCCGAGGGGGCGGGCGGGCTTTTCACGAGTGGAGGATCGGCCGCCAGTCTGGATGCCTTTGTGGCAGCCAGAGAGGCCGCCGGCAATCCGGAACGGGCGACCGTGTACATGAGTGACCAAAGCCACTCCGCCCTCAGTCGAGCGGCCATGATCATTGGCGTACGGCGGGAGTGCATCCGCATGGTGCCCAGTGACGAAAACTTTCGGCTGGACATGGAAGCACTTGCCAGGGCCGTTCAAGCCGACCGGGCAGCAGGTTTCAATCCGCTTGCCGTATGTGCCACCGCCGGAACATCCAGCACAGGCGCTATAGACCCCTTGGAGACGATGGCCGATTTCTGTGAAGAAGAAAAGATCTGGATGCACGTCGATGCCTCGTACGGAGGGTTCGCAGTCTTGACCGAAGAAGGCAGGAAGCTCTTGCAAGGGATGGAACGTGCGGATTCGATCGGACTGGATGCCCACAAATGGCTGTTTCAGCCGTATGAAGCCGGAAGTTTGCTGGTGAAGGACGGAAGCACCTTGGAGAAAGCCTTCGCCGTACACCCCGATATCCTCCAGGATACGGTTTGGGGGAAGGACCATCCCAACTTCGTGGATCGTGGTCTGCAACTGAGTCGCTCGGTACGCGCCCTGAAAGTTTGGGCGTCAATCCAGACATTCGGGATGGCTGCGTTCCGGCGGGCGGTAGCCAAAGGCATGGAACTGGCCAGCCAAGCGGAAGAATTCGTCCACGCCAGCCCAATCCTGGAGAGCCTGACTCCCGCGTCGTTGGGAATAGTGTGCCTTCGGATCAACCCCACCGACGCTCACCGAAGCGAGGAATCACTGGAACAGGTGAACCGAACCATTCTCGCTCGTCTCTTCTGGGACGATGATGCCTTTGTGTCTTCCACACTGCTCCACGGCACATTCTCCCTACGCCTGTGTATTCTCAACCACACCACCACCTGGGACGATGTACGCGAGACACTGGAGACGATTGAGCGTTTTGGCAGGGAGGAGTTGGCAGGAGAAGTACGCAGCTGAGAGAACGGACTTCAATTTCTAAAGTCATGCAGGGGTCGGATCAAACAGAGACAATCATTCCAGTAGGACTTCCAACGCCATCAGGGCATTCTTCCGTCGGTAGAGTTCCCCATGGGTGGAAGCCTTAAGCAACATGTCGATGGCAGCACCGCTGGCAGTGCCCAGTTTGCGTAGCGCCAAGGCGGCGTTGTGACCCACAAGGTAATCCTCGTCATAAAGAGCCTGGCCTAGGATTGTCGTCACGTCATCTCTGGCATCGCCCAACACACCCAAGGCTTCGACGGCGTTGCACCGAACCCAAGGAGACGGATCACTGGCCATGGTGGTCACATGCGGGACCAAGGATCGGGCCTCGTTGCCCATGTCTCCCGCGGCATCAACCGCGCTGCCCCTGATGCGCCAGTCCTCGGCCCCCAAGGCCTCTTCCAACAGGACCAATCCGGCAGCCCCTTGGCTCGCCAACAGATAGCCGAACATGTGCTCACAGGGACTCGTGTGTTCCCGCCGCTGAGCCCGAACCTCCGCCTCATCCGCTTCGGCAAGCCATAAACGGAAAACCTCATCGTGCTGGTCGAAGGCATGCAGTCCAATGGTGTAGGCCGCCTTCAACCGCTCCGCCTCTGAACCGGCCAGCAGATCCGACAAGGCGGCATCCCCGTGTTCCCGTTTCCCTGTCGCAACGGGTTGTCCCCGATTCCAATTCCACATGGCTCGCCACAGGGGTTCCAAAGGGTCCTGCTCCCGACCTGCGGGCACCTGCCATTCCTCTTCCCGATTGTTCCAGGCGGGGGCAGTGGGTTCGGTGGCACGGCAAAACAGAAACTTGAGCATGTACCGATTGCGGCCCGAGTGATTGGCGCAGGGCCCGGTGCCAAACATCGTAATGAACCAAGATGACGGTGCCGGCCTCGCCGGTCACTCCCAATTCCTTGTGGCCGGCCAATGATTCCGGTGAACTGAAGTACTGGCTGCCGGACGTCACCCCGGTAGGACCCATGTCGGCGGTGACATCCTGCGGGTAGTACATGGCCATGGCCCATCGGGAGCGATGGTGATGAACATTGACGTCCTCCTCGTAGGAATCCTTGTGGTTGGCTTGGGCCGGGGTACCCGATCTGTTTTGATGGCAATGCCGATGCGGGTGCATGAAGTAGCCGTCTCCCAGGATGGAAATCAACGCGCCCTTGACCACCGGGTCCGCAAACACCAGCCGAAGCACCGGATTCATCTCCAGGATTTCGTTGCTCGGATTGCCCGTCGTCGAGAAGATCTCCTCGCACCGATCACGGATGTGGTCGTGCACATCCTGGGGCAAACCGGACTTCAGGACCAGATAGCCCTCGGTCAGATACCTCCGCATCTCCTCGTCGGACAGTCGGTGAAGAAGGTCGTGGGCGTTCATGTTGCTTGGATCATGGCAGGTCTGAAGTTCAGTCGATTGCCTGCGCCTGCAAGATAGGACACGCGCGGGCAGGGACACTTTGAACATTGTGATGCAGCCGGTTGTACACCGATGCCCGAAGCGCGGAACACTCGTGCATCAGCCGTTGGTTTCAGTGTAGGATCCGGGCATCCAGCCCGTAGCCGAAGCGAACATCGTCATGTCCTCTGCAAGTTCCATGCCTTCCCTTAACCCAGGGCGGTCCGAGTTCTTGCAGATCCGGCGCGGCGGAGGCCTGTACATCGACAAGACCCACCACTTCCGGTCTCTCCTGGCTCCCGAATCCGAGGATGCTCCAACACTTCGGAACCCATACGTGTTCCTGGCCCGTCCTCGGCGCTTTGGCAAGTCCCTGCTGGTAACGACCCTGGAGGCCTTCTTCCAGGGAGAGGTGCCGGTTGATCCCCGCTACCTGAACGGCCACAACCCACCGCCAACCCAGAGCAAGGCGGAACTGTTCCGCGGCACGACCGCAGCGGATGCCGCTGAGAGCCGGGGGTTCCATCCGGTCGTGCGCCTGAACATGGCCAACACCCCCGCAGACTCTCCGGAGGAACTGAAGGCCAACCTGCTGGAGATGCTGGGCGGCCAATACACCCTGTGGAACCGCCGCGGCATCAACGTCGGACTGGAACCCGTGGATGAATCCGGTGCCGTCACCTTCCCCTCCGTTCCGGCGGTCAGCCCGGCCCAGCGCCTGGAGGATTTGGTGGGCCGGCTCAAGGCGCGCTACGGAGCCAATCCCGTCGTCCTGGTCGACGAGTACGACGCGCCCCTGGTGCACCTCTTGGGCAAGGACACGGACCCCGAACCGATCCTGGATGTCCTGCGCAACTTCTACGTCAGGCTCAAGAGCCTCGAATCCGACCTGCACTTCGTCTTCGTCACCGGCATCACCCGCTTCGCCCGCGTCAGCCTGTTCTCGGTCCTCAACAACCTGCGCGACATCTCCTGGGAACCCGCCTACGCCACCCTCTGCGGCTTCACCGAACGGGAGGCCCGAACTGCATTGGAACCCCACCTCACCACGGCTGCCGTCCACCTTGATCTATCCCTCAAGGAACTGATGGACCAGATACGCCGCCACTACAACGGCTATCACTTCAGTCTCCCCGGCAACAGCGAGAGCGTCTACAACCCCTTCACCCTGGCCTGCTGTCTCCGGGACCTACAGGATCCCAACCATGCGGAATGGTGGAAGGTCACCGGATGGCCCAACCATTGGGCCGTCTCCGGCAACCCCATGTTCCTGATCCGTCTCATGAAGGAGGGGCAGTATCCCCTGCCCACGGACCCACCCCCCTGGGAAAGCCTGATGAGCACCACTTATAACCTGGACAGGGTCAACTTCGTCTCCCTCATGGTTCAGACTGGCTACTACACCCTGCGCCAAGACACCGGTGGCGACCTGTACCTCGACTATCCCAACGATGAAGTCCGACGTACCTACAACCATGAACTGCTGGAGACCTACCGGCAGCCACCCGACCCGCGGACCATGCGGGCCATGCACCGCGCACTGGCCGATGAGGGCTACAAGGGGTTCTGCGATCTCCTCCACACCTTCCTGGCCGGCATCCCCAGCGAGAAACTGTGCCGCGAGACGGACTGCCACCTCGTGCTGCACGTCCTGTGCCAGCTGATGCAGGTAGAGTTCCAGTCGGAAGTACACCAGGGTGGTGGCCGCTCCGACATGGAGATCCGGTTCCCCGAGCATGTCTGCGTCATGGAATTCAAGTATGGCGAGTCCCCGCAGACGGCCCTAGACCAAATTCGGACCCACGACTACGGCCGTCGGCATTTCGGCGGAAGCCGCCGAGTGGTCGCGCTGGGCCTCAACTTCGCCCCCGGTACCGGAACGGAACCACCCGCCGTAGAACATGCTGTCTGTGTCCGATACCGACCCGAGTGAAACCGTCGTCAGCCAGCCCGAACATGCTGTCCAAGGCGACCAGCATGCCGACACTGAAATCACCACCGGAGCATGCATAGGCACCCTCAACGGCCAACTGCCAGGGATACAGCATGTCCGCGAGCATCCCTTGAGATCGATGCCCCGCAGTCAATGGATCAGGTCGTCAAGTCCCCGGTCCGACGCGACCGCAAGACAAGTACCCAAATGCCGAGCGCCCACTCCACAAGGGCCCACAGCAAGCCGACCTGATCCAAATAATCAAACACCAGGAGCGAAATCAGAAACTGAACCAGGTGGGCGGTACCGGCCACCAGCAACGGGATGGACACAATTCCCAGAAACCGTCTGAACTGGCTACGCAAATCGGGCGAGGTCCGGTAGTAGTGCTCCGCCACCACCAGAAAAACCAGCGTGCAAACCCCGACCACCGCAAAGGTGGTAAAGAGAACGGTGCCGTGGATCAGGTACCGGTCCAGTTCCTGGCTGGTCAGGATTAGGCGAACCGCGTCGCGCAGGGTCCAGGCCGCCAGAAACCCGCCCGCAAAGCTCAGGAGCAGGTAGACGTAGGTCAGGACATGGAAGCCGACGCTGCGCCGACTTGACAATGAATCAAGGACCATGTCCACATAATACAGCAGACTTCAGGCCGAGAGCGTAACCGGTGCGACCGTGATACCGTCCAGATTGAGGTCCTTGGCAAAGTGGCAGGCTGCAAAGTGCCTGTCGGACATGGACACCTGCGGTGGATCCTCCTCCCGGCAGATGTCCTGCACGTGCACACAGCGTTCCTGAAAGACGCAGCCGGTCGGCAGATTGGCGGGATCCGGTGGTTCGCCGGCCGTCACCAGCCGCTTGCCCCGGCTTCCCTTGGCCGTGCGCGGCACGGCTGCCAGCAGCAGGGCCGTGTAGGGATGGCGAGGTCGCTCGAGCAGTTCATCCTTGGGGCCCAGTTCCACCAGCCGCCCGGCGTACATGACCGCAATGCGGTCGCAGATGTAGCGAATCACGCTCATGTCGTGCGACACGAACATGTAGGTCAGATGAAACTCTCCCTGCAACTCCTGCAACAGATTCAGGATCTGCGCCTGAATCGACACGTCCAAAGCGGAAACCGGCTCATCCGCGATCACCAGACGCGGGTTTACCACCAAAGCCCGGGCAATACCAATCCGCTGCCGTTGCCCGCCACTGAAGCTGTGGGGATAGCGACGCAGATGCTCCACCCGCAAGCCCACCTGTTCAATGATGCGGGCCACCCGCTGCTCGAGCTCCGTGCCCTTGGCCACGCCGTTGACCAGTAGCGGCTCGCCCACGGTCTCCAGGATGTTCATGCGGGGATTAAGCGAAGCGAAGGGATCCTGGAAGATCATCTGGGCCCGGCGCCGGAACAGCTTCCGCTCTTCCGGAGTCAGGCTGCCGACATCCAGCTGGCCTTCGTCCAGGTTGATCCTGACGGACCCGGCCGTCATGTCATACAACTGCAGAATGGTGCGGCCCAGCGTGGTCTTGCCGCAGCCGCTCTCACCCACCACGCCCAGGGTTTCACCGTTGGCCAGCGTGAACGACACGTCGTGGACAGCCTTGGTGAAGCCGATCACCCGGCGCAGGAACCCCTTGGTGATGGGAAAGTACTTGCTCAGGCCCTCCACCTGCAGCAACTCGCCCGCGGCCGCCCCGTTGGCCCCTGATGTGGTCTGCATCACATCCGCCATGATCAGTCACCTGCCGCACCATTCGAGGCCAAATCCACATCGTCCGCATACAGGAAACAGCGAACCGTGTGGCCCTGTCTCGGTTCCAGCACTGGCGGCGGCGACTCGTCACAAACTCCTTGTATGCGCTCGGTGCACCGAGCGTAGAAGGGACAGCCCTTGTGCACGGCAAAGGGGTTTGGGATGTTGCCGGAAATCGGCACCAGCTGTTCCAGCGGTCCATCGATCTTGGGGATGGACTGCCACAGGGCCCGGGTGTACGGATGGAGCGGTTCGTCGAAGATGGTCTCCGCGTCCGCATGTTCCATGACCAGTCCCAGGTACATCACCATCACCTCGTCGGCCACACCGCCCACGACCGCCAGATCGTGGCTGATGTAGATGATGGCCATGTTGAGGTCATCCTGCAGTTCCTGAATCAACTCCAGGATCTGGGCCTCAATCGTCACGTCCAGCGCGGTGGTGGGTTCGTCCGCAATCAGCAGGGCCGGATCACAGGACAGCGCCATGGCAATCATGGCCCGTTGGCGCATGCCGCCCGACAGTTCATGGGGATAGGCGTCCACGGCCCGATCCGGACGCGGAATGCCAACCCGCCGCAACAGGTCCACGGTCCGTTCCCGTGCGGACTGCGGGGTCGAATCCGGAATGTGCAGCAAGATGGCCTCGCCGATCTGATCCCCGACGGTATGCAGGGGACTGAAGGAGGTCATCGGCTCCTGGAAGATCATGCCGATCTCGCCGCCCCGCACATCCCGGTACTCCTGCCCGCGGGGATCCAACCGACCCAGATCCACCGTCTCGATGCCACCGTCGGGGGTTGCCCGGTGAAGCCTGATCTCCCCCGCCAACTGCTTGGCCGGCGGACTGGGCACAATGCCCATCACCGACTGGGCCGACACGGACTTGCCGGATCCGCTCTCGCCGATGATGCCCAGGGTGCGGCCCCGATGCACGTCGAAGCTGACGTCGTTGACGGCCTGGACCACTCCCTCGAACAAGTAGAAGTGGACCTGCAGGTTGCGAACTTCAAGCAGCAGATCGCCGCGCCCGGTATCAGACACGTTGGTTCGCTCCTAGTGATCCGAGTACGGATCGGCCGCATCGCGCAGGCCGTCGCCGACGTTGTTGAAGAGCAGCACGGCCGCCATCACCCACGCCGCGGGGATCAACTGGTGGGGATGCTGGGCAATCGCCACGATGTCCTGCGCATCCTGGAGCAGCGTGCCCCAACTCACGGCCGGCGGCTGAATGCCCAAACCCAGGAAGCTCAGGGCCGTCTCGGCCAGAATCATGGTCGGCACCGCCAACGTGACCGTGACAATCAGGTGGCTGGTAAAGCCGGGCAGCAAGTGCTTGAAAATGATACGGCTCTCCCCGGTACCGGCCGCCTTGGCCGCCATGGCGTAATCCTCCTCACGCAGGGAGAGCAGCTTGCCCCGCACCACGCGCGCCAAGCCGGTCCATCCCAGGATGGACAGAATGATCGTAATGGCGAAGTAGGTCTTGAGCACCGGCCAATCGCGGGGAAGGGCCGCCGACAGGGCCATCCACAGCGGAATTTGAGGAATGGAGATCAGGAAGTCGATAAGACGCTGGATCACCTCGTCGACCAAGCCTCCGAAGTATCCCGAAATGCCGCCCAGGATCACCCCCAGAATCAGACTCAGGGCCACGCCAATCAGGCCAATCGACAGGGAGATGCGGGCCCCGTAGAGGGTGCGGCTCAGAAGGTCCCGCCCCAGCCGATCCGCACCGAACAGCATGAAGGGGGGCGGCTCCTCAACATCGGTGCCGAAGAAATGCACCGTGGAGGTCCAGTCGCCGACGATCGTGTATTCCGGACCCGGCGCGAACAACCGCAGCTTGATGGGATTGTCCAGGATGGGCGCAAACTCGTACTTGAAGGTCTCCTTGTTCAGGGTCTTCTCGTATCCGTAGTAGTGCGGTCCAATGAAGCCTCCGCCCTCCGGGCTTTTGTCCATCCAGTGCAGCCGCACCGGGGGCGCCTCCTGGTAGCTCTCAAAACGCGTCGAGGGCAGATAGGGGCTGAAGAATCCCGGCAGTACGGCCAGGAGATAGAGCAGCAACAGCAGTATCGTGGAGACGATGGCCACGCGGTGCCGGCGAAAACGCCACCAGATCAGCGACCACTGGCTGGCGTAGTAAAACCGATCGTCCTGCTCCGCCTGGTCGGCAACCAGGACTTCCTCAAAGACTTCTGTGGAAGCAGTCATGACAGACTCCGAAAGTGTCAGCGGGCCGCGGCGGCACTGTAGCGAATGCGCGGATCCAACGCCGCCAGCAGGATGTCCGACAACAATGTGCCCAAGACCGTCAGAACCGACAGAATCATGACAATGCTGCCGGCCAGAAACATGTCCTGGGCCAGCACGGCCCTCAGCAGGAGCGGCCCGGTGGTCTGAAGGCCCAAAACCAGGGACACCAGCACCTCGCCGGAGAAGATGCCCGGCAGAATCCAGCCGATCGTGCTGATGACCGGGTTCATGGACATGCGCACCGGATACTTGAACAGAAGCTGCATCTCGTTAACGCCCTTGGCGCGGGCGGTAATGACATATTGCTTCTTGAGTTCGTCCAGCAGGTTGCCGCGCATGACCCGGATCAGAGCCCCGGTGCCGTTCAGCCCAATGATGATGAGCGGCAACACCAGGTGCTTGAGCATGTCGATAAACTTCTCCATCGACATGGGTTCGTCCATGTACTCGATGGAGAACAGACCCAGCGGTGCGAATTCGGTGAGCTTGAAGATATACCAGGCCAACACCATGGCCAACAAGAAGGTTGGGATGGTCAATCCCAGGAAGCCGAAGAAGGTGAAGATGTAGTCCAGCACCGAGTACTGGTGGGTGGCGGAATAGATCCCGATTGGAATGGCGATGATCCAGGACACAATCAGCGCCGAGATGGAAACCAAGAGCGTCAGGGGCAGGCGTTCGCCAAGCAGTTCGTTGACGGTCTTGCCCCATTGGAACGACCAGCCGAAGTTGAACTTGAACAGGATGCCCCGCATCCATCTGATGTAGCGCTTCCAGGCCGGCTGGTCGAATCCGTACATCTTGACCAGCCGCTCCGCCTCGTCCTCGTTGAGCTCAATGCCGGAGGCGCGCAGGTTCTCGATCTGGTAGGTGACCCAGTCCCCCGGCGGCAATTCGATGATCGCGAACGACACCAGCGAGATCAACAACAGGATCGGAATCAGCATCACGCTGCGCCGCACTATGTAGGCAACCATCAGGTCGGGTTCCAGGCGATAGGTCTATGTTGGCAGGTGGCAATCGGCCGGCCGGCATCCCGTGGGACGCCGGCCGGCTTTTTGACGATTCCTTTGGTTCAAAGGGAGAACTACTGGTTCTCCTCGGGGTTGAGGTAGTACAACTGCTCCATGGCGAAGTTCTGGGCAATGGCGAAGCCATCGGTCGCAACGTTGGCCATGTTGAGAGAAATGATCAGCGGGTACTTTACATTCTCCACGATCGTAATCTCGGGAAGGTTTTCCCGATGCCAGGCATTGCCCTGATCCTTGAACTCATTGTACTCGTCGCCGCCGGACACGGAACCCCAGCGTGCAATGTCAAGCGCATAGGCATCCTGGACCCACTGCGGCGGCTCCCAGGTGGGATCGCGGTTCTCCTCGGCGGCGGTCATGTACTGCCACCAAGCGTAGCCTGCACGCTGAATGGTGTCGCTGGTCCAGTTGTTGTCCCAGCCCTGGTCATGGGCCCAGAAGACCGTGGCCTGCAGTTCATTGTTGTTGCGGCGCTGGCCCCACAGGGCCGGATCCAGTTTCTTGACCAGGGCCTTGATGCCGACATCGCCAAGGTACTCGCCGACCAGTTCGGATGCCGGCTCCAGATCAGGAGCGTGGGCACCATGCTCGATGAGCAATTCGAAGGTTTCACCGGACGGATAGGTCCGGAAGCCCTCGTCATCGCGGCCGTCCAGCCCGATGGAATCGAGGAGTGCATTGGCACGGTCCAGATCCCGGGTGGACAGATCGGCGCCAACCGTGTCGAGCGGCTTGGTGGCGTAGCCGTAGTACAGCGTCTCGATCATCTCGTCGCGGTTCACGGCCAGACTGACGGCCTGCCGGAACTCGATGTTGGAGACAACATCCCGGAACTCCGCGGCCAGCGGATCGGCCTCGGCATTGTAGGTCTGGTTGATCCAGATGGAACTGGAGTCGACATGCATGTCCAGCAGCTGGTGGCGGTAGCCGCCCGCCGGGCCGTTCTCGACGTACAGCGGAATCTTGACCAGACCGGTGCTTTCGCGCATGAAGTCGGCCTCGCCGGTCAGAATGCCGGTGTTGACCATTTCCACATCCTCGACCAGCTTCGAAACCATCTTGTCGATGTAGGGCAGCTGCTTGCCTTCGGTGTCAACCTTGTAGTAGTACGGGTTGCGCTCGAAGACCAGGAGGCCCGGCTCCGCCGCTTCCACGCGCTGCCAGGGGGTGATGACCGGAGAGCGTCCGACCATGCACTTCTCCTGGTTGACATGCCAGTTGACACAGTCGTTAGCTGTGAAGACCTGGTTCCACTCGTCAGTGAGATTCATCTCGTTGAGCTGGTCGCGCAGGTCCTCGATTCCGTTTTCGAGATGGTCCACATGGAATTGCTTCAGGTAGGACGAAGGCCGCACCAGTTCCGTCCAGCCGTTCCAGGTCTCGATGGTCAGGGCGCGCAGGAACCCGCCGTAGGGAGCGTCGAAGTCCACCTGGAAGGTGTAGTCGTCAATCATCTGGAACGTCATCGGCGTGCCGGTGGGATCGTTCCGCGTGCGGAAACGCCTGGGGAAAGTGGGTGTGAGGAAGTCGTTGCCGTAGATGTCCTCGGCCACGAACCGGGCATCCTCGGCCGTAACCAGGGAACCGTCGGACCACTTCAAGCCTTCGCGCATGTGGAAGACGAAAGTCTGGTTGTTGTTGGAGACTTCGTAGTCCTTCAGCACATTGCCGCGGATGCCCTGCACGCCCAGGCCGGGCGCGGAAAGCAGGGGCTCGTTCATGCCGACGAAGGTATCCGGATTCCAGTCCGGGCGGAAGTGCAGCGTACGCAGGGTGCCGCCGAAGTTGCCGGGCTGCCAGTCAACATGGCCCTCCGGCAGGAGGACACCGGGGCCCACGACGAACGGTTCGTTCGGCAGGCGATCTTCCAACGGGGGCAGTTCGCCCGACGCCACGCGGTCCCACAGCACCGGCGACTCCAAGGGGTTGCCGGCCGGTTCCGCCATCGTATCCTCTGCGGCCATCGAGTCCGCATCCTCGGCCGGGGCTTCGGCCGCAGGTGCGGCAGGAGCACCGCAGGCAGCCACCGCCAACAGCGCAAGGAGCAAGGCTGCCAACAGCCCTGCCTTGAAGGGAGTCTTCATTCAAGATTCTCCTGGATGAATGTTGGAATTGCAACGCGCCGATCCGGTCCAAGGGGCTGGCCGAACGAAGTCACTGCCGGCAAGGACAAGTGGTGCTATGACGAAACGGGATCGGTGGCCCTATTGTAGGGTTGCCCTACCCCCAGCACCAAAGAAACCCAACCGGCATAGTGCCGACGCGAGCCCGATCGCCATCTTCAAACCGGTACTCGGAACGTCTCCGCGTGCAGCGTGACCGCTGCCAGCCGCGCCCGGTCCACTACCACGCCCAGGCCCGACGCCTGCGGAACCGACACGGTCGAGTCCGAGTTGAGTTCGAAGTTCGGAAACACCACGTCCTCGTGGTAGTGGCGGCGGGAGGCGGAGATGTCGCCGGGCAGCGTGAAGTTGGGCAGGGAGGCCAGAGCCAGATTCCCGGCCCGTCCCACGTTGGTCTCCAGCATGCCCCCGCACCAGACCGGGACGTCGGCCTCTCGGCACATGTGGCGGGGCGGCCTGTCGACACCTCGTGGGGTGCCGACAGGCCCAATCAACGACCCCTCAGGGGCAAAACCCAAACCTTGCTACTCGTTCTCTTCGGGGTTGAGGTAGTAAAGCTGCTCCATGGCGAAGTTCTGGGCAATGGCGAAACCCTCGGTCGCCACATTGGCCATGTTGGTTGAGACGATCAGCGGGTACTTCACGTTTTCAACAACCGTAACGACCGGCAGGTATTGCCGATGCCAGGCATAGCCATCTTCCTTGAGTTGGTTGTGCTCATCGCTACCAGGGACAGTACCCCAGCGAGCAACGTCACGTGCAAAGGCGTCTTTGACCCACTGAGGTGGCTCCCAGTTGGGATCCCGGTTCTCTTCAGCGGCATTCATGTACAGGCCCCAAGCCTTTCCGGCACCGTAAACCCCAAAGAGCCCACCGGTCGATTCGTCGTCGCAGCACTGGTCGTGAGACCAGAGCACACTTGCCTGCAGTTCGTTGTTGTTAAGGCGTTGGCCCCAGAGCGACGGATCGATTTGCTTGACAAGGGCTTTGATGCCGATGTCGCCCAGGTACTCAGCCATCAATTCCGAGGCCGGCGCTATGTCGGGAGCGTGCGCTCCGTGCTCAATCAGGAGTTCAAAGGTCTCACCGGATGGATACTGGCGGAAACCATCATCGTCGCGGGCGTCAAGACCGATGGAATCGAGCAGCGCGTTGGCTCGATCAACATCCCGGGTTGACAGGTCTGCCCCCACTGTTACAAGCGGTTTGGAGGCAAACCCGTAGTACAGGGTCTCGATCATTTCATCGCGGTCCAAGGCCAGGCTGACCGCCTGACGGAACTCAATGTTGGCAACGACATCCCTGAACTGTTCAGCCAGTGGATCGGCCTCGGCACCGTAGGTCAGGTTGATAATGAGTACGGTGGAATTGACGTGCATGTCCAACAACTGGTGCCGGAAGCCGCCCGCCGGTCCGTGCTCCACATAGAGCGGAATCTTGACCAGGCCCGTGCTTTCACGCATGAAGTCGGCTTCACCGGTCAGGATGGCGGTATTGACCATTTCCACGTCCTCGACCAGCTTGGTGACCAGCTTGTCGATGTAAGGCAGCTGCTTGCCTTCCGTGTCGACCTTGTAGTAGTAGGGATTGCGCTCAAAGACCACAACGCCCGGATCAGCCACTTCCACGCGCTGCCATGGGGAAACGACCGGGGAATTGCCAACCAGGCACTGATCCTTGTGTATATCTCTGCTGCGACAGTTGTTGGCGGCGAAGACCTGGTTCCACTCGTCGGTGAGGTTCATCGCGTCAAGTTCTTCACGCAAATCCTCGATCCCATTTTCAAGATAGTCCACGTGGAATTGCTTGAGGTAGTTGGAGGGCCGCACCAGTTCCGACCACCCAGGCCAGGATTCGATCGTCAAGGTGCGCAGGAACCCACCGTAGGAGCCATCGAAGTCCACCTGGAAGGTGTAGTCGTCGATCTGCGTGAACGTCATCGGCGTGCCCGTGGCATCGTTCCTGGTGCGGAACTTCCGGGGGTAGTTTGGGGTGAGGGATTCATTGCCGTATACGTCCTCGACCACAAATCGAGCATCTTCAGCGGTTACCGGGGATCCGTCCGACCATTTCAGGCCTTCGCGCATGTGGAAGACGAAGGTCTGGTTGTTGTTGGAAACCTCAAAGGACTTCAGCACGTTGCCACGGATATCCTGGACACCCAGCCCGGGCGCGGACAGCAGCGATTCGTTCACGCCTATGAACACGTCCGGATTCCAACGCGGACGGTAATGCAGTGTACGCAGAGTGCCGCCGAAGTTGCCGGGCTGCCAGGCAACGTGACCCTCCGGCAGGAGGACGCCGGGACCCACGACGAACGGTTCGTTCGGGAGGCGGTCTTCCAGCGGGGGCAACTCGCCCGACGCCACGCGGTCCCACAGTACCGGAGACTCCAAGGGGTTGCCGGCCGGTTCCTCCATCATGTCCTCCGCATCCTCCGCCGAAGCGTCGGCTGCAGGTTCGGCAGGGACACCACAGGCAGCCACTGCCAAGAGCGCAAGGAGCAAGGCTGCCAGCAATCCTGTCTTGAAGATAGTCATAATTCAGGTCCTCCCGAATCAGTGACATATTGCAATACACCAATCCAGTCCTTGGGACTGACCGAACAGACTCACTGCCGGCAATGATGGGTGGTGCAATGACAAAACTGGATTGGCAACCCGATTGTAAGGTTCGTCCCCCCCCCTTTGTCAAACGAGTTCCGAACGGCATACCGCAACCGTGAGGCCGGACAACCCCTTCATTGCGACGTGCGGAAGGTCTCCGCGTGGAGTGTGACCGCGGCCAGCCGCGCCCGGTCAACCGCCACGCCCAGGCCCGGGGCCTGCGGAACCGATACGGTCGAGTCCGAGTTGAGCTCGAAGTCCGGGACCGCCACGTCCTCGTGGTAGTAGCGGCGGGAGGCGGAGATGTCACCGGGCAGTGTGAAGTTGGGCAGCGAGGCCAAGGCCAGGTTCCCGGCCCGTCCCACGTTGGTCTCCAGCATGCCCCCGCACCAGACCGGGACGCCGGCATCCCGGCACAGGTCGTGGACGCGCAGGGCGGCGCTCAGGCCGCCGACCCGCCCCACCTTGATGTTCATGTTGCGGCAGGCCCCGATTTTCAGGGCCCACTCCGCATGCAGCGGCGAGTGAATACTCTCATCGAGGCAGATGGGGGTCCGCATCTCGGCCTGCAAGGCGGCATGGTCCACGATGTCGTCGTGGTGGAAGGGCTGTTCGATCAGCAACAGGCCAAAGTGATCAAGGTCCTTAAGGGAAGCAGTGTCGTCCGGAACATAGGCGGAGTTGGCATCCACCTGCAGGGCCAGATCCGGCCAGCGGTCCCGTACCGCCTCCACGGGTTCGACATCCCAGCCCGGCTTGATCTTGAGCTTCACCCTGGCATACCCGTCGTCGACCCAGGCCGCCACGCGGTCCAGCAGTTCGGGAATCGACGGCTCGATGCCCTGGGACACGCCGACCGCCACCCGATCACCCCGGCCGCCCAGGGCTGCCTGCAGCGAATGCCCGGCTTGCTGCGCCTCAAGATCCCAGACCGCATTCTCCAGGGCTGCCTTGGCCATGGGATGGCCCCGCACGGGGGCAAACAGCCGTTCGCAATCGCGCGCGGCCACCGCACCGGCCTCCAGCAACCGCGGCACCAGGTAGCCGGCCATCACGTGCAGGGCCGTGCCCATGGTCTCCGCCGAGTACCACGGTCCGGATCCGGCCACGCACTCTCCCCATCCGATCAGATCCCCGCTGCGGACCGCGACCAGGATGGATTCACGATGCGTCTCGCGCCGAAAACTGGTCTCGAACGGATGCACATAGGGAAGCCGGATGTGGTGCAGTTCGATGCACGAAACGGCGACGGGCTGGCTGTCACTCATCTTGAATCTCCAAGGCCACTTGGTTCACGGTCCGATCATGCAGCCAGCACCAAACGTCCTGGCCCGCCTCCGCCTTCAGGCGCACGGGCACCCGCTCGGGACACACCGCCAACGGCACATCGCAGCGGGGATGGAAGCGGCAACCGCCGGGCAGGTTGCGCAGGTCGGGAGGCGCACCCGGAATAAACTCCGGCAGAGCTTCGTCGTGCAGGCGCGGAATGCTGCCAAGCAGCCGGCGCGTGTACGGATGGGCCGGCTGCTCCAGAATCTGTTCCGAACTGCCAATCTCGGCAATTTGGCCGGCGTAGACGACCGCCAAGCGGTCGCAGATGTCGCTCGCCAGCGCGATGTCGTGGGTGATGAACAGGATGGAGAGGCCCTCTGCCTTCAGATCCTTGAGCAGGTTCATGATCTGCGCCTGCACACTGACATCAAGGGCGGAAGTCGGTTCGTCCATGATCAACAGACGCGGCGAAAAGATCAAGGCCCCCGCAATCATTACACGCTGCTTCATGCCGCCCGACAGTTCGTGCGGATAGAGGTTCCAGGCACCGGCCGGGAGGCCCACGCGTTCCAGCAGGCCGCGGGCCTGCCGTTCGAGGACATCCGGTGCGATGTCGGAGGATCGCGACTGGCGCACTGGTTCCGTCAGCCACTTGCCCACGCGCATGACGGGATTGAGGCTGTTCTGGGCCCCCTGGGGCACCAGGGCCATGCGCCGCCAGCGCACGGTGCGCCGAAACTCCTCGGCATCCAGAGACGACACGCAGACGTCGTCCAGCCACACCTCCCCTTCGTACCGGGCCGTGTTGCCGGGCAGTATGCGCAGCATGGCGTTGGCCGCACTGGACTTGCCGCATCCGGACTCGCCAACAAACCCCAGGGCCGTGCCCGGCTCGCCCAGTTCGAACGATACGCCGTCCACGGCCTTGACCACACCGGCCGGATCGGCGTAGTGAAGATACAGGTCGCGAACCTGCAGGACGGGGGCCATCGTCAATCGGCCCGTCGGGTTTGGCGCAGACGGGGATTGACCACCGGCTCAATGGCCAGCGACAACAACATGAACGTGGAGGCCACCAGCACAATCAGGAGACCGGGGGGCACAATCCACCACCAGTAGCCGACATAGACCCCACCGGTGCGGAAGCCCGCCTCCAAAATCTGGCCCCAGGTGGGAATCGACGGATCCCCCAGACCCAGGAAACTGAGGCCCGCCTCGGCCAGAATGGCCGACGGCGCGGTGAAGATAATCTGGGCCAGGAAATACGGCATGATTTGCGGCAGGATGTGGCGGTACATGACCCGCCAGCGCGAAGACCCCAGGCTTTGCACGGCCTCGATCAACTGGCTCGAGCGCATGTGCAGCACCATGACCCGCACCTGGATGGCCAGGCCCGGCCAGCTGAAGGCAATCAGAATGCCGATGATAACGGTCAGGTTGGGTCCGATGATGAACAGGAGGAAAATCAGCAGGGGCAGGACGGGGATGTTGGCCACGATGTCCGAAAGTCGCTGAATCACCGTGTCGGCGGCTCCGCCCAGATAGCCGGACGCCATCCCCAGGACGGTGCCGATGGAGGTGGACAGAAGTGCCACCACAACGCCAATCACCAGGGCGGTGGGTAAACCGTACAGCAACCCCTGGGCCAAGTCGCGGCCGATGCTGTCCGTGCCCATGCGGCCAAAGGCGTCCCCGCCGGCCACCAGTTCCACGGACCCGATGCCGTCGCCCTCCACCCGCGTGGCCGTCTGAAATAGGAATGTGTACTCACCCGACATCGGGGCAAATCCGTCGCCCGCTGCATCCGGCATGCCAAATAGGATGTCCATGACGCGCGGGCGGATTTCCTCGGCATCCATTTGCAGGCCGTATTCCTCGGCCAGAAACTCCTGCAACGAACTGAGGGTGCTTTCGTCGGCGCTGAGCTGGATGCGCAGGGGAGCGTCGAAGTGACGCTCATATGGTCCCTCCTCCCCCTCGCGCGGTCCGCGGACGGCATGGCGCAAGACGCTGACACGGGTTTCGTCGGGCCTGATCAGAGTGAGGGCCAACAGCGGCGCCCGTTCCTCAAACCGCACGTCCCGCACAGTCAGGGCCAGGAAGGCCGGCACGGCCCCCTCTTCGACGATGTAGGGAATGTTCCAACTGGCAATCAGGTTGCGTCCCTTCTCTTCAACCGTCTCCGGTTCCCCGCGGACAGTCTGCCAGTGATCCGCCCGCGGTTGATTGTCCACCCGCCCGATCCACGTCGGCGGCGCGGCCTTCGGGTTGTCCACCCAGTGAATCGGATTGCTCCAGACCCGGTTGCCGAAGTCGTCGGGATAGGAGACGACCACCCAGACCGAGAGCACCACCTGTGCGGCCAGGGACAGCAGGCCCAGCAGACCCACCGGAGTCTTGAGCAGGGCATCCCGTATTTGCCGAACGCGCATCAGTCGGCGTAGCTGACCCGCGGGTCCAGGAAGATGTACAGCGTCTCCAGCAGGAGGCGGATGGCCACGTACATCAGTGTGAACATGAAGGTGAGTGCCACGATCACACCCTCGTCAGGAGTGCCGGCCAGGGCGTCGTAGTACAGCCGTCCCATGCCCTGCCAGTTGAAGACGGTCTCAATCAGAATCGATCCGGACAGCGAACCGGCCAGGCCAAAGATCAGGCCCGTGACAATGGGCGGGGCAGCCACGCGTAGGATGTGGGCGTTGCGCACGCGGGTTTCGGACAGCCCCCGGGCCCTAGCCATGCCCACAAAGTCCTCCTGGGCGATGTTGAGCGTAATCGTCCGCACCGCATACATGTAGGGCCCCACACTGACCAGCACCATGGATAGCACCGGCAACACGGCATGCCGGGCCAAGTCGGCAAACCTGAGCCATCCTCCTTCCGGCGGCGGCGTACTGTACATGCCGCCGGACGGCAGCAGGCGCCAATGCACCGACACCACGAGGATCAGGAGAATGCCGATCCACCAGGTGGGAATCGCGTAGGTAACGGCCGCCAGGCCGGATACCAAACGATCAATCCAGCTGCCGGGCCGGGTTGCCACATACAGGCCCCCTGCCAGGCCAGTCAGGGCCACAATCACCGTCGAGGTGGTCATCAGCAGGATTGTGTTCGGCAACCGCTCCAGCACGATGTCGGCGATCCGACTGGAGCCCGCAAAGGAACGAAGGGAGCGGGCCTCCCCAAGGTCCAGCCGCATGACCCTGAACACGGAGGCGGGCAACCGGCGTTGCCACGGAATGTCAAGCCCGTAGAACGACTCCAGTTCCGCCTTGCGGGCGGCCAAGACCCGTTCCAGTTCATCCGGATCCCGAATGGTCTCGGCCAGGGTGGTCCGTTCGACCCGGATTTGCTCGCCCACAACCGATGAAAGGATGCGGTCCGAAAATCCGGTCAGGCCCAAGGTCAGGACGAGCAGCAGCAGAACGACAAAAAAGACCCCGACCATGGTCAGGGCGCGCACCGCCAAGGGGATCAGGTTGCGCATGGCAACCTGCCTGAAGTTGCCTGCCCGGGATCCGGCAGCCTTGGATTCGACAGGAACATGGCTCTACCTTACCGGCCGACTGACAACCTCCATCGCGGTTGCCGTGATGGCAGCCGTCTTGCCGTATTCGAAATCGGCCTTCTCAAACTGCTTGAAGTTGTGCATCAGCAGCCTGAAGAGCATACAGCCCAGGTCCTGCTGCAACTGCAAGGCCGACAGCGGGAGGCAAACGCTCGTGGCGTCCCTCGCTGTCGGCCTGCAGTGTGTTTCTTCGACGCCGATCAAACCGTCGGCTCGAAGCATCAACCGAAACCTACATCCGCCTCGATCTCGAGCGTGCGTTCGGTCACCCTGGCCAAGTCGTCGCTCCAGGCCGCCAGAATCAGCTTGAACAGATCGGCGTCCAGCGCGTCCGTTTCGTCCGCGGTCAGCGCAATGGCAAACGAGCCGTCGGCCAGTTCTTCGGCCTGTCCGCTGAGCAGGACCTTGCCGCTGGAGGCGTCCTTGAGCACATACTCGACGGCCAGCTGGCCCGGCCCCTCAAGTTCTAGGGATATCGTGTAATCGTCGCCGAAAACCAAATCGTCCGCGTCAATGTCCGTGATGCGCACGAACTCGGGCAGGCCAATGTAAAGGTCCGCGGGTGTGAAGGGATAATCCTCCGCCCGATAGGCCTTCAGTTCCGCGTACTGTGCTCCGGGATCGTACCGCTCCAGGCTGAAGGGCCCGTTGCCGATAACCAGGTGCCCCTTTTCGCCGAACCAGTCCAGCAACGCGTCATAGCCGGCCAGCGCGGACTCGGCATCCACCAACGGCTCGTCCTTGCCCGGCAACTCAAACACCGACTCCGGAACCGTCTGCTTACGCTTCATGTCCAGCAGCACGCGCCGTACCAACCGGGCGTCGCGGTCCAGGACCAGGCTGATCCAGGGCACCTTGAACCGGGCCGCAGTCGTGTCGGTGTAGGCCCCGCGGCGTTGCTCGAACACCAGTGTGTCCAGGGCGGCCAGCAGTTCCCAGGGCGTGCCCACGCTGGAGGGAATCCCGTAGCCCGCGATGTAGTCTTCCTCGAAGTGCCAAAAGTCCACATAGGTCTCGATGCGGTTCTCGTCCAGGACCCGGTAGCCCTTGATGGTTTCAAGATAGGGCCTGGCGGTAGTGGCGATGACGGTCTCGATCAGCGCCTTCTGTGGGTTGAGGGAGATGTCGATGCCCTGGTGCAGGCTGTACACCACGTCTGCCATCGAGATGGGCCGGCCGTGATGGAAAGCCGACTGGAAGTAGCGGCTGTAGTCGTATTCGATGCGGCTGACCGCGGTGGTGTCCTCCGGCACGGTGACCCAGGCCTGTCGGCTGGCATCCCAGTGCATGGCATCGGTTGGGACTTCCAGAGTGCCGTCTGGACCCGCGGTTTCGATCTCGAAGTCCAGCCGGAACGCCTGTGGCTTGCCGGAGAACGGGTGGTTCCACATGGCCGGATCCTGCAGCTGCCGCCAGATGTCCGACGTGTAGACGTCGCCAATGCCGCCGACCGGGTTCCAGGTGGAGCGCTCGGTCCAAACCCACAAGTGGCCCACAGTCAATTCATCGCTGCCTTCCTTGTAGGCGGTGCGCAGCGACCACAGGCCGCGCGGGCCGGCCGCGATGTCCTGCGTGATACCGGTGACATCCGCCTGGACGGGATAGCTGTTCAGGATCGTGGCGATCCAGACGCGGACGCTCTCCTCCAGCCCCAGCTCGGTCATCCGCTTGTAGAGCTCATCGCGGGCCTCACGGTCCGCAAAGTCGCCCTGGAACAGCCGACGGCCCAAGGTATCCAGTTCCTCATGCTCGTACTGCCAATAGCCCACTTCGCGCCAGCCCGGCATGTTGCCCTGCCACGGGGCGTAGTAGGCGTTGATGCCGCTATAGTCGTAGCGCTGGGGCGCACCCCGCCCCCAGCCCTCCGTGTACAGGTGCCACCGGAAGTCCGTTGGATTGGAGGTGTAGACCGTCTGGATGGCCGGTGCAAACGGCTGGTAGGAAGGGGAAATCTGGAAGCCGGCGCCGGTCAGGGCTGTCTGAATCAGGTTGCCCACGTCCCGGCGCTCATCCTCCACGCGAATGATGAACTTCAGGACAATCGGCCTGTCCGCAAAATGCCAAATATCGTCCTTGAGCTCCGCCCCCGCTTCCGTCATGGCCGCGGCGATCTCCGCACGCGCCGATTCCGGATCATGGTCCAGCCCGGCCTCGTTGACCTGGCGGAAAATGGTCAGATAGTCGAAGTCGGTGGGGCTGATGTTCGTCAACATCGGCACGGCTTGGCCCTGGTAGATCTCGCGGGCGACGAACTCCCGGTCGACCAGACGCTGCACAGCCCGCCGTACCTCCGGAAGCGAGAACGGATTCAGGGCACCCTCGGCCGCTGGAGCCGGATTGAGAATCAGCGAAATCGTGGTGGCCGGTGCCTCGAACAGCTGAATCTGTTCCTCCTCAAGCTCCCGGGCTGCACTGATCTTCAGGTTGTAGTAGTAGAGATCCATCTCACCGGCCTGCAGATCCAGCGGGGCGCGATCCACGTCGAAGGCCCGAAAGCGCAAGGTCTCCACGGCCGGACCGGTCAGGTCGTGCGGCGCGGCATAGCCTTCGTCCACTGTGTCGTCCCCGGCGGCCTGGCCGGAATCGGCGGCCAGCAAGGGTACGGCCCACAGCAGCAGGCAAACGGTCAGCAGGAACACGAAGCCGATGCGGGATTTAGTCGGCCGGCGGTGTGTCAGGCGCATGGCAGGCATGTCCTTGGATTGAAACGATGGGATGGAATGGCCGCGGGGCCGGAGGCATGCTTTGCGTCCCACCGGCCCCGGCGTGCATGCGTCAGTCGCCACCCAACTGGGCCAGCAACTCCGCTAGCTGATCGGAGATCGACTTGATGTTGTCGAAGCCGAACTCCATGTAGAAGGATGTGGAGGCGAAGTTGCCCGACCCGTCCACCAGTGTCACGGCATGGGCCCCCTCGCCCGAGACGGGTACGAACACATTGGCTGTTATGCGGCCCAGGTCATCCGTGCGGCCGGCCGCCACCTCGGTACCACCCACCAGCAGGTAGTAGTTGATCAGCGGCTGGAAGCCATGTCCCTGCACCGTGATCTGCTCTCCGGCCGGACCGGCGTTGGGACTGATGAAAATCTCCGGGTTGGGAATGGAACGCTGGCGCGTAAAGCCGATCTTCTGGTTGTAGCCGCCGTATTCGCCCAAGCGCGTGTCGGCCCACGCGATGTAGGCTTCGTCCTCGATGGCGGCAATCGCGAAGTAATCACCCAGGAACAGCCCCCTGGGGAACCCCTTGTTGGGATTGGAGGGGAAGTCCGTAACCCTTGTGTCCCCCACGCTCAGATTCAGTTCGGGCAATTCAAAGCCCCAGGTATCCCCTTGATCGGAGGATCGCGTGTAGTAGATGTGGTACCGGGTCTCGACGGGATCATCCCGCATGTCACCCCACATCACATGGATCACCCCGTCCGGCCCCACATCCACCGCCGGGAAGAACTGCAGCGCCGTACCGGTGTCATGGTTCAGTTGCTTGGGCTGCGACCAGCGCTTGCCACCGTCCAGGGAGCGAATGAAGAAGATGTCCCCTTCGTCGGTTTCGCTGTCCGGTGGAATGGCGGTGTACACCACGTACAGTTCATCCTCGGGCCCCACCGCCAACTTGGGGAACGCCGAAGCCCAGTACCGGAAATAGGCATTGCGCGGACGGAAGCCGGGCTCCAGGAAGCTGGCGATGCGCTTGGGATCGCCGAAACTCTCACCGCCGTCGGTGGACTTGGCGATGTAGAACTCGCCCAGACCCTTCTGGCTTTCGTCATCCGTGCTGTCGATCCAGGCCACAAAGACATTCCCTTCGGAATCAACCACGGGCACCGGCCCCTGCACGACCCGCTTGGTGCCAATCGTGTTGGCCTGCCCTTCGGTCTCGCTCACTTCGCCGTAAGTGCGGCGCACCGTAGGCCCCGCCGCGACAGGATCCGACCAGGTCGCGCCCTGATCCATTGAATAGACCAGTCTGGGAGTGGTGTCGACCCGGGGTGAGCCGAGGGTCGGGATTTCCCCAATGTAGAGGATGTCGTAGGACGTGTTGAACTCGACGTAGGTAACGTAGATTACTTCCTGGTCCTCGATGGTGGGATGGAGACCCGTTGTCATCCAGGGCTTGTCCAGGAAACCAAGCGTGATCGTGCCGCGCATCCGGCCGGTCAGATCCTCCGTAACGTCGGAGGTCACCTCGCTGCGGGCAGTGGACACCGGTTCCTCCCAGGTGTAGCCGCCGTCCTCGGAACGGGACAGGGAAATGCTTGACACCAGGGCAAAGCCGACCGCGTTGCCTACCGTGTACTCCTTGATCCCGATGGAGATCGAGCCCATGTAGACATTGCCTTCGCTGTCGAACTCAACAACCGGATCACCGCCGGACACCCGATCCTTGCGCAAGTACTTGACCTGACGGGGACCGTCCCAGTTGACACCGCCGTCAATGGACACATAGGCCGTGTTGTTGGGGAAGTTGTAGTCGATGGTGCCCAGCACGATGTGGTCGGGATCAAGCGGATTGACCGCGATGTCCGGCTCCGTCTGCAAAGGGGTGTTGGAAAAGTCGCGCGTGACGAGGAGATCGCGACTGAAAGCCGGTGCCGGATCCCGGTAGGGAACCAGGACCCCCAACCCCGCCCCCTGCAGCGCATCCCCGCTGGTGAGGGGGCCGACCACACTACTCAGCTGTTGCCGCGTCAGGGTGTTCCAGCCCGGCCGGTCAATCCACGCACGCGGGTCCACGCCTTCGGCCATGAGCCAGGCCGGCCCGGAAATCACATCGGCAATCGGTGCCGCCAAATTCTGGATATCCTCCGGATTCTTGGACACCTTGCCCCGTTCGGGCAGTTCGGGGGCCGGGCCCTGAGCCTGCACCGGCAACGCCGACATAAGCAACACCATCGTCGCCAGCAGCAGCCCTGCGGCCGCGCGCATCTTCCTTTGCATTCGTCTACTCCTGCACTGTGCCGGATTGCCGGCAGTCGTCAGCGGCGCAGTCGGGTCAATCCCCAGTTCAGTGGAGGTGCGCTCTGCATGCGCGACCCGCTGCGCCTGGCGGACGCGGCCTCTGGACATCAGCGGTCCTGGCCGGTCCGATCCCAATTAGAGGGGCATTATAGGTATGGAGTGCCAGTCCCAACCGGAAATTCAACAATCGCGGTCCGCGTCTGCCCGCGTCCCCGGAACCGTGGAGGGCCAGTGCTTCAGGCAAGGATGTCCGGCCGCGGATCCCGTTTGGGCGGAAACTCCGCGGAACCGTCGGCGGCGTACAGGTGGCACGCGACCCGACGTTGCGGACCGGTTGCCTCCAAGGCCACCGACTGTCTGTTGCACACCCCCGGGATTGCTTCGGGGCACCGCGGATGGAACGCACAGCCCGCGGGCACATGCATCGGGCTCGGGGGTTCCCCTGGCAACACCGGCCTGTGAGCATGCCGGTTGGCGGGATCGGGTTCGGGCACCGAGGCAATTAGAGCCTTGGTGTAGGGATGCTGGGGAGAAGCGACCACATCCGCGGCCGGGCCCTCCTCCACAATCTCACCCAGATACATCACGACAATGCGTCGGGCACTGTGCCGGGCCGTGGCGATGTCGTGTGTGACATACAGAATGGAGATGCCGTGCCGGTCCTGCAGTTCGCCCAGAAGATGAAGGATCTCAGCCCGGCTCGAGGCGTCCACCATGGACACGGGTTCGTCGGCGAACAGGTATTCCGGCTGCAGCATCAGGGCGCGGGCAATGCCCAACCGCTGCCGCTGGCCTCCCGAAATCATGTGCGGCCAGGCATTCGCCATTTCCGTCACCGGGGTCAGACGAACTTCGGCCAGGGCCTGCTCGATGCGCTCCCTGCGTTCGGTCCGGTTGCCGACGCCGTGGATTTCCAACGGCTCGGCCAGTGTCTCGGCCAGTGTCATATAGGGATCGATGCTGGCGAACGGGTCCTGGTAGATGGCCTGGGCCCGCCGCCGAAACGCCTTGCGCCGCTGACCGCCGAGCGTGGCCAGGTCCGTACCGTCGAAGAGCACGCGGCCGCTGCTGGGTTTGAGCTGGCCGATGGAAGCGCGTCCCAGCGTCGTCTTGCCGCTGCCCGATTCCCCGACCACCGCCACCGTTTCGCCGCGGAACACCTCCAGCGAAACCCGTCGCAGGGCCCTGGCCTGTTCGAAACGCAACAGCCCCGTGCGCGCACTGAACGTCACGTCCAGGCGATCCACCTGCACCAGCGGCGTGTCAGGACCGACTCCGGATTCCCGGGTGGAATTGTGCGCTTGCTTCATGCGTCAAAGGCTTAATGCTTAATTTATGAGAGGCGGGATCGCGCGGACAACCCGGCCGAGAAGCTGCATCTTATAATCCCGTTCCCGGATTGGGTGTTTCCGCCATACGGGATCCAGGGCCTCCTCCATTTGCAACACCGGGCCTTCCGAACCAATCCGCCAACATAAGGTTTCGAATCCTCAATCCGCGATTGCACGGTACCGCACCATGTCCCTGAGCCGACTTCCACACCAATTCGCCGTCCTGGTCCTGCTGAGCCTGGCCCTGTTGTTGGCGGGTTGTACGACCATCGTCATACCTCCACGGGAGGAAGTGTCCGAATCGGACGCTCCAGCTGCAGAGACGGAGGCGGAAGTGGCCGTACCCGCCGAAACCGCCGCGGAACCCGTGATGTTTGCAGGCCAACCGTCCTTCCTGGCCGGGTTGTTGGCGGAGCGGCCGGCCGGCGATGTTGATCCGGACCAGGCCGCAGCCAAGACACGGGAAGGCATCGATCTGTTCCAGACCAGCGACTTTGAACGGGCCGAAGCCGCCTTCAGGGAGGCGTTGCTGGCCGATCCGGACCATGTGCCGGCCCTGACGGGGCTTTCCGATCTCTTCAGCTACCAACCCCAGATGTGGAACCAGTCGCTGGAACTGGCCGAACGAGCCCGCGAGTTGGCGGGAGACGATCCCAAGGTGCTGGCCCACCTCGTCTGGTCGCAGCAGATGGCGCACCGCTTCGACGATGCCAAGGAATCCGGGGCCCGGGCCGTGGAGGTGGCACCCGACCACTTCCTGGCCCACGCCGCCTACGCGGACATCCTGCTGTCCATGTATGAAACGGAACAGGCCCTGCACTATGCAGAACGAGCCGTGGAACTAAATCCCGACAGTCCCATCGGCTGGATCGTGCTGGGTGCCGTCCTGGAAACCATGCACGACTGGGCGGCAGCCGAGGAAGCCGTCAACAAGGCAGTGGAACTCGACCCGGACTTCCTCCTGTGGACCATCGTGCAGAGCCGTCTCGACTTCGACCTGCGGGGCGACCCGGAACTGGCCGCCGAACTAGCTGCCGAGGTGTTGGAGACCATGCCGGGCCACGCCTATGTGCTGGGGTTGAAGGTGGACCTTGCCATTGAGCGCAACGACTGGGAGACCGCCATGGATGCCTGCCAGCAACTGGCGGCCCTGCACAGCCCCACCACGCGCTATCCGGACGGTTACACCTGCCTGGCTTCGGTGGCCCTGTTCCAGGAGGACGAGGAACAGGCGGCCGAGCACCAGGCCCAGGCGGAGGAAATCGCCTGGAAGGACCGGCTGGACGTGTCTCTGGTGCGCATGCGGCTTCTCAACGACGCCGAAAAGTGCCAGGAAAGCCGGGCTCTGGCGCAGAAGTGGCTCGACACCCGTCCCTACAGTATCTCGGCCACGCGGATGATGGGGGTGGGTTTCCTCTGCTCGGACGACTATGATCAAGCCATCGAACACCTGCAACGGGCGGTCGACAAGATGCCCTGGTCGGTGGGGGACGCGCGCCTGCTGGCGATTGCCTATGCCCGCAACGACCAGGAGTCCCAGGCCAACAGCGCGCTGGAGAGGGTCCGGAGCATTGCCTTTGAGGATCCGCTCTACTACCAGGGCCTCTACGAAATCAACTTCATCCTGGGCGACTTGGAGGCCGCCATCGAAAACGCCCAGCGCTGGTCCGTCTTCCGCCCCCTGAACACGGACGCCCTCGAGTCGATCGCCTATGCCCAAATCTACAACGGCAACTTGGACGCGGCCCTGCGGTCCGCCCAGGCCGCCTACGACATGGGCTCCACCACATCGACAACCTTCGGCATTCTTGGTTATGTCAATATGCTATATGGGGACATGGAGACCGCCGAGGACTTCCTGCTCAAGGCCGTGGAGCGCGACGGCGACATGTATCTGGCCCAGTTCTCGCTGACCCAGTTGTACCAGTACAGCGACCGCTGCGAGGACAGCGAACCACATGTGGAATGGCTCATCGACCAGGCGGACGAACCGGATGAGATCGTCCAGATCAAGGAGCAGTTGCAAAGTTGCTTCGACCGCCGGGACGCCTACGAGCAGGCTCTGGAAAACAGGCTGACCTTTGACGAATACCGGACGAAGGCCACCGAGTCGTTCACCAACGAAGACATGGCCGTGAAGTTCTTCAACATCGTTGAGCGCGCCGGTCAACGCTCGCTCGTCGTCTGGTATGCCTCCGAAGAGGAACCCAACAGCGATGCGTGGAAGCGGCAGGAGATTGGGGCGGGAGTCGTGCTATCCACGCACGTGGCCCGCCTGGAGGACCCGCCGGACTCCATCATCGTGGTGTCCGGGGTCGACGACCAACGCGTCGTAATGGTGGTGATCGACATGCAGTACATCGGCTACTGGCACCAGGACCAACTGTCGGATGAGGACTTCATCCGGACCTGGCGCAGGGAAGACGCCTCGGGCATGCCGGCCGACGTGTTCGACGAATAGCAACGGCTTTCGGCAGCTTGGTTCGGAAGAAACCGTGCCAAGCACGAGGGGACGGATGACATCCGTCCCCTCGTTTTTTGCGGTTCGGAGTGCTGTGCGGACCGGTGGTTCAGGCCTTCGGCACCATGTGCGGACGGTGGCCGCGCGTCACGCAGCTTCGGTTAACCACGACCTGCGCCACATCCTTCCGATCGGGCAACTCGAAGTTCAGATCGCGCAGCAGGGCCTCCAGCACAGCATCCAGGCTGCGGGCTCCGGCGGCGGACACAAACGCCTTTTCGGCCAACGCGTCCAAGGCCCCCTCGGTCAGCTTGAGGTCGACTCCCCACTGGGCAAAACGCCACTTCGCCTGGCGCACAACGCTGTTGCGGGGCTCGGTCAGGATGGCCCGCAGCGTACGTCGATCCAAGGCCTCCAGTGAAACGTGAACGGGCAACCGGCCCATGAATTCCGTCATGAAGCCATACTTGACAAAATCCTCAGCGATCACCTGGCGCCTCAACTCTCCATCGTCCCGGTTCCGGTCCTCCGTCCGCTGCAATTCGGCTTCGTGCCTGGCTTCGGCCTCGTCAATCGGAAGCACCCGCCCGGAGCGATTTCGAGCCTCACGCGATCCTCTCCCGGTCGCGAATCCGATTTGCCGGTGCCGACTGCCCAGACGCTTGGCGATGACATCCGTAAGTTCGTCGAAAACGCCTCCGCAGATGAACAGGATATGGGTTGTGTCCACCTCGATAGGCTTGGTCTTGCCCGTAATCTTCGAACCGTCGGGGGACACCCGCAGCGTGGCGCCTTCCAAAATCTTGAGGAGTGCCTGCTGCACCCCGTCGCCACCCACGTCCCAACGCATCGGCTTGGTGCGGGCCTTGTCGATTTCATCGATGAAGATGATCCCGCGCGCCGCCCGGCCCACGTCCATGTCCGCCGCGTGCAGTAGGCTGGACAGCATGCTTTCCACGTCCTCGCCAAAGTAGCCGGCAGGAGTAAGACTGGTGGCGTCGACCGACGCAAAGGGCACCTTGAGCAGGTGGGCAATGGTCTTGACCAACAGGGTCTTGCCGCAGCCGCTGGGACCCAGCAACAGCACGTTCTTCTTGGCCAGTACCGGGTCGGTCTCCCCCTTTGCGGATCCGCCGGTATCGGCCAGCTTGTTCAACCGCATGTAGTGATCGTGAACGGCTATCGCCAACGCCTTCTTGGCCTCGCGCTGCCCCACCACATGCAGATCCAGGTAGGCCACGATGTCCCTGGGAGACGGCAGCGGGAGGTGCCCTCCGGTCTTGTCGTCCTGCGCCTCCGGTTGCCGCGCCGCTTCGGCATTGACAACCGGTTCCCAGCCACTGCCGGGAAGGGCTACCGGGTTCCGCACCGGCTGAAGTCCCTGCCCGGAAGACGGCCAGACAGGCTCCGGCTGCGCGGGCAGGGTCTTGACCGGAAGCCCTTTCTGGGCCTGGTTCACATGATCGGCCTGCACGATGGCGAACGCGCACTCGCGGCAAATGCACACACCGGACTTCAGACTTTCCGTCAGTTCGGATGCATCCGCGGGTACCTGCCCGCAAAAACTGCAGGGGACCGTGTCCTTGTCCAAATGGGAAATGTCACCCTCCTGTCCAGGCCATTGAAACGCTCCGCACCAAGCCGTCTACTCGCTCTCGGACCGGTCCTGGCTCGGCACATGGATGGTGCCATCGCGCACGGATACGATATGGTCCGTATCCCCCAGTACCTGATCGACCAAGCCATATTCCTTGGCCTCCAGGGCATCCATGTAGCGATCCCGCTCGAAGTCCACCTCGACTTCGCGCCAGTCCCGACCCGTGCTCTGGCCCACCAGGATGAACAACTGGGTCTGCAGGCGCTCCTGTTCGCGGAAAGCCCGGCGCACGTCCTCCGTGTAGCCCTGCATGCCGCTGCTGGCCGGATGGAGATGCACACAGGCGTGGGGCAACGCGAAGCGCTTGCCCTTTTCCCCGGCACTCAGCAGAACGGTGCCCATGCTGGCCGTGACACCGACGGCGAACGTGCTGACTTCCGCCTTGATCATCTGCATGGTGTCGTAGATGGCCAGCCCGGCATAGACGCTGCCGCCGGGGCTGTTGATGAACATCCTGATTTCCTGGCTGGAGTCCTCCCGGTCCAGAAACAGCAGCTGGGCCACGATGAGGTTGGCGACCTGATCGGTAACGGGCGTACCCAGAAAGATGATGCGTTCCTTGAGCAGCAGACTGTAGATGTCGTAGGCCCGTTCGCCGCGTCCCGTGGTCTCGATGACCATCGGCACGACATTCTGCGGATTGTGCAATCCCGCGGGATCAAACATACAGGCGATTCCTTCGCTGTTGGCTGGGGGGTGGGCCGGTTCATTCGACCCGGTCTAGATGAGGATAGAACACGGAGGCCGTCTCAACTGTATGCGTTCTGTCAATGCAAACCGCACGCATGAATATCGCACACGCCGCGTTGCCGATGGCTAGGAAGTCACAAACCACCATCGACTGCCTGCCAACCGCAGGCTGGCAAGGCACGGAAAACCGGGAGGATCAGGCCACGCCCCAGATTGGTCAAACCGATCCCGGTGCGGCACAGGCCGCCCACCGCGGACCCGGCCGAACGGGCCGACATGGGTGTCCTTAACCTTGGGCCACCGCTGCAACTTCCTCATCGTGTTCCACATCGGCCTCGTCCCCGCCGGCATCCTCGGGGAGCGGCAAGGAGTGGGCTCCGTCGGTGACCATCTTCAACAGACCGTCCCTGCCGACGTTCCGCAATTCGTCCGCCAAGCGCAACTCCACCAAGCGTTCCACAACAACTTCCGGATCGGGGCTGTCGTCGTTCGCGTACTGGCTCAACAAACCGGGAGCTTCCGCTTCCGCGGCGGTCCTAAGCCGCTCTTCGGTTCCGGCGGGAAGCTCGATTTTTTCCCGCTCGATGAACTCCCATAGCAACAGATTCTGTCTCAGGTCCTGTTCGGCCGCCGGCCTTGAGGATTCAAGGTATTCCTCCTCCGTCATGCCCAAAATGCGGAGGTAACTCTGGAGATCCCTAATGCCCATGGTCCGCAAACCGGCCGCCTGTCGCTCCACGAACTGCTGCACCGCCCGTTCCACGGACACCCGGCCGTATTCCAGGACAGTATGACTTTCGAGGCCTTCCAAGGCCGTATTGAGCTCTTCGCTCAACACCTGAGCCGACTTCCGACGGGCGAATTCGGCCCACAGTTCATCTTCGTACTCCGCCAGCGTACGCTGGGGCTCTTCCTCGCCCAGTCTTCGGGCCAGCAGGGCGGCATCCCATTCGGCCGCGACCCACCCTTCCACGTCCTTGACGGAAATCTCGAATTTCACGGATCGTCCGGCGTGGACACTGGAACTGTCTTCGGGCCAGGACAGGACAAAGGTCCGTTCCTGGCCGGTTGCCACTCCTAGAAGCTCTTCGTCCAGACCCGGCGGCGACAAGGGTTCCTCCTCGTCAAGATCCACGATCCAGTCGTCGTCTTCCAGCATCACCTCGTCCGTGGGCTCGCCGGCTTCATCCAGAAACACGCTGCACACCGTCAAGGTCAGGGTGTCACCCCATTCGGACGGCCGGTCCACCGTCCGCCGTTCACCGGATTGATGCATCGTCTGCTGACGGAACTCCTCGCGCTCCTCGTCGGTCGGCTCAAGTTCCCGCGGCTCGATCCGGAAGTCGCGATAGGTGTCGATCAACGACACATAGGGCTCGAGGGTTATCAGGAAGGTCCACTGCACCGGATCGGTTGACCGCTCCACCAGGCTCGCCGCTTCGACTGCCTCGATGCCGGCCGACCTCAAGTAGGCCCCCACGGCCTGTTCCACCAGGGCGGGTTCGGCCTCTTCCAGCAGCGCCTCGCGTCCCAGAAACCGCTCGACCACGCGATAGGGCACCTTGCCCTTGCGGAAGCCGGGGATGTTGATGGTCCGGCCCAGACGGTTCCCAACCGCGGCCAAGGCGCTGTCGACCGTCTTGGGATCCGGTTCCACCGTGACCTTGATCTCGCGATTTGCCGCCGGAGCAGTCTGGAACTTCACCCGATCTCTCCCAGGAATTGTCGAAAGGGATTTGCAAGCGCGTCCGGGGTTCGGGCGCGCATCGTAATGCGCCTGTAAGACGCAACTTCTACCGACTACGATACAGACTCACAATGTTAACACATAACACAGCAGGTAAATTGGCACTGTTTTGAGGTTTGTCGCAACTGCTGCCGCCGGTTGTTTACAGCTTCTTGGCCGCCCGATGCCTCGACGACGGTAGGGGCCGGCCGAACAAATGGCCTCGCCGGCCGCTGCCGTATGGAACGGAATGTGCTAAAACATGGATGCATCCGCGTTGTCCGTCGCCGTTCTGCTTCATCCCAAACGCGGGTCCCTCCATGTTCGTGCTGTCACTTGCCGACACCATCGCCCGTTTGGCCGCCAGCCCCGCGCTGGCCGTTTTGCGGGATCAAAATCCGAGTGCGGCGGCACGGGTCGCGGTCGGTGGTCAGCCGGGCAGTCCGCACGAAACAGCGGCAACAGGAACCGGCCCCCACACCGGACGGACCGGAGGCCCGAAAGCACGGTCAGCGCAGTGGTTGTCCGGGCAATCCAGGCCCTGCCCTGAAGCAAATCATCCCGGAACAGACCGGCGCGCACTTGGATCACCGGTCTGCGCAGGGCAGTCCCGGCGACGATGCCTTGTTCAAGGAACCTGTCTCCCCCACGGTACAACGAGTATGCGAGCTGCCCTATCGGCAGCCGTTTCACGCGACCAAACCTCGTACCCGCGCGTTGCAGTGCCCCACTGTCGGCAGCGAATGTCGGCAACAACCATCCCGGCCGCTATCCAACATCCTGAATGGGGGATCAGAACACCCCTTCCACGGATCCGGTTGTGCACATGTTGAGAAGTGTGCTTTCCTCCGGCCACAGGATTCCCAAGTGGGCTGTACGCAGCATCGTGGTCATTGTCACGGTCTTGGCTTGTGGAATGCTGGAGGCGGCACCGTGGCGTGCATCCGGCGTGACGGCCCCTGCAGTGGCTCAAGTGTCCCCGGTTTCGACGAGAGTGGCCTCTTTGCCGACCCCGACCCCCACCCTTGTTGTCGTTGCGACCAAACGCCCCACCCCAGTGCCGGTGTCGGTCGACGACATACCCGCGAAAATCGTTGCAACCGTGGAACAGGAACCCGTGGGTTTCCCGCCCCTTTCCACCTATTCCGAGAGCCTGCGCCCTGAATTCCAATCCATGCTGTCGGACTTGTCCCATCTGACCCGATATGACATGTCCGTGGAAATCTTCCCGGCACAGAGGATGCTCAAGGGAACTGCGGTCATCACGCTGCGCAACAACAGTGCAATTGCCTGGCCCTCGATCGTATTCCGGCTACCGGCCAACCATCCGCGGTTGCACACCGACATGTACTTGGAGCGCGTGGTGGTGAACGGTCTCTCCGTTCAACCCGTCCTTTCCCCTTCAGCCACAGTGGCAACCATCCCGTTGGCATCACCCCTGCAGCCAGACCACTGGGTTCGGGTTGAATTCACCTGGTTCCTTGGCTACGAACACCTGTCGGACGAGAGTGCCTACGTACGCAACGGGGCCAATCAGGACATGATCAATCTCCCCCACTTCTACCCCGAGTTGGCAGTGCATGCACCGGGGGCGCCGGGCACGGACGCAATGGGCTGGTGGATTCAGGAGATTCCGCCACACACCGACATGCGGTTCCACGAAACCGTACTCATGACCGTGGAGGCAGTGGCGCCTTCGGAATATGTTCTGGTGGGCAGCGGCGCGCCCGTGCACGAAGAGGTGATGGCCCATGGCCGAAAGCGCCAGCGGTGGGTAACGGGCCCGGTACGGGGATTCGTCTTGCAGGCCAGTCCCCTGTACCAGGTCTCAAGCAAGGACGTGGACGGGGTTCGGATTCAATCCTTCTACCATGCCGAGGACGAGCCTGTTGCCCTTCGGGCATTGGACCAGGCGGCGGAGGCATTGGGCTTTTTCTCCAAGGCCTGGATTCCGTATCCCTATGCGCATTTGACCATCGTCGCGTCGCCACTGGCGGATACAGCCATGGAATATTCCAACCTGATTCAGATAGGCGTCATGAGATACAGATCCCATCCCTGGAATACGGCCTTTCTGGTAGTGCATGAAGTGGCTCATCAGTGGATTTACCTCCTGGTCCACAACGACCCCGTCAATCATCCCGGTTTGGATGAGGGATTGGCGGATCTGTCCTATGTCTACATGATGGATACTGTCGATCAAAACTTCAACGGATCGCGGCACCTTGGCTACTGGCAACATCTCAACGAGGACTTCGGAAGCCGATTTCCCGGCGCCTCCCCATGGTGGCTTGCCCATCCCTATCATGGTTTCCGCCACTACCACGCCACCCACTATCGGCGTCCCGCGGTTCTGTTGGGCGAGATTTGGACTTACACCGGCCATGAGGTGTTCACCGATAAACTACGCCACTACATGGATCAAAACCTGTTTCGAATCGCGACCCCGGAGCATTTGATCGGAGTTTTTGAGGGTTCGGTGCCTCAAGGGCAGTTGACCGAGCTTGAAGAAGCCATTGGTATATCAGCGGCACCAGCTAGCTAATCGCGGGCAGAGGCCGGCATGGCCGTTGATGCGGTCAAGAGCCGCGGTGAAGCCAGGGCGGAAGATCCCTGGGTTCTTTGAAAAAACCTGAAGGACTCCCCATCCATGGCGGATCGGACCCAAGTTGACAAGACGGAAACCGCCCTCCGGACCACCCATCAGGCAGAAGGTTCCAGGCCCATCAGGCCGGGCAGGGGCGCAAGGGTCCGGACTTCATGAGTCGGCACCGGCGCGTCCGGCGGCAACGGTTCGCCGGTCCGGTTGACCCAGACCGATGGCATGCCCACGTTGTTGGCGCCGGCGATGTCGGTATATAGGTTGTCTCCGACGAACCAGGCATCCTTGGGATCGGCATTCAGACTCTCCAGGGCCAGCATGTAAATCTCGGGCTCGGGCTTGGAGTGTCCCACTTCGGCGGACACCAAAACCGCTTCGAACCAAGGGGCAATCCCGAGGATGTCAATCTTGCGCCGTTGCAGCTGCGAAGGTCCGTTGGTGACCAAGGCCATCCGGATCCCGGCTTGTTGAAGTGTCTGGACGGCTGACCGGGCATCCGCATAAAGCCTGATGTGCCCGGCCTCGGTTGCATCATGAATACGGGCCGCTTCCCTGGCGATGCTTCGGGATTGGATCCCGCACTGGGCGAGCGTGAGCTCCCAGACTTCCTCCCCAAGGCTGAACGTGTCCTTGGTACCGTCCCAGAGTTCCGTCATGTACCGGTTTTTGTTGGAGGTCCAGATGGTTAGATTGGCTTGTTGCAGTTGCCGGGGCTCCACGCCTGGATGCAGTTCGCTGACCTGGCGGCAAATCTCCGCCAGCGTGTCCTGATAGCTGCTGTTGTCCAACAACGTACTGTCCAAGTCAAAGACAATACTTGGCATCGTACCCATGACATTGCTTCTCCAGGTGAGGGGGGTGTTGTCGACATCTGAAACGACCATACACAGCCGACCGACTGTGTTCCAACAATCCGCGGGCCGTGTTCACCACACAGCACGTGGCCCCGTTGACCCGGGGAGCAAGCCGTATTGTCGGTTGCCGAAACGTCTGGAGAGCCACATGGCAGTGACCGCATCCACAGTCGCATGCAATCCGATGCGACCTGAAACACACGGTCCGGACCCCGTCGCCTCCCGAACGGTTCATGGGCATCGTCCGGTGGCATAGGCAGTGTCTGCCGACGACACCCCTAACTGCGTCCGAACGCCTTGGCCAAAGCCTTGCTGGAGAACTGGACGATGGTGGGCCGGCCGTGCGGGCAGGTCAGGGGATTTTCACAGTTGCCCAACTGAGTGAGCAGGGATTCCATTTCGTCAAAGCCAAGCGGCTGGCCGGCCTTGATGGCGCTGCGCTTGCAGATCACGCGAACCAGCCGTCGCTCCAATTCCTCGTGCACCAAGTCCCGATTGTCCGCCAGACAGTCAAGCACCTCCCGCAACACCGCCCGCGGTGCACGGTCCGCGAGCAGCGCGGGCATGGCTCGCACCACGTAGGTCGAGCCGCCGAAGGCGGCGATGTCGAACCCCAAAGCCGACAGCAACCCCAGGTGGGTGTCAATCAGACCGGCGATTTCGGTTCCAATCTCCAGTGTTTCCGGAACCAGGAGGGCCTGCCGGGAGCGCAGGTGCTCATCTACCCGTTCACGGTCAAGCCAAGCCTCGTACAACACCCGCTCGTGGGCGGCATGCTGGTCCACCAGCACCATGCCTGCCGATGTCTCCGCCACGATGTACATCTGCCCAACCTGCCCGATTACATGGAGAGGAGGCAAGTCCCCGACAACCGGTTCCATGCGATCAGGCTGCGCGTCGTCCTTGCCGATGACGGGCAGGCGACCATGCGGCCGGAGATCCAAATCAACCCTTGGCAGATCCAGAGCCAGACCCTCCCCGTCGGATGTGGCACCCCGCCACTGTCCTTCCGCGTCCTCATGGACCGGCGTGACCGCCAACGGAGCGGCCTCCGGCACCTGCTGGTACGCGGCCAGACTGTCCTCCACGGCATGCAACACGGCCGCAAACAAGGCCCTGTCCCGCAGACACCGCACTTCCGCCTTGCGGGGATGAACGTTGACATCCAGCAGGACGGGATCCATTTCAATGAAGATGAGGCCAAAGGGAAACCTCCCGCCGGGCAGGCGTCCGTGACATCCCTGCACGACCGCCTGTGTCACCGACCGGTCCTGAATCCAGCGGCCGTTGACAAACACATCGATATGGCCCCGGTTGGGATAGTGCAGCGTCGGCGGCGAAACAAAACCCGCCACCTTGATGTCATGGCGCATTCCCTCCAGGGACAAGGCCTGACGTGCCAACTCTCGTCCATGTACCTCCAGCAGGACCTCCCGCACATCGCCGCGGCCGTGGGTCCGCATCAGCACCCGGTCGTTGTGACTGTAGGCAAATGCAACACCCGGCCAGGCCAGCGCATACCGCTGCATCATCCGGGATACGCGACCGGCCTCTGCAGTCGCGGACTTCAGAAACCGCTGTCTCACCGGCGCGTTGACAAACAACTGCTCAACCTGCAGGGTCGTTCCCTGCACGGCGCCCGCCGGCGCCTGGTCCTCAACCTGTCCGCAGGCAAACCGGAGGCGACTGCCGGTGACATCTTGTCGATGGCGCGACTCCACGGTCACGTGGCTGACAGCCCCTATGCTGAACAGAGCCTCGCCCCTGAACCCCAGGGTTTGAATGCGATCCAGCCCTCCCGAATCCGCCAACTTGCTGGTGGCGTGGCGCTGGAACGCCAGCTGCAGCTCGTCGGCGGGAATGCCGTCTCCGTCGTCCACCACGCGAATGAGTTCCAGGCCGCCACCCTTGAGAGCCACGTCCACATGGCGGGCATGGGCATCCAACGAATTCTCAACCAATTCCCGCACCGCGTCGACCGGGCGTTCGATGACCTCGCCGGCGGCGATGCGCGCCACGGTAGCGGCCGACAGGGGCTGTATCGCCATGAACGGACTTCCGGACCTGAAACGGGGACGAACAATCCAATCCCGACAAGCGGCATGGCCGGACTGATCCGGCCATCTTCAATGCCGGGATTGGACAACGATCATATAATGCGCCGCTTGGGCGACAGGGGCCGCCTGCAGTTCGCCCCCTCGCTAAATCCTTAAAATGCCTTCGGGGACATGCCAGCCGTGAATCAGTTCGTGGTCCCGCCCGACACTATCGGCGTCAATCAGATCCGCAAACAATACTTGGATTTCTTCGCGGAACGCGGACATCGGCCGGTAACCAGCAGCAATCTCGTGCCGGACAACGACGACACGTTGATGTTTGTAAACGCCGGCATGGTTCAGTTCAAGGAAGCACTGCTCGGAGTGGAGGCCCGACCCTACCGTCGCGCCGTAACGTCACAGAAGTGCCTGCGCGTCAGCGGCAAGCACAACGACCTGGACGAGGTAGGCCCCAGCCCCAGGCACCATACGTTCTTCGAAATGCTGGGCAACTTCTCCTTTGGCGACTACTTCAAGGAGGATGCCGTCAAGTTTGCCTGGGAGCTGGTAACGGAGGTATGGCAGCTGCCGGTCGAACGACTGTGGTTCAGCATCTACGAGGATGACGACGAGGCGGAAGAGTTGTGGCGGGCCGTAGGGGCTGCGCCGGACCGCATCCGCCGCTTCGGCCGCAGTGAGAACTGGTGGTCGATGGGCGACACGGGCCCCTGTGGTCCCTGCTCGGAACTGCACTACTACTGGGGAGACCTGGACCAGCAGCACGCCGACGGGGTCAACCGCGACGACGAGTACTTGGAGTTCTGGAACCTCGTCTTCATGCAATACGACCAGAAGACGCCGACGGAGCGCGTGCCCCTAGCCAACCCCGGCGTCGACACCGGATGCGGACTGGAGCGCATCGCGAGCATCCTGCAGGGAGTCGAGACCACCTACGACACCGATGTCTTCCGCTTCCTGATGGACCGCATCCAACAACTGGCGGGAGCCTCGGACCAGCAGCGCCAAGACTCGTATGTGCCGTTCCGGGTACTGGCCGACCACAGCAGAGCCGTCACCTTCCTCATATCCGACGGTGTCTTGCCGGGCAACGAGGGACGCAACTACATCACGCGCCTGATTCTGCGCCGGGCCGCCCGGTTCGGCCGCATGCTGGGCTTTCAAAAGCCTTTCCTGGCCCACATGGTGGAAAGCGTGGTGGAAGAAATGGGGGACCACTTCACGGAGATCCGGGATCGGCAGTCCTTTATCTGCGATACCGTAACCGCCGAGGAGGAACGGTTCCTGCGTACGCTGGAAAACGGTCTTGGCCATCTTGAAAACATCGTGGCGGATGCTCGGGACGCCGGTCGCACGGAAATCTCCGGCGCCCAGTCCTTCCTGCTCTGGGACACCTTCGGCTTCCCCCTGGACCTGACCCGGGACATCGCCCGCGAACAGGGACTGGCCGTTGACGAGGAGGAATACCGCAAGCTGGCGGCGGACGCCCGCGAACGAAGCCGCGCCCGGGCCAAGTTCATGGACGGCGGGGACCACGCGGGCTACCGGGACCTCAAGACCCGGCTGACCGAGGCCGGCAGCCTGCCCCCGGAAGGCGTAGTCCACCTCATCTACGAGCCGGCACCCCATCCGGCCACAACGGTCTTGGCGCTGCTGCAGGACGATGAGCCGGCAGTGTCGGTGAACGAAGGAGAACGCGTTGAAGTCATTACCGCGGCCACTCCCTTCTACATGGAATCCGGCGGCCAGGTCTCCGACACCGGCCGCATTCGGTCGAGCGACCACACGTCCTGGGAAATCGTGGTGGACGACATCCAGCGTCCCGTGTCGGGGTTGCTGGTCCACCGGGGCACGGTGCGTCGGGGCAGCCCGACGGCCGGGGATGCCGCCGTGTGTGAAGTCGATCAGACGCGCCGCCGGCGCATCGAGCGCAACCACACCGCCACCCATCTTTTGCACGCCGCCCTGCGGGCGGTCCTGGGCGAATCGGTCCACCAGGCCGGATCCCTGGTGGCGCCGGATCGCCTTCGGTTCGACTTTACGCTGCCGCGGGGCATGAGCCCCGAAGAAGTGGATCAGGTCGAACAGATGGTGCGGTCCGTGGTTTTGGCCGATGCACCGATCAAACTCAGCTGGGAGTCCCATGCCGAAGCGGTGGCCGGTGGGGCCATGGCACTATTCGGCGAGAAGTACGAAGACACGGTGCGCGTGGTGCGCATCGCGGCGGACGGCTTTGAAAGCCAGGAACTCTGCGGCGGCATGCACCTGGACCGCACCGCTGCCGTGGGGCCGTTCTACATCGTCAGCGAGGCCAGCAGCGCCGCCGGGCAGCGCCGCGTCGAAGCCGTAACCGGCGAGGCGGCCAATGCCTGGGTCCGGTCAGTCCTGGAACGAACCCACCAGGTGGCCGACGCACTCAAGACCCAACCCCACCAAATCGTGGAAGCCGCCGAAGCCCTCTCCCGGCGCGTGCAGGAGTTGCGGCGCGAGCTGGAACAGACCCGCCGGCAAAGCGCGCTTGACGACATCGATCAGCTGGCCCAAACCTCAATCGTGCTCGGTGAAGTGCCGTGCGTGTTCGGTCAGGTTCCGAACCGGGACGGGGACACCTTGCGCGAGATGTGCGACCACCTTCAGAATCGGCTCGGAGACAGCGTCATCGCCCTAGGTTCGGCCACCGACGGGCACCCGTTGCTGGTCGTTGCAGTGTCCCGCGGTCTGTCGCAGCGAGGCCTGCACGCTGGAGCGATGGTCAAGCAAGCGGCTTCGGCCATTGCCGGTGGCGGAGGGGGCCGCCAGAACATGGCGCAGGCCGGCGGCCGAGACCCGGCCGGCCTGCCGCAGGCACTGGACATGATTGCCGAGGCGGTGCGCGAGCACACTGCCGCCTGACCCAACCCCGGTCCTGTCCCGATCCGCGCCGCCAAGACACGAATTCCGGCCACCATTCCAACCTGTGTACACCACCGTTGCTGTCCGCGACACCAGCCGCCTGGCCGAATTGCTCCAGGCTGTTTCAGAAGCCGCGGGAACCGGGCTCCTGGTTGAGATTCACTCCGTGCCCCCGGGTGCGGACCTGACGGAATGGTGCTTGGCACTGACCCATCGAGCCCGTATCCGTGGTCTGCCCCTTGCCTACGTCGTGGCGAGCCACCTGCCCGGAGCAACCGCGCACCGGATCCGCGGGAACAGGTTCCGATCGGTTGCCGAGGCCGAGCGCTGGCTTGCCACGGCGCGCGCGTCGAACCCCGTCCGCAACGGGGCCAACATCCCCCGGGGTTTCCCCGGCAATCGCCATGCAGGTCGCGGCCGCGCCTTGGCTGTCTTTCCAACACTTGGGGAATGGGTCCGCAACCTGTTCGGAATCGCGGTGTTCTGCGCCATTGCGGGATCGTCGCTTTGGTTGTTTCTGACCCATGTGCAGCCGAGCGCGACATTGACGGTGGCTCCGTCCTCCCATGTCCTGGAGCTGGACGTCCCCATGTCCGCCAGCCTGTACGTCCAGGCCGTAGACAACGACACCGGTCTGGTTCCGGCCACCTGGATCTCCGTCTCGCACGAGGTGGTGGGCACGACGGAGACCACGGCGGTCACCAGGGAACCCGTGGACAAGGCGCGGGGCTACCTGTCCATCACCAATCTGGGCACGGAGGGATTCACCATCCCAGCGGGAACCCAGGTGCAAACCGGTACCGGCGACGCCATTCCCTTCGTGACCCTCGACGATGCCATTCTGGCAGGCGGATCCGGCCTGCAGACGTTGGTCCAGATCGAAGCCGTCGAAGCCGGCGAGGAAGGTAATGTCCCGGCCAACAGCATCAACACGATCACCGGCGGCTGGGCCCAGCGCGTGCGCATCGCCAATCCCAGCGATCTGACAGGCGGCACGTCCGAGGAGCGGTTTGCCGTGTCCCAGCGCGACCAGGACTACCTGCGCGATGTGCTGCTGGCCGATGTCCGCGGCAAGGCCCTGACAATCTTGGCGCCCGAGGTTCCGCCCAACGCCTGGCTGCCCAGCGAAACCGTATCGGTCTCAATTCAGTGGACCAACACCGAACTGTTCAACGGGGAAGTGGCCGACGAGCTGACCCTGACGATGATGGTGCTGGTCAGCGGGCTGGCCGTCCAGACCAGCGACCTCGTGGACTTCGTCCTGGCCAGGCTGGAGGCCGAAACCCCACCGCGGGCTCTGATTGATCCGGACAGCTTGGACTTCCACCTCGAATCCGGGACCGTCAACGCGGGCACCGAGCTTGCCTTCACGGTCAGAACCAGGGCCCGATACCTCCAGGCACCCGACCGGCAGGTCCTGCGGACCATGCTGGCCGGCACACCGCTCGCGGACCTCGATCGCAACATGGCCGAGCTGGACATTGAGGAACCCTGGCAAATTCGCATTTCCCCACCCGAACGCGAAGCCCTGCCAACCCTGCCGTACCGTATCCGGGTGGAGACCAGTTGGCCGGCTACCGCGGCTACGGACAGCTGATGACGCCGGAATTGAAGCCGCGCCTGATGGCTGTGGATGTGGGCCTGACCAAAATCGGCATCGCCGTGAACGATTCACTGTGGCTCGGCGCCACGCCGCTGGAGGTGCTGACCCGAACCAGCCGGAAGGCGGACTTCGCCCACCTGTGCCGCCTGCTGGACCGGTACGAAGTCGCTTCGGTGATCTGCGGCCTGCCTGTCTCCGACCACGGAGACGGCGAAACCGATCGGACCGCCTACATCAGGGAATGGGCGCGACGCTGGATGCAGGCGCAGCGGCACTGGCTCGAGCAGGCCCGGCCCGTAATTTTCTGGGATGAGCGCTGGACCACCGCGGCGGCCAAAATCGCACAGCGGGAGGCCGGCTGCCGCGGCCCGGAGGATGCTGTGGCGGCGGCCCTGATCCTCGAGGCCTACATGCGGGCACGGGAACGGTCCGACCCGCGTGGGTGGGGACGCATCGATCCCTAAACTGGACCCGGAACCGATGTTCGGCACCACCCGGCAACGCCGACACATGCGCGACCGCAACCGTCAATACACGGAGCGCGCCCGCAAGGCATCGCGTTGGGGCCATTCCCTCCATCCCGGCACTCAAATCTGGCGATGGTTACTCAGGGCCGCGGTGCTCGCAGGCCTAGGCGTGTTGCTTCTGTGGAGCCGCGGCGTGGCGCTGACCCACCTGGATCGGCAGGCGGCGAACTCGGACCTGCCAAGCCGAACGCTGCTGGATATCCACCAGGCCGCCTCGGCCTTGACCCCGGACAACATCGAACACTGGATCCTTTCCCTCAGCCTTGAGCTGCAGGCGGATCGCCTGTTGGTCCCCCCCGGCGGCGACCCCCGGCCACGGCCGTTCGAAATCGGCCTAGGCGAGCCGGCCCTGTACATCGCCTACCGCCTGGAGAACGAAGGGTTTGTGACAGATGCCGAACTGTTCAATCTCTACCTGCGGGTCCAGTTCCTCGACCGCTATCTGGAAGCCGGCAACTACATGCTGTCGGAAACCATGACCATCCCCGAACTGGCGGAGGCTCTCAACGCGCCCAGCTACGAAGAGGAACTGGTGACGTTGCTGGAAGGCATGCGCATGGAGGAATTCGCCGAGGTGCTTGAGGCCAACTACATCATCCCCGCCCGCGAATTCCTGGATGCCGTGCGGGACCCCAGGTCCATGGAAATATTCGACGACTACGACTTCCTGGCCGACCTGCCGACCGATGCCACCCTCGAGGGCTATCTGTTTCCCGACACCTACCGCTTCCCCGTGAACGCCGATCGCGTTGAAACGGTCGTGGCCAAATTCCTGGACAACTTCGACCGCAGGCTGGGAGAGCGGGGCCTGACCGCCGAACCGGCCCTGACGCCCCGGGAAATCGTGACCCTGGCCAGCATTGTCGAACGGGAAGCCGTTGTGGCCGAGGAAAGGCCCTTGATTGCCAGCGTGTATCTCAACCGCCTCTCGGGACTCTGCCGGGACGAGGTCCGCGGCCCCTTTCTGGAATCGGATCCAACAGTCCAGTATCCCCTCGGCAACGCCGCCGACGGTTGGTGGCCTTCCATCACGCTGGACGATTACGATCGCGTGCAGTCGCCGTACAACACGTTCCAGAACCAGGGCCTGCCCCCCGCCCCCATTTCCAACCCCGGCCTCAGCTCGCTGGACGCGGTGCGCAGTCCGGCCAGCAGCGTCTATTGCTTCTTCCACACCACCGGGGTCGACGGCGCGCACGTGTTTGCCGCCACGTATGCCGAACACCAGCAGAATACCCTCCGCTACGGCCGGTGACATTGGGGAGACCGGCCGTTGCGACCGGCTGCAGGCCTGCCGCGGAATAGTCCGTCGGAATACAAGCAAAAAGGCCTGGATTCACGCCGCCCGGCAGCCTCGGTCAGTGATGCACGCGGGCTTTGGCAGTGGATGGTCCGAGTGATTCGGCCTCGCCTGCCAACGCAGCGGCAATCGCCTGCACCAGCAGTCCGTGTTCGGCGGCATGTATCCGTTTCGTCAGGTCCTCCAGGGTTTCCCCTTCGTGGAGCGGTACCCGAACAACGCGGATGACAGGACCGGTGTCCACCCCTTCGTCCGGCACCCAGTGCACCATCGCACCGGTTTCCCGGATCGTCCCCTCCCGCCAGGCCGTATAGGCCCGTTCAATGGCGTGCAGCCCCGGAAATGCTCCGGGAAGTGCCGGATGAAGGTTGACCACCTTCCCGGGAAACCGATCCAGAAAGGAACGAGTCAGAATCCGCATCCATCCCGCAAGCACAATCAGGTCGGGATGCGAAGCCGCCACACAGCGCGCCAGTTGTTGGTCATAGGCGGACCGCGACCCACCGCAGGCTCGGTGTTGGGACCAGGAAAGGACCTTGACGGGGATCCCATGCCGACGGGCGCGTTCCAAACCGAAAGCCGCTGCCTTGCTGGAAATGACAAGACCCACTTCCGCCTGCAGCCGATTGGTGCCACACGCCTCGATCAGCGCCTCCAGATTGGAGCCGTCCCCCGAAATCAGAACCGTTAACCGCTTGACCTTGGACACACGCTCATTCCAATCGGACTCCCGAACCCGGTTCGAGCCGTCCCATAATGCAGGCATCGCCCAGCAAGTCCACGGCTGACCGGGCCTGATCCGGCGGCAGCACCAGCACCAGGCCAATGCCCATGTTGAACACGCGGTACGCCTCGTCGCGCAACATTCCGCTCCACTCGACCAGTTGACGGAAAACAGCCGGGGGATGCCAGGCGGCCGTGTCAACCACGGCACCCACACCGTCGGGCAACAGGCGTCCGACGTTGCCCTGGAAACCGCCGCCCGTGATATGGGCGATGCCTGCCGGCGCCAACCCCTCGGCCCGGAGTGCGGCTGCATGCGCGGCATAGGAGCGGTGCGGAGCCAGCAAGGTGTCCGCCCAGCTTGCGCCGCCCGGTTCCACGGACAGGTTCAGATCCCGATCCTCCATGACCGACCGGATCAGGGTGTAACCGTTCGTGTGTGGGCCACTGCTCGTCAGCCCCACCAGGAGGTTCCCGGACTTCATTCGGTCGCGTCTGGGCAGAGCATCGTCGGCATGGACGGTCCCAATCAGCGTGCCCACGAGTTCGAAAGTACCGGGACGGTAGACATCCGGCATTTCCGCGGTCTCGCCACCCACCAGTTCGCAGCCACTCTCCACACAAGCCCGCCGCATTCCATGGACCAGCATTGCCACCGTCTCCGGATCTGTCCGGTGCATGCCGATGTAGTCCAGGAACATGCGAGGCCGGCCACCGGCGGCGAGAAGGTCGTTGACACAGTGGTTGACCAAGTCCGCGCCCAGACCATCCAGCCGGCCCAGGGACGTGGCCAGCAGGGTCTTGGTTCCCACCCCGTCGGTGGTCGCCAGCGTACGTACCGACGGGTCGGCATCATCCGCGGCCACGCCTTGGGCGAAGGCATTTGTGTCAAGCCCCGTTCCGGTGCGCAACAGACCCACCGCCGCCTCGCCGGCCTCGATGTCCACCCCTGCTTTTCTGTACCGGGCGCCGGTCATCGCCGTGTGGCCTCCAAGCCGATGTCGGACCGGTACTCGGCCTTCTCGAAACCCAGTGTCTTCACGCGACCATAGGCGGCAACCCGCGCCGAGGCCAAATCCGCGCCCAAACCCACCGCGGTCAGTACACGCCCTCCGTCAGTAACCACATCCTCATCCGGTGTTTCTTCGGCGCCGGCCAGGAAAACGAAGGTGTCGCTACTCCCCTCGGCATCCAAACCCGTGATCCGATGCCCGATCCCGTACTGGTTTGGATAGCCACCCGACGCCATGACAACACCGACCGCGGGACGCGGATCCCAATCGAACTCGACCTCCGACAGCCGTTCCTCGGTGCAGGCGCGCACGGCTTCGGCGATGCCGCCGCGAAGGCGGGGCAGCATCACTTGTGTCTCGGGATCACCGAACCGTGCGTTGTACTCCAGCAGCATGGGACCCCTACTGGTCATCATTAGGCCGAAGAAGAGAACCCCAACGTAGGACATACCGTCGCGGGCCAATCCTGCGAAGGTGGGCGCCACCACCTTTTCCTCGACAGCGGACAACTCGGCCTCGGTCAGCGGTGAGGGGGATACGGCACCCATACCGCCGGTATTGGGACCCTCGTCCCCGTCGTAGGCTCGCTTGTAGTCCTGGGCGTGGGCGAAGATTCGATAGTCTTTGCCGTCGGCCAGGGCAAACACGGACGCCTCCCACCCATCCAACCTTTCCTCGATCACCAGCGGTTGGTTCACCTGCCAGAGACCGGAGCCCCGGAGCTGTTCCAAGGCACCGAAGGTTTCTGCTCCCGTGCGAGGCAGGATTACCCCTTTGCCGGCAGCCAACCCGTCCGCCTTGAGCGCGACGTTGTAGCGGAGCCGTTCGCAGTAGGAGAGCGCGAGTTCGAAGTCAACGTGTTGTTGATACTCCGCGGTTGGGATGCCGTGGTGCTGCATGAAGTCCTTGGCAAACACCTTGGAGGTCTCAAGGCGTGCAGCCAGCCGGTTCGGGCCAAAGACCGGAACCCCCTCGGCAGCCAGTGCGTCGACCAGGCCCGCTGCCAATGCCGATTCCGGGCCGACCACCACCAGGTCCACAGCCTCTTGCCGCGCGCAGGCTACCAACCCTGTTACATCGGTCGTATCAATAGGAACTCTGTGCGCGGAGGGTAGATAACGGACGCCGCCGTTGCCGGGCGCGATCAGGATGGACGTGATATCCCGGCTCCGGGAGAGTGACCAAGCCAACGCGTGCTCGCGGGCACCGGAACCGACTACGAGAACCTGCATGTCGTAATCACTTTCGGTTGTTGGCCGCCTTGGCGTCCGCAGCAGTCGAAGAAGGGACGCAGGTCACCGCCAGCCACACTGCCGTGTTCCGAAGATTTTTGCAATGGGGAGTGTCCAATTGGGACTCTAACACGGACAGACACTTGGAACAGGGAGTCGTATGGGCGTGATCAGAGCAACCGCGTTAACAGCGTCCTACGCAAACACCGACGCCAGTTCCAACTTAATCTCGCCTTCGATCGATTCGGCGGTTAGGGACTCGAACGGATACGTGCCGGTGAAGCAGGCATCGCAGTACTCGTGGTCGGCGGTGCCGGATAGGGCAGTGCGCATGCCCTCCAAGGAGAGGTACGCCAGCGAGTCCGCGCCCACCTGTCTCCGAATTCCCTCAAAGTCGTGCTGGGCTGCGATCAGTTCCTCCCGGCTCGCCATGTCCACGCCCATGAAACAGGGATGCAGAATGGGCGGACAGGCGACGCGCAGGTGCACCTCGGCGGCCCCCCCGTTCCGAAGCAAGGCCACTAGCGGCCCTGCCGTGTTGCCGCGTACGATCGAATCGTCGACCAGAACCACGCGTTGGCCCGTCAGGTTGTCCCCAAGCGGATTGAACTTCATGGCAATCCCGGTACGACGCAGTTCGTCACTGGGCTGGATGAAGGTACGGCCGATGTAGCGCGACTTGGTCAATCCCTCCGTGTAGGGAATGCCGCTCTCCCGCGCGTAACCGATGGCGTGAGGCGTCCCGGAATCGGGCACGCTCATCACCCAGTCCGCGTCCGCCGGAGCCTCCAGCGCCAGTTGCCGCCCCAGCGCCTGGCGGGACTGGTGCACCAGCCGGTCCGCGAAGACGCTGTCGGGACGGGCGAAGTAGATTTCCTCAAAGGTGCAGAAGGCCTGCCGCTGCGGCGGCACCACCTGTTCGATCTCATAGCCGCCGGGCCGGATCCGCACCACTTGGCCGGGCGCAATCTCACAAACTAGGGAGGCTCCAACCGGGGCGAACGCGCAACTCTCGGAGGCCAGCATGTAGGAATCGCCCCGTCGCCCCAGGGCCAGGGGCCGCAATCCCCATGGGTCGCGGACGCCGAAGATTCCATCCTGCGTGAGAACCACTAGCGTGTAGGCGCCTTCGGCCTCCTCCATCAGCAACCGGAAGTTCTCCATCCACGACAGTCGCGCCCGGCGGGCCAGGGACATGAGGATGACCTCGCTGTCCGTGGCCGTGTTGAATCCAGCCCCTTCCTCCAGGAGTGCGGTGCGCAACTCCCCGGCATTGATCAGGTTGCCATTGTGACCGATGGCAAGGGGACCGGCAAAGGTCTCAAGGGTGAACGGCTGCGTATTGGGAAGACTCGAGGAGCCTTTCGTCGAGTACCGGTTGTGGCCAATCGCCATCATGCCGGACAACCCTTGCAGGTTTTCCTCGTCGAAGATTTGCGAGACCAGACCCATTCCCTTGCGCACAGCGAGCCGCCGACCGTCCGACACCGCGATCCCGGCCGATTCCTGTCCCCTGTGTTGCAGTGCATAGAGGGCATAGAACGTTGCCTTGGCCACGTCCATGTCGGCCGCGGCAATGCCGAAAACCCCGCAGGCTTCGCGGGGCGAATCCATGGGCAAGCCATCGATCACGATTGCATCTCCTCCGCGGATCCCGCGGAATTTGGGTGGGGCCCGCTCACTGCCGCCAGGAATTCCGGAGCCGCGGGCCATCCGCCCAAGGCTTGACGGACCCCGTCCACTCGTTGCGCGGCGGCCCGCGCGGACATGGCTGTGGCAGTCACATGCCCCATCTTGCGTCCAGGTCTGGCTTCCCCTTTGCCATACAGGTGCAGAAATGCATCAAGCCCCCACGCGGCGTGCCCCGTGGGCAAATCCCCGTGTTCCGGCCACAGCTCGCCGAGCAGATTGGCCATCGCGCTGCCGCCCCGCATTGCCACGGACCCCAGCGGCAGGCCACAGACAGCACGCACCTGTTGTGCGAACTGGCTGGTCTCGCATCCCTCAATCGTCCAGTGTCCCGAATTGTGCGTGCGCGGTGCGATCTCGTTGACCATCAGTTCACCCGTCGCCAGCAGAAAGTACTCCACGCAGAAGAGCCCAACCAGATCGAGCGAGCCGGCAATCTCGCGGGTCAGGTCCTGAGCGCGCCGCGCTGTGGCTGCTGGAATCGGTGCCGGCGCGACCGAGATGTCCAAAATCAGGTTGCGGTGGTGGTTGAGGACGACCGGATAGATTGCCTCATCGCCCGAGGGAGAACGGGCCATGACAACAGAGAGTTCGTGGGCAAAGTCGACCACACTCTCGAGCACCGCATCCTGTCCCCCCAGTTCCTGCCAGGCACGCGGCAACTCGTCGGGAGACGCCACGTGTACCTGGCCCTTCCCGTCGTAGCCGAACCGCGCCGTCTTCAGCAGGCAGGGAAAGGACAGATTCGGTGCGGCCGACGGTGGCTCGTCCGCGTGCAGGGCTACAAAGGGACTGACAGGCACGCCGTGCCGCTGCAGATGGGTTTTCTCCCGGATGCGACTCTGTATGGTGTGCAAGGCATCCGGCCCGGGCCGGACCTGCACCCCATGGTCAAGGCAAACCCGCAGGGCCGCAACCGGTATGTTTTCGAATTCGTAGGTGACGACCTGGACACCGTCGGCGAAATCGCTCATGTCCTCCGGCGATTCAAACCGCCCAACGTACTCACGGTCCGCTATCTGGCCCGCCGGTGAACCGGCCTCTTCGCTGAACACCGCGGTGCGGTACCCCAGCTCCCGCGCCGCATGGCAGAACATACGGCCCAGTTGACCGCTGCCCAGGATCCCAATGCAGGCTCCCGGCGGCAGCGCGGCATTCAGCCCCATGCGGTCTACCCAACCTCTGGATGCGGCAGGGGTGGTAGTTCGGCCGCCAGCACGTCGTCCGTCTGCCGGGCCGTGTAGGCTTCGAGCCGTTCGCGAAGGGCCTCGTCGCGGAGGGCCAGAATGCGCGCCGCCAGCAACGCGGCATTCATGGCCCCCGCTGCGCCAATGGCCATGGTCGCCACCGGCACCCCACGGGGCATTTGCACAATGGAGAGCAGCGAATCGAGCCCCTGAAGCGCACTGCTCCGGACGGGCACGCCAATCACCGGCAACCGCGTGTGGCCGGCTGTCATGCCGGGCAGATGAGCGGCGCCGCCGGCACCCGCGACAATGACCTGCAGGCCTCGACCTTCCGCGGCTTCCGCATACTCGCACATGAGATTCGGTGTGCGATGTGCCGACACGACACGCGCCTCGTAGGGAATGGCCAAGCGATGGAGCGTCTCGGCTGCGTGCCGCATGCACCCTTCCCAATCCGACGTACTGCCCATGATCACCCCGACCAGGGGCTGTTCCACCGCCACGTTCGTCGCCTCCGCCTTTATGTTGCCTTGATGCCGTCCGCGCGCAGCGTTTCCAGACAGCCGACGACCCGCTCAGCCGCCGGGTAGGCACCTGGTTCGAAGGGTCGTCCCGTCAACCGTTCCAGCACCTCGATGTATCGGCTTGCTGTCTGGTACGCCAACTCTTCCGGAAGCTCCGGCGGCCTCCCGCCCTCGCCCGCGAATCCGTGCGTGGTCAACCACTTCCGCACGTACTCCTTGTCCCAGTTGGCACGCGTCGGATCGTCCGCTTGCCAGTACCGGCTGCTGTCGGGAGTGTGGAATTCATCCATCAACAGGATGCGGCCCTCCCCGTCGACGCCGAACTCGTACTTCGTGTCCACGAGCACAAGTCCCGCCTCGGCCGCGACTTCCCGCCCGCGCGCAAAGAGGTCCAGTGCGAGTTCCTGCACCTGCGTCCAGGCCGAACCATCCAGCAGGCCGCGCGCAACCACCTCGTCGGACGGAAGGGGTTCGTCGTGGCCTTCCAACGCCTTGGTGGTGGGCGTAACCAGCGGTTCCGGCAACGGATCGTCCTTTTGCAGACCGTCGGGCAGACGGTGGCCGTAGAGGACGCGCTCTCCCCGGGCATAGCGGGTCCAGAGCGATGTCTGCGTCACACCTGTAATATACCCGCGCACGACCACCTCGACCATCACGGGTTCGAGCCGCTGCGCCACCATGATGTTTGGATCCGGTATGGCGATGACCGCCGTGGGCGCAATGTCAGCCAGGATTTCCGCCCAAAAGGCCGTCAACTGGTTGAGAACCTGTCCCCTGAAAGGTATCCCGCCCAGCACCCGATCAAAGGCGGAGATGCGGTCGGTAGTCACCAGCACCAACCGCGGGCCCAAGGCGAAGAGCTCACGCACCTTCCCGGAATGGACGGGCAAGAGATGTTTCCCAACAGGTGGCAACGCGGCGAAGGGATTGCGCCAGGCCTCCGCAAAGAGGTCGCGGTTCAGTGTCACAGAGCCTCCACAAAGGCTTCAAAGAGACGAAGTCCCATCGCATCCACAGGCACCGGGACGGGACTGTGTCGGCGCAGAAGATGGTCCTCCGGATGAGGCATGAACCCCACGACCAGACCATCCGGGCTGCAAATTCCTGCCACGTCGCCGACTGATCCATTCGGGTTGTGCGGATAGCTCCCTGCGGCGGCCCTGCCGTCGGCATGCACGTAGCGCAGCGCGATCCGGCCTTGCACCGCGAGATGGTTCAGCGTGTCCGAACCCCGTGTCAGGAAGCGGCCCTCGCCGTGCGCCACGGGACAGAAAATCGGCATCGACAGTCCCTGCAGCCAGTCGGCTGCACAATCGGCTGCCGGTGCCATATGCACCCAACGACATTCGAAACGCCCGCGCTCATTGTGGGTCAGGGTGACGGCGCGGTTCCCCGGCTTGACGGGCTCGCATCCGCCATCCAGCAAGCCCGACTTGACAAGCGTCTGGAAACCGTTGCAAATGCCCAGCACCCGTCCTCCCTGTTCCACAAAGGTTCCGACCGCGTCCTGCAGCCAAGTCGTCAGGTCAAGAGCCTGCAAGATACCGGCACCCAATGCGTCACCGTATCCGAAACCGCCAGGCAGGACAACCGCCCGACAGTCAGCCAGGGAGACAGTGCCTGTGCGGACATCCCACACGTGGACAATCTCCGCCTCGGCACCAGCTTGTTCCAGGGCGCGCAAGGTCTCGGCGTCCCGGTTTGTGCCCGGCGAATGGAAGATCAGAACACGGGGACGCGCCATGTCACAACTCCGCACCCCGCCAATACGCTGTCAGCGCCTCCACGGCGGCATCGACATGCACCGTCCCATTGTGTCGCATCAGCACCCGCTTTCCACCCAGCCGACCCAAGCGCAGCAGCGGCAGGTCGCGACAGGCCTCTGTCACTACCCCTACGGCCTCCGGATCGACCTCGATCAGGATCCGGCCGTTGCTCTCGCTGAACAGCGCGTGCCACGGATCCGCATGGACTTCGGTCAGATCCAATTCCATCCCCATGCGGCCTGCCAGCGCCATTTCGGCCGCCGCCAGCGCCAGACCGCCTTCGCTGGCATCGTGGGCGGAGAGCACGCTCCCGGACCGGATCAGCCCGTGCAGTGCGCGGTACCGGTCCCTGAATGCCGCCTTCGTCACGGGCGGTGTTCCTCCCGACAAGCCATACAGGCTGTGGAGAAGGCTGCCTCCCAGTTCCGCGCGGGTGTCGCCCAGGACGAAGAGCAGGGATCCGGAGTGCTTGGCATGCGCCGTCATGCAACGGTCGACGTCGGGCACAATGCCAATGCCGGAGATAAGGAGCGTACCCGGAATGGGCTCGCCGGCGTACTCGTTGTAGAGGCTGTCCTTGCCGGAGATGAAGGGAGCCTGCAGCGCGATCGCCGCGTCCCGGCACCCCTGCGCGGCCCGCACCAGCGCCCCCAGCCGATCGGGAAGCGTTGGATTGCCCCAGCAGAAGTTGTCAAGCAGGGCAATGTGGTCGGGATCGGCACCGGCGCAGACCAGGTTGCGAACGGTCTCGTCAACAGCGGCACCGCCCATGGCGTACGGGTCGTGCAGGCCAAGCATCGGGTTGATCCCCTGGGCCACCGCGACGGCCCGGCCGGAACCCGCCGCCTCCAGCGGCTCGAAGACCACACCGTCGGCCGGCCCGTCCTGGCAGGGACCGGTCAGGGGCCGTACCAGTGTGCCGCCCCGCACTTCGTGGTCGAACGTGCGAATCACCGCCTCCTTACTGGAGACCGACGGATGTGTCAGGAGAGTCTTCAGGGCTTGATCGCCATCAGTCCACGGAGTCCCGGCCGGGGCGCGCGTTGAAGGCTCGCGGTGGATCGCGTTGAGTTCCGGCCGCGGCCAGCCATGATGCACAAAGTCCATCGGCAACCTTCCGACCGTCCGCCCCTCGTGCCGAATATGCAGTTCGTGGTCCCCGGTGAACTTGCCCAGGATACTCAGTTCTACCTCCCAGTGATCCGCCAACGCCTGCAGCCGCGCCAGCCGCGCGGGCGGCACAGCCACCACCATCCGCTCCTGGGCTTCGGACAGCCACAGCTCCCAAGGCGCAAGATCCGGATACTTGACAGGGATGCGGTCAAGGTGAACTTCCACCCCGAGCTCTGAGCCCATCTCGCCGATGGCGGACGAGAACCCGCCGGCACCGCAGTCCGTGACCGCCGTGTAAAGCCGTTCGTCGCGGGCCTTGCCCAGCAGTTCCATCAGTCCTTTTTCGAGAATGGGATCGCCAATCTGCACGGCACTGCCCTGTGTCTCCCGGGTGTCCTCGGCAAGATCCGCGGAGGAAAAGGTTGCGCCGTGCAGGCCGTCCAGCCCTGTCCGGCCGCCGAGCGCCACCACCAGATCGCCGACCTCCGCGCCCATCGGGTGGATGCCGTGCGGCGCCACGCCGATACAACCGCAATAGACCAGAGGATTGTTCACGTAGCCGCGGTCGTAGACGATGGCGCCACTCAGTGTGGGCAAACCCAGTTTGTTCCCGTAGTCGCCGATCCCCCGCACAACCCCCTCCCGAATCCGACGCGGATGGAGGGTTCCGGCGGGCACCTCCGCGTCGGGTAGGTCCGGCGGACCAAAGCAGAGGACATCGGTGGCGGCGATGGGTCGGGCCGAAACACCAAGGACATCCCGCACGACACCACCAACGCCGGTGTGCGCGCCGCCGAAGGGATCCAGAGCGGAGGGATGGTTGTGCGTCTCCACCTTGAACGCCAGGTCCAGGTCGTCGGTGAACCGAATCACCCCCGCATCATCCTCAAAAACCGAGACGAGCCACTCCTTGGCCACTTCGTGGTTGACCGCGCGGATGCAGGTATCAAAGATCCCGTCAATAGTCTCTGTGCCGATGGGCCGACCCTGCAGATCCTCATGGCGGAAACGGATGCGGGCCTTGAAGGTCTTGTGCTGACAGTGCTCGGACCAGGTCTGGGCCAGCGTCTCCAGTTCCACGTCCGTGGGATCACGGCCGAAGTCCCGGAACGCCCGGCGGATGGTCTGCATTTCGTCGAGGCTCAGAGACAGACTCCGATCCCGGCTCAGGGCCGCCAGCAGCACGTCCGTGAGATCGCGCACCGGTATGGTTTCGCAGCGGCTTGAATGCCCGGCCCCCTCCTCGAACTCAGGCTGCAACCAGCCCACCGCATACCGCTCCGTAGTCGCGTTGCACAACAGGTCCCGGGCGATCCGATGCAGGTCCGCCTCACCGGGCGTCCCTGCAAATTCGTAGCGCGTTGCGCGCGCCGCGCGGGCAGGGGGAAGTCCCAGGCGAACCAATGCGTTCTCAAGGACGCGGGCCTCTGCATCCGTCACCCCGCGCTTGCGCGCGACTTCCACGGCTGCAGGGCTGCCTGCATGGTCCCGGGGATCGCGCATCCACGCAGCCGTTTCGGTTACGGGGTCCCTGAGCAGCCGTGCACAGAGCAATTCCAACGCGTCGTCGTCAAAGTCCGCGTCCAGGAAATACACCGCGGTCGCCTCGCAGGTACCGATAGCGGTCAGGCCCAGAAAGGGCAATTGGGCAGTGACTGCGCGTGCGCGGTGACCCAAACCGCCCCGAATCTCCAGTCGAATCACGGTCGAGTCCGTCCGTTAGCTGATGCTTGGCGCCATGCCGGTACAAAATAGGCCGACAAATGCCACCGATGGGAGTGTGCCGTCACGTCTTGGTAGTTGCGCCCCCTCAGCCGTTCCCAATTGATCGTGCATCAATCGGCGGGGATCGGGAAATTCTGCTCCCTCCGCGCGGTGGTTCCGCACCCTCCCCGATGCCGAGATCCGGGGATTTCTGCTTGCAGGCCAAAGGTCGGTGCGATGGATCGTGTCAGGAACCATGAGGGTGGCTGCACCAACGGGCGAACCTTGGTCAAACCAAGGGAGCCAGAGGAAGGGGCGAGGCTTGACCATCCAGAACACATGACCCGCGACACAACAGCCAATCCGATGTTGAAGCGACATCCGTAGATACACTGTCCGGCATGCGCATCCTGTTTGCCACACCCCACCTGTTCCCCGACGTAGTTGGCGGATCCGGCCTCCATTCCGTACACCTAATCCGGCACCTGGCCGGGGCCGGACACGAGCTGGACGTGCTTCATCCATATCCAACCCGCCACTTCCCGGACCTGGCTTCCGTGGCGGAACACACGCTCCCCAAGGGCCGTCACGTACTCGACTTCGCCCGGCATGTGGACCGCTGGACCGGTTCCCGGACTTGGGATGTGGGATACAGCGACGGCCTGCCGCTTGTGCGCTATCTGCGCCGCCGCCGGTTTCCGTGCATCGTGAACGACCACACCTGGCGGGAATTCCAGCCACAGTACTTTGGGGGATTCCTGCGCCACGAGCCTCGCAAAGCCCTAATCGATCTCGCCCTCTTCAGACCGCGCCTGTGGGCGCGCCGCCATCTGGCCCGAAATTCGGACCATGCCGTCAGCATGGGTGGACTGCTTGACGAGAACCTGTTCCAACAGTGCAACCTGGCCCCCGAACGCATCCTGAACCTGCCCAACGCCGTGGATGTGCATGCGCCGGAACTGGATGCGGCTCCGGCGCATGCCGGCGATCCGAGCCGCCTTCTCTACGTAGGAACCATCAGCTACCGCAAGGGGATTCACATTCTGATGGACGCCATGCGCCACCTGCCGGACCTGGATGTCCATGTGCGTCTCGTGGGGGACGGCCCCTTGGTCGAAGCGGTCCGGAAGGCCGGTTTGGACAACGTGGAACTGGCCGGTCCGCGCTTCGGGACCGACCTGGCCCGGGAATACAGACAGGCCGGTGCCTTTGTCTACCCATCGCTCCACGAAGGCATGCCAACCGCCCTTCTGGAGGCGATGTGGCACCGTCTGCCGCTGGTGGCAACAGACGTAGGCGCCAACCGGCTGCTGGTCACCCGCCAAACCGGACAGTTAATCCCGCCCAATGACGCGGCCGCCCTCGAAGGGGCCATCCGGCATCTGGATATCCAAACCGCCGTCGACAGACGCGCCCAAGGCCAGGCGGGCCGCGATCTGGTACAGGATCAATACTGTTGGAATGTCGTAGGCCCCATGTATGAAGAGGCCTTCCGCACGGCCGCGGCAGGGTAGGCCACAGGCCGACCATTGGCCGACCTGTGGTCCGGGTTTAGTCGCGGTCGTCCTCCCGATCGGTGGCCATGGGAGGCACAGGTACCAACGAGGCGGCTTGTTGCCATACCTCGTCCGTCATCTCGACCTCCAGCGCCTCCAGGGACGAATTGAGCTGCTCCAGGTTGCGGGCGCCGATGATGGGTGCGGTCACACCGGGATGGTGGCCGACCCAGGCCACGGCCAGCGCCGGCGCCGATACGCCCAGCTCCCCGGCCAGGGCCGCAAACCTGGTGGCGGTGTCGAAGTAGTGTTCCTCGCCGTACCGGGCCTGGTACATCGTGTTGACCGCCAGGCGCGATTCGGCAGGCCGCTCGTCCCACCGGTACTTGCCCGAAAGAATGCCGCCGGCCATGGGGCTGTAGGGAATCACCCCCAGATCCTGATCCTGCGCCAGTGGCAGGATTTCCACCTCGGCCTGCCGCTTGAGCAGGCTGTACATCGGCTGGATGCACTCGAAGCGCGTCAGGTCCAGCCGGGCGCTCTCCCCCAGGGATAGGGCAATCTGCCAGGCCGCCCAGTTGCTCACCCCGGCATAGCGAATCTTTCCCTGCTGCACAAGCAGATCCAGCGAGCGCAGCACTTCGGGAATCGGCGTGAACGGGTCGAAGTGGTGAACGAAGTAGAGGTCAATACGGTCCGTGTCCAGCCGCCGCAGGGAATTCTCCACCTGCATGAGGATGTGGCGACGGGACAACCCCTTGTCGTTCGGCTGATCGGACACGGGCGAGCAGACCTTGGTCGTCAGGACAATCTCGTCGCGCACCGGCTTGATGAGCGCCCCCAGGATCTCCTCGGAGCGGCCGCCAGCATAGGTGTTGGCGCAGTCGAAGAAGTTGATGCCAATGTCCCGACAGCGGTTGAACATCCGGCCCGACATGTCGGCATCCGCAATGTCGCCGAAACTCATCGTCCCAAAGCACAGCCGGGACACCTGAACCCCTGTTCGCCCGAGTGTCGTGTATTCCATGTCTCATCTCCTGGTTGTGGGTGGCAGGCATGCGAACTGCCGACCTGATTGTGCGCGACTCGGCCCGCCATTAAGAAACTTGGCGCGCCGGCGCAGCAAGTTGAGGAACCTGTGCGCTGGACATCCGACTTTGCCTTGGCCTGCAAACAGTGGCCTGCGGTGGCACAGGCCTCACATAGTCGCAGCCGTCTCGGCTCACTATGACCGCGCACATGATGCTGCAGGGCCGACACCTGCAGCCCCGCTGGACCACCCCCGACATGACAAACCACCAGTGCTGCACCGGAACGCCTGTGGGACTTCCTCTGCTACACTGCCTGAACACCACCGCAGCCCCGTCCCGCCACCCGCTTGGGCAGCTGGGATCGCGCTGTACCAAATCCAGCCGAGAACAGTCCATGAGTCGATACCAAGGACGGCCCCGCAAGGAATCCAGGGCGGTTGAGATGTGGCTGTACATGCTGGATCACGTAGCAGACACGTGCCGCGCGGCCGCCAAGTGGCACAAGTTCACCCAGACCTCGTACGAGTTGACTCAAACGCGCCTGGAAGGCAGTGTGACGGTTCTCATGGGTGCCTACGGCCACCTGAGCAATAAGGAACGCCTGCCGTGTGTTGAGGGATTCATGCGCTTGGCCTCCGCCTTTGGCGTGGATGTTGTCAACGAAAAGACGGGGCGCAGACGGGAACCGAACGAGTTGCTGGACGTCGGCATGCTCAGGAGATACCTGCCCCAGTTCTTCACAAACCTGCTGCAGGCGTGGTGGCATGTGTTTGACGATCAGGCAGTGCCCCCCCCGGAGGCAGTGGACCTTGACTCGGTGCTTTCCTACCTGGTATCGGAGTAACTGCATCGGATAGGTTGTTGACACCATGGCTGTCCGGTTTGGCAACACCCCCTCCCGGAGAACCCCTCCGTGATTCTTTTGTCGGCCATCCCGACCGCCTTGGCCGGCCCCTGCGGTGCCCCTCCCGACACCGGAATCGGCCATAATCCTGTAGTCTCCTCTGTAGTCTCCTCCTGTAGCCAATCGGAATTTCCTACCTCGACAGCTCCCCGTGGTCGAACTGCTTGCCTATACCCAACCCAATCCCGCGTTGCACGGCACCGACCGCGCGGGTGCCAGCGACGTGGCTTCCATATGGCAGGGCCAAAGCACGTTCGCGGCCAATCTGATCGAGTACGCAGCCCGGCTCTGCTACCGAAGCACCCACCGCATGGGTACCTCCCCCAACTTCATCTCGGCCCGGGTACGGGAGGGCCACGAGGATGTCATCGAGCATGTCGTGGTCACACTGCGCTGGACGGACACAGACGAGCCGGCCCTGTGGCGGGAGGCCAGCCGCCACTGCGAAATCAGTCGCATCGCCCCGCGGACATGGATTGTGTCGGGGAACACGAGGGTCTGGCTCCACTTCTTCCGCGAAGGCCGCGCCTTGGAAGCGATACCGCTGCTTAAGGCTCTGGTACCCGAGGTCTATGACGAGTTCGACTGCGAGCCGGAGGCCCCGAACAATCTTCCGGCTGTCGCGCAGGAACCAACGGACACGCTGCTGACGACCCTGCAACCGGTACACATACCCCCGCAGCGGGTCGTGCTCCTGGGTTATACGCAGCCGGTACTGGACGACCCGGCCGTACTGCTGGACCACGGATCCGCCTGCTTCCTGTTTGAAGGCATCTCGCGGGCCTGCACCCATCAGCTCGTGCGGCACCGCCTGGCCAGTTTCAGCCAGGAATCGCAACGGTATGTTGATCTGACCAAGGGCGGGTGGAATGCGGTGGTGCCCCCGCGCGTGGCGCGCAACCAGGAAGCCCGGGAACTGCTCGACCGGTCATGGGAGAGTCTGCAGGAGACATACCTCGCCCTGCGCGGCCTGGGCATTCGCAAGGAGGACGCGCGCTTCCTGCTGCCCAATGCCACCGAGACCCGCATCGTGACCACGATGAATTTTGCAGCCTGGTCGCACTTCCTGTGGCTGCGGGCCGTGGACAAGGCGGCCCAGTGGGAAATCCGGGCCATGGGCCAGGAAGTCCTGCGCATGCTGTACGCCGTGGCCCCCAAGGTGTTCCAGAAACACATGGACGTATTTGAGACGATGCGGAACTGACATTGCCGGTCGGCCTGTTGGCCGCCAAGCCGGAAACAGTCCGAATTCAGTCAGGATACGCCGTGGCCAGCGGCCTAGACTATTCCCCGCGCCTACGCTCCGTCATGGCAGGCAGGAACCGGGGAAGTCATGACCGAAGCTCAGATCCTGAGTGTAATCCTTCTTTTTGGAGTGATGATTTACCTGGTCTTCACGACCCGCTGAAGGCATCGGTTCCGGTCTGGTCCGTGGATGCCGCAAGCTCCCGTGTCCTGCCGCCCGGCAAGCTGGCGCCGGAGCGGCTCGCCCGTGTCCTGAGCCTGCTTCCTGCCTCTGATCCAACTCTGCTCGTCGGACCGGGCCAGGGCGAGGATGCCGCTGTCCTGGCATGGCCGGACGGTGGCTCCGAGTTGTTGGTTGCCACCAGCGACCCCATCACGTTTACAACCGACGACATCGGGTTGTACGCCCTCACCGTGGGCATGAACGATCTGGCGGTGTGCGGGGCCGAACCCCGCTGGTTCCTGCCGGTGGTCCTTCTGCCGGCCGGCCAGGCCACCGTACCCGCAACGGAACACTTGTTCCAGCAGTTGGGGGAGGCATGCACCGCGGCCGGGATCTCCATTGTCGGAGGCCACACCGAGGTCACCGACGCGGTTCGCCGCACAGTCATCAGCGGAACCATGCTCGGCACGGTGGACCGCAGACACCTGGTTGCCACGGCCGGCGCGCAACCCGGAGACGTTCTGCTCCTGGCAGGCTGGTGCCCCGTGGAAGCCGTCAGCATCCTGGCGCGCACCATGCACAGGCCGCTCTTGGCCCAAGGTTGGACATCGGCCGAACTCAATGACGCTTCGCAATGCCTTTACGAGCCGGGAATCAGCATCCGGGAACCGGCTCTGGCGGCTGCCCGCAGCGGACTGGCCACGGCCATGCACGACCCCACGGAAGGCGGCGTGGCCACTGCCATGCGCGAACTGGCCGCGGCCTCGAACACGGGATTGGAAGTGGACTTGGACCGCGTTCCGGTACCGGCCTTCGCGGCGCGCATCTGCCGGGACTGCGGCCTTGATCCGCTTGGCTGCATCGCGTCCGGAAGCCTGTTGTGCACCTGCCGACCCGGCGACGCCGACGCGTTGAAGGATGCTTGGCGCGACCTAGGCTGGCCATCGGTTCAAGTCGGCCGAGTCACATCCCCGGAGGCGGGACTTGTGGCCCGACACCGGGGCAGGCCCGTGCCGTTGCCCCAATTCGCGGCGGATGAACTGACCCGGCTGCCGGCTGCCTGAAGGCCGCAGTCAGTCCAGACCGACCAGGGTTTCCTCCATGAGGAAGTCCACCACCTTGGACATGTCATCCGTTTCCCTGTAGATGGCCCGCTGCTTGTCCGCACTGGAGCCGGTCTCGAGGATGCGGTGGATGGTTTCGAATTGTCTGCTGATCTGAAGTTCGGTCACCTCTTCGGACAGCATTCTCAGCAATTCCCGAATGGCGGTCCGGGCCGGAATCTCCTCTCGGGTGCCCAGATTGATCAGCTTGCAGTCCAGTCCCTCGCGGGCGGCGCGCCACTTGTTTTCGTCGATCAGATCCTTGCTGAACAGCCGGAACGTCAGGTTTTTGGAACGCAACTTCCAGACCCACAGAACCAGTGCCTGCAACAGAGCGGCGATGGCCACGCCGTCCTCCATGCGCGGGCAGATGTCCATGATCCGGTACTCCAGCGTCGGATAGGTGTGGTGAGGCCGCACATTCCACCAGATCTTGGACGTATCGTCGATGCAGTTGGTGTTGATCAGCGTATTGGCCAAGGCTTCGTATTCCTGCCAGCTGCTGAACACATCCGGCATGCCGCTCCGGGGAAAATCGTCGGCCACGAAGGCCCGGTAGCTTTTCATGCCGGTATCGAGGCCGCCCCAAAACGGACTGCTGGCCGTCAGGGCCAGCACATGCGGCAGGTAATAGCGGGTGATGTTCATCACGTCCATCAGGAACGCCTTGTCGCTGATGCCGACATGGACGTGCATGCCCCAAACCAGCATGCGGCGGGCCACGATCTGGTACTCCGAGGTCAGCGACTGATACCGGTCGTAGGGGGAGATCTCCTGTTCTTCCCAGCGGCTGACGGGGTGCGTACTGCCGGCCACAATCCGCAGGCCCCGCTCGGCCGCCAGGTCCCGGATGTATTCCCGCTGGGACTTGAGCTCCTGCATCACCTCGTCCGGGGTGCGGCAGACACCGGTACCCAACTCCACCATGGACTGGTGCAGTTCGGAACTGATGGTGCGGTGGTAGATGGTGGCTTCGTTCCGGCTGGTGAAGTGGGAGATTACCGACTGCAGTTCCCGGGACTCGGGATCCACAACCTGGTATTCCTCCTCCACACCCAGGGTCAGCTCCGGTCGCTTCATGGCTACAGATCCGTGGATTCAGAGACAATGTGATCGACTACGGCCTGCATCGATTCCCCGCTGGACTGCCACACCGCAATCTGCCGGTCCGCGGACGAGCCTCCCTCGACCAGGTCGTGCACCCTCTCGATGTACCTTGTACCGTTGAGGGTTTCGGCAAACGGCAGGACCAGTTCTCCAAGCTCCCACATCAGTCGGTTCAGCGGGACTTCGGTCTCCTTGCCGAAATCGATGAGCCGGCCCTCGGTACCGTAGCGCATGGCCCGCCACTTGTTCTCCATCAGCAGAATTCGGTCGTAGGTCCGGAACTGCTGGTTGTTCAGGGTCAGCGACGCCATGAACGCGGCAATGCCCTGAAGCAGGGCGCCGATAGTCAACAGATCGTCCAGCTTGGTTATGGCATCACAGACGCTGACGATCAGGCCGTCGCAGTTCCGATTTGCCCGCACATCCCAGCGAATGGCTTCCGACGAGCCGATGCTGTTGGACTGGATGAGCGTATCCAGGAACTCCTGGTAGGCATTCCGACTCGCGAATCGAGGTGGGAAATTGGTGCGCTGCAGCGAGTCGCGCAGGACTTGACGATACCCCTTGAGACCCGTCAGTTCACCGGACCAAAGCGGGGAACTCGTACTCAGGCAGAGCACGTGCGGCAACAGGTAGCGCATCCCGTTCATCACGCTGATGGTCAGATCGGGATCGCCTATCGTGATGTGGAAGGTGGTGGCGTAGATCTGCAGACGACGGGCCACGACGGCGACTTCCCCGACCAGTTCGCTGTACCAAGTGAAGACCCGGGTGCGGGTTTGGGGCATGCTGTCCGGATGGGTGCCGGCGATGGCCATCCGGCAGCCAACCTTGTCGAGCAGATCAGCCACTTCCGCCCGTTGTCGGGCCAGCGCCTGCCCCAGGCTCTCCACATCGGGGTGAAAGTCCATGTCCAGCAGGGGCGCGATGCCGGCCAGTTCCGGTTTCAGAACCCTCTCCGTCTCCTCCTCGTAGATCACGATCGGATCCCGATCCGGAAACTGGTTGATGTAACCCTGCAGCTGCCGCGATTCCGCGTCGACAATCGGGTACTCTTCGGCAACGGCCAACTGCAAGGAAGGTTTGACTGGCGGCATCTCGTGTCCTGCGAATATGCAACTAGGCCGGGCTCGGGTCGGGGCAATCATAGCCGAAGCCGTCGGCTCCGGCTTCGGCGTCCCGGAACTCCAGCGGAAACTCGAACTTGACCTGCTCCACGTGTTCCATGTCGGGCGGCAGGCCCAAGGAGAGATCAACCACGCACTGATAAAAGCTGCCGGGCTGTGGCTCCTTCAGGTGGATGGTGGCATCCAGGTAGGTGTCGTCGTAGGCCACGAACGCCAAGCTGTTGCCGGCCGGTCCGTCGACCGCGGCGACGTCGATATCGATGTTGGGCTTGTGGTCGGGCTGCGCCTGCAGCTGCATGCGAAACCAGAGCCGCTTCAAATCCGGGTAGGGAAAAATCAGGATCTTCTGAATCCGCAACGGCTCGTCCGGTTGGACGAGCGAAATCGTGCTCAACGGCCGCCCTCCGGAGTCTGCGCGCCAGGGTTCTACAACTGGTGAAGTTTAGCACCAGTCGCTGCGGCCTGGAACGCCGCGGACAACGCGGGCGGTGGCGGCCCGTTCAACCAAGCGGCAGTCTCTCCTGCCAGATGCCGCGCGGACAGCTGGACCACGGTCACCGCCACTTCGCAGGCGCATGTTGGCAACACACGATAGGCATTGGCGAGGAGTTGGCCGGGATTGGGGGGATCCGGGCACTGACTCCTACCTTCCGGTACCGTGTCAGGCGCGACATGTCCCAAGCCCGATTCGTCCTGACGAAGCCCGTTTCCCAACCCAGTTCAAGGCCCTGTGCCTCGATCTCCGTAATGCTCGCTGCCATTGTCGCCAGGAACTGGCACCGGAACTGTTGCGAGCGAATCTCTCATGGAGATGCGGAGCCAAACAGTTCCAACTGCTGTCCTTCCACATCTACCCATGGCAACAGGAATTCCGCCAGGGCTGGAGTTGGAACCCGGCCCAATTCCTTGGGTTCCAATTTATGCATCCCTCCACCGTATACCCTGCCTTCGCTCAGCATCTGCCCGGGATCAATGCTATTGAGGAGGTTCCAGATCCGGAACTTTAGTCGGGGCGATACGGTTAGCGCCTGGTCAAGTCCCCTTCTCGGGTACAGCATGAGGTAAACATTGGGGGCAGTCGCATTCGAGTGGTTGAGGAAAAACCGAAACGGCCGACCTCCCTTCTTATCGCTGCGGCCGATGTACGTGCACAGAAACGGCGTGGCAGGACGGTGTTCCTGGGCATACCAGGGCGATCGGTTGCGGCAGGTATAGCCGTCGGGTATGCCTTTCTCCCTGCCCTCCAACAGATAGTCCCACAACTTCGGGTACCTCTCTTTGACAACCTCTTCCTTCAGGCGGCAGCTCAGGAGAAACAACCTGCGCTCCAACCTGGGATTGCCGGATGCGTCTGCCAGAATTTCGTCTGCTGGCAAGTACCGAGGACTCGGCAAAATAGGTTGAAACACCTCGGTCGGCAAACTTCGGCACTCGATTTCTTCGGCCGGGAGGATGAAGTAGGAGTTGCTTCCGGTTACCAGCCCGCGTTTGATGGTAAAGAAATCCGCGAGTACCGGGAGACGCAACCTTGCACGGCTCTCCTTCTGTGGGTACCGGGTCCACTTCGGATCGTCCCGAAGAGTGTCGGCGGGTACCCATCGTTCCAGTGCAGGTTTCAGCTGGGAACCGCCGAAGGTCATGCGCACGCGGTGTCCGGGAGGCGGAGCCTGCTTGCTGAACCAGACCACTGCCGAAGACACCAGGGCATCCCTGAACTGCACTTCATTCGGGTCGAAGCGATGAATGTGCAGCAACGTCACCTGATCGAGTAGATAGCGCTTCACCGACGCGCCATAGTTGACATCCATGAACTCGCTCGGTATCAGCCAACCGGCCAACCCACCATCCGCCATCCATGGGTGAGCCAGGCCCAGGAAGTAGCAGTACAGTCCGGACAGCCCATTCACTTCGATGCCACCGCCTTGCCATGCCAAAGCCTTCAACTGTCGCTTTAGTGGGCTGGCAATATGGTGATGCCTGACGTAGGGAGGATTGCAAATCAACAGATTGAACTTCTCCCCCTCCGCAGGGACCGGAGCCAATGTAAAGTCCTCCAGACGCAGATCCAGTGCCGTTTCCTTCCACAGACGGGCCGCCGGTTGCCCGTAGTGAGGATCGATTTCGTAACCCACGGCATCCGTCACCCGTTCTCCGGGGAATACCCGCAACAGGGCGGAGTAGAAGGACCCGGTCCCGATGGCCGGGTCGATGAACCGGACGGCAGAGGTTGGGTCCAGTTCCGTTTTGGCGTACCGAAGCATCTCCACGGCGAGTTCAGTCGGCGTGGCGAATTGCCCCATCCGGTTGCGCTCGACCTGATTCTTGGCCGCATCCAGTTCAGCCTGGACCGCCAGCCGGCGAACTTCCTGTCCTGACACAGATTTGTTCATTACAAACCAAACTCCTCGAAGTCCGCGATGCGGTGCTCCCAAACCCAGTCGATGCCTTCCGCTGCTTCATATCCCAAGTAACCGCTGTCGAAGTACCCGCACAGGAATAGGACATATCGCACGTCGTCCCCATAGGTCAGACGGAGTTGGCTCATCTTCACGGCTTCCTCCTTCCGGCGCTTGTTCACGTTGGCGAAGTCACCTGCCGACTTGGCTTCGACCAGCAACGGCAAGGCCCCAGCCCTCCCCGTCTTGGGCTGGATGAACCGCATCAATGGGAATATTGACGTATCGCCCGGTGCCTTCCCGCTCCGAAGGCACGTTCAGCCGGAAGGTGAACGTCCCGGGCTCCATGTTGTCGTGATGTCTCCGTTCACCTGTGGCCACAGGTGTGAAGCCCCGACCCTCCAGCCACCTTGCGATAGCCGCCAGTTGTCGCTTCTCCTGGGCATTGCGGATGATGGGATTGGCCACGGATCCGCACAAACGGTCCGCCACAATCGTTGCCGCCCGGTATCGCTCGCGTTCAGTGGGCACGCCTTCACGTTCGAGCCAAACGAAAATATCCGGGTCAAGCATTCCCCGAATCACATCGCCGATCCTGCCAAGGGCGATGTCCGCTTCCTGTTGCGACATTCGAAGGGGCAGTTTCGAATCCCTCTCCATGACCTTGACCAGATTTCGCGAGACCCCGGCCAGTCCAGTGAGCCGGTCTGCAGCGAGGGGCGGACAGGTCGCCATTCGCAAGGCGGGCAGCATACCCGGGTTGGCCCGCAGCAATGCCACACCGATGTCCGTCAGGTTGTCTGTTGCAGCCAAGGTCGCATCAACGTCGCGCGTGGTTTCGGCACGCGATGCACGATAAGCGTTCGGAGCAAAACGCAAGAACCAGTCGTTGTACATGTCCACCGACTGAGCGATGTCCGCTTTCCATCGGTCCGGCTTGTCTCTGTTGACTGCCATCAGCCCTGTACTCGTGCCCAAACAACTTTGGACAACCCATTCCGAGCGGATTGTCCAACCCTGTCAGCCATGCCCGGTTGGATTCCCGCCTGCCATCGGAAGCCTTGCTCCAACCACCACCGTTTCCGAGAAAGGGTCCTTGTCGGACACCGGATGTTTCAACAACCAAGTCACCGGTTCAAGTGTCCGATTTTATACTCACAAGCAGCTCATGTTAATCGTTCCAGGCGCACGCAATGCGGACAGGATCCCGGTGTGCACAAAACAGCCAAGAGGATCGGGCACAAGGCTATAGCCGGGCCATCTCCCGTACCAAGCACTCCAGCCAATGCCGTCATCACTCTCCAGTCTGAGTTCCGTTCCCAGCCATGGTCACAGAGGTTGAAAACCCACCCTCTGCAGGAACACCGCGGTACCTTCGGACTCCGGCAGATCCGGCACGTACACCTCCGTCACGTCGCGGGCGCGCGTCAACAACACCCGATAGGCATTGGCACGAAGTTGGCCGGGGTCCCGAACCTGGGCCTGCCCTGACTTCCGGTAGCGTGTCATGCGCGACATGTCCCAGACCCCACCCGATCTGACAAAGTCTGTCCCCCAACCCAGAAGGACACCATCCAGTTCCAAGCCCTGAGCCTCGAATTCCGTGATACTGCGATGCAAATGCCGACAGGAATCGGGATGCTCCTCGGACTCGACGTACCAAGGTCCCAACAACTTGGCTTGGGAACGCCACCGATAATCGGTGTCAAATCGTTGATGCGCTGGTACCGATCGGTCCAGCGCTTTATCGCGGCTTGAGGCAAGCAGGCCGAACCGTTTGTCGGGCTGGTCGGCATACCGGTCCCGCAGATAAGCTTTGCCCACGCACAGATCGCGGCACAGCCGCAAATGGTGCCCATTCCGCTCCAGACTCCCGGCCAGCTGTGACAACCGCGTCTCGTCCTTTGGTTCTTCGGGACTGACCAAACCATCCACGAAAAGATCAAGATCAGTGGCCAGGTGTGCCCGCAAAGCGGTATCCAGCGAAAGAGATTGATCTGACCGGAACGTCAGTCCGGGAAACTCCGACTGGACGCTGGGAGGGCCATGCACCGTCCATGAGTCGGCGTCGGCAGACCCGCGCACCGCATCTGCCCACTGTCCAATGCCCGCTTCCTCTCCGACATGGATTTCCTGGCCCGACCCAATCAGGCCAACTACCACACACCAGTCCGGCAGCCGCTCTGCGATGGCGACAAACTCCTGCGGCTCTGACTTTGCCTGTGCCAGGGGCAATTTATGGGCGTCGGCCACCTTGGGCGCGTCGAACGCACGCTGCGCCTCGTCGAACACGATCACGTGATGATCGGGAACGTTGCCGCTGGCGCGACCGTACGTTTGTATGTAGTCCTTGACACCGCGGACGAATGCGCGTCCCCCACCTCCCGCACTCCGGAACTGGTATTGCAGAACCTGCACCAGCGAACGATTGCCGGACAGGTAGATGGCAGAAGATGGAGAGTTCCGGCTGGCCAGCCGATCCGGTTCCTCGGAATGGGCCATCCGTAGGCCCACCAGCGTCTTGCCAGCTCCGGGCACACCCGTGACCAGAACCAGTCTGCGCGTCCGCGTGGCCGCCGCTTCCCGGACAATGTCGTGGATGCCGTCTACGGCTGCGTCCGTGTTGGCGAGAGAACTCCATAACCTTGGCACCCGACGACTGTGAAACAGGGTCCTGGCTGCTTGGATCAGGCTTGGCAGGGGACGATAGGCGTCCGCGGACAGGAATCGGTCGGGATCCATGCGATCCGGCCGGGATTTCGAGTCCACTTCGGCCAGCAGTTCGTCCAACCTGTGCGGTGGACAGACTTGAACATGCCCGGCACGTTGGATGGGCCCCCGCATCTCCGTCGGCACCAGAATGGGAACCACCCGACGCTGGTGACAGTCCCGGTGATAGTTGGCCAAGTCCCGGGCATAGGCATGAACCTGGTCGACATCCGCCGCCGTTGCTGCCGTCTTGCCCTTGAGCTCGATGACCACCACCCCGTCGTGCAGCAAGAAGACTGCATCGATGCGACGTGCCTCCAGCGGCAACCGGTATTCCAGCACGGCCGTGTAGCTGCCAGCTACGCCGTCGTAGCGCACCACCTCGCCCACTTCGCGCTGCAGGTGCGGCACCGACGATGTCCACGACCGGTACTCCGACGGGGAATGCGTGCCGACGAAGTCCTGGATGTGGCGCACCACCCTGGCCGGAGGAGCCTGTTCAAAGGACCTGAAGTCGGAATCCCATCCGCGGCCCGCGGTGTTCAAGGTGAATGGTTCCCTGGATGTGGTCGAGACATTGTTGCACTGTCCGGTCAATGACATCCGGTGAAGACTTGCCGGCCCAACGTGTCGCACTCGTGCCAATCCCGGCGCATCAGGTTTGCGCCGCTGCGCGGTCGCGCGATCCATGCCGCTGCCAGGGTAACGCTAAGGTGGGCCACCGACAATACCGGGACATGCCTAGGGCCAGCCGCCCGCCACATCCCGGTTCCAGCACCACCTCGAACACCGAGTCTCGTTCGCCCAGCGTGTCCCGATCAACCGGCCGGCCATTCACAAGCCGCAGGTCCGAAACGGTATGTTCGCCATAGGCGCCCAACTGCACCAGGACGGTACGGGGTTTCCGAACATTCAGGTTCACAAGTTCCACTTCGATCCCTTCGGCATCCATCGCATGCACCAGCGAACCCACATCGGACGGCAGGCCAGCTCGACGCGCCTCCGGATCGAAGTAGCGCAACTGGCAGTGCAGCGGATACCCCACGCGTCCGGTGGGCAGACCACCCAGCATGGTGCGAGTCAAAACCTCGGTGCAGGCCGGATTGAGATGATTCATGTCGTCGGACAGGCGCGTGTCCGGAGTTGATGGATCCGCCCGCATACCCTCCATGCGGTTGCGGACCTCTTCCAGATCCCGCCGCAATGCCTCCTCGGGCCAGCCCGGATTGTCCCCGACCAGGAACCGATTCCACGCGGATCGTGTTGCAGCGGGCAATCCGATTGGGTCGTGGGACCAGTACAGAATTTCCTCCGCCCCGTCCTGAAACGGGTCGGCACGGTACTCGTACCAGCCGTCGTCGCCGAACATCCGCGGATACTCGACTCCGTCCGGACCCTGCCGCCTGTTGGCGTTGACCGCCTGAATGACGCCGCGCCAGGTTTCAACGTAGCGCCGGTCGCCGGTCAGCAACAGGGCGTTGCCGAAACCGTACGGGGCACGGTGACTGAAAAACGGTCGGTGGGCCTTGCTGTCGCTTCCTGGAACCGACACCGTGAAACCCCAGCCGTAGACGCCTCCGTACCAGCGGCCCCCACAGGGGGATCCCACCATGCCGTCGGCACCCACAATCGTGGGGATGATGCCGTCGTTGGCATCCGTACGCTCGACCCACTTGTCCATGTAGGCGGTGATCCAATCACGATAGCGCGGTTCCCCGGCCAGCATGAACGCGTTCAGCATCAGCGTCGTGATTCCGAAATTGAGGGGACTGTCCCCGTCAATGTCGTTGTACTCCTCAAAATGCTCCAGCATCTGAGCGTAGCTGGCTTCACCGTGGCCGGGCCGAAACCTGCCTTCTATCTCAATGGGATCTCCGGTCCAGTCCAATGCCGTGGCCTTGCGCAGCAAGGGTCCCCGGCTGCCGTTGAACATGCTGCGCACCAGGCACAGGTCGGGATCGAAGTTGTCCGCGCCCGGCTCATCCCCCAGGTAGAAACCGGCGAACCTGCGGGTCCGCCGCCGGAATTCCCGGTTGTCCGGATCACAAAGGCCTTCCAGAAAGAACGCGCTGTATCCCTCCCCGTTGTGGAACCAGTCAAACATGACCGGAAATTCCTTGTAGTACATTCCGTCGCGCGCAAACGGAACTTCGGAAGTCTTCGCTTCCGTGTACTGCCGCAAATGCCCTTCCCAGCCGTGGCGATACAGCCCCAGAAGCCAGTCCGGGGCACCCAAGGCATAGAGCATCGTCCAATTGAGCAGGTTCTCGGCGGCATCGTCCGGTCCGTCGTCCCCACCCCAACGGGGCACGCACTCGAGGAACCCCCGCTGATCGAAGTACTTGGCATGGAACACGCGGCACGCTTCACTGGTCTCCCGCAACAGTTGTCGCTGGAGCAGTGCCCAAGTCGGAGGTGAAACGGGACTCGCAAGGACAACAGGCATGAAATTCACTCCGAAGACAATGGGGCAACTGGGATTGGTCAGTAGGCCCGTTCCATTTCACCGACCGGAACCTCGATCACCGTGTGGGCTTCCGTTTGAACCGCCTCCCGCAGCAGCTGCTCCAGTTGTTCCGGTGATTCAGCGCGCAGGCCCCGGGCACCGAAGGTCCGGGCCATGGCCGGGAAGTCCGGGTTGTGCAGGCGGGTGCCAATCACTCTCTCGTCAAACTCCTCCCGCTGGGCGCGCAGGACGTTGCCGTAGGCATTGTCGTTGAACACCAGGCCCACCGAGTGAATGCCTTCCTGCACCGCAGTGGCCATGGCATGGGCACCGTATAGAAAGCCTCCGTCCCCGGATACGGCCACCACCGGCCGATCCGGCGCGGCCAGCTTGGCACCCAAGGAGTACAGGTAGGCGGCACCCAGTGTGATCTGGGTTGAGGAAGTCAGATACCGCCCCTCTGCCGGCACCGACAGGTAGTTGCGGCTGTAATATCCCATCTGGGTCATGCCTTGGATGATGACCGCCTCCTTGGGCGCCCCGCGGCGGATCGCCTGCATCAGCGAGTGCTGCGGTTCCAACTGACGATCCGGCGCGAATCGTTCCGTCTTCAGATGGCTGATCGTCTCGAGATCGCGTGCTGTCGCGGCATTGGAGCGGTCCGCGAATCCGGATGTTCGCGCATCCAGGGCTTCCAGGGTAGCCTTGGCATCCCCGTGCAGAAAAAGGGTGTTGGCAGCGGATCGTTCCGGCTGCAGAGCATCGATGTCGATCTGCACGACCGGAACCGAAAGATGGCTCAGGTCCTGGCCAACCCCGACTGCAATCACCAGATCCCGCTGGTTGATCCACTCCTTCACGGGACCATAGCGCATCTCCGGGTACCCCAGACCCAGCGGACCCGCCTCGTCCACCAAGCCCTTGCCGCGACGGGTGGTGGTGACCGGAATGCACAGCCGTTGGGCAAAGGCCCGCAGAGTGTCCTCGGCACCCGACCAGCGGACTCCGGAACCGCCCCAAAGCAGGGGGCGGCGGGCCTCCACAATGCGTGCAGCAGCAGTGTCAACCCCGTTGGCGACGGGCCGGGCCGCTTCCGGCAGGGAGGCCGGCAACGCCACCTCGTCGCTGGCAGCCAGGACTTCGTGGGGCACCACAAGCCCGACCGGGCGCGGCCGTCCGGTCGACAATTGGCACCAAGCTTCCGCGACCAAGTCGGGAATGTCGGCCACAGCCTGGGCCATGCCCGTCCACTTGGTCATGGTGCGCAACGTGGTCAACTCCAGTTGCCGGTGGTTCAACACAGGATTGGTGTTGGCGCTGGTCACCACCAGAACCGGCGATGAATTGGCAAAGGCCGAGGCCAGGCCGGCGCCGGCATACAGCAGGCCGGGTCCCGGAACCACCAGGGCCACAGCCGGCTTGTTTGATACCTGGGCGTAGGCATCCGCCAGGAAGGTGGAGTCCAATTCATTCCGCACCGATACGTACCGGACCGTGGGGTGCTGCCAAAGGGCATCCACGGCTTCGTACTGGCCCCAGCCGGGCACGCCGAAGACCATGTCGGCCCCCAGAGCCGCCAGGGACTGAACAAGGGCTTGTCCACCGTTGAGTCTGGGCATGTCTTCGTTCCTTGTGGCAATTGGAGTTTAGGTAAGGTCCAAGGTGAGGTCCAGCGCCAGCTCTCGAAAACGCGGCACCCGGTGCAGAGTCACCAGATTGGTGTCGTGCTGATTGATGCCGCCCAGGGATGTGCGCGACAGAATCAGCAGATCCAACCCGTGCGGAAGGATGGAGGCATAGCTGAACGCCTCCAGCGGTCTGCGACTCATGGCCACCACCCCGGCCTGCAGCCAGTTAACGGCGTCCAGGCTGTACAGCAACACCAGAATGCGACGCTCGTTGCCAGGCGGGCCGGCCTGTGTACACACCTGGAACGTATTCCAGTCGTGCCACGAACGAGTTTGCAGGTTGGCTGCGGTCCAGAACAGGTTGCTGGGTAGGTCGTGCACAATCTGCAACTTGCACTGGGCACCTGGCATGGCCGAGTACTGCATGAACTCGCAGACAAGACCAGTGTCCGTGTCGTGCACCCGATTAACGGCGGCGATGCTGCCGGTCGAGTAGCCATCAATGCAGGTTCGCAGGATGTTGCGGAGTTCGCCGTCGACGCACACGATGTTGCCCTCAATCCAGCAGTCTTCCATGACCCGCCTGGGGTAGTCGGGTTCCCGGCGCCGCCCGTGCAGGACATCGGGTACGCCGGGAAACGGCAGATGATTGGACATGCGCCAACTGTCGGGCGACAGGAGATCCCCGCTGGGGTTCCCAGCCACCACCAGCGAATGCCAATCGCTGCGGCCCCGGCCGCCGGGTTGATCCAGAGGACAGGTTTCGTAGGCCCGGTATATGTGTCCGTTGTGAAACAGGATGTTGGTCGGAGCACCGTGGTAGCGGCCTTCGAACAAGACGGATTCCGGTGTCCAGGAAGCTCCGCCATCAAGTGACCGCTGGATGACGATTTCCCGGGTCATTCGGCGGCTGCCCAGCAAGTAGACGGCGTCCTCCACCTTGAACAGGGAGGGCCAGGTCATGTCCTGCCGGGACAGCACACGCCACGTTCGGCCGTCGTCCTCGCTCGCCGCAATGTGCAATTGATTGGGGATGGTCTCGGTGAACGGAGATGGCTGGAACCACTCCCAACTGCACAGCAGGCGTTCCGAACCGTCCGCGATGAGACAGGGAGAGCCGGTGAAATGGCGGCGGTGATCGGGCGATTCGGCAACCACCGTGAATTCAGGCGCCAACAGCCGGGGCATGGTTCGGAAGTTCCATAAACTTGACGAGCTGCGAGGAGTCTGCCGGACCGACACCGGTAGTCCATCCCTACAGAAGTGGTGACCGCTTGGTGGCAGAAGCACGGCGGGGCCGACGGCCCGGGCCCCGGTCTATCGGCATTGGCCCATTGTAGGCGAGGTTCCGGGTCGGCATCTCTGGCAGCAGGCAAGGGAGCACATGAAATTCGTTCACGGCACTGCAACCTTCAATGCCAATCGATCGCGCCGGTACCGCCTGACGCGGGTTTGGGATGTGTGTCGGCCTGCACTCACCTGGTTGATGCTGAATCCTTCCCGAGCCAATGCCGTGAGACACGATCAAACCATCCGCCGCGTCGTTGGTTTCTCGCAACACCACGGTTACGGTGGCTGTCGGATCGTCAACCTGTTCAGCCGAATCGAACCGGACTCAAGGGAACTCGCGACATGGCTTCGTTGTCGGGGAGGCCATTTCAACGATCCCATCAACCAAGAGTTTGTGCAGGCGGCGCTGTCGATGAAGGGACCGGTCGTCGCGGCCTGGGGCAATGTGGCAGCGCCGTTCCTGGAACGTCACTGGATTGAAACCCTGGCCGACCCCACGGATGGTTGGCTGTCGCTGGGCCAAACAACTCTTGGCCAACCGCGGCATCCCCTGCGGTTGGCAGGCGGAACACGACTGACGCGCTGGCAGCCCGGCTGGCACAGGTAGCAAACGGGTAATCGTCGATGCCAGTGTCGCGGCATGTTCGTCAAACCACGAGTTGGCATGGGAGTCGAACCCACCGCAGCCAGCTCAGCACTGCCTGCCACTGGTGTTGAAGACCAGGGTGCCCACCGGGACACATGCCAACCCACCGACATTATAGGGGCCGGGTCGACACCGCCTTGGACACATTGCGTCTCAGGACACGATCCGCTCAACCTGGTCGGCCAGCAGAGGGAGGATCTCTCCCGAACGTCCACGTACACACGTATCGGCCCAACCGGTCAACTCGGTGTCCTCCGGATTGACTTCCACGACGTGCGCCCCGGCTCGGCGGGCCAGCAACGGCAACTCCGCCGCCGGCCAGACCAGACCGCTGGTTCCGACCACCAGCATGACATCGGCCTGTTGGCAGGCCGCATAGGCCTGTTCCCAGAGATTCGCGTCCAGCAGTTCGCCGAACCAGACCACCCCCGGCCTGATCAACCCTGCACAGGCCGCGCACACCGGAGGTTCGGCCGCCAGCCGCTGCGCCAAGTCCAATTGGACCGGCGTTCCGCACTCGAGGCAGCGATAGGCCGTCAGCCGTCCGTGTAGATGAACAACATCTGCCGATCCGGCGCGCTCGTGAAGATCGTCCACGTTTTGCGTGACGGTCGTGAATCCTTCCAGAGACCGCGCCAGACGTGCCAAGGCTATATGGCCCGGGTTGGGACGGGCATCCTGCACTGCCTGAACCCGTTCGCGGTACCAGCGCCAGACCAGGTTCGGGTTGTTCCGAAACCCGTCGACCGAGGCCAGTTGTTCGGGGTCAAAGCGGGACCACAATCCCGTCGCCGCATCCCTGAATGTGGGAATGCCCGATTCCGCGCTGACTCCGGCACCTGTCAGACAAACGGATGCCTCGGCGCGCGCCAGTCGTCGGGCAATGGCCGCCAATGGACCTTCCGGCCCGGTCGCACGCATGAACCCGGAGTGCCCGTTGCCGCTGTCAGGCACCGAATCGTTTCAGGCGGCCGGCATGCGCCATCAATTGCGGAAGCAGGTCCGTGGCCGGGAACAGGCCCATGCTTCCCGCCGCGCACCCCTGTTCGCCAAACGTCCGCACCGAATCGGGCCGGACGTTCCGGGCCCACAGCAGGGCGGGCACCGGATGCCAGCTGTGGCTGCGCAGGACCGCCGGAGTGCTGTGATCACCCGTGACGGCCACGGCATCGGGTTCCAGCGCCATCAGGTCCGGAATGGCGGCGTCCACGGCTTCAATCACGGCTACCTTGCCGTCGAAGTTGCCGTCCTCGCCATAGCTGTCCGTCTTCTTGACATGTACGAAGAAGAATTCCTTACGGCCCCAGTGATCGGCCACGGCCCTGATTTCGTCGGCCGGTTCTTCGCCTTCGAATTCGATGGGCTCCATGCCGACCAGGCGCGCTACCCCGCGATACATGGGGTAGACCGCGACCGCGCCTGCCTCCAAGCCCCAGGACTCCGCCAGCGACGGAACGCCTGGATCCTTGGCCAGGCCCCGCAAATTGAGACTGTTGGCGGCCGGCTCGCCGCGCAATGCGTCCCGGGCCACGGCCAGCCAGCGATTAAACAGATCCGCAGTGTATTGTCCGGCGTCCGCTCCACTGGCATCGACGACTGGCAACGGCGGCTTTCCGACAACGCCCGGATCGGTCTCCGTCAGTTCGCCGCCCAGACCCTGGCCGCGTAGAACCAACACGAAGCGGTAATCTTTGACCGGCCGCACGAACACCTCAATGCCCGGCAAACAATCCCGCGTTGCCTCCTGCAACAACGCGACACACCGTTCGCACTCGGACGTCGGGATACGACCGGCCCTGCGATCGAGAATCGTGCCGTCGGGCGCCGCGGTGGCGAAGTTGCCCCGGGCCGCCACATCCTGGGGGCTCAGGGGAAAGTCGATCCCCAGCGCCTCCAACACGCCGCGGCCAATCTCATGCTCCACCGGGTCCACGCCGAAAAGTGCCAGGTGCGCTGGTCCGCTGCCCGGTTCGACCCCAACCCTGACGGGAATGCTCAAGCCCGTCATGCCCTCCGCGGCCAGCCGGTCCATGTTCGGCGTCGCGGCACATTCGAGTTCGGTCCCGCCATGGTCTGGGGAAGGCAGACCTCCCAGACCGTCCATGACCAGCAACACGATGCGACCGCCCGGCTGGGCCAGGGCGGCATAGAGATTGCGTGCATCCACCGTATGGGATCCCTTGACTGAACAAAAACGCGCCATGCCGATGGACAGTGCAGCAACCGGCGGTTGCCACTCCCTGCCCAGCACGAACCCGCGAGGCAGTATAGGTCCGCGGCAGCCGCGACAGCCGACCGCGATTCCGACATCGAACCGGACCGTTGGGAATCAGTACCCGGTCCCGAACGCCTGAAGCCCCTAAAGCAAGAAGGCCGGGCTGTACAGCCCGGCCTGTCCTTTTGTGGTTGGCCTGTTTAACCAGCCAGCGAGACCTCGGTCTCGGGATCGAAGATGTGTGCGTTGGCCATGTTGACCGCAAGCTCGATCTGGTCGCCGCGCACCTGGCGGGTCCGGGGATCCACCCGGGCGATGAAGGACTTCTCGTCCTTCGTCTTGAGATAGAGGAAAATCTCGTGCCCCATGAGCTCGACCACGTCCACCTCGGCCTCCATGTCCGACTCGAGAATTCCCGGTGGAATGAACTCGCGGGCATGGATGTCTTCGGGGCGGATGCCCAGAATGAGCTGCTTGCCTGTGTGCGGGCGCCAGTCCGTCGCCTTCGGTTCCGGCACTTCCAGCTCAAAACCCGACGTGTTAACCATGACCTTGCCATCCTTCTCCACCAGCGTGGTATCAAAGAAGTTCATGGACGGACTGCCGATAAAACCGGCCACGAATACGTTAGCCGGGTGCTGGTACAGGTTCTGGGGAGTATCCAACTGCTGGAGCACGCCCAAGCGCATGACGGCGATCCGGCTGGCCATGGTCATGGCCTCGACCTGATCGTGTGTCACGTAGATGAAGGTAGTGGCCAGATCGGCGTGCAGGCGGGTCAGGTTGGCCCGTGTTTCCACGCGCAACTTGGCATCCAAGTTGGAGAGGGGCTCGTCGAACAGGAACACTGCCGGATCGCGCACAATGGCGCGGCCGACTGCCACACGCTGACGCTGACCACCGGACAACTGCTTGGGTTTGCGGTCCAGCAACTCCTCGATGCCCAGGTCGGCCGCAGCCGCCTGAACCCGCTGCTGGATTTCCGCCTTGGGAGTCTTGCGCAGCTTGAGGCCAAAGGCCATGTTGTCGAACACGCTCATGTGGGGATAGAGCGCGTAGCTCTGGAACACCATGGCGATGTCGCGATCCTTGGGCTGCACATCGTTGACGACGCGGTCGGCAATCATGATGGAGCCGTCCGTCACCTCTTCAAGGCCGGCCAGCAGTCGCAGGGACGTGGTCTTGCCACAACCGGAAGGACCGACGAGCACCAGGAACTCCTTGTCGGCAGCTTCCAGGGACAGGTCGTTGACCGCGGTGACTTCACCCCAGGTCTTGTAGACGTTTTCGTAGGTAACACTTGCCACAGCATTGCTCCTTGTGTGACGAACCCGGATGAACCGGCAGAACTCTTCGGTCTTGCGGCTGCAACGAGCAACCCAGGAAGCAGGCGCAAGGGCAAAGCCGAAACCGTCCGGCTCAACAGGGCGTTTTTGATTGAATCAGGCGATTCGCAGGCATTATAGGCGATGCCGGTCCGGCACTCAAACATCCTGGATCCAAGTCCCATCCCGGCCGGGAATGCCGGTATGATCCAACCGTCCGGCTCCCGCTCCGGCCAGTGTGAAATCCGAATGCCGATCCGCACCGCCCAACCATGTCCCCCGACAACCATCGCAGTCACGCTCACGACGAGGAAATTCACAGCCACGAGCCCAATCCCGACCCTCCGGCGGGAGATGCCTCGATAACCCTGACCGGTGCCGACGCGACCGATATCACCCTGACCCCGGAACAGTTGCAGGCATTGCCTGTGGTTGCCGCAACGGGGTGCCACATCACCAGCACGGGCCACGGACGGTCCGGGCCCTTCGAGTTCCGGGGGCCGGCCCTGCTGGAACTGGCGCGGCTGTGCGGCGTCCGGGACTGGACGCGTGTGCGCGTGGCGGCCGGCGACGGGTTCGGCGCGTTGTTGAAGCGTGCGGAAGTGGAGGCGGCCGCCGGCAACAAACCGGTGCTGCTCGCCCTGGAACGCGACGGGGAACCGTTGACGCGCCCCCAGGGCTTCGTGCGGCTGATTGTCCCGTATGAAAAAGAAAACGCCCTCAAGCAGGTCAAATGGGTCAGGACCATCACATTTCGCCGGTGACGGGCCCGGAAACGGATGCCCCGGTGCTGATCGGAGTCGACGTAGGCGGCACGTTCACCGATTTCGTCTTCCAAACGGGTACCGGCCTGGAAGTCCTGAAGCATCCCACATCGGTGCCCGATCCCGGCGTAACCGTCCGAACGGGGGTGGACGCCTGGATGGCACAACATCCCGCCCGCCGACAGGCGGAACAGGCCCCGCGGATTCGACACGGCACCACGATCGCCACCAATGCCGTGCTGCAGCGCAAGGGTGCCCGCACCGCCCTGATCACCACCGTCGGCTTCCGGGACCTGCTGGTGCTGGGCCGGCAGAACCGGCCTTCCCTGTACGCCCTGTCCCAGAGCCGTCCGGCCCTGCTGATTCCCGACGAACTGCGCTTCGAGGTTCGGGAACGGGTGACGGCGGCGGGGGAAGTCCAGACCCCGCTTGACCTGGAGGATGTCGATCGGGTCATCGACCGGATCAAGGCCATGGACGTCGAAGCCGTCTGCGTTGTGTTCCTGTTTTCATTCCTGTACCCGGAACATGAACGGACCGTCGGCCGTCGACTGGCCGAACGCCTGCCGAACACGCCCGTCTCGCTCAGTGTTGACGTGCTGCCGGAGTACCGTGAATTCGAACGCACGATAACGACGGCCACCAATGCCTGGCTGCAACCCGGGGTGGGCCGCTACCTGTCCCGCCTGGCCCGGGGCCTGCCACACCGCTCCTTCGACGTGATGCAGTCCAACGGCGGCACCACCGGGCTGCGGGGTGCCAGCCGACTACCGGTGCACCTGCTGGTCAGCGGCCCGGCGGGAGGGGTGGTCGGCGCCTTGGACACGGCCCGCATCGCCATGGCCACCGCCACGCCGCACATCATGACGCTGGACATGGGAGGCACCAGCACGGATGTCGCCCTGTGCCAAGGCGGAACACCGATCACGACCGAATCGGACATCGGCGGCCTGCCCATCCGCGTGCCGCTGATCGACATCCACACGGTCGGCGCGGGCGGCGGCAGCCTGGCTCGCGTGGACAGTGCCGGAACGCTGCGCGTTGGTCCCGGCAGCGCCGGTGCCGAACCCGGTCCAGCCTGTTACGGCCGCGGCGGCCACCAGGCCACGGTTACCGACGCGAATCTTGTACTGGGGCGGCTCCTGCCCGACTGGCCACTCGGCGGGGCCGACGGCGTATCGCTGAAGCCGGAACTGGCGGAGAAGGCCGTGGCGCGCCTGGGTGCCGCGCTGGGCGGACGCGGCACAGTGGAAACCGCCTTGGCGATTGTGGACATTGCCAATGCAGCCATGGAACGGGCACTGCGTGTGGTCTCCGTGGAGACCGGACACAATCCGGCGGAATTCACGCTGTTGCCGTTCGGGGGTGCCGGAGCCCTGCACGCCTGCGACTTGGCACAGGGCCTGGACATGCGCCATATTTTGGTACCGGAAACTCCGGGCGTGCTCAGTGCCCAAGGCCTGCTGCTGGCGGAAACCACCCGCATTGCCTCCCGTTCGGTGCTGATGACCGACCAGGAAGCCAGGCACGCCCCCACCGTCGTGGCTCAGGCCGTACGGGAACTGACCGGGGAGGCTCGCCGATTATTGGAGGAGGACGGGCAAACCGACTTTGCAGTGGCGGTCTCGGCCGATGTGCGCTACCGCGGCCAAAGTCACGAGCTGCAGGTTCCATGTCCGACACCGGTCACACCGGACACAATCGAACAAACCCTGGAGAACTTCCATCTGGCCCACGAGAAACGATTTGGCTTTACCGACCGTCAGAACGGGGTGGAAATCGTGAACCTGCGCGTCATGGCCACCTGTCCGCCGCCACCATCCCCTGTCCAAGCTCCTGCCGCTCCCGCGGAGACGTCCAGTCCGGAACCGACCGGGACAACCCTTGCCTGGTTTTCCCCGGAAGCCGCCACGCCGATCCCCTGGTACGCGCGCACCTCCCTGGCACCGGAGCACCGGGTCATCGGTCCCGCCCTGATCCTGCAGCCGGACTGCACCACGCTGGTAGGGCCGGGATGGCAGGCCCTCGTGGATTCCTGGCTCAACCTGCAGATGACTCCCTTGTCGACGCCATGAACCTAATCGGCGACCTGCACCTCGATGTGTGGCGCCATCGCCTGTCGGGGGTGGCGGAGGAAATGGGCGAAACCCTGCGTCGCACCGGGTTTTCCCCCAACATCAAGGAACGGCTGGACTATTCCTGCGCCGTGTTTGATCCGGAGGGAGAGATGGTGGCACAGGCTGCCCACATCCCGGCCCACCTCGGCGCGATGCCGGCCAGCGTCCAAACGGTTCTGCCCCTGTTCGACGACTGGCGGGACGGAGACCTGGTCATCGTCAACGACCCGTTCAAGGGGGGCAACCACCTGCCTGACATCACCATGGTGTCCCCCGTCTGTACCGGTCCCACCGACCGGCCCGACTTCTTCGTTGCCAGCCGCGCCCACCACGCCGACGTGGGCGGCATGTCACCCGGCTCGATGCCCCTGTCCACGGAAATCCATCAGGAAGGCATCATCATCCCCCCGGTGCGCCTGTACCGCCAGGGCCACCTGAACCGCGACCTGCAGGCCCTGGTGCTTCGCAATGTGCGAACGCCAGAGGAGCGGAGGGGCGACATCAATGCCCAGGTAGCTGCCCACAGGGTAGGTACGCGCAGGCTGGTCGCCCTGTGCAACAGGCACGGCCTGGAGGAGGTCCGCCGCAGCGCCGGCCTGCTGATGGACCGCAGCGAGGCGGCCGTGCGCGCCGCCATCCGGAGTTGGCCCGACGGACGGTGGACGTTCGAGGACTTCCTGGAGTGGAACGGCGCCGACAACGAACGCGGGGAGACCGAACTGATCAAGCTCAGGGTTGCCCTTGAGGTCCGGGACGACAACCTGCACTTGGATTTCAGCGGCACAGCGCCGACCTTTGCGGGATCACTCAACGCGGTCATCGCCATCACGATGTCCGCCAGCTACTACGCAGTCCTGTGCCTGTTGGAGGAGGGCACGGCCGTCAACTCCGGCTGTTTTCGCCCGTTCCGCTTCACGGCCCCGCCCGGCACGGTGGTCAATGCCCTGTCGCCCTCCGCCGTGGCGGGCGGCAACGTCGAGACATCGCAGCGGATTGTCGACCTGGTTCTGGGCGCGTTTGCACAGGCCATGCCCGACCGACTGCCGGCGGCCAGCCAGGGCACGATGAACAACCTGACAGTGGGCGGTACGCTGACGGACGGTACGCCCTGGAGCTATTACGAGACCATGGCCGGCGGCATGGGAGGCGGTCCGGACCGCCCCGGACTGGACGCCGTGCATGTTCACATGACCAATACCCGCAACACACCGGTGGAGGCCATCGAACTTACCTGGCCCGTACAGGTTGAAACCTGTGGAGTGCGGCGCGGTTCCGGAGGAGCCGGCCGCTTTGCAGGCGGACACGGCATAGTGCGGGTCTATCGCCTACTGCGGGAGTGCACGGCTACCATGCTCAGCGAACGACGCGCGCGCCCTCCCTGGGGTCTTGGGGGTGGCCATCCCGGTGCCACCGGCCACAACGAACTGCAACGGGCGAACGGACAAACCGTCCGCCTCCCAGGAAAATTCTCGGTGCGCTGCCGACCTGGCGATGTGCTGCGCATCGCCACTCCGGGGGGCGGCGGCTGGGGCATGCCCCCGGAACCATCCAAACCCAAATCCTGATTCCCTGTTTGGTTAAAATCATGGATGGTTGATCCGACTGTCGCTCATTCCCGAATGACTCCGGATCCCTTGAGCCCCACCTGCCCATGAACGCCACAGATCCGGCTCCAACGGCAAGCCAGGCAGCCCTGACCGACCTGGCCGTGCGCACCCTAACCCATGCCCTGGCCAGCCCGGGCGGGATGGAGGCGCTGCTCAAGGAAGAACGAAGCATCCGGCAACCCGACTCCTGGCTGGTGGAACAGTGCTGGCGGACGCTGGCGGAGACTGGCCAGGCCGACAGCGCCCTGGTTCTGGCATCGTTGGTAACGCCGCGCCAGCCGCTGGCCGTGGCCGAAACGTTTCTGGCCCTGGCACAGGTCCCGAACCTGCGGGCCGAAACCGTTCAGTTTCTGCGGGAACGTCTGAACCAGCACCTCGCGGTTACGCTGATGACCGAGGACGGGGATCGCGAACGGATGGATCGCAACCTCATCATGTCGGCGGTGGCCGCTGCTACGCTGCATCTGCCCAACCTGGCCTACACCTGCCTAGAGAAGTTGGATCAGACGTCCGGCATGTGGAGCCGACTGCTACAGGACACCGACTTGCGTCCGCTGCTGGCCCAAACGGTGGCCGCCCTACCGGCCCACCCGTTGACGCGCAACCTGGTACTGGGTGGCTTGGTCCAACACAATCAATCGGACGGCGCGCGGTTCCTGAAAGAGGTGGCCGACCGGTTGGACACCGGCGAAGGGCGTCCGGCAGGCCACGCACGCATGCTGGAACTGTGCCTGGAGGCCGTGCGCGGTCCAATCGCAGTGGACCTTGGGGCCCGGCGCTACATTGCAGCTGTCCTGGCGCGCGGCGGGGACATCCGCGCAGTGACCGAAACCATCGACACCCTGGCTGCTGTAATGGAAGCCCAAAGCGAAACGCGGCTGCCGCACCGGGACGCCGACGACAACATCCTCAGGCATGTGGTGCGCAGCGGTGCCAACACGGATGTGGACTTCCAGGTGTTCACGCTCCAGGAAGCACTGCGGGCCCTGCCATCCGAACTGCACAGCCATCCCCACGTGGCGCATCTGGCACAGCACCTGGTGGATCTAACGCGGCACAGCGACGGCTGGACAGCTGCCAGCGCCACCGCAGCCCTCGCGGATATCGGCCAGACGGACGCAGCCGCACGCGTGGTGGCCGGCATCCCCGCGGACGACATTGCCCGCAGCGACGCAGTCTGCGAACTCGTCGACGGATGTCTGGCGGCCGGCAGGAGCGAACAGGCCACGACACAGGTGCGGGAAGCCTGGTCCTGGATCTCCGGCCTGGCAGACGAACATCTGCAACGGCTAACCATACGCCGCCTGGCCGAGCTGTACGCCCGCGCCGGGCATCCCGACAAGGCACGGGTGCTCCTGGCGGAACGTCGTCGTACCGGTTTCTGGCAGCGCCTTTGGCCCCGAAAACACCGGGAGCCCGAAGAGTGGCTGCTCAGCGAAGATTGGGTGCGGCTGCTGTGTTTGCTTGGCGACTCGAACCGGAGCAACACCGGTGAGGTCCGGGCCCGGGCCCGCAGTCTGGCCGTGCGCGCGCCCTTGTTGCTGGAAGGCGAGGCACTCGCAATCTTCCAACTGCGCATGATGCCGCACCTGGTGGCTGCCGGTCAGTACAGTGCGTTGATTGACATGCTTCCGGGCATCACCAAGGCCCTGTCGCGCATCAAGGGCCAGAAGCATGCCGTGCGCACGCGGGACTTTGCCATGCATCTGTCCGCGGCACTCGCTCGGGCTCCACAACCGGAGCGCCAAGCCTTGGCCGAGGCTCTCCAATCGTGGACAGTGGAACTGTGGCAAACCGCGGCGCAGGCCGGCATCTGGCAGGCGGTCTACAGCGTCGCCGGCTGTCTCGCGCTGGTCCAGGCCCTGGCAGGGGCCCGCGCGGTCCTGGACATCGGGCGCTTCGCCCTCCACGCCAACCGGGGACAAACCTGGGGCGGCACCGTGGACGCTGCGGTTCAGGAACTCATGGAGACCCTGTAGGCAGGACCGTTGGCCTTATCCGTTGCAGGGGTACTTTTCATCCGCAGCCGGCTCCCGGCCGGGAGCACCTTGGATGGCCTGCAATCCGTGGAGGCGTCAGACCCATTAGCCGAGGTTGAGCAGTCCGCTGCCCATGGCACCGGCAAACACCAGGCTGACAATCGTCATCAGCTTGATCAGGATGTTGAGGGAGGGGCCGCTCGTGTCCTTGAACGGATCCCCCACGGTGTCGCCGACCACGGCCGCCTTGTGGTAATCGGAGCCCTTGCCGCCGTACTCGCCCGTCTCAATCCACTTCTTGGCGTTGTCCCAGGCACCGCCCGCGTTGGCCATCATCACGGCCAGCAGGAACCCGGACACAATTGCGCCCATCAGCAGGCCGGCCAAGGCCTCCGGTCCCATGACAAACCCCACCACCAGCGGGGCGGCAATGGCGATCAGGGACGGCAGAATCATTTCGCGCAGGGAACTGCGCGTGCTGATGGCGACACAGGCCTTGTAGTCGGGCTTTTGCTCCCGCTCCATGATGCCGGGAATCTCCCGGAACTGGCGGCGGACTTCCTCGACAATGCTCTGGGCTGAACGGCCCACCGCAGTCATGGTGCGGGCCGCAAAGAAGAACGGCAGCATGCCGCCCACCAGCAGGCCCGGAAGCAGGACCGGCGAGAGCAGGTTCCACTCGGTGATGCCGGTTTCACTGACGTAGGCCGCCATCAGGGCCAGTGCGGTCAGTACGGCCGAACCAATGGCAAAGCCCTTGCCGGTGGCGGCCGTGGTGTTGCCCAAGCTGTCGAGCGCGTCGGTCCGGTCCCGCACCTCGCCGGGCAGACCGCTCATCTCCGCGATGCCGCCCGCGTTGTCGGCCACGGGTCCGTAGGCATCGGTCGCCAGCGTAATGCCCAACGTGCTCAGCATGCCGACCCCGGCCAGGGCCACGGAGAACATGCCCGCCTCCGGACCGCCCACGGTGAGACTGGCCACGATGGCGACCGCCACCGTCACCACGGGCAGCACGGCACTGTTCATGCCCACGGCCAGCCCTTCGATGACCAGGGTGGCAGTCGTGCTGCCCGCCTCGGCAATGCCCTGAGTCGGTTTGCGGGTATAGCTCGTGTAGTACTCGGTAAACCAGCCGATCAGGTTTCCGGCCACCAGGCCGATGACCACTACCCACCAATACCGCCAGGCGATGTTCCAACCCAGGATGTTGTTCAGGGCGGCGATCGCCCCCGCCGCAAAGAGGGCCACCAGACCCGACGAGGCATAGATGGCCCTAGACAACGTGGCCAGCAGAGCCTCCTGGTCTGCATCCTCCCGTGTCCGTACCAACAGCGAACCCAGGAACGCGGCGACGATGCCGAGGCCCGCCACGATGAAGGGCAGGACGGCCGTTTCGGGGTTGACGGCCACCAGGCCCAGCGTGGTAGCAGCAATGATGGAGCCGCTGAAACTTTCGAACAGGTCGGCGCCCATGCCGGCGACATCGCCGACGTTGTCTCCGACGTTGTCGGCAATCACTGCCGGATTGCGGGGATCGTCCTCGGGAATGCCCTGTTCCACCTTGCCGACCAGATCGGCTCCGACATCGGCTGCCTTGGTGAAGATGCCGCCGCCGACCCTGGCAAACAGGGCAATGCTGCTGGCACCGAACCCAAAGCTGGCCACATAGGCAATCTGGCCGTCGAACAGGATGTAGAGAAGGGCCAGACCCACAATGCTGAAGCTGACCACAGACATGCCCATGATGGAGCCGCTGCCAAAGGCCACGCGCAGGCCGGCGTTGAGCGACTGACTGCTGGCGGCGGCGGTGCGCACGTTGGCGCGCACGGCCACGTACATGCCCAGATAGCCGGCACCGGCAGAGGTGACTGCACCCAGCAGGAAACTGGCCGCGGACTGCCATTGCATCAGCAGGGCCATGGCGACGGTCACGACAGCCACGAAAATGGCCAGGATGCGATACTCGTCCCTGAGGAACCCGGCGGCTCCGGCTTGGATTGCGGAGGCGATCTCGCGCATCGTCTCATTGCCGGCATTGAAGGCCAGGACCTGGCGCATCTTCAACAGCACAAAGATGATTCCGAGGACCCCGATACCCAGCGCGGCCCAAATCAGACTGAAGTCATTGAGTTCCATCTGCCGGCTTTCTCTCCGTTCGCGGACACGGCTTAGGGCGGCCTAATCCGGCCTTGCTGCCGCAATTCAAACCCCTGATTCTAGGATACCGACTTTGGCTTGACCAAAACGGGCGCAGTGCCCCGTAGGCCGCCGCCTCTAGGCGCAACCCGTGGTTTCGACATCCCTCGGGCGGGGGCAGTTACAGCGTTGAGACCGGATCGACATCCACCCGCCAGGCCGGTCCCACGGGCACCCGTTCGATTAGCCGGACCGGATCCTCGGCCAGCACCAGAATCTGCATCCGCCACCAGGACTGCAGTTGCGCATGGAACGGAGGTGCGGGGCCGATCAGTTCAATCGCTTCCCCTGAATCCAAGGACATCCGGACGTCCTCGAGTGCCGTCATCATCGTCGCGGCGTGTCTGCGGGCCTGCTCCTGTTTGCGGTCCCAGACAATCAGGCGTGCCAGGCGCCTGTAGGGCGGGTACCTCAATTGCTGGCGGAATTCCAGTTCAGCCCGGCAGAAGGCATCGTAGTCATGGCGTACAGCCGCCCGAATCGCGTAGTGATCCGGGTTGTACGTTTGAATGACGACCCTTCCGCCCCGCTCGCTGCGACCGGCGCGGCCGGCCACTTGAATGAGCAGCTGGCATGCCCGTTCCGCCGCACGGAAGTCCGGCAGATTGACCCCCACGTCGGCCGCCACGGCCCCCACCACGGTGACCTTGGGCAGGTCCAGCCCCTTGGCAATCATTTGCGTACCGACCAGGACATCCGCCTCGTGGGCCTGGAAGCTTTCCATAATGCGCGTGTGGCCACCCTGGCCGCCGGCACTGTCCGCATCCCACCGCAGGACGCGCACGCCCGGGAACCGCTTGTCCAAATCGGCTGCAATGCGCTGGGTGCCGCTGCCGAAATACCGGATGCGCCTGTCACCGCACGCCGGGCACACCGACGGATTAGGGAACTCACGGCCACAGGTGTGGCATTGCAGACGCTCAATGTCACTGTGCCAGGTCAGAACATTGGTACAGGCGGTGCACTCCATCACATGCCCGCACATTCGACACATCACAAAGGTCCGCGTGCCTCGTCGATTGATGAACAGGATGGCCTGCTCATGCCGTTCCAAGGCCGTCGCCAACTGGTCTTGCAACAGACGCGAGAACACCGACAGGTTGCCCGCCATCAGTTCCTGGCGCATGTCCACCAGTTCAATGGGCGGAAGTTCGGCCCGGACCACGCCGCGGCCGGCGGCATGAATGCGGTGCGGCAGCCGCAGCAGACGGACAGTGCCCTGCTCCACCCGGTGCAACGTTTGCAGCGACGGTGTGGCGGATCCCATGAGCAGGCGGACCGGGAGGGACTCGCTCATCCGCAGGGCCACCCTTCGGGCGTCGTAGAACACCGTGGCACCACCCCACAATTCGGCGCTCTGCTTGTAGGAGTCGTCGTGCTCCTCATCCACCACGATTAGACCCAATTGGGGCATCGGGGCAAACAGGGCGCTGCGCGCGCCCACCAGGATGTCCACCTTACCGTCCAGCACATCGGTCCAGACGTCGAATCGCTGTCCCGGCGTCAACCCCGAATGCATAACGGACACCCGGCCCGGAAACCGTCCGGCAAACCGACTCACGGTCTGGGGAGTCAGGGCAATCTCGGGCACCAGGACAATCGCCTGGTGCCCCCGGTCCAGGCAAGCCTCGAGCACTTGGAGATACACCTCGGTCTTGCCGCTGCCCGTCACGCCCTGCAACATCCAGGCCCGGTGCGACGCGTCATTGCTGCCATTGCCGCCAGCCAGTACCGCCTGCAACGCAGCTCCCTGTTCGCCGGTCAGCGGAACGGCCCGCGTCCGCGGATAGGCGGCACCGGCCAACGGATCCCGCGGTCGGCGCCGGCGGTCGAGAAACACCAGACCGTACTCCTGCAAGCGCCGCCAGATTTCAAGGCTGCGGAATTCGCCGGGCAGATCGGACTTCCATGCACTGCCGCCCATTCCGGACAAGGCCTGCAGTGGCAGCAGCCAGCGGCCCGAACCACGCAGGGCAAGTCGGGCCTGCACGACGGCGGCCGGCTCCAGCGTAAAGTGCACGGTCCCGCCGACCCCGCCAACCAGTCCCTTGTCCGCGAGGGCCTTCAGCGCCGGACCGTGTCCCTTGCCGGCCACCTCTTGCAGTTCGGTCCGGGAAAACCTGGTGCGTCCGGTTGCCTGTCGCAGGCCGTCCAATGCGTCCAGCAGCCGCACCGGGCGCGTGGTCCGCCCGACTTGAAGCAGTCTCGGCACAAGGTCCTCGTCCTCGACGGCCAGCTGGAGGTACCAGTCCATGCGAGGTCCCATGGGCTTGCGGTCCTGGTTTCGACCCAACAGGCCCGGCGGCACAAACAGCGACAGGCAGGAAGAGAGTGGCGCTCCGTAAAAGGCAGCCATCCACCCAGCCAGTTCCAGTTGATGCTGACCAAGCACAGGTTTGTCCTGAATCAGATCCAGGATGAGGCGCGTGGCCACCGGACTGGTTGAGGAACGCCGCATGACCACCCCATTGACCGTCCTGCGACCGAACGGAACGCGCACCACATGGCCAGACACCAGACGCGACTGCAAATCGTCCGGGATACCGTAGTGAAACAGTTGCAAGCGCTCCGCCAAGGACTGTTCGTCCGCGTCCGCGGACGCCTTGCCTTGATGCCAATGCGGCCGGACCGGCACGAAGACCGCGACTTCCGCGAAACGTCCCTGGCCGTCCCGCGTCGACCAATTCGACGAAGCCATAACTGTGCTGCGTTCGGCTGTTGGTTCCAAGCCGCCCGCCGGCCCCGTATCGGGTGGCTGGGCCACCTGATCCCTCCCCGTTAGCCGGTGGGCAAGGCCGTTGGCAGCCAGTCTAGCACCGGAGGCGGAATATCGATTGGCCTTCGAATGCAACCGCGCCGGACCGCAGTGCATCGCCCCGGGGCCGTTTGAATTTGACCAAGGTCGTGCACGGGCCTATACTTCCGGTTTGTCTGTTCGGAAACAGTGACCGTGTCGACGGTCCTTCCGCCCACTCCGCGACCTCTTCGCCATGCCCAAGAGAACCTGGCAACCCAAAGTACGCAAGCGCCTGCGCACACACGGCTTCCGCAAACGCATGATGTCGCCGGGAGGGCGCAACATACTCAAGCGGCGACGTCTGCGCGGCCGCAAGCGGCTGGCCGTTCAACTGACCCATCGCAAGTCCATTCATTAGCCGGTGCGCGCCCCTCCACGGGAGGGCGCACCCCCATGAAACGCAAGTACAGCCTGCGGGACCAACGTACCTTTGCCCGCGTCCGCAGAGCGGGACGCAGCCGCCGCAACCGGCTACTGGTCCTGTGTTGTCTGGCCAATCACCTGCCCCACAATCGGTTTGGGTTCGTGGTCAGCAAACGCGTGGGCAATGCCGTTGTGCGCAATCGCCTCAAGCGGCGGCTGCGCGCCATTTTCCGTCTCAACCTGAACCGGCTGCACGCGGGCTACGACATCGTGGTGGTGTGCCGCGCCGAAGCCGCGCGGGTCGGCTATTGGGAATTGGAACAGGCCGCGCTACAGCTGGTGCGGCGCCTGCACCTGCAACTCGCCGACACCCGTGCATCAAGTGTCGGCGCAGATGTCCGCTGACGTCCGACGCACATGGCCAGGTTTGCCATCTTCTCGGTTCGTTTGTACCAACGCTTCGTGTCCCCGCTGCTGGGACCCACCTGCCGGTTTTCCCCCACCTGCTCCCACTACATGATTGAAGCAATCCAGCGTCACGGCCTATGGCGCGGTGGCTGGATGGGACTGAGGCGCATCCTGCGGTGCCATCCCTTCAACAAGGGCGGCGCGGATCCGGTACCCTGATCGATACGGTTCGAAACACCATGAACAGAAAACACATTCCGCTGATCGCCCTGCTGGTGCTGGCCGCGTTCCTGGTTGCCGGCTGCGGCGTCGCCCGCGAGGGTGTGGACGTGCGTGTCGTGGAGCCGGACGGATTCTGGCAAACCGCGGTGGTCTGGCCCCTGGCGCGGGTTCTGATCAGCCTGTCGGACTGGCTCAAGGACAACCAGTCCGAGTATCCGTGGGGCTACGCCATCATCCTCTTCACGATCGGCATTCGGGTGGTACTGCTGCCCTTGACCTACGTGCAGATCAAGGGCATGCAAAGCCAGAAGGACGTACAGCCCAAACTGCAGGAACTCCAGAAGAAATACGGCAAGGACCGCGACCGCCTGATGCGGGAACAGCGGCGGCTGTATGAGGAGGAAGGCATCAACCCCCTGAGCGGCTGCCTGCCCATCTTGCTGCTGGTCGTGCAAATGCCCATCCTGTTCGGTCTCTATTCGGCTCTGGTGGTCCTGGGACCGGAGCTCGACAATGCATCCTTCTTTTGGATCCCCGACCTGGGCTTCCCCGCATTCACGGGCGGCCTGGGCTGGATCACGACCGCCTTTTCGCAAGGCGACTACGTGCAGTTGCTAGCCTACATGTCGCTGCCGGCCTTCCTGGTGATCACCCAGTTCGTGATGACCAAGATGACCAATCCGGCCATGGGCGGGAGTGCGAGCTCCCAGGCCGGAACCATGAAATCCATGGGTACAATCATGACGGTCATGTTCGGCTTCTTCTCACTGCAGGTGCCGGCCGGTCTTTCCCTGTACTGGGTCACCGGCAACATCATCCAGCTGGTCCAGCAATACGTCATGGCGAAGATGCAGGCCAAGACGGACGCACCGGCCACCAACACGGGTTCCGGACCGTCCACAGCCGCGGCACCGGCCTCCGCCTCCCGCAACCACTCCCACCGGGAGGCCTATCCGCCCGTGGCCGAAGAGGCCACTTCCACTCCCGCCGGTGCCAACGGGAACCCGGCACGTAAACGACGCAAGAAGCGCAGAAAGAAAAGGGGATAGACAGCGATGAGTGACAGCGGAGAGTTCAGCGGGCGCACCATTGACGACGCCATCGCCGAGGGTTTGCACGTACTGGGCCTAACCCGCGCAGAAGCAGACATCGAGGTGTTGCAGCATCCACGGCGCAAGTTCCTGGGACGCGTCGAAGCGTTGGTCCGGGTTAGCCGCCTGGACGACTTGGCCACAGAACTGGACTTCGAGGATCAACAGGAAGTCGTTGGCCAGCCCGAACCCGCGGCGGACGAGGAATGGAACGACTGGGACACCGAGGACGAAGAGGAGGAGCCGCCGCTGCGCGAACCACAGGCGGCGCCCATCGCAACGGAACCGGATACCGGCACCCGATCCGGCCGCCGCCCGCGGCGCAAACGCAACCGGCGCGGCAAGGGACGACAACAGCCCCAGGAACACCGGGCACCGCGCGCATCCGGAGACGATCGCGGCCGACAGACCCTGGACCCGGAAACCCGGAGCCGGCGCAACGCTCGCGAAATGGTACGCACCGACGACTACGACGAATCCGTGCCGACACCGGCCGGCCAGGAGGACAACGAGCGCATTGCCATCGAAACCCTCACCCGCATGCTTGAGTACATGGGGGTGGAAAACTTCCAGGTGAAACGAACCTGGACCGCCGATGCCCGCGAGAGCGCCGACCGGTTGACCCTGTTCGTCGAAGGTCGGCATCTCGGACGGCTGATCGGCCGCCGCGGCGCCACGTTGCAAAGCATGCACTGGACCCTGGTATCCATGATGCGTCGACTGGCGCGCGATTGTCCGAAGCTGGACTTGGACATCGACAACTACCAACTCAAACAGGATGCCGCGCTTCAGGAACGAGCCCTCAAGACTGCCGACGACGTCGTGCACCGGGGCCGGCCCTGGGAAATGGAACCAATGACCAAGCGCCAGCGCTGGGTCGTGCATGTGGCCCTCAAGGACCACCCGGAGGTCTACACCGAGAGCGAGGGCACCGGGCCGGAACGCCGGGTTGTCGTCCTGCTCAAGTAGGAACCCATCGGTCCCGCCGGACACAGCCTTCGATGAGCCGACCGGCCATGCCCCCGGACAGGCAGGCGCCACCGCGCCTGTTGCTCGTGGGGAATGTCACCCGCGATCTCGACGAATCCGATCGAAGCCGTTTCATTCACGGCGGTTCCGTCACCTATGCCGCTCATACCAGCCACGCTCTGGGGGTAGCCGCAGAAGTCGTGACCAGGGTCGCACACGACGAGGACCTGTCAGACTTGACGGACTTGGCACACTGGACCGTGCTGCCATCGCACACAACGACTACCTTCGTCAACCAATACCGCGGCGAGGTGCGCACCCAGTTGTGCTTTGATCCGGCGGCACCAATTGGCGGCCGGGATTTGTCCCCCCGTCAGCGCAGGGCTGAGGCCGTGTTTCTATGTCCGATCATGCAGGAAATTGCCAGCGATCTGCCGGCTTCGTTTGCCGCCGGCACCCTGAAGGCCGGCGGAGCCCAGGGCTGGCTGCGCCATATCGCTCCGGACGGCCGCGTCGAGGCCTGTGTTTGGCCCGAGGCGGATGACAGCCTTTCCCATCTCGACATTCTGATCCTTTCGCGCGAGGATCTGGACCACGACCTGTCGCGCCTTGATCCCCTGTTGGCCCGCGTGCCCGTCGTCCTCCTGTCCAACCACCGGCAAGGCAGCGATCTGTTCATCCGCCGCCAGGGACGGATTGTCCGCCGCCACGTGCCGCCGCGACCCGCCCGCGAGGTGGATCCGACCGGGGCCGGAGACATTTTCGCCACTGCCTTCCTGATCCGCTACGCGGAAACCGGCGCCTTGTGGAGTTCGGCGCGATTTGCCAACGCCGCGGCGTCCATGGGGGTGGAAGGCGTGGGCGCAAGCCGCATTCCGGACCGCCGGACCGTGCTGGCCTGGCTGGAGGCCAATCCCGCAACGGAACCCGAACAATGATCAGGCATCGGGTATGCATCACCAACCAAAAGGGCGGTGTCGGCAAGACCACCACAGCCGTCAACCTCGGCAGTTTCCTGGCCCGGCAAAATCTCGCCGTGTTGCTGGTGGACAACGATCCCCAGGGCAACGCCACCAGCAGTCTGGGAACCTCGGCCAAGGATGATGCCGGCGACCTTTACCAAGTCCTGACGGGCCGCACCGACGCCGCGTCGGCCTGCCGTCCCACAATGATCCCTCACTTGGACTTGTTGCCGTCCAACCCCAATCTGGCCGCCCTGGAGTTCGAACTCCGCCATGATGCCGACGCGGAACTGCGACTGGCACGGGAACTGGCTGGTTGCCAGGCGCGTTACAACTACATCGTGATCGACAATCCCCCCAGTCTGGGACTGCTTGCCATCAGCGGCATGGTGGCCGCCGATCTGCTGGTTGTGCCGGTCCAGTGCGAGTACTTGGCCTTGGAGGGGGTCGCGGCCATTCTCGACTCCGTGCGCAGAGTGCGTCAATCTCTCAATCCCGACTTGGCACTGGCCGGGTTCCTGCTTACACTTTTTGATGCCCGGACCCGCCTGAGCCGCGAAGTGGTGGAGGAGATGCGCCGGCATTTCCCCAAGGACACATACGAAACCGTGATTCCCCGTGCCGTCCGCCTGGCCGAGGCGCCAAGCCACGGCCTGCCCGCGGTCCTCTACGATCCGGTCAGCAGCGGCACGCTGGCCTACCAGCTGTGGACAGCGGAGTTTCGGGCGCGCATTGAGCGTGGTGTCAACACTGCCAACCCGCCGCCAGCACCGGTGCACCCATGACCGAGAGCCAACGTTTCAGCAGCACCGGGGCCGGCCTTGGCCGCGGCCTGGATGCCCTCTTCAACCGCACAGGCAACCGTGACGACGCGGCTCCTGACGAAGTGTCCATTCAACTGGACGTGCCAGTAACCCGAATCCGCCCCAATCCCGAGCAGCCGCGCGTCCGCTTCGACCCCGCGGAACTGAGTGTCCTGGCAAACTCCATCCGCACCCATGGCCTGCTGCAGCCCCTGGTGGTACGCACGGATCCAGACCGCTGGGGCTGCTACCTGCTCATCTCCGGCGAACGTCGGTGGCGGGCGTTGCAACAGGCGGGCCTGACGACGGCCACGGTACTGATTCGCACGGCCGACCGTGACGAAGGGATATTGCTGGCCCTTATCGAAAACCTGCACCGGGAGGACCTGTCGCCCCTGGAACAGGCCGCCGGGTTCAAGCTGCTGGCCGATAAACACGGGCTCTCCCATGCCGACATCGCCGAGCGCATCGGCGTCCACCGCACACACGTGACCAACACCCTGCGGCTGCTGAACCTGCCGCAGCCTGTGCGGGAAACACTCGAGACAGGAGCGATTTCCGCCGGCCACGGCAGGGCTCTGCTGATGGTGACCGATGAAGAAACGTGCATCCGCGCGCTCCAACAGGTGGTGGACGACGATCTCACCGTGCGCGAGACGGAAAACCTATGCCGAGCCCTCACACAGCCGGATGCACCGTCCGCCGAGGAACCCCAGGACGTTGAGCCTCAACAGGACAAGGAGAGCCTTGCGGAAGTCCGCCGGCTCGAGCGTGGGCTCCAGGAACGCTTTGGCACCCGGGTTGCCATCAAGCGCTCTGCCACGGGCCGAGGCCGCCTCACCTTCAGTTTCTACAGCGATGCCGACCTCAACCACCTGCTATCACTGCTCGGTGGCAGCGAGTTCTAACGATCCGGCCGGGCTAGACAGCGTCGATATGCGGTTCGCCTTCCCGCAGTCCGGCCGGCGATACCCGAATGAACGCAGCGTTCTCCTGAAATTCCCGGATGTTTTCGGCATTGAGGTAGCTGAAGGAACTCTTCACACCGCCCATCAGATTGCCGATGATCTTGCCCACCAGGCCCTTGTAAGGCACGGTGCTCTCGACACCCTCGGGCGAACGCATTTCGAAGTACTCCTCATCCAGTTGCTCGCGCAACCGTTCCGCCCTGTCCTCCACCGCTTCCCGGGACGCCATGCCGCGGATGCGCTTGACCAGACCGTGGCTGGACTGCTCCACATCGCCCGGACTTTCCTTGGTGCCGGCCAACAGGCTGCCCAGCATCACGGTGTCGGCCCCGGTGGCCAGCGCCTTGGCAATATCACCGGCAGTCCGGATGCCGCCGTCGGCGATGATGGGCACGTCGATGCCGCTTTGCAAGACGTTGTGCAGGGCGGTCAGCTGGGGTACGCCGACACCCGTGACCTGACGGGTAATGCAAACGCCGCCGGGTCCGACCCCCACCTTAACGGCATCGGCGCCGGCATCTGTCAAGTCCAGGGCACCCTCGGCCGTGGCCACGTTGCCGGCAATCAGATCCACCTCGGGAAAGCGATCCTTGCACTGTTGCACGCCCGCGATGGCATGTTCCGAATGACCGTGCGCGATGTCGAGCACAATCACATCGGTGCCGGCCTGCACGCAGGCCTCCATGCGCGCCAGCATGTCCCGGTCGGTTCCGATCGCAGCGCCCACCAGCAGGTCAGGTCCCGTATCCTTGACCCGGGCGATTTCGTCGGCCTGATGCTTGGAGGTCATGAAGCGGTGGATGATGCCAATTCCTCCCATCTCCGCCATGGCGCGCGCCATGTCACTTTCGCAGACGGTGTCCATGTTGGCGGCCACTACCGGCAACCCTATGTTCCGGTTCCGGGTCAAACGGGTGCTGAGATCCACATCCAGCCGGGAGCGAATGCGCGACCGGCGCGGGATCAGCAGGACGTCGTCGTAGGTCAGACCGAAGGGAATGAGCTCAAGGTTCATGGCATGGCCCCGGCAACCAGGGCTCCTATTGGATGCGACAGCGCAACCTGCCATTATAAGGGAACTGTCCGGACAGGGCTGCAGATACCGCCAACAGAATCATCGCGGCCCAAACCACGGGTCAACAGCCCGGCGTCCGTCACACCCATGTCCGCCGCACAGCACCTTGATGCGCGTAGCGTCGGACGCCAACGGAGATCGGCGTCATGGAGGATCTGAGAGTCGGCGTGATTGGAGCCGGTGGCCGAGGCGGCCTGGCGGCCCACGCCCACAAACCGGGCAACGGGGCGCGCATTGCGGCCGTATGCGACATCCGCGCCGAGGTTCTGCAGGAATGTCGGGCCGTATACGGAAAGGACATTCTGACAACGGACAGTCCCGCCGTCCTGTTGGAACAGGACCTGGATGCCGTGTTCGTCTGCTCTCCGGACTACCTGCACTGCAGCCATGCCGGAGCCGCGCTGGAGGCGGGCGTGGCGGTCTACCTGGAAAAGCCCATGGGCATCACCATTGCCGAGTGCGACGAAATTCTCCGACTGGCCGCACACGGACAGACGAAACTGTACCTGGGCCACAACATGCGGCACATGGACTTCGTGGTCACGATGAAGAAACTGATCACCGATGGTGCCATCGGCGAGGTGCAGACAGCCTGGTGCCGCCACTTTGTCGGACACGGCGGCGACTTCTACTTCAAGGACTGGCACGCGGACCGGCGGTTGTCCACGGGCATGCTGCTACAGAAGGCCACCCACGACATCGACGTTCTGCACTGGCTCTGCTCCGGCTACAGCCGACGCGTGCATGCCATGGGCGCGCTGGCGGTCTACGGCCGGGTCGGCAACCGGCTGTCGGAACCGGCGCCGCGCCCCCGGCACAGCCTGGACAACTGGCCACCACTGGCCCAGACCGGACTGCATCCGATCGTGGACATTGAAGACATCAGCATGATGCAAATGGAGTTGGACAACGGAGTCCTGGCCTGCTACCAGCAGTGCCACTTCACGCCCGACTATTGGCGGAACTACACGGTGATCGGAACCGAAGGCCGTATTGAGAACTTCGGCAACGGCGAAGGGGGTACCGTAATCAAGGTTTGGAACCGGAGACGGAACGGATACGATGCCGCCGGCGACATCGAGATTCCCCTGCAACCGCTGTCCGGCGGACACGGTGGGGCCGACCCGCGCATCGTTGCCGAATTCCTGGGCTTCGTCCGCGGCGAGACGGTCCCGCGGACATCGCCCGTGGAAGCCCGCCACAGCGTGGCTGCCGGCTGCTGTGCAACCGATTCCCTGAGACACGGAGGCGTGCCCGTCGATGTGCCGGACGTAGCCCCGGACATCGCCGAATTCTTCGCCCCAACCGTCTGAACCAATCCCTCAGTCCCGCGTCCATTCGTCCGCGCC
>VXMJ01000061.1 GCA_009841145.1 Caldilineaceae bacterium SB0661_bin_34 | reverse complement strand
CGGCCCGGATACCGATTTCACCGTCCACCGGAATCTCCTTAAGGCCGCGCTGGAGCAGGCTTGCACGCCAGGTTCCGAAGTCGATTGCGAGTTCCATTTTCCCCTTCGCGTGCAGCATGGCGATTTCCCAAAACGTAATCGCCGACACCGCGACAGCGCCATCCTGCCACGCATCGTCAACGGCACGGCGCGTGACGGGACCCGGTTTCCCGTCATCGAAGAACAGCCGGATCAATGCATTTGCCTGCGTCCTCGAGGCTGCGAGACGGTGGTGCAGACCACTCTCGGCAACTGTCCTCAGTTGCTCCGCCCCCTTCATCCACCGGGAATGGAGGTGCGATCGGCAGTGTGTCCATCCCCCTCAGGGATTTCGCCGGGGACTCCCGTCGTTGTCGGAGGCGTCGAGCAGCAGGGCACGCCATTCGTCCGGTGTTTGTCGCACTGCCAGGATGCGGTCCATCACATCCTCCGGTGAACCTTCCCTCCGCCAGTATTCTGCGATCCGTTCCCGATGATTCGCGTGCAGGCAGTCGGACAAGAGACTGTGCAGGGCAGCAACGGCCACCGCCGCCCTGCCTTCCACCAAACCCTGTTCCCGGCCAATGACCATGCCGCGTGCCTCGCCGCGTGCTTCGCCGCGTGCCTCGCTCACCTGCTGGAGCCGGTCCTTTTCGTCCTGGGCGTCGGTTTCGTTGTCCCGCCAACGGCCCTGGTCCTCGTCGTACCACTGGAAGCGCGGCGCGTAGTCGTCTGGCACCACGTGAACGTGCCTGTTGCACACCTCACTCCAAAACGTCGGCGCGTCGTCTTGGGACGCGTCCATCCATGCCGGCGCAACTTCCGCAAAGATCTGGTCGCCTGTCAACCGGTACACCTGCAGGGACACGGGTGAGTCTGGATGGCGGATGCCGCCCACGTCGCATATCCAGTACTCGCGCACACCGAGGGCCGCATACAGCTGCCGCTTGACCCCGTAGTCCCGCGCCACGGAGGAAACCGACAGGATCTCCACCACCAGTTCGGGGGGTGGAACCCCTTCGTGCACGCGCAGGGCACAGTCGCTGCGGTTCCGGTGGGCATCTGCCGGCAGTACATAGGCCGGCGGGAACACCATCAGGTCCGGCTTCACGTAGCTGCCACGGTTGCCGCCCCGGGTCAAGAGTTCCAGATCTTCCGCAACGTCGCCGGGGTAGTAGAGGCGACCCTGGGACTCGGCGCGGTTGCCGAGCACCCTCCGGAGTAGGAAGAGCATGTCCCCCTCGAGCATGGTCCGCCGATCATCAATGGGCTCCAAGACGCCGTCCTCGTCGTATTCACAGAACTCGATGCCGTTGCCGGAATGGTCCGGATCGGTGGTCCAATCGTCCTCGTACTCGTGGACGACATCGTAGGCGTATTCGGGGTCGTAGTAGAACAGGGTCTCGAGGCCGCAGTGCCATTCCTCAAGGTGCTCCAGCCGCCAGGCGATCCGCGCCGCCCGCGCCGCCCGCGTCATGTAGGGGTTGGCGTCGGGGTGCAGTGCCTCCGTGCGCCCGTCGGGTGCCGCCTGGGTCCGCTCCCGAATTGCAACCGCATCCATCTCCGACTCCTGCGTGTACCGAGGCCCCATTCTACTCCAGGGCCCACCCGGGCAGCCGAGGGCATTCCCGGGGAGCACTGATTCAATCTCGTTGATACGGTGGCGGACGCACAGTCGGCGGATGGTTTCCACAATGGTGGTTGATGGACCAACCCAAGGAAATCCCCCCCGCCATGGACTTCATCAGCCGCCGGACCGGTTCCGGGCCGCGGCGGGGGCAGGGCGGCCGGCGCGTGAGCCGCCTCTTCAGGTCGGGCGGGTCCACAGGCACTGAAGCGGAGCATTGGCCGTCACGTCAATTTCCCTCGCCAATCGGATTTCCCCGTTCGCATGCGACTGCCAGGCCACCGGCTCGTCGCCCAACCGCATTTCCCGCACCTCTGCATTCGCCAATCCCGGCAGTTTCACATTCCGCACCGTCAGCGAACCCTGCACGACCTCGAGGCGGAATGTGCCCGGCTCCATGACAACCTGCCCCCAAGCCGGATCCAGGGCCCAAAGACAACGGAAACCGGAGCCAAACCCTTGCACCGGGTTGAAACCCACCATGCCAACTCGCATGTCAAACTCGAACCCGGCAAACGTGTTCAGCAAGGCGAAGGCCGCCATGGACCGCGCGTAGTTGCTGCCGCACTCGATCTCGTTCCACGGATTGCGCTTGGCCCCGTCATAGCGATCCCTGATCGCGGCTACGACTTCAATCCCTTCGGCCACCAGACCGGTGCCAATCATGTGCAGGGCAGCCGCATATTCGTAGCCGTTCTGGGTCTCCTGGGAATAGGGCAACGGAATCACCGGCTGGTGACGCCCTTCGGGCCAGGTCGCGATCTGCAGGCCGGCTTCGTCGTTGAGCGTGTAGACACGACAGGGGTTGTAGTCCTCGCGGCTGTTCCGCTTGAAGTTGTATGTGAACAGGTGGGCCAGGGCCGACTGAACCTTCTCCGGATCCAGCAAATCCCCCAAGCCGTACAGGTTTGCATGCCACTGGGCCAATACCTGATCGATTTCGCACCCCTCGCCGATCTGGTACTTGATTTCCCCGTACTCCTCCGTCCAGTAGGACTCGAGCACGGAGACGCTGTCGGATGTGTGCACGGATTCGACGAACGGCTCCAGAACCGACCGGTCCGTCAGGTCGATGCGCTGATGGTAGTACTCGCCGTCAAACAGGTTCGCGTCGACCCAGGCCCGGCCCCGCTCGAAGATCGTCCGGAACTCCCGGGCGCACTGCTGCTCGCCAAGGGCCTCCGCCATCTCGGCCCCCGCCTTCAAGGCACCCAGGTAGAAACCGGTCATCCAGGCGTTGGGACCGAACAACTCCACATCCAGGGTGTGGTGCTGGCGGCCTTGCAGCACGCCGGTCCTGTCCGGATCCCAGCGATCGGGATTCTCCTGATGCCATGCGTACTCGATGGACCGACGCACGCCTGGCCACAGCTCGCGCAGCCAGTCCGTGTCCCCGCAGATCTTCCAGTCCCGGTAGATCTTCATCACGCCGCCGAACTGACCGTCGCAGCAGGGCCGTTGCATGCCTGTCAAGTGCCGGGGGGTTCCCAGGGGCAGTTGCAGGCGGAACGGCATGGCGCCATTCGGCAGCAGGTTGTACTTGTAGTCGGCCGCGCGCATTGAACGCTCCAGCCGCGGAAACAGGAACGGCACGGTCTGCTGGTAGTTCCAAACATGCGTGCAGCTGCCTTCACAGCAGCCGGCGTCGACATGCGCCCCTTCCCAGCCATACAGGGTCCCATCCTCCAATCGCTTTACGACCGGTGTCTTCAAGGTGGACAGATTGGCCGACACGGCCTCCAGGGCAACCGGTGGCAGGTCGGATGCAAACAAAGTGTTGTGGAACAGAGCCGTACCTTCATGCAACCGGTCCCACTCCCGCAACGCAAACGATGCGCTGTCGCGTGAATCGGCCCAACGGGTGGCGTACCAGTTCCGCCATTGGTTGGGCGTCCCCGCCGCCGCGGCCTCGCGTTGGGCATCCTCGCTCCAGTCGTTCACGCAGTTGGGGAAGTTCCAGGCGATCACAAACCGCACACGGCGCGTTTCGCCGGGATTGACGGGAACATGGACAGCCAGCAATGCTTCGTTGCCGGCACCGGCTGCCGCCCCTTCATAGTGGCGGTTCGCGAACGGTCCCGGCCGGGTCAAGTCCTGCCAATACACTTCCAGGTTGTCGAACCACGCCCCGCGAAACCAGTATTCCTGCCAGCTGACCGACTGGTCGGGATCCTGCCTGGTATCGGTGCCCAGGGTAAGGTCGCCGTACGCAGGAGAGTCCGGACCGGGCTCGGTACTGGAGAGATGCATCAAGTGCAGGCCCTTGTCGGCCATTGATTCATCCATCCGGTTCAGGTTCACGGCCGGTTGCGGGTTGGCCAGGACTCCAACCAGCGTGTAGATCAACCGACGGTCAACCGGAGCACCGATCTCGAACTCGAAGAAGGCAGCCGGCAGGCTGCAATCGTCTTCTTCCAGGGGAATCAAGGGCGAAAACGCCCGCAAACAGACCTCGCCGGGGAAGGTCTCGTCGACGAACTGCAACGTGGCCAGGGGAAACTCGCCCCTGAACTCCACATCGCGGAAGTGGGGAAGACCGCTCATGTATTCCCGTCGCGGCCCGAACCCGAACCCCTGAAACATGCCTTGGCTTATGTCACCCATGAAGGGCGGGGTCAAGTCGCCTTGCAATATGCGGGCATCCACCGTGGCTCCGGCTTCCTCCGCCCTGATCGCGAAGTGGGAAAAGCCGTTGACGCTGCCCTTGTTGGGCTTGTTGAAAATCTCCCAGTCGACAAGGTGGCCGTTTCCGGCCAGCCCAATCCCGCCGGCCCCAATCCCTCCCAGGGGAAAGCTGATGTGGCGCGTGCGTTCACCGGTGTAAAGAAAACGATCCATGGCTGGTCACTCTGGAACGGAAAATCCGGATACCTGTGTCGTCCGAGACCTGGTCAAAAATTGAAACCATCTAAAGTCCCTGGGCGAATGCGCGCAAGGGGTTGAACGCGTCATGGTTCAAGTCCCAGATGCCGGCCCTGACCGACACCCCAGTGAGCAAACCGGGACGAGCTCGGGTGGAGCCGCGACTCCCATCGCCCTCCACCTTCAACGGGGAACCGGCGAGATATGCGTAGACGCGAGCTTTGTCAACCCAACATTCAGCAAGTGGGTACCGTCCCCAATCGTCCTCAGTGCATGCCAGGAACTCCTTGATACAGGATTGCTGACCATCCGGCACTGTGGACCACAACAGGGTTTCCAAGGTGCCCATGTACTGATTGTCGGGAAACAGGAATTGCGATGTGCAAATCGAGGTTGTTTCCCGTGCTCCATTCTCGAGCCTGCGGGTGAACGCCCGTAGCATCCCGGTTACCGATGTTTGGGCGGCGGTGACATCAAGGTCGGCGTCGCGCGCCACCGCAAGGCTGCGCAGCTGTGACAAATTCGGGGCTTCGGGCAACAGCAATTGCAGAAACTTGCTGAAACGATCTTTGCCTCCAACCTCCTCAATCTGAATATCTGGAATGCCACAGAAAGCCAGGAATTCTTTCAAAAAATGGAGATCGTCAACACCTTCGACAAGAATGAGCGTTGGAGCTTCTATGCTGACTCGTCGCAAGCCGGATCGATCGGTGGTTGTCATCTGACCTCAAATCCCTCGTCGAGGACATATTCGATTCCGTCGTACCCGTATGTCTTTGCGGCCGGTACTCCTTGTTCCATGTCAATGCGATGCAACGCGATGCCGATGTCGCTGGATGACTGGAAGGCTTGATGTGCCGCCGCAATGCATTCACGGCTATGGGTCGTGGCAAAAACCTGAACGTTGAATCGGTCTGCCAACGCATGGATCTGTTGCCATACAGCGGCCAGTTTGGTGTAGTGCACCCCGTTTTCCACCTCGTCAATGAGCATCATTCCATCCTGTGCAACCTGGAACCGAAGGACCATGGAGAGAAATCGACTTGCACCGTCGCCCAACATGGCCACGCTGACCAAGCGGTCGATTCCGATGTTGACGTGCAACATGGGCGACTTGATCACGGCGGCAGTGATCCGTTCAATGCGCTCATCAATCTGACGTAGGGCCTGCAGCACAAAGTCGCTCTGGCCCTTGACCTCCAGACTGCTGTACAAGGAGACATCCTCTTGTGCCAGTTCCCGGAGACTTGAAGGCGGCAAATAGACACTGGCCGGCAGGTTCACGGAGGTATCCCGTTGGGCCTGGATCCCTTCCTGGAATACTTGTGCACCCAAAAACATTCCCATCTGCGGCAATGTACCCTGAAACTGCAGCCAATGCCCCGTTGAAGTGTGCAGATCGCCATTCTCGTCGGTGTAGTCAAATACGATCTCCAGTGGAGAATGTGTGGTCAGGTAGTTCTGAGCATGATCCTGGGATCCCGATTGCCCGTTTTTGTCGGTGAGGTTCGTGGATGTTGATTGCTCTCGCTGTCTGATTGCCAAGCTCCTCCGGCCGTCCCCCCACGCTCCCATTGCGGATATGGACGCGGGCTGACTGGTATCGAACCCATGAAACAGATCGCTCAACAGGTCCTCGGGGTCAAGGTGCTTTTGGCCGCGGATGGCGGACAGATTCCGTGCGAGTTCAGGCTGATTGGGGGTACCAAGCAACCAGAGTGCTTCGAGCACAGCCGATTTGCCCACATTGTTCTCTCCGGCGATCAGGTTGACCCGTTGCAAGTTGTCGAACGCGATCTTGGGAAAGCAGCGGAAATTCTTGATCAACAGGCTCTCATACACGGTGTGCACCTCTGCGAAGCCGCTGCGTCGCGATTGTCTTCCTGCCCGAAGGCTAGCACACGGGTGCAGTTGGCGTGTGCCCATGCACTTACCAGGAAATGAGGGGGCGATCCACCGACGAAGGGGGTGAATTGGACCCCGGAACATGTTCGCCCGTATCCGGTCGGCCGGAATGCCTTAACGGTTGGCCAGTTTCATCCGGGACCGGAATCCTGAGATTGTGGGTTTCGTAGCCACCCTACCCGGTGCCCAAAGACGGCCGCGGCTGTTACTGCGCGGGTGGCTGATCTGTTTCACTGCCGTCGTCGAGCTCATCCGGCAACAGTGTTCGCCATGCCGCGGGTTTCGCCATAACGGCACCGATGCGAGCTGCGACATCATCGGGGATGCCGCGCTGTCGCCAAGCACATTCAATCCTGCTCAAGTCGGCGAGCGGCAACACGTCTCCCAACATGACGTGGAGCGCTCCAATGGCCATCTGCTCTGGTTCTGTCAAAAGAGAGCGGTAGCCTAGGGCCGGGACAGATTCCAACCCACCCAAGGATCCGTCACTCAGCCAGTAGTCGTATTTGACATCGCGCGGCGTTTTACCCAAGCACCCCAAGACGTGTTTTGCCAATTCACCGCAAACCTGCTGGGCTGTGGCAACGATCTCTTCAGGTGGATCTAGAGTCCACCTCTCGGCTATCCGGTCATACAGGGACGGATTCCGGAAATCAACCAATGCCTTTCTCTGAGAATGCGAAATTTTGGAGTCCATCCAGAGCTGGAGGTCATCCGGCAAATCCGCCACAAACCCGTTCAGATCATGGTGGTGGTCAAAACAGATGCGATGGGCACCCAAGGATGCCTTGACGGCTGTTTCCATGGCCGAGAGTGCGTGAAACAGGGAGAAATGCATGCGGTTGTCGCCCGTATGCGCGAGAGCGGCTTCCAGATGCCGTTGCGAGACTTGTAGCAGCCTTTGCACACCCGGCCAAGGGCTGCCTTGAGGCATTGGGGAAAGGTGATCTCCTGTGGTTGTGAGCCCCCATAGCTGTACTTGGCCTGCAACATGAGGGTAGGACGAGCGGCCCTCCTCAAACTCAGGCCATGACAGAGGAGTGATTTGGATGGAAGGCGATGGGCTGTACACCGCATCGGCTTCGATGCGAGCCAGTTCTCCCATCTCGCCGACAGTCTGCAAGTCGGAGGGGGCGCCCAACACCGCCAAGTCAATATCAGAGTGCGGCTTCCAGATGCCCGTGGCCCGACTCCCAAAGAGAACAACCTGTTGTGTGTCCGGCAGCTGGTCTTGGAGCGCCCGCGCCACCGCCAAGGCCCGCGGGTCGGGTTGACCCAGACCCGATTCAGCCTCCGCCGTATCTGACGTCTGCAGCGGCCTCTCAACCGCAGCCATATTCCGCCTCCCCTTGCTGTGAGGATGTCATTCTACGAAAAAGAAACTGCTGATCATTGTGGGCCAGAAACCATATGTGGCCGCACCCGGTGCCTCTAATGTCCAGAGCCCGGGGAGGGCAAGGGGTCTCCCATCGTGGAGTTCGTCCCAAGACGTATGTCATCAAGTGGCAGCTGGACCAGTGGTCCACCGTTACACCAAGCCCTGCCCAACATCGAAGTCCAGATCAGATGCCATCTACTTGCATCAGGACTCTGACAAGCACCGCTTCGGCCACGGGAACAGCATCTTTCACCACAACCACCACATCGTCACGTAGCACGTGAAGGCCATGGCCGGCTATCCGGGGCTCGTCATATTTGCGGCTATCTACCATGAGAGGCAAAACCCCTGCCCCGCTTGGCTTGGACATCGCTGTGCCTAGCCGCCATGAATTCCTCTACCCAGCAGTCTGAACCTGTTCTCTGGGTTGCACCCGGTCGGTGATCTCTGCGCCCGATTCAATCTCCGCCCTGCGTAGCTCAAAGGTCTTCTGAAGGTTCAGCCACAGCATCGGCGTGGTACCGAAGTAGCGGGACAGACGCAAGGCCGTGTCGGCAGTGACACCTCGCTGCTCCTTAAGAATGGCCGTGATCCGGTTGGTGGGGACGCACAGTGCATGGGCAAGCGCGTTGGCAGACAAACCAAGCTCCTCCAACTCCTCGGCCAGGATCTCTCCTGGATGCACCGGGCGCATACCGTTGCTTACCCTCATCTCAAGCTCCTCATCAGTGGTAATCCACAATCTCCACATCGTACGGTCCCTCATCCCCCCAGCGGAAGCAGATGCGCCATTGGCGGTTGATCCGGATGCTGTACTCACCAGTCCGGTCACCTGAAAGTGCCTCTAGGCGGTTGCTGCGCAGGCCCGCGAGATCCCGGAGGGATTCCGCGTTGTCCAGGATCGTCAACCGTCGTATCGCCTGATCCCTAAATCCCTGGAAGTCCCGGACTGGCCGGCCGGCGTAGAACCGCTCGGTCTTCCGATCCCTGAAACTCCCTATCATTGTTCTGTCTTACGTAAGGGGTACATGATCTTCCCATACTCTACTGGTGTCATGCATGATTTGGCAACCAGCCAGAGCCTGATGCAGTCGGTCCAGCTTCATGCACACCTGACGTAGGAGTTGAATACGAATACGGGGCCCTCGACTTCCGCCACTTGACAGTGAACGCCATGGTTCAACACACACGAACGGGGCTGTTTCGCGGGGTAGGGACATCTGCACGGCGAGGGGTGTTCCCGTCCGGGACCCCGACAACCCGTGAACCAAGCAGGCGGGGCCATCTGATCCTGCCTCCGTACCGAGTGTCAACCCCTCGGTATAAGCCCCAAAATGATGCTGGTCATTGGGAATCGCCCTCGGACAATCCGCCAGCTTCCACCTCCAGACGCTGTCCCCGCAGGCACAGCAACAAGGTGGCCGTGACCGCAAACGGCTGCAACAAAGCCGGTATCAACAGCCAAGTTGCACCCCCGGCCAAGCGCGCCCCCAGGGTCAAGAGCCATGTCAGGGCCAAGAGACCAAACGAAACGGTTGGCCAGCGCAGGGTCAGGGCCAAGCCGTATTGCAATGAGCGTCGCACAGGCAGGTCAAAGAGGGCCTGCATAGTCAATGCATGCAACGTCACAACTGCCAGGACCAATGTCACGCCCAGGTTGGCGACCACTCCGGCAGTCACGAACCAAGGCGGGTTCGATCCTTGCAGGTTCGCGGCGGTCACCCAGAGGTTGAGGGCCAGAAACAACGGAAGACTCGTAAACAGGGCTTGTGGATATCGGGTGAAGAATGTTCGCAGGACATCCAGCCAAGGAGTCGATCGGCCTGTTGCCGCGCGCCCCACCGGATAGCTGAAAGCCATCCAAAGGGGGACCGGGAGTAGCCAAGCCAACAACGCTGCGACCGGCACGTGCCCTGAATTCATCATGACCCACCACGCCGGCAGTGTGAATGTGATCAGGAGCAGGGCCTGGGCAGCCAAGCGCAATGCTTCAGACCAGATCAGTTCGGCGGTGAATCGGACATATGTCCGTTCATCGATGCGGACATCCTCCAGGCGTATTGACACAGGTATCGCAATTCGCCTCAGACCGCCATTAACAACCGATGCCAGATCTTCCTCCGGCTACTCCCTGCCTCCCGCCACCATGGGGATCCCCCTCGACGTGGGATGGGGATGGGACGGACGGCGCAGGAAAGAACCGTCAATTCCATCCGACCGGAGGAACCCTTCGGCATGCGGAACGGTACCTATTTGATGCCGCCGGTGAAGCCGATGCTTTCGATCATGCGCCTTTGCAGGACCAGAAAGGCCAACAGGACCGGCGCCACACCCAAGGTAATCCCGGCCATGATCACCGTCACGCTGTTCTGGGAGTATTGGCCGCGCAACATGGTCACGCCCAGGGGCCAGGTGAACTTCTGCCAGTCGTTGAGGAAGATCAACGGGAAAAAGAAGGCATTCCAGGTGCCCGTGAACACCACGATTGCCAATGTGGTCAGGGCCGGACCAATCAACGGCAACATGATTTGAAGCAGGATCCGCACCGGTCCGGCACCGTCCATGCGCGCGGCGTCCTCCAGCTCGTCCGGGATCGTCAACAGATACTGCCGCAACAGAAAGACGCCGAAGATGTTGGTCAAGGCCGGCAGGATCAGGGCGGCATGCGTGTCGATCAGCTTGAAGAAACGCATTTCGATGTACAGCGGCACAATGGTGACCTGCGCAGGCACCATGAGCGCCGTCAACAGGACCACAAACAGCACCTCTCGGCCGCGAAACCGCAAGCGAGCAAACGCATAGGCGGCGGCGGTGCAGGTAATGAGCTGGCCCAGCGTCACCAGAACGGCGATGTTCAGGCTGTTGAGGAAGAACCGCGGGATCGGTACCGTGGGGTGAAACAGAACCTGCTGATAGTTTTCCCATCGCCATTCATACGGCCAAAGCTGCGGGGGAATGCTGAAGGCCGTTTTGGGCACCTTGAGCGAAGCGCTCAACATCCAGACAAAGGGAAAGGCCATGAAGAGCGACAGCAACAGCAGCGCGCCCACGGTCAACACCGTGGATGTGCGCAGATAACCTCGATTCCAGCGCAACCTGGACGATACCAGCGGCTTGGATGTCACGACTTCGGCCTCGTTTGCCGGTGCCTTCGCCACAACGCCCGGGATATTCCCGATCTACAGCGCTCAAGCTTGACCTGCACCGACACCCCCGGATCTGAACGCATGCGGCAATCGAGCACACCCATCCGGAGCCGGGCTACCGATAGAACACCCAGCGATCGCTGGTAGCGAATTGCACCGCCGTCACCGCCAGAATGGCCAGGAACAGGACCAGACCAATGGCGGCGGCGTAGCCGAAGTCGAGAACCTGGAAGCCTTTCTCCCAGATGTACATCAACACGGTGCGACTGGCATCCCCGGGTCCGCCCTTGGTCAGCACAAACGGCGAATCGAACAGCTGGAACACTCCGATGGCCCCCTTCACCAAAATGAAGAAGATGACGGGTGTCAGCATGGGCAAAGTGATGCGGCCAAAACTGGCCCATCGGCCGGCCCCGTCGATGCGGCCGGCTTCATAGAGCTCAGCCGGGATGTTTTGCAGCCCGGCCAGCAACAACAGCATGTTGAAGCCAACTCCGTTCCAAACGGTCATGATGATGACGCTGTTGCGTACCCAGTCGGAGGAGATCAGCCATGGCACCCGGTCGAGACCCAGCTTGACCAGGTACCAGTTGATGATGCCCAGATCCATGTTGAACAGATAGAGCCAGACGATCGAGATGACGGCGCCGGACACCAGGATTGGGAAGAAGAAGACGGCCCGGAAGAAAACCTTGAAGAACCGTGGAATGAAGCTGTTGAGGGCAACAGCCAGGACCAAGGCCCACACCAGGTCCAGCGCAATCATGCCCACCACGTAGTAGATGGTGTTGCCGAAGATCTGCAGAATGCGCTGATCCTCAATCATCTTGACGAAATTCTCGCCCCCCACGAACGAGGGCGGCGTCAACAGGTCGTAGCGCATGAAGCCCAACGCCAAACCCCCGACGATTGGGCCTATGACGAAGACGAGAAAGCCCACCACGGTGGGCAGGATGAACAACCAGGCAGTCAGCGCGTCGCGCCGCCGCAACGACCGACCTCCGCCGCCGTCACCGCCTCTTCGAAGTACCTGTCCTGCTGCACCCATCGCGCGGCTGCCCTGCACCTAGGGAAAAGCTTTGCCGGAGAGAAGATGCAGGCGGGCAGTGCTCACTACCCGCCTGCGATCCGGAACCGTCAGGCGAACTTGGCCGCCCAGTCCTCGGGGCGACGCGAAACCATGTCGTTCAATTCCTGTTCGGTGCTGGCCAGGGCCTCGGCGATGCCCAACTCGTTGGCGAACACCTGCGAAAGATACCGGTTGCTGATCTGCTCCATCTCCGAGAACTCGGGCGGCGAAGTGACGGACATCACGGGAATGTCGTCCCTGTCAATCGACTCGTACCAAAGACGACCGCTGCGATCATGCAGTGCCAGGAATTCCTCGGAATATCCAACGGACCGTAGCGACGGAATATTGGCTCCGGTGGACACGAAGTAGGCGATCGAATCCCGCTGCAGAAGCTTGGTTTCAAACTTCCACGCCGCTTCGGGATGCTCGGACGCCAGGAATATCGGCCAGGAACCACAACCCACCTCGGTAACTCTGCGCGTTCCCTTGGGCCAATACTGGACATCCCAGTCCCGGAAATCGTTTTGCAGGAAGCCACTGAGCGGCCACCGGCCGGCCATCATCATGGCCTGCGTGCCGGCCTCGAAATTGCCCGTGTTCTGGGCGTCGGGCTTCGGTACCGTCTCGTCCACGTACATCATGTCGTAGAGCAATTGGATTACCTCGGCGTAGGCCGGATCGCCTTGTAGCGGGACCGACAGATCGTCGCCTCCCATGATCCCTTCCAAACCATTGTTGAACAGCCAGGGACACAGTCCGAAGGGGGAAGTCCAGAAGGAGAACCCGTAGTGGGTGGTGTTGGCACCGTCCTTCCTGGTCAACGCCGTGGCATATTCGCGGAAATCGCTGAAGGCCCAATCTTCCGGCGGCATCTCTAGCCCTTCCTCGGCCAGCCGGGTGATGTTGAACCAAATCATCATGTTGTTGTAGTCGTACGGCAACCCATAGGTCTTGCCGCCATACACGAACACGCTGGCCAGCTCGGCGGACACATCGTTGAAGTAGTCGTCCAGTTCCGGAGTGGCCTGGATGTACTCGTCAAGGGGTCGGATCAAGTTTCGGGCCACGGCCAGCCGGCCGCCCTCCGTTGGGATCTTGCCCATGTCCACGGTTTCGCCGCCGGCGATGATCACGCTCAGCTTGTCGAAGTAGCCACCCCAACCTCCGGCTCCCACGACCCCTAGGAATTCGATCTCGATTTCGGGATTTTCTTCCTGGAATTCCGTCTTGATCGGGTCGTACAGCACCGCGCTGGAGTCGGAGGACTCGGTCGTCACGAAGACGATCTTGATGCTCTCGGCGGCGGCTCCGTCATCCGCTGCAGGAGCTGCCGGCACACAAGCCGCCAACACGCCGGCGGCCGAAGCCGTCGCCGCGGTCTTCAAAAAACTGCGTCTGCTGATGGACAAGGACATCCGGTCCTCCTGAGGCGACAGCCTCCATGGTTGGCAAGGCACACGCCCAGCGATCGCCGCCACTTGCGTTGTCACCGGTGAGGCCACACAACCCAAGTCCCAACGTCGATAGGGTCGCCCCTTGATGGCACTGATGGTAACAAAGCAGAATCCGCACCTGACGATGGCTGGTCGGTAAACCTGAACCTGTCACCCCCTCAGGCAGAGGGGGTGACAGTTACTTCAAGAACAGAGCGGGGCGGAAATCCGTCGAGAATCGCTCTTGTCCGAGCTAATCGAGTTGGGGTGTGACGGTTACCTCGCCCAGATCCACGGCTCGGACCAGTTCTTCAATGGCATGGTACAACCGACGAAAGGAACGGGATCTTGAATGCACCAGATCCAGTTCAATGTGGTAGGTCAACGGTTCCTGATCCACTGTTCCCTTGTAGGAACGGTGATGGGGCATGCGTACATTGAGCCACTTCTTTGCATCCCGTATCGTTTCGGGACTTTCTGGAGCAATAACGTGTGCTGGCAACTCAAGCCGCTTCCGAATCCCGTCCCCTCTGCCCGGGGACAGACTGCAAATGAACCAGGTCTCGTATTCACATTTGGCGTAGACGATGGCAACCGGAACATTCAGGTTCAATGACTTCGCTTTCAAAACCAAGCCACCAACCTCAGTTCGTGGGCATTCGTCATCGGCATCCAAGAGCACCAGAATTGCTGTACATTTGTCATTAAGCGCATACTGGAGGTGACGCTTAAACTTCTTCAACAGCGACGGTTTGCCTTTAGTTACTATGGCGCGAGCCATCACCTGTAGGTCATAGCGACCGCATTGCTGCAGAATTCGGCGCACAAGACTAGGAACGGCTTCCCTGTCCCCATCACCTTCCACGATAGCCACAATACCAGAACTCCTACTCATGCGCCTGCTCACGTGGAGATTCCAATTCACCCATGCGGTGCAGCTCACCAGGCGAGAAGAGGTGTTTCCTGACCGCCTCCGCCTGACCATCGGCTACCCGCCTGACCACCGTAACACCATCCACAAGCTCCACAATCCGCAGACTTTCAACAGTCCGATAGTCGGTCAGACAATCAATCAGGTCAGGACTGTGGGTCGTAACGATCACCTGGGATCGTCGTGATGCTTCATTCAGAAGGTCGGCCAACTGGGCCATCGCACCGGGGTGGACGGTCAATTCGGGCTCTTCAATGCCGATCAAGGGCAGGCTCCGAGTTTGGTACAGTGCCGCCAGGAGACCCAGCAGACGAACGGTCCCGTCGGACTCCTGTGACAGATCGATCCAAGTCCCGCTTTGCCCTGACCCATGCTTGAGCCTAATCACCAAATAGCCTCCGGCAGAATCGACATTTAGGCCTGTAACTCCTGGAACGAGTAGGGATAGCGACTCCTCGAATTGCGAAAACCTGCCATCTTCCTGTCTTTGCATAGCCCTCAATACTGAAGCCAAGTTGCTTGCGTCTTCAGCAAGGATATTGGCATCTCCCACTCTCCGTGGCTCCCGGAGGATATTGGGGAATATGTGATAGAAGCGACTCTGCCGCATTCGGGCATGAAATCGATCCAAGGATCGAGAAATCTGATATGGAGTATCCGCCCTTCCCGACCATTTACCCCCACCACGCCTCATTCCTGCCCTGATTGTTCTGAGCAACCAAAGCTCAGATGTGTCGAAGTCACGATGGCCCTCACTTGGCCCAAACCACAGACCGTTGTCAGTTGAAGAACTCGAATCAGGATAGAACGGGTTGCCATCCTCAAGCCTGAACTCAAATGATCTTTCTAGAGAGTTCGGTTGTACCAGGACACGTTCCTGCCTGACGCGGAAGCCACCGTCGTCGTCGATGGCGAGTACAAAGCCGTAATCCAGCGTGTAACTGCCTAGCCTTCCCCTCTCAATGACTGTCAGACCCAGTTCAATTTCCGACGATTGGCCTTCCTTGGCCTGCCGCTGAATCGCCTCAGGCCCATGTCGGGGAGAGATGGCTGCTTCCAGATCAAACCGCAGGGCATCTTCGATAAACCGTAGAACGTCCAGTACATTGCTCTTACCCGACGCGTTGGGACCAACCAGAACCGTCAGCCTGTCCAATTCAACCGACGTCTCGGCAATGCTGCGGAAGTTCCGGGCCCATACCTTGGTGACCTGAAATGGCTGAGTGTCTCGAGAATCTTGCATGGATGCTCCCTGCCGTTGCACGTTGCCGTAACTACTGTCGGGTCTAGAACTGGCTGGTAGAACCTGCCGCTGTATCCGCTGTTTCTGTCCGTCCTACCTTTGTCACCACCAATTTGAACCATCTCGATACGATGATTCTAGACTGTGTTGACCCTTTTGCCCTGCATGCCAGCACTGTAAGCCAAGTCGATCGAGCCCCTGTTTGGGTCAGAATCACTCGCCGGCAGGATGGGTGTGGTCTTTGTCGTGCTCAGGAACATCTGTCTTTGCCGACACAACTGCTGTTTTCCCAAGTGTCCGGAGCACCGCGGTGGACGATCCCCACCAGCTCAGGGCCCATCACCATTCGCTGGAAAACACCTTCCCGATTGCGATCCTAGCCATGAGTTCCAGGGTGGACAGCTGAATCGAGGTCAGGTAGTCCAGCGAGATCAGGCATACCTGCCTAGAGATTTTCCTCGAAGTTCTGCATGGAATCCCGGACGGCAACGCTTACGGACATCCCATGCCGTGGCTGGAACCAGACCGCTTGAGAATCCTGCTTCACCCGTTGCTGACCTCCGCGCGCAGTGGCCCGCCCAAGGCATGGTTTGAACTTGGGACCATCATCCTTGACTGCCCGGGAGAAGTAGAGCGGCCGGTTCCGCCGGCAACGGAACACACTCCGAGACTGTGTGAGATCGGACTGCGATCTCGGAGCAGGTTTCGGCACTGCGGTACGTGAACGCCAAAGGACCAAGCGGGCCTGTATTAGAATCGGCCTACCTCTTGCGGGTGAGTGCCTGCCGGAACCGTGGATTGACTGCGACATCGGTCTCCCATCGACGAAGTCAAAACCCTTGCCGGTCCCATGTGACCACTTGGCAAGACACCGGTTGCCACAACCCCGCAGGAGTGTTGGTCCCGGGCCCGGTTGCAGGTCGCCAGCCACAACCGTGCAATCACCGCAACAACAGACAGCATCCGGATGCTGCACCGACACGACCCGTCCAACAGTAGAGTACAGCCGATGTTCAAGCCACACTCCGGAATGCGCTACGCAGGCCTCCTGTTGGTGTTGCTCATCGCGCTCAGCCTGGTGTTGGCGGGATGCAGAAACCGCCGCAACCAACCGGAGGACACAACTCCGGTGCCGCCCACGCCGGTGGTGGAGGACTCCGCACCGGTCCCGACCTTCACCCCGACCCCGGACATGCCCCCTGAACCCACGGATACCCCCGTGCCGGCGGAGCCGACGGCAACGGACACGCCGGAGACGCCACAAACCGTCGCCATTGTCCAGGCAAATCTGCGTCAGGGTCCCAGCACCTTCTATCCCATCGTGGGCCAGGTGCAGCAGAACGGCGCGGTCGAGGTGGTGGCCCAGTCCCCCGACCTGCAATGGCTGCAGCTGGCCAACGATTCCTGGATTTACAAACCCTTGGTGGCCGGTGTCCCTGAGGACCTTCCGATCGCCATTGGCGTTGAGGCGACGCCGCGGCCGACCGCAGTCCCGCGACCGACTGCCACGCCGACTCGGCCCCCGCCCCCCACACGCACACCCACTC
>VXMJ01000097.1 GCA_009841145.1 Caldilineaceae bacterium SB0661_bin_34 | reverse complement strand
ACACCCGGCAGCAGACCACGGTCAAGCCCTGCGGGACAACGTCGCCCCCGCCCGGTCGCAGTCCAGCGTGCCGGGAAGGTGCCGTTGCGATCCAGGACGCGCAACGGGTGCGCCGAACGCCCCACGCGGGCGCCAAACTGCGAGATGCGATGGATCTTGTCCATGTCAAACATAGTACAATACAATCAAATTTGAAGGTTTATCGATGCACCGATGTTGGTACCGGTCACGGTGCCAGCCAAGGAACCAGTCCCCATGGAGCGGGACGCTTTGACGGTTGGGCTCAAGACGCCGCATGGCCATGCGGCGCAGCCTGCCGGCCAGGGTCAGACCGATTCCGTCAAATGGGCATGGATGAGTGTTGCCGTCAGATCCTCGAACTTGGCTTTGGAGAAGGTGCCTTCACTGCGCCACACCACCAAGCCGTCCCGGTCTACCAGCAACACCTGGATGGTGTCGAAGTCGGGGATCGCGAGAGCCGCCTGCATGGCTTGGAGGTCGGTATACAGGGTGATGGTGGTGGCCCGCGCCAAGGGATCCTGGATGCCGGTCGACATCCAGAAGTCCAGTTGCCTGCGCTGGAACCAGTTCATCTCCCACAGGGTCGGCACCTCGTACACGCGGAATCCCTGCCGCGAGGATTCAAGTTCGCGGGCGTGCGGCAGCCACGTGTTGACATCGTATTGATGCTCCCGCGTGAACGCCATTAGCACCAGGTTCAAGTTCCCGGCGAAGTCCGTTGGCACCACGAAGTCGTTGCCGTCGATATCACGTCCTGCAACCTCGGGAAATCGGATGGCTGTCATAGGGATTTCCTCCTCTGATTCGGCCAGTCCTTCTTCCACCTCATCCCAGTAGACGCGCATCTGTTCGTGGGTCCAGATGCATCCCGATGCGACCACGGCAACCACGAGGCAGGCTGCAACGGCAAGGAGTGCTTTACTTCCGGTCATGGATCAACCTCTCATCCGCTCCGGGGTGCAATTTTCCAACCGTGCATCCAACCGGACGCTTCGGCAAACATCGCAGCGGGATATATCCGGAATGTATAGGAAAGGCACCGAGTCGGAGAGGGAATGTTGCCCAGTCGAGGCTAGCCCAGAGGGCCGCTGTTTCCGGCGTTGGGTTGGCCAATGAGGGGTACGGGTGCGACGGGCGGGACTCCGGGGTTGGTGAAGATGACGCAGCCGGACAGTTGCCGCGGCAGTGTCACGGGATGGCGCATCAACGCGGCCTGCGGACTCGCCCTCCCGTTACGTCGAAAGTGCCGCACATGCCGGAAACGGGGAGTGAATCCGTCTCAACCGCGTCCAAACCGTCCCACGGGGATCGAGGAACAACCCGGTTCAACGGCTGTCAAGTAGTCTCCGGACGCTCCGGACGGGACTGCGCTGCTTTCGTCAGTCCCGTGTCGGTGGGACATCACGCAAGCTGTTCTGGTTTCAGGCCTCTCTTGATTTGCACGTGGCGGCGTATCGTGGCCGGTTCGTGATCCGTAAAGGACCCGGCATCCCGCTGGGCCAACGTATCCCTTAGGCAGACATGGTCCAGTTCCGGGAGAGAGGACTTGCTGCGCACGGCCAAGGCTGCGGCTACCCCCGCGGCTTCGCCCATCGCCATGGCCGTAGTCGCCACGCGCGTGGAACTGGCTGCCAGCTGGGTAGCCGAATGGCACCGGCCTGCGACGAGGAGATTCGACACCTCCCGGGGAAGAAGCGATCGGTAGGGGATGTCATAGGGGGTTGGCTGGACCTTGGGCGTGTCCTGCGCCGATCCCACGGTGGCCCGGTTGGGGTGTTGATCCAGATACCAGCATCCCGTGGCGATCGCGTCGTCGAAACGGCACGACCTCGTGATTTCCTCCTCGGTCAGCACATGGCGGCCGACGATGCGGCGGGTCTCGCGTACCCCAATGCACGGCCCGCTATCGATGAAATAGGCATCGGCAAATTCCGGGACCTCCGCCTTCCAGGCCTCGAACATCGCCCAGGCATCCTCCCGGCCCTGCACTTCCGCCGCCGTCAGTTGATGCGGATCCGTGGCGTCCGCGGCCACCCGGATGCCATGCACGTACACCTCGTCGTCTGCGAACATGAAGCTGACTCCCGGACCGTAGAACATGGGCAATTCACCCCGTTCATGGGCCCGAATCACGGCGGCGCGGCAACGGTTGAAGACCTCGGGGGTTTGCTTCACGTGTCCAACCCGGAAGTGCAGCGACAGGGGCTGCAGTTCGGCATGCTTTTCGGTGGGGGCTCCGGACCAGGCCGCGACATCGGCATCTCCGGTGCAGTCCACCACGACCTTGGGCTTGACGGCCAGCAGGCCCGCCTTATTGGCGACGATCACGGTGTCGATACGGTCGCCGTCGCGTTCAACCCCGCACACAAACGAGTGGTACAGGAACGACAGTTGGGATTCGGCCCGCAGCATGCGATCCAGCAGCAGTTTCAGGGCTTCGATGTTGTTGACCACCGGATTGTGGGGATGGATGTGCGTGGCATCGGGTTCACATCCCCCCATGCGAACGAACAACTCGAGGGGCACTCCCCGCGTGACGATGCGATCCGAACCGATGTCGGCGATGCCGTCGAAGTAGGGCAGGCCGACAGCCGTCAGGATGCCGCCGGCAAATCCCGCCCATTCCACCAGCAAGGTGCTGACACCGGAACGTGCGGCCCCCAGTGTGGCGCCGATGCCGGCGCAGCCGCCTCCGCAAACAAGCACATCGGGTGTCAGCGTACCTTGGTATTGCAAAGCCATGTCGGGTACCTCGTTTGTTCGAATCGCATGTGGTATTGGGAATGGAGTTGGTGTAGCCGCCGCGGTCCCGTACTGTGCTCCCGATCACCGCCAACGTCCGGCCGCATTGCTATGCTCCCGTCTTCGTGAGGTTGCCGTTCCAGGCCTCGCAACCTGTGAAGGGCATGTGTTGCCCGGAACGAAACCTGGGCCATGGAAGGTATTCGTTTATCCCGGGCACTGCGGAACCTTGAAGCAGGAACTGGGACCCTTGGGATTGGTCCAGGACCCGCGTCCCGGCAGAGATATAGCGGATGGCCACGGCTTTCCGCCACTGGTCCGAACGATTGGCTCCCGAGCCGTGCACGATGGTTACGTCATGTGCCGACACATCCCCGGCCTGCAATTCAAGGTCCACCGCATTGGCTTCATCGACAACGGACTGGTCCATGCCGGTCAGCATTTCGTCCTCCTGCGCAGCGAGGTTTTCGTCGCGCGCCTGCATGGGCAGCCGGTGGGTACCCGGAATGACGCGCATGCCGCCGTTGGCCGGAGTTGAGGCGGTGATGGCCACCCATAGGGTTAGGGCTTCCATTGGTTCCAGTGGCCAGTAGCCTCCGTCCTGATGCCAGGCTACGGCCTTGCCGTCATGGGGCGGCTTGCACAGGAAATGGGCTCCGTACAGGGCGATGTTCGGTCCCAGAAAGGCGGCGGCCAAATCCAGCAAGCGCGGGTCCGCCACCAGCCGTATCAGGAAGGGTTCGTGTCGGGTCAGTGGCGAGTTCAGGTTTTCGGGACGCGTATCGGGATTGCGGGCCAGGATCCAGTCCACAAACCGGTCCGCCTCCCGCATGAGCGAAGGATCCAGAACTTGGCGCCAGATGGCATAGCCGTGGTCGTGGTACTGGCGCACCGCGGAAGCATGGGAGTTGGACATGGGATTCGCTAGCCTTTCATGCCGGTCAGGGCAACACCCTGAATGAAATATCGCTGGAACAGGGCAAAGAGGATGAGGATGGGTGCCGTCATCATGGTGGCGGCCGCCATCATCTGGCCCCAGTTGGTCGTGTCCTGGTAGGCACGGAAATAGTAGAGGCCCACCGCCAGTGTGCGCATCCGTTCCTTGTTGAGGTAGATCAGCGGATCGACGAAGTCGTTCCACTGGCTTTGGACCGCGAAAATGGTAATGACGGCCAGGGCCGGTCCCGACATCGGCATGAAAATCCTGTACAGGATTCCGATTTCCGAGGCACCGTCCATGCGCGCCGCATCGGCAAGTTCTTCGGGGAAGGTGCGGAAGTACTGACGCAACAGGAAAATGAACAGCGGCGACCCGAAAAAGGCGGGCAGGACCATGGGCAGATAGGTATTGAGAAACCCCAGCTGCCGGAACATCAGATAGGTGGGAATGAGGCGCACCACCCCCGGCAGCATGATCGTCGCAATCAGGACGATGAACAGAAAATCGCGGCCCGGGAAGCGAATACGGGCAAAGGCATAGGCAATGAGGGGACAGGAAAGCAATGTGCCGATGACAAACAGAACCGTAATCGTCAGCGAGTTCAGGGTGTAGCGGGCCAGGGGCAGAAACGCGGCGGCATCCGGGTAGTTGCGCCAGACAAAGGGCTGGGGGATCCATTCGGGAGGCCAGGCGGCCTGCTGGGTCAGCGACTTGAGCGACGTTGACACCATCCACAGCAGGGGCAGGAGAAACAGGAAGCCTGTGGCGACCAGGGCCAGATGCACCGCGCTCATGCGCAGCACCTGGCGCGTCGAACGACGATACCGCCATGACGGACCATCCCGGGCCAGGGGGCTAACGCTCTCCGCCACTCTCATAGTAGACCCAACTCGAACTGGACCGGAACACCACGACCGTCAGGGCCAACACCAGCAGGAACAGAATCCAGGCCAGGGCCGAGGCATAGCCCAGCCTGAACTCCTCAAAGCCGTAGCGATACAGATAGAGCACATAGAACAGGGTTGAATTGAGGGGGCCCCCCTGCGTGGCCACATAGGCGGTCACGAACACCTGGAAACTGCCGATGATGCCGATGATCAGGTTATAGAAAAGGGTTGGGGTCATCAGCGGAATGGTGATCATCAGGAAGCGCCGCATCTCGGTCGCCCCGTCGATCTCGGCGGCTTCGTACAGATGCTGGGGGATGGACTGGAGGCCGGCCAGATAGATGATCATGCCGCCCCCCACGCCCCACAAGCCCATGATCACGATGGCGGGTTTGGCCCATTGCGGCCGGCCCAGCCAATTCGGGCCATCGAGCCCCAGCAAGTCCAGGGCGAAGTTGATCAGCCCAATTTGGGGATGGAAGAGCCAGACGAACAGCAGGACGGCGGCCACCTGGGGCACGATGGAAGGCACGTAGAACGCCGTTCGGAACAGCGTTTGGCCGATCAGGCGCGTGTTCAGGGCGACCGCCAGCAGAAAACCAATCACGGTGCTCAACGGCACCGAGAGGGCAACGAAGTACAGCGTATTGCCCAGCGTGGTCAGGAACAGGCGATCATTCGTGAGGATGTCACGGTAGTTCTGGAGCCCGATCCAGGTGGGCCGTCCGAAAATACCGTATTCCATGAACCCCAGGCCAAAGACGGCCAGGATGGGAAAGAGCGTGAAGGCCAGCAGGCCGACCAGCCAGGGGCTCAGGAACAGGTAACCCAGGAACGTACGGCGCCGAGCCTGTCCCAGGCGCGCCCACCAGGCGGAGGGCGACAGGGTGGAAACGGACACTAGGCGAAGATGGCTTCAACCTCCCCCTGGGCCCAGGACAGGGCATCTCCCACCGAATCGACTTCGAGCATGACGCGCTCAAAGGCTTCCCGCAAGATGTTTTGCGCGGCACCCAGCTTGTCCGACACGGGCAGGCTCACCTGCGTGCCGTTCAGAACCTCCAGGGCGTCGTCCCAATAAGGATTCACTTCCCGCGCCTTGGCATCATGGGGGGCCATGTTGTAGTCCCGGATCATGGCCGGCCGGCCCTGAATCTCCACCATGAACTTGAGGTGGCCTTCCCCGTGGGACAGGTACTTGGCCAGGGTCCAGGCCGCGTCCGGGTTCTGGGCATTGGTGGGTATCACCATGTTCCAGCAGGCTTGGATCAGATCCAGGTGTTCGCCGTTGGGGCCATGGGGATACTTGCCCAGCTTGTAGGGCAGGTCGGGATTTTGGTTGTTGATGACGTTCACGGTGAAGATCCCGGACCGGATGGATGAGGCCACACCGGCGATCATGGGATTGCCCAGTTGCTGATTGCCCCAGCCTTCCAAGGCCGCGCCGACCGAATCCCAGCCGCCGCCGCGGGCATAAAGGTCGACCACAAACTCAAGGGCTTCCTGTGACAGGGGATGATCGATGGCAATGCCGTCCGGGGTCGCATCGCCGTACCAGTCGTGGCCGTTGCGGTAGGTCCCCATCATCCATTCGCCCCAGCCGCCCGGCACAAACCCCAGATGGTCAATGTTGCCGTCGTCGTCGAAGGTGCTGAGCTCGCTCATGACGTGCCGCAGATCGTCCCAGACCAGGGCACCGGCTTCGGGATCAAGTCCGGCTGCGGCGTAGTCGTCCATGTTCCAGTAGAAGAGCTGCAGGAAGTTGCCCACGAAGGGCACGCCGTACGTCGCGCCTTCCCATTGGGTCATGTCCCAGATGCCTGGATACCAGGCATCGCTGGACACGTCGTCCGCGGCCAGCCGATCATCAACACTTTGGAGAGCGCCTTGCGCGGCGGCCGGGGCGAACTCAACCGTGTAGATCATGGTGAGGTCCGGCGCGTCGCCCGCCAGGGCCGTCACAATCTTGTCGGCGTAGCCCGGATTGGGAAGCAACAGCGGTTCCACGATGATCTCGGGGTGCGTCGCCCCGAAGTCATCCAGCACTGTCTTCAACTGTTCGTCGCGTACGCCTCCCCATATGTGCCAGAAGGAGACCGTAGTGGGTTCCATGGCTGGCGCTTCGCCGGTATCCGCAGGTTCCGATGTAGTGGGAACGGCACATGCAGCCAGTACGGCCAGTGCACTTCCTCCCGCGGCCCCGCGCAGAAACTGTCGTCTGCCAATTGGCTTCACATGGCGCATGATCGCGTCTCCCGAGAATTTGGATTGGCACCCGGCACCCGGATAAGATCCCGAATTAATTCCGGGTGAAGAACAGCGCAATCCTATACCTTTTTGGGCTTTTGCACAATTGGCAATAATATCTTTATTCTACGGATATAATGTGATTTTGTTGATTAATAATTTCGTGTCTCGCCTACAGATCGGCACAGACTTGGGATGAAATGACATTGTCTTTGGACTGCTACTTAATACAAACAAGGGAATGCACTTGAATTGGTTCCGAAGCAACTGCCCGGGAGCCCGCCCCGGAGCCCCCACTAGATGACACCGGTCCGGGCACTCCCGGACGCGCGGAACTGCCCGGTGACCTTCATCCGCAGTTGCTTCATGCACAGACCCTGGCCGGCCGTGTTGTTGGCGAGCGGATCGTTTTGTCTTCCAGGAAGCGCAGGTGCTCAACCCGCGGCCGGTCGAATGGAAAGGCCGGTTGCGGCTGCTCGTCCTGCAAAGGCGGCCGGGGATGGGCGGATGCCGGTGCCGCGTGGGAACGGACCGGCTCCGATGTCGCCGATGGTTTCCGCCTCAGGTTGCAGGCTGGGGTGTTTTTTGACCCATCCTGACGTTGCCTATCTATCTAGGGAGGCGAGTTGGTCCTGGAATCTGCCGGTGAGCGATGCCACCGGCTCATTGGTGTTGACCACGGCCAGCATCAGTTCGTCGATGACCTCCGTCACCTGCGGCCAATTCGGCAGGCGCGGCAGTTCGCGAGCCACGGCGTGCAGCGACTCCATGTCGCGATAGAAGGGAATCTGCCGGTTGACATCCGCATCCAGCCAAGTGGAACGACGACAGCCAATACCGCCGCCCAGGGTCAGGTTCTTGTCCTCGGCAGGCGACGCGCAGTGCCGCATGAATCGGTAGGCCAGATCCGCGTTCGGACAACCGGTGGGAATCGCCAGGACCCAGTAGATGTTCAGGGACGTGCTCTCGTTGCCGGTGGCCGACGGCAGTGTCGTGATGGCAACGTTGCCCTTGACCTCTGATTCGGGGATGGTCTCGCACATGCTGGCAAACCCGAACCAGTTCACCATCATGGCAATGCGGCCGTGCGCGAACTCCAGTCCGGAGGCCACGGAGTCCAGCTCGCGCGATTGGGGATGGATTAGCGAGTCGTCCTGCATCAGGTCCCGGTAGAAGTTCAGGGCCGCCACGGCTTCCGGTGTGTCCAGTTGGACCGCTCCCTCGTCCGTTAGGACGGACCCGCCCCGCGTCCACACCTGCAGGTGGAAGTCGTAGATGGTGTTGTGGGCATCCGGATACCCGGCCAGCACGGTGCCGTACAGGCCGGCTTCCGGGTTGTGGAAGTACCGCGCGGCGTCCACGAAGTCATTCCACGTCCGGGGCACGGTCAGGGACCGGCCGTACTCACTGCGAAAAGCTTGCTGGTGCACCGGATCGTTGAACAGGTCCGTCCGGTAGATCAGGCATTCGGGACCGTCGTGATAAGGAAGTCCCAGCACTGCGTCGCCGAACACCTGCATCTGCAACAGGGACGGAGCCCAGCCGTCCGGGAAGTCCTGTGGAGGGGACTGGGCAATGTAGGGGGCCAGGTCGACCAGGAGGTTGTCCGCATGCAAGGCGGCCAGCCAGTCGGTGGGACAGAAGGCAACGTCCCAATCCCCATGGGAGGCTCCCTGTTGCGTCACGAGGGAGTCGTACAACGGGTGCAGATCCAGCGAGACGGCTTCCAGTTCGATGCCATCGAGGCCTTCGGCGGTGCAAAAACCGGCCCAGGCATGTTCCATCGCAAGGGAGAACGGTTCGAATTGGCGAACTGCGACACGGAACTTGCGGTTGTGCTCGGACATGGTATTTACCTCCCGGTGACGGTGGGTTGTGAAGCAGGGCTTCCAGGTGGCGGAGGACGGGCTTCGGTATGCAGTTGGAAAGTTACGCAGCTGCCGGCTGAACGGAACCCGAAGCACTGCTCCGGCACGCCGCGTCAGCTACGGCCATGGTCCTGAAGGCATCCGCGACCGAGGTCGGCAGTTCCGTGGCCTCGCCGTTCACAAAGCGCATGAGGCTGCCCATGCTGCCGATGAAGGCGTCGGGAAACCAGCCGGCCTCCAGTGCCAGGGAATGCCATTCGGGTTTGGCGGCTCCGGGGACGGAAAGGCAGTAGTCAAACCGGTCGGGCACCCCTTCGGGATAATTCATGAGGATGCCCAGGGTGGCCTTGATGGCCCCGGAAGTTCCTTCCCATTTCACATGGGCTTCCTGGTGCTGCAGGCCGTACCGGTGGAAGTGATTGGTGTCGATATGGACGCGCAGCATGGGGTGATAGTCCAGCGCGATCAGCGATCGGGAACTCGTCATGGCCGGCAGATCCGGATGCGAGACGGACAATCCCTGCACGCCTGCGGGTTCACCCAGGAAGGAGCGGACCAGGTCGATGTGGTGGATGCTGTGGTAGTAGATTTCGGCGTATGGCAGGCCCTGGAGAAAGGGCCACATGTGCCAGGGGGTCTCGACACAGACCCGAATCTCCAGATCGACGATGTCGCCAATCGCACCCTGGTCGATCAGGCTGTGGGCCGCCAGTACGAAGGGAGCCCACCGCATCTGGAAGTTGACGGCCGCGATCAGCCCCTTTTGGCTACAGATGTCTCGGAGTGTGCGGGCCTGTCCCAGGTTGTCGCCCAAGGGTTTCTGGATGAGGACGGGGCTCCCATCGGGCAGCTCGGGCAGGACCGACGCGATGTGGGCCGCGGGCACGGCCACGTCGAACACGGCATCGGCCGGTGCCTTGCGGACCGCCTCGGCCAGGGAGGCATGGACTGCCGGCACCCCGAACTTTCCCGCCATGTACTCGGCCCGGTCGGTCCGGGGATCGAAGAGGCCTGCCACCGGGTAGCCGGCCTTGGCATAGGCCGGATAGTGGGCATCGTGCACGATGCCGCCGGCTCCGATGCTGACAATCGGACGCGGCGTGCGCGGCATGGGTATGGATTGGTTGACGGTTGGCAACGGCATGGGACTGGCTCCGGGATTTGCTCGAATCTAGCAGATGATTGCGGTGTCGCGCACTTCCACCGTTGCCCGACGGAAATTTGTGTCAGGAACGGACACCGTCCGGCCCGACGTGGGTTAAAATCGGTAGCCGGGTCCACGGGCCTTGGACACGGTTTCCCGCACGCCAGGACTTCGGCAGAGCATTCAATCCCAATTTCTCTTGGCGAACAGCTTTGTACCGGTCCGGGCACGACATCAGCCACAAGCGCCATTCATCCTGCAAGCCGGCTTCCCAAAGTGCCTTGTTCAGATCCGCCGGTACGCACCACCTCCCCTGAATCATGATCTTCGGTGAAATCATCCGCATCGCGCTGCGCGCGCTGACGGTCAACAAGCTGCGCAGCCTGCTTACCATGCTAGGCATCATCATCGGCATCTCGACCGCCACCGTCCTGATTTCCGCCGGCCAAGCCGTGGAGCGGTACATCTACGACCTGTTTGCCGGGATCGGTACCAATGTTCTCTTCGTGGTGCCGGGCCAACTGACGGAAAACCAGGATCCGACCGCTGAACCGCGGTTTGGAGAGTTGACACTGAGCGATGCGCGCGCCCTCTCCAATCCGCTGCTGGTGCCGGACATGGTCATGGTCGCGCCCGAGGCGGATGCCAAGGCAACCATCGTGCGCGGCGACGAAGCCTTGGAAGTCGACCTGATTGCGATCGCGCCTCAGCACAAGGACATCCGGGGCTGGGACACCCAAATTGGGGAATTCTTCTCACAGGTCGACATGGACAGCCGGCGGCGGGTGGCCATCCTCGGCCAGACCGCGTTCCAAAGCCTCTACTCGCCCAACGAGAACCCCCTGGACACGCAAATCCGAGTGGACGGCGTGGTGTTCAACGTCGTCGGGGTCATGAACGAAATCGGCATGAGCCAGTTCGGCAACCGCGACAACTCCGTCTTCCTGCCATTCACCACCGCCATGGATCGGGTCCTGGACTGGAAAACCACGCGCGGCGACTACAAGGTGACGCAGATCCTGGTGTCCGTATCCTCCGAGGACCGGATGGCCCAGGCCCAAATCGACATTGAGGAGGCGTTGCGCGAGCGTCACCGGATCGACTATTTCGAGGAGGATGACTTCTCCGTCATCAGCCAGACCGACTTCATCGGCGTGTTCGGAGACATCACGGCCGTGGTCACGGTGTTCCTGGGTGCGATTTCATTCGTGTCGCTGTTGGTGGGCGGCATCGGCATCATGAACATCATGCTGGTCAGCGTGGCCGAACGCACCCGCGAAATTGGTTTGCGCAAGGCCATCGGGGCGCGCCGCCGGGACATCCTGCAGCAGTTTCTGGCCGAGGCCGTCTTCCTGTCGGTGCTGGGCGGAATTTTCGGCATGGCACTGGGTGCCTTGGTCATGCGGGCGGCCGACTCCCAAATCACCGCCCTGCAGTTGACCCTGCAGGTCAGCACCGTGGCGGGGGTGGTGGCGTTTTGCATGGCAACCGGGATCCTGTTTGGATTCTGGCCGGCCGTGCAGGCCAGTCGGCTCAGTCCCATCTCCGCGCTGCGTTCGGAATGAGCCCGCGGGCCGTTGGTCTGGCACGATAGGGACCTGCGGCCGACGGATCTCCGGCTGCAATACAACGCACCGTCCCCAACGGAAGCATCTGTTGTGAGCACACTCCTTGAACAATTGTCAGCCCTGCGCACGGAAGCCGCCGAGGACATCCGGCAGGCCCAGGACGAGGAGGCGCTGGCCTCCGTTTTCAGTGCGGTGCTGGGACGACAGGGCCGTCTGACCCAAATCCTGCGCGGCCTGGGCTCCCTGCCGCGCGAGGAACGGCCGGAGGCGGGCCGGGCCGGCAACGAGTGCAAGCGGTTCCTGGAGGATCTCCATGCCGAGCGGCGCGGCGAGCTGGCGGATCTGGCCATCAGCGAGGAGCTGTCTGCCGAGGGGATTGATGTCACGCTGCCGGGCCGGCAGTGGACGCTTGGCAAGCTGCACCCGTCCACAGTGGCGCTGCGCGAGATCTATACAATCTTCCGGGGCCTGGGCTTTTCAATCTACGAAGGGCGCGAAGTGGAGAGCGACGAGTACAACTTCGAGCTGCTGAACATGCCGCCCGGTCATCCGGCCCGTGACATGTGGGACACGTTTTATACGACGGAACCGGGCATCATCCTGCGCACCCACACCAGCCCCGGGCAGATTCATGCCATGCGGGAATACGCCCCCAACCCCATCCGCATCATCCTGCCCGGCAAGGTCTACCGGCACGAGGACGTGACGGCGCGCGCCGAATCGCAGTTCTACCAGGTGGAGGGCTTGGTCGTGGGCCGGACCATTAGCCTCAGCGATCTCAAGGGCACCGTGCAGCACTTTGCCGACCGCATCTACGGTAGTGGGCGCAAGGTCAGGTTCCGCAAGAGCTACTTCCCCTTTACGGAACCGAGTGTGGAGGTCGACGTGGACTGCATGCTGTGCCGGGCACAGGGCTGCCGCATTTGCAAGTACACCGGCTGGCTGGAGATCATGGGGGCCGGCATGGTGCATCCCAAGGTGCTGGCTAACGGCGGCTACGACCCGGCCGAGTGGTCCGGCTTCGCCTTCGGCATGGGACCCGAACGGGTGGCCATGCTCAAGTACGCCATCACCGACATCCGTCTGTTCTACACCAACGATGCCCGTTTCCTCGAGCAAATGGTGTAGGACCTGCCGGGGGAAGCCACAGTGGGCGCCCGTTCAACCAGTTTGTCCAAATGGTCCGGCGCCGCGCGGTGCCGGGCTCTGATCAAGCCAACCAAGGACCTGCAACCATGAAGATGTACATCGGCGGCGAATGGATCGACGGGGACTCCGCGATGGATGTCCTCAACCCCTATGACGGTTCGGTGGTGGACACCGTGCCGCGCGGCACGCCCGCGGACGTGGACGCGGCCCTGGCCTCGGCTGTGCGCGGGGCGGAGGCGATGCGCGACCTGACCGGGTTCGAGCGTTACCAAATCCTGCACCGGGCCGCCGACCTGATTGTGGAGAACCAGGAGGACCTGGCCCGCACGATCACGATGGAGGAAGGCAAGATCATTGCCGAGGCCCGCATCGAGGCGGAACGGGCGGCCGAAATCATCTACCTCTCGGCGGAGGAGGCCAAGCGGCTGTACGGCGAGGTCATTCCGGTCGACGGTGGGCCGGGCGTGACCGGCAAGTTTGGTTTCACGGTCCGGGTGCCCTGCGGCGTGGTGGCCTGCATTTCGCCGTTCAACTTCCCGCTGCACTTGGTCTGCCACAAGGTGGGCCCGGCCCTGGCGGCCGGCAACGCGGCCGTGCTCAAGCCGGCCTCGGACACTCCACTCGTGGCCCTGAAGTTCACGGAACTGCTGCTGGAGGCCGGCGCTCCGCCGGAATCCATCCAGTGCGTGACCGGCAGCGGGGCCGTGATTGGCGACGTGCTGGTCTCCGATCCGCGCGTGCGCAAGATTTCCTTCACCGGCAGCCGGGACATCGGCGAGCGGATTTGCCATCAGGCCGGAATCAAGAAGGTAACCATGGAACTTGGTTCCAACGCTCCAGTCGTCATCCTACCGGATGCGGATCTGGACAAGGTGGCGGCGGCCCTGCCCACGACGGCCTACAGCAACGCGGGTCAGGTATGCATCTCAGCCCAGCGCGTGCTGGTCAGCAACGACATCTACGGTGATGTGCTGGACGCCCTGATGCCGGCGGTCGAAGGCTTCACCACGGGCAATCCCCTTGACGAAAGCACCAAGCTGGGCCCCATGATTCGCCAGAGCGACGCGGAGCGGGTCAGCAGCTGGGTGAACGAAGCCCAGGACAACGGCGCCACGCTGCTTACGGGTGGCGGCTTGGAAGGGCAGATGCATCAGGCTACCCTGCTCACGGACGTCAAGCCAGAGATGAAGATCTCCTGCGATGAGGTGTTCGGTCCGGCCATGGGCATCACGAAGGTGGACACCGTCGACCAGGCGATTGCCATTGCCAACGACACGAACTACGGCTTGAGCGCCTCGATCTTCACCCAGGACCTGGACTCCGCCATGCAGTACATCCAGCAGGTGGAGTCGGGCAACATCCACATCAACTGGGGCACCCAGTGGCGTGTTGACCTGATGCCGTACGGCGGTCTCAAGGACAGCGGTTACGGAAAGGAGGGTCCCAAGTACGCGGTCGAGGAAATGACCGAGACCAAGATGGTGGTGATCCACCAGTAGCCAGTCTTGTCGGTCGGCAAGTGCCGGGGCCCCGCACGCACGCGGGGTCCCGGTTGGTTTCGGGGAGTCAGGGCAGGAACGGCAGCCCGCGGTCCAGTGCCAGGGCCGCGAACACGAGGGCCAGGTACAGCATCGAGAACTTATACACAGCCAAGGCGTCCGGCCGGGTCACCACCCAGGATGGCGATGTCTTGGCATACAGTTGTGCCATCTTGACGACCAGCAGGCCGTTCAACAGAACGACCGCACCCAAGTAGGACCAGCCGGCCTCCCGCAGCACGAAGGGGGCCAGGGTGGTCAGGACCGTCAGGACGGTGTAGAACATCATCTGGCGCAGCGTGCGCTGGGTTCCGATGACGGCCGGGGCCATGGGCACGCCCACGGCCGCGTACTGGTCGCTTACCAGGAAAGCCAGGGCCCAGAAGTGTACGGGCGTCCACATGAAGATCAGCAGGAACAGAATCCAGGCCATCCAAGGGAGGGAGTCGGTCACGGCCGCCCATCCCAGCAGGGGCAGGACCGCACCGGCGGCCCCGCCGATCACGATGTTCTGCCAGGTGGCCCGTTTCAGCCAGGCCGTGTAGACCAGCACATAGAAGAGCAGGCCGGCCCAGGCCAGCAGGGCCGTCAGCAGGTTGGTTGTCAGTAGCAGGACCACGAACGAGCCTGCGCTGAGCAGGCCTCCAAACACCGCCGCCTGTGGCACCGAGATGCTGCCGGTCACGAGTGGCCGGCGTTTCGTGCGTCGCATCCCGGCATCGATGTCCCGGTCCAAAATCATGTTGAAGACGCCGGCTCCGCCCGTGGACATATAACCGCCCACCAGAACTCCCAACAGGGCTCCTGGATTCGGCAGGCCGCCGGCAGCCACGAACATGGCGCCCACAGCCGTAAACAGCAGCAGGGACACCACCTTGGGTTTGGTCAGGGCGAGGTATTCGCGCCAGATGGCAGGCGCCGCGGCCGGGAGCGAGGTGCTCACGCGGAGACCGCCTCGCGGCTGCGCCAAGGCAAGCTGCCGGGTGTGCGAACGGGACCCGGCGCTGTCAAGACAATCCAAGCCACCAGCGTCCAGAAGCAAAAGACCCCGACCGCCACGGCCAAGTGTGTCAACTGCAGCATGATCGGCCCCAGCAGCGACAGGTTGACGGTGCCAACGACCAGTTGCACGGCGTAGGCCCACAGGAGCAGGCGGCGCCACGGCCCTGCTTCGGGGATGGGCCTGAGCCATCCGGTCACGGCATGGATTGCCCAAAGATAGATCCCGACTGCGATGGCCAGCAGCGGGTGGAGGATGCGCAGCCGGATGAGTGGATGGGACGCGGTGCTGAAATCCTCGGACAAGCCAGCCTCCAGGGACTCGGGCGGAAACATGGTGTTGCCCATGGCCGCGATGCCGCCCGAGAACATGACCACCATCATGCCCAGGAGCCCCAACCCAACCAGCCACCCCAAGCCGGACCGACCATGCCAGCCCGGAGGCCAGGGCTGATCAGCGTGGGCGTGGTAGACCGCCAGCGAAAGCGAGCCCATAAGCCAAAGGGAGTTCAGAAGATGGAAAGCGACAAGCAAACCGCGCGCCACCGACACGTTGTCGCCCGTCAAGCCAGTCAACACCGTCGCGGCGCCAATCAAGGCCTCAATGCCCAGGAACGTGGTGAAGGCAACCGTCCAGGCCAGCAGGCCGGGATTCACTTTCCGCAGGCGAAAGGCGCGGATGAGCAACCAAACTCCCATCAACAGGGCCACGCCCGACAAGGCGCGGTGGGAATACTCGATCCAGGTGGTAATTCCATGGTCCAGCGGCAGGAATTCCCCTTGGCAACGCGGCCAGTCGCGTCCGCAGCCGGCGCCGGAGCCGGTAGCCCTGACCACCGCGCCCTGCAGGATGACGATTCCGTTGACTGCAAAGGTTGTCCAGGCAAGGGCCGCGGTCGTGATGCCCCGGGGCTGGCCCTCTTTGGTCGGCACGGATGGTCTGGACATAAAAAGGGTTTGTAGGGGTTCGGTACCGGGGATTCCGCGGACCCGGTATTATGCCCACAATCCCGGGCCGGGCCGCCGTTTCCGCACCGGCCGCTCGGCGGGATCCGGTATCGAACGGCACCGGGTTTGATGATGCCGTCCGCGCACACGGGCCATGGAATCCGGAGTGGGTGTCAAACCAAAGCCCGAGTGCGCATCATATTCCTTTCTGCAGCCTCCTGACCTTCCCATGACGCTTTCTCTGGTGACTGGCGCCTGGTCCTATCTGGGCCGGAGCATCGCGTCCGAACTGCTGGCGCGCGGCGGCCGGGTTCGCACCCTGACCTCCCGCCGTCGTCCGGAGCGCGATCCCTTCAACGGAGCCGTGGATAGTTGGCCGCTGCAGTTTGCGGCAGGCTCCGAACCCGCTCCCGGCCTTCTGGACGCGCTGACCGGAGTGGACACGCTGTACAACACCTACTGGGTGCGGCACGACCGGCCACCGCGCGGTCAGCGCGGAACCTGGATAGCGCATCCCGAGGCGGTCCGTCGTTCCTGTCAGTTGCTCGACGCGGCGAAGATGGCAGGCGTGCGGCGGGTAGTCCAGTTCACCCACACCCGTACCGACCTGGCTCCCGACCTTCCCTACTTCGCCGGGAAGGCCGCCGTGGAACGGCACCTGCGCGACAGCGGTTTGTCCCATGCCATATTACGCCCCAACTCTCTATTCGGGCACCGGGACATCATCATTAACAACGTCGCGTGGGCGGTGCGCCGCTTCGCGGTCTTTCCCCTGCCTGGTCCGTTGGGCTATCGGGTGCGGCCAATTCATGTCGACGACTTGGCCGCGGCTGCCTGCGACCTGGGTGCGGACAACTGGAACGTAACGCGGGATGCCTGCGGTCCGGAACAATACGTCTTCGACGACCTGGTTCGGTGGCTTGGCCGTACCTTGACCGGCCGCGCCCCGATCGTGCTGCCTTTGCCACCAAGGCTGTGCCAACCGCTGTTTCAAGCCACGGGGTGGGTACTGGGTGACACCATCCTGTCCTGGTCCGAGATCAAGGGGTTGGTTCTGGACCTGCTAAGTTCCGATGAGGAGCCTCTGGGTTCCAGGGCCCTGTCCGACTGGGTGCATGAGCACCGCGAGGAGCTGGGCAGAGAGTTCAAGTTGTATCCCTATCAACTGCAGCAGCGTTGACGGGGAGCATCTTACTAGCACAACATATCGATACTGAAGGACATTCTGTGGTATTCTG
>VXMJ01000044.1 GCA_009841145.1 Caldilineaceae bacterium SB0661_bin_34 | reverse complement strand
CGGATTCGGAGAACGAAGGCAAGCCCCGGTTCAAGGCCCGGCACCGCACCGTGCCGGCGTTCACGATCCCAGAGGCCGTCAAGATGGACGGGGACCGTCTGCACGTGCCCAAGGTCGGTTGGCTGCGGCTGGCGGGCAGCGACCCGTACGCGGGCTGCCGGCCGCTGACCGTGCGGGCGCGCATGGAAGGCACGGAACAGCACCCCAAGTGGTATGCCTACGTCTGCTACGAGGTGCCCGCGGAGCAGGTGAAGCAGCCTGCCCCGGACGGCGCGCTGGGTCTGGACCGCAACGTGGGACAGGCCACGGACAGCGAGGGCACGGTGTACGCGATGCCCGACACGGACAAGCTGGATGCGCAGATCGCCCGCAAGCAGCGGGAACTGAGCCGCAAGCAAGGCTGGGGTCCCAAGGACCGAAGGCCCAAGTCGAACCGGGGCCGGCGCGTGAACGGGCAGTTGAACAAGCTGCAGCGCAAGGGGGCGCGCAAGCGCGACGATGCCACGCACCAGGCCAGTCGCAAGCTGGCGGACACGGCGCACACCGTGGTGGTGGAGGATCTGAACACGAAGGGCATGACCCGGTCGGCCAAGGGCACGGTAGAGAAACCCGGCAAGCAGGTCAAGCAGAAGTCGGGGCTCAACCGCAGCATCCTGGCCAGTGGCTGGGGCTCGTGGGAGCGCAAGCTGGCGTACAAGGCGGGTGACCTGCGGAAGGTGAACCCGGCCTACACGTCGCAGACGTGCAGCCGGTGCGGCCATGTTGACAAGTCAAACCGGCCGTCGCAGGCGGTGTTTGCGTGCGGGGCCTGCGGGTTCCGTGCGAACGCCGACCACAACGCGGCAATCAACATTTTGGCGCGGGCGGGATTTCCGTCCCGTGCCCGTTTCGGCCCGCGGGACAGGGGCATCTGCACGGCGAGAGGCGATCCATTGGGATCCTCAAGGACCCGTGAACAAGGTATGCCGACTGCGTAGTCAGGTATATAAGTCCCATACCTTCGTAGTAATCACCAAACAGCTACGGCCAGATGCCATGGTGCCAACGCCCCCGACAGGATTCGAACCTGTGACATTCCCGTTGCGAAAAGGGTGCTCTATTCCACTGAGCTACCAGGGCAAACGCAAAGTCGGTTTCAGGGCAGGGCGTCGGCCAGGATCCAGGGTTGGCGTCCGATGCGGTCGCGCAGCAGTCCGATGGACACGTCCGTTTCAAGCTTCCGTTGAATCGTGCGCAGCATGTTCAGGGCGGTTCGGCGCAGGATGCCCATGACGGCGGGGGCGTGGCCGCTGCGCATGCGGCAGTCGTCCTCCCGGAATTGCACGTCCAAGGTGCGGTGCAGGCCGTTCCCCCCCCCCAGTGGCCGCGGACCAGCTCCAGCAGGGCTTCCGCATCCGCAGGCCGGCTCGAGATGTAGTAGCGGACGGAGCGCTGTCGGCGGGCCTGAAGACGCCCCGTTCGGCATCGTCAAAGGCCGCCTTCACCTCCCGGTGCAGGGTCGGCTGGTTGCGCTTGACGGCCAGCACGTAGTCGGCGCCGGCCTCCCGCAACGCCTGCACGATGGCAGTCTGGCAGCCGGCCGCGTCCATCGTGACCACGGCCCCCTTCAGGTGGATGCGGTCGAGCCAACGGGGGATGGCCGCAATCTCATTGCTCTTGGCGTCGCACGGTTCCTGGGCCAGGGTCAGCCCCTCCCGCACCAGAAAGGCGCTCACCATGTGCAGGGCCCGTATGCCCGCGGCCCGGTCGCCCGACCGGGCCGCCGCCTTGCCGTCCAGGGCCAGGATCAGTGCCTCCAGGCCGGGCCGGCTGGTCCCGTCCAGCCGCCACAGGGCCGCCTTCACGACCGTCTCCGGGGCCAGTCGGCGCACCAGCCGCAGGTAGGTGTCGCGGGAGGGCGGGGCCTCGCCTAGGGGCAGCCACAGTCGGAAACAGTGCCGTGGATCGTTGTACTATTGGCACCAACAATCCGGCTGCGCCACGGCCTAAAGAGCGCCTTCCCGGAACATCCCACTGACACTGGAGTTGCTGCCACCCCATGAGAGAGTTGACCCAGCTTGGTGAATCCAAACAGATCTTTGGCCTCATTCATCTGCCCGCATCTCCAAGCACACCCCACTTCACCGAAGACAACCTGGATCTGGCCTTGGAAAAAGCGCTTGCTGACGCCTGGGCCCTATGCCGCGGCGGAGCCCAGGGCGGCCTGATCCAGACCATTGACGGCGTCTATTCGGTGGGGGAGGCGGTGGATCCGGCTCGGTTGGCTTTCGTGGCGGGAATCACCACCCGCGTGGCCATGGAACTGCCTGAAACCTTCCAGATTGGAGTCCAGGTCATGTGGAACGCCCAAAAGGCGTCCCTGGGCGTGGCCTACAGCTGCGGTGGTTCGTACATCCGCTGTAGTTCCTATGTCGGCTCGACACACAGTCCCTATGGGGTAGCCGAAGCGAATCCCGCCGACTTCCTGCAATACCAACGGCTGCTGGGCGCGCAACGCGTCCGCATTGTGGCCGAAATCCACAGCATGCACTACCGCTCCCGGGAGGGCCTGTCCCTGGGTCGCTTGGCGGAGCACGCTTGGCGTTGCGGTGCCCATGCCGTCGAAATCGCGGAGCCGGACCCCGCGACGGTCCGATCCATGATTGCAGACATCAAGGACTCGGTACCTGACCTGCCCGTGATATTGGGCGGCCACACCAGTCACCAAAATGTGGGTGAAATGCTGGCCGATGCCGACGGGGCCTTTGTCGGCACCTGCTTCCAGCCCGACGGCTGGGGCACCAACATCCACGAGGACCGGGTTCGCGCGTACATGGATGAGGTCCGGAAACTGGAGTAACCATTCATGCGTCTGGCGGTCTACGGAAAGATCATTCTTGATTCCGTGAAACTCACCTCCGGGGAGGTGGTGCCCAACCTGCTGGGGGGTGGAGGCCCCCAAGGAGTTTATGGTGCCCGTTTGTACTGCGAGGATGTGGGTTTCCTGACGAGAACCGGTGCCGATTTGGAGGAGGCCAATTTGCGGGAACTGCACGGGCTGGGCGCAAACCTGGACGGCTGGCGACAGTATCCACATCTGGAAACCCCTCGACTGGACATTGCCTACGATGACGACCAGAACATGCTCAACATCAAGGGCGAACCCATGCAAGTCATGCGTTGGGAAGGCAACTGGTCGGAGCTTCTGGCCCAGGAGATCGAATGGCCCGCGTCCTATCGGTCCGCGCGGGCAGTTCACCTAATTACGGAGTTGCCCAAGGAGCAGATGGTCGAAGCCTCCCTGCAATGGAAGCGGGAATCAGGCGGCCTGATTTCACTGGAACCATTGTTCGATAAGAACCAATGGGACAACCTGGACGACATGATGGAGCTTGTTCACCAAGTGGATGTGGTGTGTCCGGACGCGACCGCCGCGGGCAAGGTGGCCGGGATCGATGATCCCTATGCCACAGCTGCGTATTGGCACAACCTGGGACCGTCCTGGGTAGCCCTCAGGGCAGGTGCTGCGGGATCGTATATTGCAGGTTCCGGGTTGAACGAGCCCATGCACATTCCGGCCATGAACGTCGATGTTCAGGATCCCACGGGAGCCGGCAACGCCTATGCCGGAGGCCTGGTTGCCGCCCTGCTCGACGACCCGAACCTGCCCATGGCAGCCTGCAAGGCCACGGCGGCCGCAGCCCTGATGCTCGGTGCCGTCGGAATCCCGCCGTTTTCGGACCAGGCGACCCGCGACGCGCAAACGATGGCCAAGACCCATTACCGGTCATTCGTTGAGCAGGCGTGACCGAAACAGGCACGCAAGGCGTTTCCGACTGTCAATGATTCCGTCCACGGACCATCACGACCGGACCCGGTTTTGGGCAAACAATCGTGGCATGGCCGGTCAGGCCTGTCCGGAGCCCGGGCAAGGGTGGCAACAAGGGGCTGCTCGTTGAACCGCAGGACAGGTCCAGGCCGAGCCATCCTGGTCGGCGACGTCTGTGCGGACCTGATCATCCGGGTGCCGGAGGAAACCGGCAATGCCCGGCAGCAGCCCGAACCCGAGGTTCACGGCGGTGGAGCCGTCGCCAACACAGCTGTGGCTCTGGCGCGGCTGGGCGTGGACACCCAGTTCATCGGCACTGTCGGCAACGAACTGTTTGGGGAACAGGCACGCCGCGAAATGGAGGTGGAAGGCATAGACATCTCCCGCCTTGGAGTCTCGCGGCGCTGGCCCACCATGTTGGTGATAGGCCTTATCGACCACACGGGCCAGCGCACGGTCCTGGGTTGGCCCAACCGCAACCAGGCGTTCTCCGACCTGCACGCGGACCAGCTGGCCGGTCTGGAATTGTCATCCCGCGACTGGCTGCATACGTCCGGCGGCTGTCTGGTGCAAAGTCCCATCCGCGCGGCGATTCACAAAGCCTTGGACCTGGCAAATGGCAATAGAGCCAAGTCGTCGTTCGACCTCAACCTGAGACTGGGTCTGGAAGACGGCCGGATGCCACCCGCCTACAACGACACGGTGTGGGAAGCCATCTGCAAGGCCGACTTCGTCCTCGGTTCCGCAGACGAGGAGCTGTTCCACCTAGTGCCCGACGAACCGGACATGAAGGCAGCCACGGCCCGCCTGGCTGCACGAGGAGAATGTGTTGCCATCATGCGGGAGAACACCGTGGGCGCGCACGTGTCGGAGTTCGGAGCGCCTGCATTCACCATTCCGCCCTTCCGGGTCCCGGTGCTTGACACCATTGGAGCGGGCGACGCCTTCGATGCCGGATTTGTGCAGGCCGGCCTGGACGGCCGAAGTTTGCATGAGCAAGTCCGAAGGGGCCATGCCGTAGCCGCCCTGCAAATCGGCAAACCGGGAGCGCGCAGCGCCCCTGTCAAGTCCGAGGTGGAGCGGTTCCTGGTCCAGGACCCGCCGATGCTGACAGTGAACTGAACATCCCCGCACGGTGCTGCCACTCCCCGGAGGCGCAGCCATTACGCGATAGGGTCGTTCAATTCAAGTACCTCAAGATTGGCAGCGATACCAACCGGCGCAGTTTTTGTGACCTTAAATCGGGTTGACAAGCCAGCCCTACCACAGAACCGCTCCGACAGAATATCTCGTTGACATCCTCCTTACTGTTATTATTGTTTTCGTAAGGAATAGGAGTTGACGCCATGCTTCTCAAGATCACTTCCAAGCGCCAAGTCACCTTCCCGGCTCGTGTACTGGATGCGATGGGCCTCAAGCCCGGCGACAGGCTTGAACTTTCAGAGGGTCCGGATGGGTACCTGTTGCGTCCAAGACGCATCGACTACTCACGCCTAGGCACCCTCGCCGACAAGATCCCCAAAGGCCATCCACCGTTTGACATCCGGACTTTCCGAGAGAAGCCTTATGACCCAGCCCTACGGGATTGATACTTCCATCCTGGTCAGGCTGATCACCGCGGAGCCGGAACCGGACTTCCAGCACTGCGTGAACGAGCTTCGCATCCTAATCGAAGAGCAGGACGCAGAAATATTTGCCTCGAACCAGGTGATCGGCGAGGCCTACATAGTCCTGCAGCACCACTACGGCATATCGGCATCAAACGCTTGCTCCGCACTGGTCGATGTGCTAACCAGCGGCATGGTCGCACCATTGAATGGACAGTCCGTCGTACTGGCACTGCAGGCATCGGGTGGTCCGGGTGTCTTCGACAGGCTGATCGCGGATGGGTACTTCCACGAGCGCCTTGAGACGCTTACGCTGGACAGACAGATGGCACGCCTTCCCAACGTGCACAAACTGGGAACTGGGACCGAGATGGGAGGATGACCGAACTCGGTGCCACCGGCCTTCACAGGGACAATAGCGGCTTCGTTCCAGCGGTGTGCAAAGGGCCTGCCTCGAAAGCCGTCTCGCCAGTCATTCGCGAGTAGTGCAGGCAGGTCTGAATCACCGCCACGTGCACAAACAAATCCGCAGAGGCGTGCCATGGCCACCTTTCAGATCGGCGGACCAAGAGCGCACAGTCACCGGTCAATCCGAAGTGGCACCGCACCTAGCCTTGGAGCCGCCAAAGCTCATGGCGCGCTGAACACTTCACCACGGACGCAGCTTGGACTATAGCAACAACCAAGCGCGGGAACGTGTTCAGGCTCCCATCATGCACAGGATGAACACAGCATCCTGCGGATCATTGGCTACGACGAACTTGCCGTCCGGGATCTTCATCTCGGGTGTCACCTGTTTCCCGCCCAGTTCCCTGAACTTGGACAGCGAGGTGTCCAGGCTAGCCACCTCAAAGTAGGGAATCCAGTGGTGGGACACATCTGCATCCCAGGTTTCATCCATCGCGACCATGCCGCCGACGTACCTGGCCTCCACCACATCCGTTTCGATCCGGGGATTACGCAACAGGGTGTACTTGTTGTTGTGCTGGTCGGCATCGCCTTCCCATCCGAACAGGTTGCAGTAGAACTCCATCGATTCATTCGGCTGCCGGCTGCAGTATTCGGCCCACATCATGGCACCAGGTTCGTTGTTGACCTCGAGACCCTCAAAGTCACCGGCCTGCCACAGGCCTACGGAGGCACCATGCGGATCCTTGATGATGGCAATCCGCGCACCCAGATGATCCATCGCGTCCACCACCACGGTTCCACCCAGGGCCACCGCTTGCGCGGCGGTGGCCGCCACATCCTGGACGTTCACAAACAGAGTCCAGGACGGCACATCGGTCTGTAGCGTTGAGCCTACGCCGCACACGATGTTTCCGCCCGGCATCGTAGCCAGCATGGTTCCACCGGGGCTGCCCTGCTCCGACTCCTTGAATCCCCAGGCCATCAGGGCAGCGTAGAAGTCCGCAGCCGGAGACGGTTGGGACGTTGCCAGTTCCAACCAACTGAAGGAACCAATGGAATGTGCGTCAACGACTGGCATTGGAAATCTTCCGGTCGCCGGAACGTGTCGGCGTGACCTGAAACGGCAACAGCGGCTGCAGGGTGACCTTGTCTAGGTATTCCCGGAAGGTCATGCGGGGCGCGCCCCGCATCGGACCTGCAGTATCCTCCACCTCCCTGTCCTCCGGTGGAAACAGCCCCGGGACAGACCGGAAATCCAGCCCGTCCAGCAGGGAAGGCTGCTCGAGTGTGCCCGGAGGCAGCCTGAAATGGGGCGGACCGATATATCCCGCATACCGAAAGGGGGGGTTCGGCACCCTCTGCCTTACCCGTGAGCAGAAGGTCCATGGCCGCCCCGCGGCGGACGAGGGTGAGAGAGGTTGCCGGCGCATTCTGGGGCAGCCGATAGTGCTCCTCACCTTGATCCGGGATGACATCCATGCACCAGTCGTAGATGTCCGCCATTCTGGTGCGGTCCAGATCCACTTCCAGAACCTGTCTGCGATCGTTGTACCCGGAACTCAGCGTCAACCTGTCCATTGAACCTTCCTTGTATCTGTGGACAGTTCCTGCGACTGTCCCTCAATGGCGCTCCCTGCAGATCAATCCGGCCCATCGAATGAACCAACTGACCCTCCAGCTGCATCTCCGTAAAATTTCAACCCAGGAGCGTTCCGTAGAAGCCACGGGCAGCCTGTACGTCAGTGGTGTGGAAATCCGCGTGACAGAACACATGAACCGGGTACGACTGCACGAAAGGAATGATCAATTGGCTCACAGGCTGGATGAGGAGCCTGTGCCAAATTAAAGCACAGATTAGCCGTAATTTCAACTGAGAAACCCAAACCAGCGGATACAACCGCCGGCCGGTCGGGACCAGTTCCGAAAGCCTCGGTCAACTCAGGGCAGCACTCCAACCGTGTTCCCGCACCATCGCCTCAAAGTGGCTCGCATCGACTTCCAGGCCGAACCCCGGAGTTTCCGGCAGGCTAATCCATCCGCCCTTGACAGTGTAGGGCGCAAACAGTCCCGGTGTGTCCGCCGCATCCCATTCCACGAAGCCGAAATGTTCAAGGACGGCACCCAGATGACCGGTCAGGTAGTTGCCGAGCACCCGTCCGTAATGATGTGGCGAGGAGGTCACACCCATTGGGTCCAGCCTGCCGCCAATGTCCAGCCAGGCCATCAGGCCGGGGCTGAAAATGTCGTACTGCACGACATCCACCAATCCCTGGGCGGCCATGTCCATCAGCGTGGGCGAGGCCTGTCCCTCCCCGTCGGCAATCAGGGTGTCGATGCCTTCGCGCCGCTTCCACTCCTGCAAGTCCTCGTACAGGACGGAATCCTCGTGGAAGGCCTCCTCAATCCAATGGACACGGGCATCCGCGGTCTCGCTCAGGACCCGCTTGGCCAGGTTCAGGTTCCAGCCGTTGTTGGCATCAATCATGATGTGGCCGTCCGGCCCGGCCACCTCGCGCACCCCCTTGATGACTTTGATGTCCCGGACCGTACCCGCCTCCAGCGGCATGTGGCGGCCGCCGCGGCCCACCTTGATCTTGAAGTTCGTATGGCCTTGATCCTTGCCGAAGGCAGCCTCCGACTTCAGCAGTTCCACTGCTTCGTCGTCGTCGGACAGGTGCAGATCGTCGATATAGAGCGAGGTGTCGTAGCAGGGAACCGATACTTGCTCGGGCAGCGATACCCCGCGCTGGTCCGCCAGCAGGCGAAAGACCGGCTTGCCTGCAAGCCGGGCCGCCAGATCCCAGAGCGGATACTCCATGGGCTGCCACTGATCCGCGGGCCCGACCCCCTCGACAAAGACATCGCCGAGAGACTTGCCCAAGAGGCTGCCCCCGAAGGACTTGGGACAGTCGGACCAGCCCAGACCGGTGTGTCCGTCGGCAGTTGTGATCCGCATCAACCTAGCCACTGTGGCTAGGCCATGCACGTCGAGCCGGGAATTGGAACCGGCCTCCCGCGGGCGCGTTCCGGGAAGACCCGCCCATTCCACCTTGACGATCCTGGTATCAAACATCGACTCTCTCCTCACTCCATCATCAGTACGCTGCGAGCCACCTCGCCGCGCTCCAGGGCCGCAAACGCATCGTTGACACCGCCCAGTTCGTATTCGCGGGTCACCAGTTCGTCCAGCATCAGATGGCCGCTTTTGTACAGCGAGACCATGCGGGGGAAGTCCACCTGCGTACGCGCCGAGCCGTACAGGGAACCAATCACGGTCTTTTCCTGAATCCACATGCGTGCATCCAGCTTCAGTTCCGTGTCCACCGGGGCGTGGCCCACATAGACGGTCACCCCGCGAGCCCGAGTGCATTCCAAGGCTTGGATGAAAGGTTCGGCAGTCAGGCCAATCGCCTCGAACGCATAGTGGGCACCGGCCCCGCCGGTGATGGCGCGGATGCGCTCCACCGGATCCTCCTGCCCGGCGTTGACCACATGGGTGGCACCGAACTCGCGGGCCATGTCCAGCTTGTTGTCCAACAGGTCCACGGCAATGATCGGGCTGGCGTTGGACAGGCGAGCACCCTGGATGCAGTTGAGGCCGACCCCGCCACACCCGAAGACCGCAACCGAACTGCCGGGCTCCACGGCCGCCGTGTTGATGACGGCCCCCACGCCGGTCATGACACCGCAGCCGATCAGGGCGGCCGGTCCCATCGGCGTGTCCTTTTCGATGGGCACAATTTGTGTTCGATGCACCGTGGTCCCCGTGGCAAAGGTGCCGATGCCGCTCATCTGGGACATGGTGCGGTCCGAGCCGGGGAACACAGGCTCCAGGCTGTCGTCGTACTCCGAGGAGCAAACCGCGGGATGGCCGCGCTGGCACATCTCGCAATAGCCGCAGTGGGGCTTCCACGAGAGAATCACCCGGTCGCCGGGACCCACGTCCGAGATCTCATCACCGACCTTTTCGATCACGCCGGCCCCTTCGTGGCCGAGGATCAAGGGCGTCTCGATCTGGGTCCACTCCCCCTTGACAACATGCCAGTCGGAATGGCACACCCCGCTGGCCAGAATCCGCACTTCAATGCAGTCCGGTTCCAGGGGCGGCTTTTCAAACCCCATTACCTCCAACGGAGTTTGGGGCTGGTGCAGAACAGCGGCCTGGATCATGTCATAACCTCCAGATGTCCGGCCGCCATCGCCCGACGGCGGCCTAGCCGTCAAACTCGAAGTCGTCGAAGGTCAGGTCCGGACCCAGTTCCGGGTCCGGCTGCGCCACCGGCAATCCGTTGGTGGATTCGATCACCCGGTACCCGTCGGGCAGGCGGGACTGGGCCTTGTAACGGATCTGGCGCCGAAACGCCAGGGTGGCGACCTCCGCTCCCTCCACCGTGATATTAACAGCATGCAGATAGTACTTCTCGCCCTGACTGTTGGTGACGCAGAACACGTCCATTTCCCACGCCTCGCTGTACTCCTTGCCGTACTGCTCCGGCGGAATGATCTCCACTGGTCTCGGTTCGCTCATGGCTTCCTGCTGCGTTGCTCGAAGTGCTTGTTCCGACCGAAGCGAATCGCTACCGCGACTGCCGAAAGGCGGCCCCGCCGGCATAGATGGCTGCATCGCCCAACTGCTCCTCAATGCGCAGGAGCTGGTTGTACTTGGCGACCCGATCGCTGCGCGCCGGTGCGCCGGTCTTGATCTGGCCCGTGTTGAGCGCCACGACAAGATCGGCAATCGTCGTGTCCTCAGTCTCTCCGGAACGATGACTGACGACGCTGGTCCAGCCGGCGCGGTGGCTCATTTCAACCGCCTGCACGGCCTCGCTCAAGGTTCCAATCTGGTTGACCTTGCAGAGCAGGGAATTGCACAGTTTCCGCTCAATGGCCATCCGGATGCGGTCGACATTGGTCACCAACAGATCGTCGCCGACCAGCTGAACCTTGTCACCGGCCGCCTCGTGCAGCAGGGCCCAGCCCTCAAGGTCGTCCTCGGCGAGCCCGTCCTCAATACTGATGATTGGATAGCGCGCAACCCACTCGCACCACAGGTCCACCAGTTCCGGGCTGGACAGGTCCCGTCCCTCGATCGGCAGACGGTACTGGCCGGACTCTGCGTCGTACAGTTCGGAGGCGGCCGGGTCCAGCGCAATCCAGATGTCTTCACCCTCACGCAGATTGGCTTTGGCGATCGCCCGGGAAATCAGTTCCAGGGCCCGCTCGTTGCCCCCGAGTGCCGGGGCGAAGCCGCCTTCATCCCCAACATTGGTGGAATACCCCCCTTCCTCCAGAAGCGACTTGAGGGCCCGATAGACGGCCACGCCCCATTCCAGCCCCTGCCGAGAGGAATCGGCCCCAACCGGCATGACCATGAACTCCTGGAAGTCGGTGCTGCCCTTGGCATGGGCGCCCCCGTTCAGGATATTCATCATTGGCACCGGCAGTACATAGGCATTCGCGCCGCCCAGATACTGGTAGAGCGGCAGGCCCGCGCTGCTCGCCGCGGCCTTGGCGTTCGCCAGGCTGATGCCCAGAATGGCGTTGGCACCGAAGTTCTCCTTGTTGGGCGTGCCGTCGAGATTGCACAGCTGACGATCCAGTGCCACCTGTTCAAACGCGTCCCGCCCTTCAAGTGCAGGCCCCAGAACCGCGTTCACGTTCGTGACAGCCTTGCCAACACCCTTGCCCCCGTACCAGCCCGCGTCGCCGTCCCGCAATTCAACCGCCTCGTGCGCGCCGGTGCTGGCTCCGCTGGGAACCGCAGCCCGGCCCACATGGCCATCCGTCAGTTCAACGTCCACTTCCAGCGTGGGATTGCCCCGGCTGTCGAGAATCTCGCGGGCAACAACGTTGCGAATCTTGCTCATGGCCGGCAGAAGTCTCCGGAGTGGCGGGGATGGGGACCAAGTGCCTGTTCGGCACTCCGAGGGCCGCTCTGCGGCGGCGCAATCCATGGGTCCCGGTCGAAACAACGGCGCGCATTATACCCACGATCGTGACGGAATCCGCGGGCATGCAGAGGTCTGATTCCGTCCGCAACGACCAGAGGCGGCACCGAAATCGTCGACCTTGCCGGGTGCTACAATCGACCATCCAAGCCCTTTCCGGACCCAATTCCATGCAGCCTGCCACCCGCGAGCCCATCTATCTGGATCACTCCGCCACCACGCCGGTGTGGCCCGAGGTGGTGGATGCCATGCAGGAATTCTTTGCCGACAGCTACGGCAATCCCTCCAGCATCCACGCAGCCGGCCGCAGCGCCTACGCCGGCCTTCAGAAGGCCCGCAGTTCGATCGCCGCACACATCGGGGCCGGACCGTCGGAAATCATCTTTACCGGGTGCGGAACCGAAGGCAACAACGCCGCCCTGCGCGGAATCTCGCTGGCCCGTCGCGCCGCCACGGGCGCCAACCGCATCGTGTCGACTGCCATCGAGCACCATGCCGTCCTGGAGACGTTGGAGGACCTGGCCGAACTCCACGGCTTCGAACCAGTGCTCCTGCCGGTCGATTGTCAGGGACGGATCGATCCGTCCGATCTCGAAGAGGCCCTGCAGGAACCCGCGGCCCTGGTTTCCTGCATGTATGCCAACAACGAAGTCGGCACCGTGCAGCCGCTGGCAGAACTGGGAGAAATCTGTGAGGCCGCCGACGTGCCTCTGCACACGGACGCGGTGCAGGCTCTAACCAGGGTACCCGTCTCCGTGGATGGGCTGAAAGTGGCCGCCCTGAGCGTCTCCGCCCACAAGTTCCACGGTCCCAAGGGGGTGGGATTCCTGTATCTGCGTCGCAACACGCCATTCCGGCCCTACATGACCGGCGGTGGCCACGAGGGCGGACGTCGGGCCGGCACGGAAAATGTTCCACTGATTGTCGGTATGGCCAAGGCACTTGACCTGTGCATGGCAAACGCCGCGGATGAAGCAACGCGGCTGCAGGAGTTGCGCGATGAACTCATCACCAACCTGCTCGAGGAAATTGAAGGGGTGCATCTGACCGGTTCGCAACAGGATCGGCTGTCCCACCACGCGTCCTTCGTTTTCGATGGCCTGGAAGCGGAATCGATCCTGATTGGGTTGGACATGGCGGGGATCATGGCCAGCAGCGGCAGCGCCTGCACCAGCGGCGCCCACCAACCCAGCCACGTCCTGTCGGCCATGGGCATCGATCCGCCAGCCAGCTACGGGGCCATTCGCTTCAGTCTAGGCAGGGACACGTCAAGAGCCGATGTGGAGTACGTTGTTGGACAGATGCAGCGAATTACCGAACAGCTGCATGCCGCTCAGACCTTCGCCATGTGACGACAGGGGCGGGACCGCCGCGCCAGTGCCAAACACCGAAACGCGCCCATAGTCGCCCACGCGCCGGATTCAGTGGATCCCGGTCTCGTAAAGGTCCCTTGCCACTGGCGCACGTCCATGGCATGGACGGGTGTCCACGACGAAAATCCAAAGTGGCAACACTGTCTGGCCCGGACGCCGAACTCCTCTGTAACCGAAAACTGCGCACCCGGCAAGTCCGGCACAGGTGACGATCACCTTTCGGCTCCCGGTCACCGTCCATCGCCGGGGTCGGTATAGCGCTCCGCGTCAACAACAACCGCAGGCCGGTGTTGCACCGGCCTGCGGTTATGAAGAATCCCGGATTGGAATATGGACTATGCTGCGCGCAGCTTGTTGCCAGTTTCTATTCCGCGTACTCGAAGTCAAGCGGGTTCTGTGCCAGCAGTTCCAGCCAGCCATCCGCGACCCGATCCAGGGCTTCCTGCGGTGTGGCCTGATCCGACAGGGCCGACGACGCCCCTTCCGCCAGACCGATGAACATCTCAAGCCATTGCGGCACACCCGGTGTGAAGGGACGGCCCCGGGCCAATACCTCACCGTAATCCGGCATGTAGGGCTTGGCCGCGACAACGTCCGGATCGTTGAAAACGCTCTTGCGGGCCGATGTCATGCCAAAGTCGAGCACCCCTTCCTTGGAGCGTTGCGGATTGCTGAGGGCAGCCATCAACTCAAAAGCCGCCTCCTTGTGCTCCGAGGTCTTCATCATCACAATGTTGTGCTGTACGAAGTTCCCAGTGCCGCCTTCCGGATACGGAGCGATACCCCAGTTGCCCACAACCTTGGACTTTTCCGGATCGTCAAGCGATGGCAGGATAAATCCGGCCCAGCCCTCATTGACCGCCACGTCCCCGGCCAAAAAGGCGTTGGCCGCATCGGGGTTGTCCCAGGCCAGCAGTCCCGGAGGTGCGTACTTGTCCTTGTGTTCCTTCAGCAAGGTCAGAGCCGCCACTCCGCTTTCCCCGTTGATAAGAGGTTGCCAGTCTGAAGTCAGCAAGGGATCGCCCGACGCCCAAAAGCGAGCCAGGAACAGCTTGACCAATTGGGCGGGCACACCGGCAAAGGAAAGCCCGTACATGGAACCATCGGTATGGGCTGCCAGCAACGCATCGTAGTCGGACCACGTGGTGGGGAAGGTGTCGATCAGATCGGTTCGGTTAAACAGGACGGATACACCGCACGTCACTGGCAGACCATAGCGGACGCCGGTATTCCCGGCGATCCCTTCGCCATACCGGTACACGGGATCGAAGAAGCCTTCCATGTCGTACCCACTGGCGTCCAGGAAGTCATTGATGGGCTCCAGCTCGGGCCAAATGGTGTACTGGAACTCGATGTCGTTGCAGAACAAATCGAACTGGGGGGAGCCGGACGCCAAATCCGCCTGCACCTTGGGCATCAGGGATTCCCAGGGGGCAAACTCAAACTCAACCTGGGCTCCCGTTTCGGCCGTGAAATCTTCCGCCCAGGCACGGAAAGCGGGTTCGTAATCCCCTCCGGCCTGGGTCAGCATGCGCAACGTAGCACCTTCGTATTTTCCACCGGTGGCCATGCTGTCCGCGGCCTCAGGTGCAGCTTCAGGTGCCGGTGGCGCTCCCGTCGGACCGCAGGCCGCCAGCAGGGAGCCGGCCCCCATAATCCCCACTGCCTTGAGAAAGTCCCTGCGGTTGTATCGATGCGGATGTCTCATGTTGGTGCCTCCCAACAAATGAAAGGGAAATCCAGAGCCGGTTCGTGAACCGGCATGCCGATCTGAACGGTGATCGAACTGCCTCTACTTTAATCGATGCGCGATACCGCATGGCGCCGTCAGGCATCTTCGGCAAGGTAATCGAGCACGACACGGCCATAGGTCTCCGTGTAGCTGGCTATCTGGTAGAACGCAGCCACCTCAGCCGCAGGTGCAAAGGCCCGCAGATCGCTGTTGGCGGTACCGGCAAACGACACGGTGCCCTCACCGCGGTACAGCAAGTGGGTGGTCACATCCTCGGGGGCAGCTTCCACCAATTGCCTGACGGCTGCGCCCGGTCCATCCGCACAGGGAATGGATTTCAGCCGGTAACTGGGAAACATCGGTATCAGATCCGCCATCTGTGCCGGTGCCCCCAGCGCAGTGGTCAGGGTCATGATCTCTACTCCGTCCTGACAGGTGCGACAGGTCAGTAGATTTTGGTTCTGATCCATGTGTACTTCCGCATATTCCTTGGGTGCTCCCCAACGCTCTCTACCCGCGCAAATGGCTCGTACGTTGTCCAGGTACAGGTGAGAATTGAAGAACACCGGCTGATCCCGGAACAGGGCCTGGATTTGGATACCCGATTCATGAAAGGGGCCGTAGGATGAGGAAAACGGCACGTCAATGCCGAAAGCCACACAGAGACCTGCAGGATGCGGGGTCAAGGGTGCCGGCAAAAACGGCTGCATGCGTGCCGGATCAACCTGAAAGAACACCGTCTGGAAGCGTACGTCCCGATATTGAGTGGGCAGGGGCGGGCCATAGGGACGATGGGCGGGCATGCCCGCGGATGCAACCGCATTCGGGCCGGAATTCTGCATGAGGGTTGGGCTCTGTTTCAGCAAAATTTTTTTGTACAGACATCGCGGTTGGATGCCTCCGAGCGTCCCCTGCCACGACATGCAGGCCAGTGAACACTCCAGATCCGCCATCTCGCAGCCAGTTCCAATCCCATTTTTGGTTTGGATTCGGCGGATCCGCGCCGCAGGGATCCCGCAACTGTCGGATGAAGACCTACTCCGGTCCCCTACCTCTTGGAGACCGCAAAAGCCTTGTCGCCCGATTTTGAGATCGGCCCAAACAGAAGTTTCAGAAGCCCATTCCAGCGGGGTTGCCCATTGTGGCATAACCGGCCAGTTATCGTTTGGCGGCCGCCAAAAACGATATCGGCCTTGCCGGTGTGGCTGGCTGGCACACCAAGACGAGGGACCGACTCGGACGGCAGAGTTCCGCGGCGTGCGGCACATCAACGGCTGCCGCAGGACCGGATGAAAAAGGAACTGTCAGCCCTCATTTACAATGGGAATTATATTCCTGACGCCTAATGTGGAATTACAGGGTCAGGGTGAAGGTCCGGACATCAATCCCGGCCTGACGGCGGAGCAGGAGCTTGAGGGCATGGCTGGCCATCTTGGCCGCGACATGCGTGCTCAGGCCGCGGAGCGTCCTGCAGGTCAGATGCTCCAGGTGGCGACCGGTGTTCTGCACCTCGTGGAAGGCGCCTTCGATCCGTTCCCGCAGGCGGTTGAGCCACCGCTGGACACCGACGGGCCGGGCGGTGCGCTGGTTGGCCCGCGCGGGGGTCAGGATCTCCAGGCCCCGGGTCTCCCGGTAGCCCTCTTGCCAGTCGGCCCCGATGAACCCCTTGTCCCCGAGGATGCGGGCCTGCCACACCCAGTCCAGTACCTGTTCCCCTGCCACCCGCTCATCCGTCGAGGCCGGCACCAGGTCGTAGGCCGCGGGCACGCCTGCCGGCGTACAGAGCAGCACCAGCTTGTACCCGAAGTACTTCAGGTGGCGGCTGGCACAGACCCCGTAGTCGGCCGTGGCCGCAAAGTCACTGCGGCTCTTGTCACGCGTGTAGCCGACCACGGGCAGGGGCTTGGTATCCAGCAGGTAGAGGGAGGCACGGGTGGCTCCCAACACCTCTGCCCAGTGCCGGCGCAGGGTCTCGACCCAGGGCCACAGCTGCCGGGCCCGGCGATTGAACTGGCTCTGGCTGAGCAGCTGTGGAAAGAGGGCCCGGTGGTTGGCCCGCACAAAGCCCAGGAACTGGGTCTCCCCCGGAAAGGGCAGGAAATCCATGAGCAGCAGGAGCGTGATCACCTCACTGTCGCTGCAGCGGGGCTTGGCCCCGGCCTGGCCCTGGCGCCCGTCGGCCACATGGGCCTGGTACCAGTCGTCCACCCAGACGTAGACGACCGTGGCCAAATCCTCGAATGCTATACTGCGCGCCATGGGGAATCCTCGGAATGTGGTTGTTATGTGCTTTCATTCTGCGCGGCTTCCCCTTTTTGAGTCAACCTCCTCAATTCCACATTAGGCGTATTCCTGACTTGACGATGGGTTCTGTGGCATACTGGCAGCCAATAAATGCGAGAGTCCGGCTGGCACCGGACTCTCCATCGGACACGGAAAGGTAACTTCCATGCCCAACAGCCCCGATTCTACAACGCAGGCCCCGGACACCGTCCACCGCACGGTACGTCTGCGCCTGTATCCGGGCGATGCCGCCACCGGCATCCTGCTGACGGCCATCGCCGGCGCCTGCCGTTACGTCTGGAACCACATGCTGGCCGACTGCGAGTGGCGGTACGCGCGCTGGAAGGAGATGCACGTACCCGCTCTCAACTGGCGCGAGGTCAGGGAGGGCAGGACGGCCTGGGCCAAGGCCGTCCGCAGGAAGATGGGACCCGGTCCGTCCACGAGCTTCTTCACCCTGGGCCAGCGGTTCACCGAACTGCGCAACGACCCGGACCACGCCTGGCTGAAGGACTGCCCGTACAAGGTGGTCCGCTACAGCCTGAAGTACCTGGCCGACGCGTACGCGCGGTACAAGGCGGATCCGGCGAATGAGGGTAAGCCCCGGTTCAAGGGCCGCCACTTCACGGTGCCGGCGTTCACCATCCCCGAGGCCGTCCGGATGGACGGGGACCGGCTGCACGTGCCCAAGGTCGGCT
>VXMJ01000095.1:60459-103671 GCA_009841145.1 Caldilineaceae bacterium SB0661_bin_34 | reverse complement strand
GTCGGGCAATGTCCACATCCTCGGACCAATCGGAGCACACCTCATAGTTGCCGGTGATGGCCCTAACTTGGAAGACGAAGGCGTCGCCGCCGGGCAGCGAGTCAATGTAGGCGCTGGAGCCGTCCATGGTCACGCGGATGCCCGTTGCCCCGGACAGCATGATCCACGGCGAGTCGGGGAATGCACGGGACCGGTAGCGAATTTCGTAGAAGTCGGCCAGGGGCACATCCTGCCAGTCCAGCCCTATTCCGCTGCCCTCGTGTAGCCGGCCAAACAGCCCCGCCGGCGTGTCCAGTACCAGCGGCACGCCCACGGGTTTGGTCCACGACGAACGACGACCCTCGCCCACGGCTTGGACCGAGAACATCAATTGCGACTTCATTACGGCATCGAAACTATCCAATTCAAAGTGGATGGTTGCCCTTGAGCCGTCCCAGGAGATCGGAAACCGCTCGGTTGGCAAGACGGACCATCCAATACGGGCTTCGTCCCACACCCGAACCCGGTAGGAATGAGCCCCCGGCACATCCTCCCAGTCCAGGACAATGGATTCCCGGGTGTGGTAGCGACCTGTCAGTTTTTGGGGCAATTCCAGGCGGGTTGCCACGCGCCCTATGACATTCGGCTCGAACACACTCTCCTGGTTGACTACCGACAACACGGAGGTTTGCATCTGCCGTTCAGGCTCTGGCGATGGGCTGAAGTGGTCCGATGTGGAAATGGTCTCTGTCCAGGCCGACCGGTACCCGTTCGTGACCGTTCTCACCGCAAAGTGGTGAACCTTATCCGGGTGCTCGGGCAGTTCGCTGATCCAAGCCCCGTACCGGTTCTCCACATCCATTTCCACCTGAATTCCGGCGTTGGGCAAGACAATCCATTCCGAATTTGAATTCCCAACATGCCAATAAATTACCTGATAGGATTGGGGCAAGGCTGCCCTGTCCCACTCCAGCTTCACCAGACCCGGTGCCCGGTGGGCAACTTGGACGTTGGTGGGGGGGGGTGATGGTTCGTCAGGCTCGGCCTGATTGGACAGTGGCTGTGACCCACTCCCGTTGAAGCCCTGTTCCGCTTGGATCTCGCCATCGGGCCTTTCACGGGCAGCAAGCAGGCTGTCTTCGGGACCGGTGTCAACGAAAAAGCCGTCTAGGTGCAAGCCGGCCAACAGCGCCACGATGCTGAGGGTCAGGGAGGCAAGGTAGACACCGACGCCGGACTTCATTGAGGCTTCTCCTTCAATTCTTCTCCCGGCTCGCCTGCGCTGCGGGCAGGGCGCTGTGGCCCTACTCCAGGACGGTGAACTCGGTGGTGTGGAAGGAGGTCACGCCGGCGTTGACGGCATCCAGGTAGTTGAGGAAGTTCTGGCCGGCCGGGATGATGTTCCGCAGCACGGTGTCGACCGGATGCACCCGCAGCGACTGCACGGGGCTGATGACCTCGCCCTCCTCGTTGACGGCCCAAGCCTCGAGGGTGTAGGTCTCGTCGCTGGCGAGCACGTCGGTCGGGAAGTCCCGGAACTCGTCCGGATAGTCCACGTAGATGTCGTTGGTGAAGTAGAAGCCCGTCTCGATGAAGTTCACGGGATTGGCGGCCAGGATGGTCGGCGGCACGCCCACGGGCCGCGCAAACAAGCCGCTCGGGCGCGGGCCGCCGGAGTGGATGGCGGCCTGGATCCGGCCGTTGTCGTTGATCCGGACGTTGCTGAACGGCGTCTGGTCGACCTCCGTGGCGACGATCCGCCCCACGATTATCTGCGTCAGGTTGTACTTGAAGGTGCTGCTCCCGCGCGTCCGGTCGACGTCGGCGGCCGCGACGGTGGCCACGTCGTCGCCTTCGGGCACCGTGTCGCCATCGCCGTCGGTGATGCGGATGCGGTAGGCGTCGAAGCCCGCATCGTCCCGCGCGTCGTCGTCCTCGCCGCCGTGCGCGAGACCGATCCGCAACCGCTCCGTGGCCGGGATGGTGGCGAATGATTCCCCGGCCACCGCCCGGTAGTTCGTGAAGTTCTCGTTGTAGCCCACGAAGTAGAAGATGCCGCCGGTCATTTCAGGCTCGCTGTCCGCGCCCAGCCTTCTCCGGAAGGCGTCCTTGAACTCCGGCTTGGTCAGGCTCTGGTGGATGTCCGCCTCCAGGATGTCGCTGATCAGGTAGTCGCCCTCCGCCGTGTCGACCACGATCGCCATCTGGACCGTCACCTTGGCGCCGGTCCGGACCCCGTCGAAGGTGGTCTTCCGGCTGGCCAGCGCCAGGCTTTGGACCTGGGGATCGTCCCCTCCCCCGTCGTCCAGGATCAGCACGAGGGCCGCGTCGTAGGCGTTGGGCCCCAGGCCCCAGGTGGCCGGGTTGGTGCCCGCCCACGACACCGCGACCTCGTCCGCCTCCTCCGCGTCGCGGACCACGGTCAGGCCCGAAACCTGGCCGTCCCGCAGGCGCGTCCCGTGGGGACAGTCCCGGTAGTCGTCGTCGAACAGGTCCCCGCCCGCCAGACTGCCGCCGCCCGCCAGGGCCAGCGCCAGCAGGGCCCACAGGACCACTTGGAGGGCGAGCCTCATCGCCCCCCCCTAACATAAATTCCGCGGCGCGTTACAAACCCGACCTGACCACTCCGGTGCATGGCGTTACCTCCGGCTGCAATGATGGCTGACGACGATAGAGGTTCTGCAGCCAATGATAACAGATCCCAGCCTGCTGCGGGATTGATCGGCAGGGCACGGCACTGTTTCAATCTCATGGCTGCCATTGGCCGCGGGCTTCAGGCCCGGCCGGAGCAGATCGGCTATACCGCGGCGCAGGGCCGGGAGACGGGAAACGCGTCTTCTCCCGGCTCGCCTGCGCTGCGGGCAGGGCGCTGTGGCCCTACTCCAGGACGGTGAACTCGGTGGTGTGGAAGGAGGTCACGCCGGCGTTGACGGCATCCAGGTAGTTGAGGAAGTTCTGGCCGGCCGGGATGATGTTCCGCAGCACGGTGTCGACCGGATGCACCCGCAGCGACTGCACGGGGCTGATGACCTCGCCCTCCTCGTTGACGGCCCAAGCCTCGAGGGTGTAGGTCTCGTCGCTGGCGAGCACGTCGGTCGGGAAGTCCCGGAACTCGTCCGGATAGTCCACGTAGATGTCGTTGGTGAAGTAGAAGCCCGTCTCGATGAAGTTCACGGGATTGGCGGCCAGGATGGTCGGCGGCACGCCCACGGGCCGCGCAAACAAGCCGCTCGGGCGCGGGCCGCCGGAGTGGATGGCGGCCTGGATCCGGCCGTTGTCGTTGATCCGGACGTTGCTGAACGGCGTCTGGTCGACCTCCGTGGCGACGATCCGCCCCACGATTATCTGCGTCAGGTTGTACTTGAAGGTGCTGCTCCCGCGCGTCCGGTCGACGTCGGCGGCCGCGACGGTGGCCACGTCGTCGCCTTCGGGCACCGTGTCGCCATCGCCGTCGGTGATGCGGATGCGGTAGGCGTCGAAGCCCGCATCGTCCCGCGCGTTGTTGACCTTCCTCAACGCCGTGATGAGAGACCGGACCCCTTGGCGACTACCTCCTCAGGTTATGCCAGGGACTTGACTGGCAACACAGTTGCTGTCAAGGTCATGCGGGGGTCCGGTGTGGGATGCGTGGATTACGACCTATCCTATCGCTTGGCCCCCCATTGCGCGCCTGCGCCCCCCAACCCACGCTAATTGCAACAGTGCCCAATTTGCACCGGTTGACGAGAGAGTAGGTAACTGTGACTGTAACGAGAAGTCAGGGTGGCTATTCCGTCCAGCGTCGTCGTGCGTGGGCGCGCTCAATCCGCCGTAGATTGCGAAACTATAGATCCTGTTACCCTGTGGTCATCGGCTGGAGGGAGCCCCGGCTGTTGGTGAAATAGGAACAGTGTCGTTCCAGCCGGCCTGCTTGTGCTTGGCGGCGATGCCGGCCTTGGCAATTATCGGTTTTGGCATTGTTTGGCCGGTTGCGCGTGCCATTGCCTCTGTGGCAACCCCGGAGCGTGGTTCCGAGATTGGATGCGCGCAATGGGCCGGGCGGTTTCGCTGGAGACACTACAGGGGTAGGGATGCCAAAGCCCGGACCACAAACAGCAGGACCAGCAGCACCACCGCCGAGGAAACGTCGATCATGCCCAGAGGCGGGATGTACCGCCGCGCCAGGTCGAGCACCGGATCGGTGAGCCGACACAGCAGTTGGACGGGTGCCAGAGAGTAGTCCAGGTTGGGAATCCAGGTCAGCATGATCCTGATGAAGATCAGGAAGGAATAGATTTGGAGGACGGTGATCAGGAGAGCCATGCGCAGTAGTATCGGGTTAGCCGAAGATGAGTGGCGGCAGCGGTTAACCGCCCAGTTCCCTACTCCGCTTCCAAGCCGACTCGATCGCGGACGTAAACACCCCTCGCAAGCCTGCAAGTTCAAGCTCCTGGACCCCTGCGGCGGTGGTGCCGCCCGGGGAGGTTACGCGGTTGCGCAGTTCCGCAGGATGAATGTCGACCATCTGCTTGGCCAGTTCGCCCGAGCCCAGAAACGTCTGTGTAGCCAGCTTGGTGGCTGCATCCCGACTCAGGCCAATGTGGACGCCGGCGTCAATCATTGCTTCCAGCACCAGAAACAGGTAGCCCGGACCCGAACCATTGATGGCCGTCGCCCGATCCAAGTCTGCTTCATGGTCGGTGTATAGCTCCTCCCCTACCGCCGCAAATATGGCCCGGGCAGACTCGCGCTGGGCTTGCGAAACCCCGCTTGTGGCCGTCCACATCGTCATGCCTGTCAGAACCTGGGCCGGTGTATTGGGCATGGCCCTAATCACGCTGCCGGTCCCCGCAGCGAGTTGCAGGGAATGCAGTGAAACTCCGGCCATGATGGACACGTACAGGCCAATGTCCAGGGATCGGTCCTCGCGAAACCTTTGCATCGCGGACCCGAACACCTGAGGCTTCAGGCACACAAGAGCCAGTTCGTGAGACCAGGCATCGGTGCGTTCCAGGGCATTGACGGCTACGCCGAACTCCGACGCCAGCGCAGCCTGCAAGGCCGGCACCGGTTCGGCCACTTCGATTTCGTCGGGCTGGTACAGTCCCTTCTGCAGCACGCCGCGCAGCAGGGCGCCGCCCATTGCCCCTCCTCCAATGATGAGGATTCGCCGTTCTGGTGCCATCGGGGAGCAGTCCGCAGGAACTGTTCAGTCAGTTCTGGGACCGAACAGGGAAGTGCCAATGCGGACGATTGTAGCACCCTCGCGTACCGCCAGCTCGAAGTCCTGACTCATGCCCATGGAGAGTTCGGTCCATCCCGGAACGGCAAGGCTGGTTTGGATCCGCCGGAGTTCTGCACGGACCGCGGCAAACAGTGCTCGCAGTTCCGTCTCGTTGGCATCCAGGGGGGTCATGGCCATCAGGCCGCGCGGGGTCAGGCCTTCCATCTGCGAGATGGTTTCGGCCATGGGTAGCGCCGCGTCGAGCTTGACTCCTTGTTTGGACGCTTCACCGGCTGGATTGACTTGAAGCAGTATCGGTACAGGCGTCTCGGTGCGCAGGCCTGTGTTGGCCAACAGGCGCGCCGTCTTGAGACGGTCCACACTTTGAATCAGGGTTAGATTCGGTGGCAGCAGTTTGAGCTTCCGGCTTTGTAGTGGGCCAATCAGGTGCCAGTGGATTGGACGCTCGGCCAGCTCCGGAACTCGGTGCCGACGGGCCAGTTCCTCCGGGCGGTTCTCGCCGAAGTGGCGCACGCCGCAGTCGAACGCGGCTGCGATCATGGCATCGGGCTGGGTTTTGCTTGCCGCCACCAGTGTCACGTCCTCGGCGTGTCTGCCGGAAGCCTCGGCCGCGCGGGCCAGCCGCTCCCGGACTGCATCGACTCTGGATTGGAGGTGGCCCCGGAGTTGGCCGCTGTTCATCACAAGCAAATCCCGCGGTTTCTATGGAACCGACGGGAATCGAGGTTCAAGCCAGCAAAGCATGCCGAACAATCCGCAACGGCCGCGGGCAGCCCGGTGGGAAAAGAAAGTGTCCGGCAGGGCGGCCGTGTCCAAGCCGCCGATTTCAATGCGGTCGCCGGGCACCCCTCCTGTCGCCAGCTGCCGACGGTTGGCCTCCCATAAGTCGAAGTATGCCTTGCCCTCGCGCACGGAGGGTCTGAGCAGGGAGTCGGCATCCTCCTGGGTGGCTCGAACCAGCTGGATTACGTCGTCGCCAATTTCGTAGCTGTCCGGGCCGATGCTGGGGCCCAGGCCAGCCACGCAGTCGGCCGGGATGGTTCCGTACCGACGGCCGAGCTGTTGGAGCAACTGTTCGGCAATGCGCTTGACCGTGCCCTGCCAGCCGGCATGGGCCACACCGAGTCGGTGGTGCACGGTGTCGTAGATCACGATGGGTACACAGTCCGCATACAGGGTCATCAAGGGCAGGCGAACTTCGGAGGTCACCAATCCGTCCGTCCCCGCGAGGCGCGTGCCGCGGTGGACATCCGTGGCCTCGCAGACGGCATCGGATCGGATTTGCCCGGCCCACACCAGGTCTTCCCGGCGGAATCCGCATGCCCGGCTGAATCGTTCAATGTTGGTGCCGACCGCAGCCTTGGAATCACCCCGGCGCGTGCTGAAGTTCAGCGAGTCGAAAGGGGGTTCGCTGACGCCGCCTGTGCGCGTGCTGACGCATGCCTCCACGGGCCAGTCCGCCAGCAGATCGAATTGATAGGCCGGCAGGCCGTTGTGCAACTTGGTCAACTGCATGTGGAGTACCGATGGGGTGTCATTCGGGTCGCATTGGCCGACGGTGGGACGGGAGTCGGGCCGGTGCATCCGCCACTGTGGAATGCGGCCGCCCGGTATGCCAAGATATAGGCCCGATCACGGCGAGGACCGGGTTTCGGCGGGAAGGGCGCGGCCCGTGTCCGGACCCGGTACTGCCAGGCCACTGTCTCGGATTTCCAAGTTGGCAAATACATGTCTCTGTATGACGTAACCGGACTGGGCGAAGTAATGCTGCGTCTCAGTGTACCTGCCGGCAGCCACTTGGAAACCGCGCGGCAGCTTGATGTGCATCCCGGAGGCGCGGAGGCCAATACCCTGGTGGCGCTGGCCCGGATTGGGTACCGTACAGCCTGGTGCAGCGGCCTGCCGGTCGGAGCCACCGGTCGCCTGGTGGCCAATCACCTGCGGCAAGCAGGCGTTGATCTTTCGTGCGTGGTGTGGAGCGACGAAGGGCGGACCGGGCTCTATTTCCTGGAAAATGCCGAGCCGCCGCGCAACGTGGATGTGATTTACGACCGGGCCGATTCGTGCGCGAGCCGTCTGCGGCCGGACCAGGTGGACTGGGATCGGCTGATGGATACATCGATTTTCCATATCAGCGGCATCACCCCGGCCGTGTCCCCGAGTTGCCTCGACGTGACCCGGACGGCACTGGCGGAGGCCCGCGCCCGGGGAGTGATGGTTAGTTTCGACCTCAACTTCCGATCCAAGCTGTGGACCGCGGCCGAGGCCCGCGCCACGCTCCAGCCTATGCTGAGCATGGCGGACATCCTTTTCTGCGGACAGGCGGATGCCGAGACGGTACTGGGGCTTCAAGGCGCGCCGGAAACGCAACTGGAAGCACTGGCGGACCTGGTGGCCGGGAATACGGTCGTCATGTCCTGCGGCACGGAGGCCACCTACGTTCGGCATGCCGACGTCGTGTTCAGGCAGGAGGTGGTGCCCGTGCAGGTGGTGGATCGGCTGGGCGCGGGCGATGCCCTGGCTGCCGGCGTACTGCATGGCCTGTTGAACCAGGATGTGGAAATGGGCTTGCGCTTTGGTTCGGTCATGGCTGCCATGACCCTGACCCAGCACGGCGACATGCTGGTCACCCACCGGGCCGAGGTCGAGCAACTGGTGTCATCCGGCGGAGGCACCCTTCAGCGCTGAGCGGACAACGTTCCAATGCAGATTTCAATTTGACCCAACAGGAGGGTAATTATGGCTGAAAGAAAGGCGTTGATGAACTGGGGCGGCTGGGAAGGCCACGACCCCGAACAGACCACACACATCTTTGCCCCTCTGCTGGAGGAGGCAGGGTTCAAGGTGGACATCGTGCATGACCTGGACCGTTTCTGCGACACTGAGTACATGCAGGGCCTGGACCTGGTTGTTTCCACGTGGACCATGTCCGAACTCGGACGCGAACAGGAAGCCGGCTTGCTCGACGCGGTCCGCGGCGGAGTCAACTTCGGTGGGTGGCACGGCGGCATGTGCGACGCCTTCCGACTGAACACGGAATACCAGTGGATGACCGGAGGCCAGTGGGTGGCCCATCCCGGCAACATCATCGACTACCGGGTGAACATCACCAACCACATGGATCCGATTACCAAGGGCCTGCCGGACTTCGACATGCATTCGGAGCAGTACTACATGCATGTGGATCCGGGCAACCAGGTGCTTGCCACCACCCAGTTCCAGACCGAGGTGGCACCCTGGGTCAACGGGACGGTGATGCCGGTGGCGTGGAAGCGGATATATGGCCAGGGACGCGTGTTCTACTGTTCGCTGGGACATGTCGCCAGCGACTTTGAAGTGCCGGAAGCCCGGGAAATTGTGCGGCGCGGCCTGTGCTGGGCCGGCGGTGCGAGTCATTGACACCAGGGAAAACCGGACGATGGACAAGGTACGGTGGGGGTTCCTGGGCGCGGGTAGCATCGCCAATCGCTTGGCCGAGGGGCTGATGCAGGTGGACGATGCGGAACTGCTGGCGGTGGGTTCGCTCACCGACGACCGGAGGCAGGCCCTGGCAGAGCGGTTCGGAGTCCCGCGCCAGTACGCGACCTACGAGGAGTTGGTGCAGAACCCGGACATCGACATCGTCTACGTTACGACGCCGCATAGCCTGCACAAGGAACACAGCATCCTGGCCCTGGAGGCCGGCAAGCCGGTCCTGTGCGAGAAACCATTCACCATCAATGTTGCGGAGGCCGCCGAAGTCATCGCCGTGGCCCGGCGACGCAACCTGTTCCTGATGGAGGCCATGTGGACCCGGTACCTGCCGGCGCCGCGCGAGATTAAGCGCATGGTCGACGACGGCATGATCGGTCAACTGACGATGATGGTGGGGGACTTCGGGTTCAGGGCTTCCCACAGCACCCCATCGCGCATGACCGATCCGGCCCTGGGCGGTGGTGCCCTCATTGAGATCGGCGTCTACCCGGTGTCGTTCGCGGCCTACCTGTTCGGCGGATCGCCCGTCAGGATTGAATCCCTGGGCCACTTGGCGGACGGGATCGACCAACGCAGCGGGGTCCTGCTGGGCTATCCGGGCGGTGGCCTGGCGATTGGCTATTCGTCGATCCGCGACAATACCCCGCAGGAGTGCCTGTTGTTCGGGTCGGGCGGCGAGATCCGGGTGCCGATCCCATGGTGGCTGACCGACCATTTCCACCTCAAGGTGGACGGCAAGGACTGGCGCCGGGTGGAGGCGGGCCTCATCGGCAAGGGATTTGCCCATGAAGTCATGGAAGTGAACCGTTGCCTCAAGGCCGGGTTGCTGGAGAGTCCGGACATGACCTGGTCCCACACCATGGGTGTCATGGCCACCTTGGACACCATCCGTGCCCAGCTTGGCCTGCGCTATCCGATGGAATAGGCCCAGCTTTTTTCGACAGGCCCTTCCCGTTCAGCACCGATAGGCGCAGCATGGCATGCAGGTGGATCCGCGTCACCAGGTGTTCGTTGCCATCCGGTTCCCGACCAAGGCAGGACGGTGATGCCGGTGATGGGGGGGAGTGCATGGTCGGGGATGCGTGTTCCGTGGTTGGCCGGGACATGTCGCCAGCGGCTTTGAAGGGCTGAAAGCCTGTGAAATTGGGCGGCGCGGCCTATGCTGGGTCAGCGGTGCCAACCATTGACAACTTGGGAGATCGGGGCATGGAAAAGGTGAGGTGGGGATTCCTGGGTGCGGGCAGCATTGCCAACCGCCTGGGCGAGGGGCTGATGCAGGTGGACGATGCGGAACTGCTGGCGGTCGGTTCGCGCACCGCCGACCGGAGGCAGGCCCTGGCGGAACGGTTCGGCGTCCCGCGCCAATACGCGACCTACGAGGAGTTGGTGCAGGACCCGGACATCGACGTTGTCTACATTGCGACTCCGCACAACCTGCACAGGGAACACAGCATCCTGGCCCTGGAGGCCGGCAAGCCGGTCCTGTGCGAAAAGCCGTTCGCCATCAATGTCGCGGAGGCGGCCGAAATCATCGCCGTGGCCCGGCGGCGCAAAGTGTTCCTGATGGAGGCCATGTGGACCCGATATCTGCCGGTGCCGCGCGAGGTCAAGCGCATGATCGACGATGGTGTGATTGGCCAACTGACGATGATGGTGGGGGACTTCGGGTTTAGGGGTGCCCGCAGTGCCCGATCGCGCCTGACCGAACCGGCCTTGGGTGGCGGGGCTCTCCTTGACATTGGCATGTACCCGGTGTCGTTCGCGGCCTACCTGTTCGGCGGATCACCGACAAGGATTGAGACCCTGGGCCACTTGGAAGGCGGCATTGACGAACGCAGTGGGATTCTGCTGGGGTATCCGGACGGCGGCCTGGCAATCTGCTATTCCTCAATCCGCGACAACACTCCGCAGGAGTGCCTGTTGTTCGGATCGGGCGGTGAAATCCGGATGCCGACACCTTGGTGGCTGACCGACCATTTCCACCTCAAGGTGGACGGCAAGGACTGGCGCCGGGTGGAACCGGGCCTCATCGGCAAGGGATTTGCCCATGAAGTCATGGAAGTGAACCGTTGTCTCAAGGCTGGGTTGCTGGAGAGCCCGGACATGACCTGGTCCCACACCATGGGTGTCATGACGACGCTGGATACCATCCGTGCCCAGTGGGGTCTGCGCTATCCGATGGAATAGGTACAGTTTTCGTTGGCGGGTTTTGCCCGCTCAGTACCAACAGGAACTTCTCGCGTGAAATACGGACGGATATCGGACTGCGACAAGCAAGTTGGCCGCATTGTGCAGGGCACGATCATGCTGCACGACGGCAACCGGGAGGCCGGCATCGAGTTGATGGACAGTCTCTACGAACTGGGATGCAATGCGGTCGACTCCGCCCACAATTACGGCGGGGGCGGATCGGAACGGGCCTTGGGGCTGTGGATGGAGTCCAGGGGCGTGCGGGACGAAATCTTCGTGCTCACCAAGGGGTGCCACTTCAACCAGGACCGCGACCGGGTCACCCCGTACGATCTGAGCAGCGATTTGCACGATTCGCTGGCCCGCCTGCGGACCGACCACATCGATCTGTACCTGCTGCATCGGGACGATCCTGCACTGCCGGTGGGGCCTCTGGTCGAACGACTGGAACAACACCGCAGGGAAGGCAAGATCCTGGCGTACGGCGGTTCGAACTGGAGCCCCGAACGAATCAGGGAAGCCAACGCCTATGCCGCCGAAAATGGGTGCGCCCCCTTCGCGGCCAGCAGCCCGAACTTCAGCATGGCGGAGCAGGTGGAGGAGCCTTGGCGCGATTGCCTGACCATTTCGGGACGCAAGGGCGCGGAAGCGCGGGCCTGGTATCGCGAAACGCAGATGCCGGTCTTCACCTGGTCGAGCTTGGCCATGGGTTTCTTCACCGGGATTTACACGCGGGACAACCTGGACGGCTTCGAGGGCTACCATCACGCCACCTGCATCCGGTCCTATGCCTCGGAGGAGAACTTTCAGCGGTTGGATCGGGCTCAGGCAATGGCGTCGCGTCACGGATTGACGTCCGCGCAGGTGGCAGTCTCCTACGTGCTGTCCCAACCTCTCAATCTGTTCGCCCTGATCGGCTGCAATTCGGCCGTGGAGTGGCAGGACAACCTGCGATCGTTGGACTTCGAATTGACGCCCGCGGATCTCGCCTGGCTGGATACCGGCCAAGGAGAACCCACACACTGAGGCATCGCCGCACAGTCAGGAATTTGGAACCATGAAAGTTTGGCAGATAGGGATTGTCGGGTGCGGGATGATCAGCCGCGCCTATGTGAAGGGCTTGGCCCTGTTTGATCACGTTGCCATCGCGGCCGTGGCCGATCTGAACCCCGACGCGGCCGCGGCCCTAGCTGCGGAGATTGGCTGCCCCGCCCTGGAAGTGGACGCCCTCTTGGACCGGTCTGACATCGACATCGTCCTCAACCTGACCATCCCCAAGGCGCATGCCGAGGTGGACCTCAAGGCCCTGGCGGCCGGCAAGCATGCCTACAGCGAAAAACCCCTGGCCGTCGATCGGGACCAAGGAAAATTGGTGGTGGCTGCCGCCGCTGCCAACGGCCTGCGGCTGGGCTGTGCCCCCGACACGTTTCTGGGCGGAGGCCAGCAAACGGCCCGGCATGCCATCGATCAGGGCATGATTGGGGAGCCGGTGGCGGCCACGGCCTTCATGTTGAGCCGCGGGCACGAGGCCTGGCATCCGGCACCCGAGTTCTTCTACCAAGCCGGAGGCGGTCCCATGCTGGACATGGGGCCGTACTACCTGACTGCCCTGGTCAATCTGATGGGGCCCATTCGCAAGGTCAGCGGCATGACCCGGATCACCTTTCCGGAGCGCATGATTACCAGTCAGCCTCTGGCCGGCGAGGTGATCCGTTCCGAAGTGCCCACCCACTACGCCGGCACCGTGGAATTCCATTCCGGTGCCATCGGAACCATCATCCAGAGCTTTGACGTCTGGGGCGGCAACCTGCCGCGGATCGAAATATACGGTACGGAGGGCTCCCTGGGGGTTCCGGATCCGAATACCTTCCAGGGGCCGGTGACGCATCTGGCCGGAATCTTCCGAAACCGCGAATGGACCACTGTGCCCCTGACCCACAGCGATCAGGTGTTGAGGGGCATCGGTCTGGCTGACATGGCGCATGCCCTGACCCACGACCGTCCCCACCGGGTCGGCGGCGATCTTGCCCATCACGTGCTGGAGGTCATGGAACTATTCAGGGAGTCCAGTGCTCTCGGCAGACATCTGGACACGACCACCACCTGCAGTCGGCCGGAACCGCTTCCGATCGCGGGTGGGTTTTGAGAGGGGGCTTCCCGGTCCGGCTCAGTAGAGCGAGCGCTGGTTGGCCTGCATCATCAGGGTGAGCTGGGCGCCCCTCACGGCGTTGGCTTCCGAATCCGGGGAATCCTCTGCCAGTGCGGCCGGCAGGCGCTGCACGTAGCTTCCATCCGAACGCATCTCCCACGCGTTCCGCTGATCGTGGATGCACAACGCCAGCATGTCGCGTACCTCGTCGCGCAGCTTCGGATCCAGCAGGGGCACGATGGCCTCGACACGGTTGTCCAGGTTGCGCTGCATCCAGTCCGCACTGCCGATGTAGCACTCCGGCTCCCCGTCGTTGGCGAAGTAGAAAATGCGGCTGTGCTCCAGGAATCTGCCAACCAGGCTGAGTACGGTGATGTTTTCGCTGACCTCCGGGATGCCGGGCCGGATGCGGCAGATGCCGCGTACAATCAAGTCGATGCGAACACCTGCTTGGCTGGCGGTATACAGCGCCTCGCAAAGCCGCGGGTCATCCAGGCCGTTGACCTTGGCCATGACGTGTCCCTCGCCTGTCCGTTCGCAGTGCTCGATTTCCCGTTCGAGCATCTCAAGGAACCGGTCGCGCATGTTGATGGGCGCTACCAGCAGGTGCTTGTATTCCAGGCTCTGACCGTAGCCGGTCAGATAGTTGAACAGGTGCATCACGTCGCTGACGATGTCCTCGTTCGTGGTCAGCAGACTGTAGTCGGTGTACACACTGGCGGTCTTGGCGTTGTAGTTGCCCGTGCCGATGTGCGCATAGCTGCGCAGGCCGTTCCGCTCCTGGCGCACGATCAGCGTGACCTTGGAATGGGTCTTCAGGCCCACCAGTCCGTAGGCCACATGGCATCCCGCCTCCTCGAGGCGCTTGGAGTGGTGAATGTTCAGTTCCTCGTCGAAACGGGCCTTGACCTCCACCAGTACCGCGACCTGCTTGCCGGCTCCGGCCGCGGCGGCCAGTGCCGCCACGATGGCCGAATCGTCCGATGTCCGGTACATCGTGTGCTTGATGGCCAGCACCTTGGGGTCGCGGGTCGCCGCCAGAATCACCTCCTGCGTCGTGCGGGCGAACGACTGGTAGGGGTGGTGCAGAAGCCGATCGCCCTTGCTCAGCAGCCGGAACATGTCATCCGGTGAAGTGTCCGGCGAGAGTGCGGCGAAACCGGAGGGAATTTGGGGCCGGAACGACGGGAACTTCAGGTCCTGGCGCTCGATCAGGTTGGCAAGGTCGAACAACTCGGCCACATCCAGGACTCCCTTGACGCGGTATACATCCTGGTCGCGCAGTCCGAATTCGCGCAACAGAACCCCCAGCACCCGGCGCGGCATGCGGTCCGACACCTCCAGTTGCACCACCGGCGCAAATCGCCGCTGCTGCAGTTCCTCGCTGATCATCTCGACCAGATCGTCCGCCTCGTCCTCGTTGCGCACGAGGGTGGCGTTGCGCGTGACGCGGAACGGATAGGCATCGACCACTTCCATGCCCCGGAACAGCACGTCCAGGTTGTTGAGCAGGACGTTCACCAGCGACACAAAATGGTTGGGGACACCCAACGGGATCCAGCGGTGCCGATCGGTGGGGGCCTTGAGGCGGGCCAGCCGCACATCACCGGTGCGCGGGTCGCGCACCTCGACCGCCAGATTGAGGCTCAGGTTGCTGATGAACGGGAAGGGATGGCCCGGGTCGTAGGCCAACGGCGTCAGTAGGGGAAACAAGTCCTGCAGGAACAGGTTGCGGAGATCGGCAGCTTGGCTCTCGGACAAGTCGTCGTAGCTCAGCAGGCGGATGCCCTCGTCCGCCAGATGGGGCAGCAGGTCCTGCAACAGGCATTCATCCTGCTGGTTGCGGAAATTGTCGATCACCTTGCCAATCAGGTCCAGCTGGTGTTCCGGGGTCCATCCCTGCAGCCGCAGGTTGGCCACCCCCGCGGCTCGTTGCCGTTGCAGGCCACCGACCCGTTTGCGGATGAACTCATCGAGGTTCGAGCCGGTGATGCCGAGGAACTTGAGGCGTTCCACCAACGGATTGCGCGGATCCTTGGCTTCGTGCAGGACCCGCCAGTTGAAGTCGAGCCAACTCAGCTCGCGGTTGTAGATTTCGGGCGCCGTACACAGCTCCTCTGCCGAGCGGCCGGACACGTCCCGCTCCAGGAAAGACGTGTCCGTCGGCGGCACGACGGCCGCACCGGCGTCCCCGTTCAAGGCCGACGCGCCGTCCCGGTGGGATTCCGGAGGCAGCTGGACCAGGGGTTCGTTCACGAGCCCGGCGGGTGCGGAAGGGGAAGGACGGACAGTCATGACAGGAAGGGGTTAGAGGTTAAGCACTTGGGGAACGCAAATGGACGGGTCTTGGGAGAGCGGGCAGGTTGTGCGCGCCGCATGCGGACCGGATGCGGCATCGGGGATTCCCCGAATTGACTTCCTGCGCCGGGGTGGCCTACAATGGGGCATGACTGCACTACCCAATTCGTCGTTCTTGTTGTTGCCTGACGCGCAGGTCGACCTCGTCGTCCTGCGGCCGCACCTGTGTGGTGAGGGATAGAGGCGAGCCGACCAGGGCGAGCTAGACAGGCAAAGCCGTCAATCCTTCCCACCGGGAAGGATTTTTTTTGCCCTGGTCTAGCCTAAGTTTAACCGAAAACCAACCGCGCAGCGTCCACCCATCGAGACCGGAGCCCAAAATGCACTTTCCCCCCGATCATTTCAGGACTACGGCGCCGCCGCGCCGCATTACCGGGTCGGAGATGATCTGGGATGCCTGTGTGACGGAGGGGGTCTCCCTCCTGTTCGGCCATCCCGGCGGCGCCATCCTGCCCGCCTACGACGCGCTGGCGATATACGAGGCCGAAGGACTGCTGCATCACGTGCTGGTGCGGCACGAGCAGTGCGCGGCCCACATGGCGGACGGCTATGCCAGGGCCACGGGCGAGGTGGGGGTGTGCGTGGCGACCAGCGGCCCCGGCGCGACCAATCTCGTCACCGGCATTGCGACTGCCCAGATGGACAGTGTGCCCATCGTGTGCATCACGGGCCAGGTGCCTTCGCCGATGCTGGGCACCGACGCCTTCCAGGAGGCGGACATCGTGGGCGTGACCCAGCCTGTCTGCAAGCACAACTACCTTGTCACCGATGTGGCCGACCTGCCGATGGTCATGAAGGAGGCGTTTTACATTGCCCGGGAGGGTCGTCCCGGTCCGGTGCTCGTGGACGTGTGCAAGGACGTGCAGATCGCGGAGGGCGAGTTTCGCTACGACATGGAGGTGAAGCTGCCCGGCTTCGATCCCTACCCTGCTTCCTGGCAGGACGCGCTGGTCGACGCGGCCGATTTGATCAACGCCGCCGAGGCGCCGCTGATCATGGCCGGACACGGCATCCATCTGGCCGGAGTGTCGGACGTGCTGCTGCGGATTGTGGAAAAGGCCGAGATCCCGGTCGTCACCACCCTGCTGGGCACCGGCAACATCACGGAAACCCATCCCCTTAGCCTGGGCATGGGCGGCATGCACGGCGAAGCCTATGCCAACGAGGCGGTCCAGGCCTGCGATGTCCTGATCGCGCTGGGCATGCGCTTTGACGACCGCATTACGGGTCGCCTGGACCGCTTCGCCAAGCAGGCGTCCGTGGTGCACTTCGAACTCGACAAGGCCGAAGTGGGCAAGAATGTGCAGCCGGATGTCGCCGTCGTCGGAGACCTGGCGGAAACGCTGCCGGCCCTGGAGCCGTTCATCCATCCCAACACGCACGCGGAATGGCTGGCCTCGCTCACCGATCGCAAGCTCAGCAGTGCCGGCAAGGACATCCTCACCTTCGAATTGGACGAACTGGTGCCGCCGTTCGTCATGCGACAGATCTGGTCGGAGACCACCAACCTGCGGGATCCCAGCGACGTGCTGGTGGCAACCGACGTCGGCCAGCATCAGATGTGGGAGTCCCAGTACTTTGTGCACGAAAGGGCCGGGCAACTCCTGACAAGCGGCGGTCTTGGGACCATGGGCTATGGCCTGCCGGCAGCCATGGGCGCCCAGATGGCCTGGCCCGACAAGCTGGTGTGGGCCATCGTGGGCGACGGCGGCTTCCAGATGACGATGCAGGAACTGGCCACGATTCAGCAGGAAAAGCTGCCGGTCAAGATTGCCATCATCAACAATGGCTTTCTCGGCATGGTGCGTCAGTGGCAGCAGCTCTTTCACGACAAGCGCTACGTGGGCACGCCGGTCCTGTCCCCCGACTACGTAATGCTGGCGGCCGCCTACGGGATACCGGCCTGCAAGGTGGAGGAGCCGGGACAGGTGGCCGAAGCCGTGCGCGCGGCAAACACCACGGATGGCCCGTATCTGATCGACTTCCAGGTCAAGGAGGAGGTCAACGTGTATCCGATGGTGGCGCCCGGCGCCGCCGTGGACGAACTGATCCGCCGGCCGCACATCGTGCAGGACCACGGCGGCGTGGTTCCGTCATTCTGACCCGATTGGCTTCCCCACCCATCTCGGAACGGCATCGATGAAACACATTCTGGCGGCCTGGATGCGGGACCGTCCTGGCGTCCTGAACCGCGTGACCGGCCTGCTGAGCCGACGCAACTTCAACATTGACAGCCTGCAGGTCAGTGCCAGCGAGGAACCGGGTATCTCGCGCATGACCTTCGAAGTCAGCGGTGACGACCGGACCCTGGAGCAGGTGCGCAGCCAACTGATAAAGCTGGTGGACGTCACCCGTGTCGAGAGCTTTGCGCAGGAGGCGATCGTCAAGCGGGAGTTGGCCCTTGTGCGCGTGGCGGTGGGTCCTGACGAGCGACGTCAGGTTCTGGACCTGATTCAGGTGTTCGAGGCCACGGTGGAGGACATTTCGCGTACCGACATGCTAATCCAGATCGTGGGCCGCGAGGAGAAGATCGACTCGCTTATCGGTCTGCTGCGCGACTACCACCTACTGGAGATGGTCCGCACCGGACCGGTGGCCATCGTGCGCAGCGCCGTGGCCAACGTCGAATCGGAACCGGCCCTCGAACCGGCCCGCGACACCTGGCAGGGCGGAGGCGTTTGACCGCACCCCGCTTGCGCCAGGACTGCACGAGTCGATTCCGGCCACTTGATCCATACGTGATTCCCAATCCATCCCAACCGGCAAGGAGACCCTTTACCCCATGGCCACGATCTACTACGAAAACCAGGCGGATCCGGATCTGATCAAGGACAAGCGCATCGCCATCCTTGGTTATGGCAGCCAGGGGCACGCCCATGCCCTGAACCTGCGCGATTCCGGGATGTCCGTGGTTGTGGGCCTGTATGAGGGCAGTCGCAGCCGGGCCAAGGCCGAGGCGGACGGGTTGGAGGTCATGAACACGGCGGATGCCGTGGCATCGGCCGATATCACGATGGTCCTGTTGCCGGACCAGGTCCAGGGTCAGATCTACAAGGAGGAGATCCAGCAGGGGCTCAATCCCGGCGACACGCTGATGTTCGCCCATGGATTCAACATCCGGTTTGGCCAGATCGTGCCTCCCGCACATGTCGATGTGTCGATGGTGGCGCCCAAGGCGCCGGGCCATCGCGTGCGCGAAGTCTTCACGGAGGGTTCGGGCGTACCCGGCCTGGTGGCCATCCACCAGGATGCTTCCGGCCAGGCCCTGGCCAACGCCCTGTCATACGGCCGCGGCCTGGGCTGCACGCGCGCCGGCGTGCTGGAGACCACTTTCGCCGAGGAGACGGAAACCGACCTCTTCGGAGAGCAGGCCGTGCTCTGCGGCGGTGTCAGCGAACTGGTCAAGGCCGCGTTCGAAACCCTGGTCGAGGCGGGGTACCAGCCGGAAATTGCCTATTTCGAGTGCCTGCACGAACTCAAGCTGATTGTAGACCTGTTCTACGAAGGCGGCTTGGCCTACATGCGCTATAGCGTCTCGGACACGGCCGAGTGGGGCGACTATGTCAGCGGCCAGCGCATCGTCACCGACGAGACGCGCAAGGTCATGAAGCAGATTCTGGAGGAGGTCACGAGCGGCCGATTCGCCGAGGAGTGGATGGACGAGTACTACTCCGGTCTCTCGAACTTCAAGGCCCGCCGCCGCCGCGAACAGTACCAGCAGATCGAAGAGGTGGGCCTTGAACTGCGCCGCATGATGACCTTCCTCAACGCACAGGAGATCGAGCGCGAAGCCTGATTGACCTTGGGCCGTTCACCGGCCCGTTCACGGGAGTGGAAAGATGGACACAGCATCCGGCACGCAAATGCCCGAGGTCGACCCTCCGGTTGACGGCGGTCAGTTCGCCATTGAGGACATGGCGGCCTACGCCCGGCAGGTGGCTCACGGGGACACCGTCCTGGTGTTCGACACCACCTTGCGGGACGGCGAACAGAGTCCGGGTGCGACGTTGGACGACCACGAGAAGCTGGAGCTGGCCCGCCAGTTGGCCCGCTTGGGCGTTGACATCATCGAGACCGGCTTTCCCATCGCCAGTCCCGGCGACTGGAAGGCGGTCCACAGGGTGGCCGAGACCGTCGGGCGCGAAGCCCGTGTCGGCCAGGACGGTAGTTTGCTGCCCCCGCCGGTGATTGCCGGTCTGGCACGCGCCAACCGCAAGGACATTGAACGGGCGTTCACGGCCACCCAAGCGGCCGTGCGGCCGCGCATCCACACGTTCATCGCGACCAGTGACATCCACCTGGAGCACAAGCTGCGCATGTCGCGCAACGAGGTTCTGGAGACGGTGGGCGAGATGGTGGAGTACGCCGCCAGCCTGTGCGGCGACGTGGAGTTCAGTCCGGAGGATGCCGGGCGCAGCGACATCGAGTACCTCAAGCAAATACTGGAGGTTGCCATTCAGGCTGGCGCCACCACGTTGAACATTCCGGACACCGTCGGCTACACACAGCCCAAAGAGTACGAGGAGCTGTTTCGGTCGCTGATCGAAGGCACACCGGGTGGACGGGACGTGATTTTCAGCACCCACACGCACAACGATCTGGGGCTCGCCACGGCCAACACGCTGGCGGCGGTATCAGCCGGGGCCAGGCAGGTGGAGGTGACGATCAACGGCATTGGCGAACGGGCGGGCAACTCCTCGCTGGAGGAGTTCGTCATGGGGCTCTACACCAGGCCCCAGTTCTACAATCTGCGCACCAATGTGCAGACGCAGGAGATTCACCGCACGAGCGACATGGTCAGCCGCTACACGGGCATGGTGATTCAGCCGAACAAGGCGATTGTCGGCGCCAACGCCTTCGCCCACGAAGCCGGCATCCACCAGGACGGCGTGCTCAAGCACAAGCGCACCTACGAGATCATGGACGCGGAGACGGTGGGCCTGAACCAGCACCGCCAGGGCCTGGTTCTGGGCAAGCACAGCGGCCGCCATGCGCTGCGCACCCGCCTGGACGAGCTGGGCTACCACATGGAACCCGCCGAGCTGAACGAGGTCTTCAACAGCTTCAAGGAGCTGGCCGACAAGAAGAAGACCGTGACCGATGCGGACCTCGAGGCCCTGGTGGCCGACGAGGTGTACCAGCCGAAGGAAACCTGGGAACTGGTCAACGTCCAGGTGCAGTGCGGATCAAATCTGACCCCGACCGCCGTGGTCAACCTGCGCCGGCTGGACAGCGGCGAGGAGGTCACCGACGCCGGCTTCGGCACCGGGCCGGTGGACGCGGTCTACCAGGGCATCAACCGCATCGTCGGGGTTGAGAACACCCTGGTCGAATTCGTGGTGCAGGCAGTCACGGCGGGCATGGACGCCAACGGCGACGTGACCATCCGCATTGAGGTGCCCGACCATGGCCGGGACATGGTAGAGACGGCCCAGGGACGGGTCCGGCGCCGGCTCTTCTCCGGCCGCGGTGTGGATACGGACATCATCGTGGCCAGTGCCAAAGCGTACTTGCAAGCGTTGAACAAGCAGATTGCCAGTGAGGCCGAGACAGCCCCGCTGGGCTCGATGGTCTGAGCGGCAGACCGGGAAGGTCCTCCGGGGCTGTGCTACGATCGCGGCGTGCAGAGCGCGGCGATGCCTGCCATGGGGTGGTGTGCACCCCCCGGCAGCCTTCGCGCCTGTGCGCGACACCTTGTTGGTACAAAGGAGAAACGCCATGAAGCATGGCTTGAAGTACACGGTTGATCGCCGGCAATTCCTGCGACTGTCGGCCTTGGCTGCCAGTGGCAGCATCATTCTTGCCTGCGGCCCCCAGCCCGAGGCCCCGGCCGCCGGCGGCGATGACATGGGCATGGCCGAGGACGGCGTTGTCGACGTCTACGTTTGGCCGTCGATTGCCTTGGTCCGGCCGGAAGGGAGCGATCCCGAAAAGTACAAGGAAGTACAGGACTACATCACTGAACAGCTGGGCATCCGCCCCAACGGCTTTGTGCCGCCTCCGGGCGCCGCTGGTCGCGAACGCCTGAACCTGATGCTGAGTTCCCAGACGGAACAGTTGGACATGTTCACTGGCGACTGGACCCAGTACAAGGCTGCCATCATGCCGATTACGGACCTGCTGGAGGAGCACGGCCAGAACATTCTGACCGCCTTCCCCGAGGCCACCTGGAGCGGGATGAAGGACGCCAACGGCGACATCTGGGGCATTCCGCGCTTGGGCCTGATGGGGCACACCTGGAACTTCACCTGGTTCCGCGAGGACTGGATCAACGATCTGGGCCTGCCCTTCGACTCGGAACAGATGACGATTGACCAGCTCGAAGGCAACATGGCCGCCTTCCAGGAGGCCAACCCCGACGCCGTTCTGGTAACCAACAATCTGGGTAGCCTCGAAGGCTGCTTGCTTGGCGCCTGGAGCGAATACGGACGCTCGCGCTGGTACGACGAAAGCGATGGCCAGATCAAGCCCTATCAGCTGCAGCCCGGCTACGAGGCGTTCCTGACCAAGATGAACGAGTGGTGGAACAACGGCTGGTTCCACAAGGAAGTCTTTGCCAACATGGACTTCGAGGAAGTTTTGCGTTCCGGCAACATGGGTATCCACTGCGGCTGGTACTCGCGCATGACCATCCTGGGCCAGCGCATTTTCCTCGAGGATGTGATCCCGGGCATGGACTTCATCTTCCCGCTCAAGATGGTGGGTCCGATGGGTCTGGCGGGGACCAACAACGCCAATATGACCCAGGCCTATATGATTCCGGCCAACTCGCCGGTGGCCAAGGAAGTCATCCAGTTCGTGAACTGGCAGTACGATCCGGTCCGCGACAACGCCGTGACCGCCCACTACGGGATTCAGGGTACGGACTGGGACTGGGTTGACGAGACCAAGGAACAGGTGCGCCGCTTTGATGCCGAGGCTGGCGCCGCGATCTACGCCGGCGAACTCTACCAGGGTGCGGGCCTGGCGATCGAGACCTGGTCGGCTCCCGAGGATCCGCTGTGGGGTCGCCACTACGACCACATCAAGAAGTACGTGTTCGACTACAGCAACGGCAAGATGCCGGTCGACTTCGACGTGCCCTACGACGGTGCCGCCATTGCCGAGCAGGTGCCGAGCATGGAGGACATCAACCGCCTGAACTCCGAAGAGGCGATCAAGTTCATCACCGGAGTGCGGCCGTTGAGCGAGTTCGGCGATTTCGTCGACAGCCTCTACAGGGCCGGCCTTCAGGACTGGATCGACGCCTACACGTCTCAGTACGTGGCGGCCAAGGGCCTCTAGGCGAGATCCCGGACCGTCACACTGCCATCCGAGCCCCGGCCTGCAGGCCGGGGCTCGGGGCACCCGGTCGGGGACGGATTCGCCCGTCCCCGACCGTATGTAGTTCCAGGTCGACGGTGCCTGCGGCCATCGGCGGATTGCTTGTCGGTTGCCGATCATCACGGACAACACGTCCATGACCGAAGTACTGCGCATCCTGCGCAAACATGGTTTCTACTATCTGTTGTTCCTGCCGGTGGCGGGGTACTTGATCATCTTCAAGTACGTACCGATGATCGGCATCATGATTGCGTTCAAGGACGTGACGCCGTTCATGTCCATGGGCGAGATTGTCACGTCCAGCTTCATTGGCTTCAAGCACTTCGTCAATTTCTTCAACTCGTTTTTCTTCTGGGACCTGATGGAGAACACGCTGATGATCTCCATCTACAAGACCCTGTGGTCCTTCCCCGCGCCGATTCTGCTGGCACTGCTCATCAACGAGGTGCACAACACCTACTTCAAGCGCATCTCGCAGACCATCTCCTATCTGCCGCATTTCTTCTCGATGGTCATTGTGGCCGGCCTGGTCTATGTGGTGTTCGGGGTGCAGGGCGGCTTGGTCAACCACCTCGTGGTCCTGACCGGCGGCGAACCGCAGCACTATCTGGGCGACCCCCGCTGGTTCCGGACCATTCTGGTGGGCACCACGGTCTGGCAGACCGTGGGCTGGGGCAGCATCCTGTACTTGGCCGCCATGGCCGGCCTCAACCCCGAAACCTACGAGGCCGCCAACATTGACGGGGCCAGCAAGATACAGCAGGTGCGCCACATCACCCTGCCCGGCATCAGCCACGTCATCGTGATCCTGTTCATCTTCCGGATCGGTGACCTGCTGGACGCCGGCTTCGAGCAGATTTTGCTGCTGTATTCCCCGTCCGTGTACGAGGTGGCCGACATCATCGACACCTACGTCTACCGGGCCGGCCTGCTCAACCTCAAGTACTCGTTCGCGTCCGCGGTCGGCCTCTACAAGTCGATCCTGGCACTCCTGCTCTTGCTGGCCGCCAACAAGTTCGCCAACTTCCTGGGCCATCAGGGTATCTGGTAAGGGGAGGCGGAGCCATGCGCATCAAGGCGACACCGATGGAACGCCTGTTCTACGTCGGCAACTACGTGTTCCTGATCGTCGTCAGCCTCATGTTTCTGATCCCGTTCATCAGCGTTCTCAGCACCTCGTTCATTTCCACGGCGGAGTGGGCGCGTCGCGGCAACTTCGTTCTGATCCCGGAAGCTCCCACGCTGGAGGCCTACCAGTTCCTCTTCGGCGGCAGCAAGGGCACGGTATTCAACGCCTACAAGATCACGATGTTCCGCACCATTGTCGGAACCTTTCTGTGCCTCACGTTTACCGGCCTCGGCGCGTATGTCCTGGCCCGGCGCAACCTCCCGGGACGCACCTTCATGACGCTGTTGGTGTTCATCCCCATGGTCTTCAGCGGCGGCCTGATCCCGTTCTACCTGGTCGTGGACCGGCTGCGCCTGACCAACACGGTCTGGATCATGATCACGCCCTTCCTGGTCAATCCCTGGTGGCTGCTGATCATGCGCAACTTCCTGATGACCATTCCCGTGGAACTGGAGGAGGCGGCTCTGATGGACGGGGCCAATCCCTTGACGGTGTTGATCCGGGTCTACTTGCCCCTTTCCATGCCGGCGCTTACCACGATCGGCCTTTTCTATGCGGTCTGGCACTGGAACGGCTGGTTCTATGCCGCAGTGTTCAACTCCAACCGGGATTTGTATCCCATTCAGGTCATTCTGCGTTCCATCCTCTACCTGGGGGACGCTTCGTACCGGGGTGATCTGGGGATCATGTTCGAGCCGGAAATGATGCCGCCAGCCCAGACCCTGAAGGCGGCCATGATTATTGTTACAACGGTTCCGATTCTGCTGGTCTATCCCTTCATTCAGCGGTATTTTGTCAAGGGCATGCTGATCGGCGGGGTCAAGGGCTGAGCTGTCCCGTCCACGCTTCCGCCGGTCCCCGCAGTTTGCCTCGGGATTTCCGGTGCGGACAGGGGGTATAATCGGATTGACGGTGCCGTTGGGCATCCGGTTCGGCCGATGGTTGGATCCGTGTGCCCGCCCCGGGAGTTCGTCGTCGCATGCTTGCGGGCGACATTGTCAATTTGCGTGCAGGTACACCATGGCTGGGCTGGCCAAGACCGCCCCGAGATCCTTCTACAAGAACCCGCCTGCGGCCGAGCGCGATGCGTGCGGCATCGGGTTTGTGGCCCATGTGGAAGGCGGCAGGTCCCATGAGGTTCTGCGCATGGCGTTGGACGCGCTGTGCAACCATGCGCACCGCGGGGCCATTGCCGACGACGGCAAGTCCGGCGATGGCGCCGGCATTCTTTCGCAGATTCCCTACCGCTTCTTTGTCCGGGAACTGAAGCAGATTGGCGTCGAGGCGCCGCCGGTCTCCGACCTGGCCGTAGGCCAACTGTTCCTCAACCGTCGCGATGCCGACGACCGGGAACGGGCCCGCGAGGTGGTGCACAAGGTCGCGTCCGACCTGGAGCTCGAGGTCCTGGCCTTCCGCTCCGTGCCCGTTATCACATCGGTGCTGGGCGACCGGGCGCTCCGGTTGCGTCCCTGGATGGAGCAGGTGATTGTGCGCCGCACGGTGCGCGCCGCACACGCCGGCGAAGCATTTGAACGGCTGCTCTACCGGGCTCGCAAGCTAATTCTGAAACAGGCGCAGGAACGGGGTGTGGAACGCCTCTACGTGCCGAGCCTGAGTAGTCGCACCATCGTGTACAAGGGGCTGGTCCTGGCCGACATGCTGGGTCGGTTCTATCCGGACCTCCACGACCCGTTGTTCGAAACGTCCCTGGCCGTGTTCCACCAGCGCTACAGCACGAACACGCTCCCTTCCTGGGAGAAGGCGCAACCCTTCAACCTGATTTGCCACAATGGCGAAATCAACACGCTCCAGGGCAACGAGCTGTGGATGCGCGCCCGCGAGCCGGATTTGGCAGCGGCCGTATGGCCGCAGGGCCTGGCCGACCTGCTGCCGATCATGGATACCGACACCAGTGACAGCGGCAAGTTCGACCAACAGTTGGAACTGCTGGTGCGCAGCGGGCGCGACATTCGGCATGCCCTGCTGATGATGGTGCCGGAAGCCTGGGAACGAATTCCGGAAGGCGACATGACCCCGGAGCGCCGAGCCTTCTACAAGTACCATAGTTCCCTGCTCGAGCCTTGGGACGGTCCGGCCAGCATTACCTATACCGACGGCCGCGTCGTGGGCACGATCATGGACCGCAACGGCCTGCGGCCGGCACGGTACGTGTTGTTGGAGAACGGCATTGTCATCAGCGCCAGCGAGATGGGCGCGGTCCGCTACGACGAGGCGGCGGTGCGGGCCAAGGGCCGACTGGGTCCCGGCCAAATCTTCAGTGTGGACACCAAGGCCAGCACGATCCAGGCCAACGCCGAAATCACGGCGCAGGTGGCCAGCCGACGGCCTTACGGCAAGTGGCTCGAGGACAACCTGGTGTCGCTGGAGGGCATTCTGCTCAAGAGCCGCCGAATTCAGGAAGCGCGGCTGGCCAGCGCGTTGCGGGGCACCGGCCATCCGGAGCCGCGGCCGGAGCGGACGGTCCACACCCCGTCCCGGCTGCCTTTGCTCGAGCGGCAAATCGCGTTCGGCTTCACCTCCGAGGAACTCGTGGTAGTGCTGCGTCCCTATTTGACCAACGCCGCTGAACCGGTGGGGGCGATGGGCGACGACACGCCCATTGCTGCCCTGAGCCACCTGCCCCGTCCCCTGTTCCACTACTTCAAGCAGCGTTTCGCGGAAGTAACCAATCCCCCGATCGACTCCCTGCGGGAATCGACGGTCATGAGCCTGCGCATGCTCCTGGGCGAACGGGCCAACCTGCTGTCGGAGACGGCCGAGGCGGCCCGGCTGATTGAGCTCAAGTCGCCCATCCTGCACCAGGATCATTTTTACCTCCTGGAAAGTCTGGGCATGGGCTCGCCCGAGTTCTGGATGGCCACGCTGGACATGACCTGGCAACCGGACAGCGCGGCCGACCAGCCCCGTTCCCGCGGCGAGATGATGAAACAGGCCTTGCAGCAGCTGTGCGCCCGCGCCTCGGAGGCCTTGGCAGAAGGCGCGCGCATCCTGGTGCTGTCGGACGAAGGCGTCGATCCCGGGCACCTGCCCATCCCGTCGCTCATGGCCACCTCGGCCCTGCACCACCATCTGGTGCGGACCGGCCAGCGCATGCACGCCAGCATCGTGGTCAAGAGTGGCGAACCGCGCGAAGTGCACCACTTCGCGGCCCTGATCGGATACGGGGCGAATGCCGTCTACCCCTACCTGATCTACGAATCCATAAGCTCCATGGTCGAAGAGGGACGCCACTTCGGGTCGATGACGGCGGAGCAGGCCACCGAGAACTTCCTGACCGGTACCGAGAAGGGCCTGCTCAAGATCATGAGCAAGATGGGCATCAGCACGCTGGACAGCTATTGCGGCGGCCAGGTGTTTGAGGCCATCGGCATCAGCGAGCCGTTGATTGACGAGGTGTTCACAGGCACGCCCAGTCTGTTAGGCGGTGTCAGCTACGAAACGCTGGCCGAGGACGTGTCGGCCTGGCACACCACCGCATTCCCGCAGGGTCAAACCGGCGGTCGCCGCCGCATGCCGTCTTGGGGCCTCTACAAGTCCCGGCGCGGTGGAGAGGTGCACGAGTGGTCGCCAAAGGTGGTCCACCTGCTCCAGACCGCGGTCACCGCGGAAGACGATGTGAAAGCCCAGGCCGCCTTCGACGAGTTGATCGAACTGCAGAACAGCCAGCGCATTGCACCGCGCCATCTGTTGGACTTCAAACCGGTGCGGGAGCCGGTACCCTTGGCTGAAGTTGAGCCGGCCGCCGCCATAGCCAAGCGCTTCAGCACCGCTGCCATGTCGCACGGGGCGCTAAGCGCGGAGGCGCACGAGACGCTGGCGATAGCCATGAACCGGATTGGCGGCAAGAGCAATTCGGGCGAAGGGGGCGAGGATCCCGACCGCTACCATACTGAACGGGTCAGCAAGATCAAGCAGGTGGCCTCGGGGCGCTTCGGGGTGACCCCCGCCTACCTGATGAGTGCCGAGGAACTGCAAATCAAGATGGCGCAGGGCTCCAAGCCCGGCGAGGGTGGACAGCTGCCCGGCCACAAGGTGTCCGACAAGATTGCCGAATTGCGGTATGCGACCCCAGGCGTGGCCCTGATCAGTCCGCCGCCCCACCACGATATCTACAGCATCGAGGATTTGGCACAGCTGATTTTCGACCTGAAGACGGCCAACCCCAATGCCCATGTGAGTGTGAAGCTCGTGTCGGAGATTGGCGTGGGCACCATTGCCACCGGAGTGGCCAAGGGCTACGCCGACGTGATTCACATTGCCGGCGCCAGCGGCGGCACCGGCGCCAGTCCCCTCAGCAGCTTGAAGCATGTGGGGTTGCCGTGGGAGCTGGGGCTGGCCGAGACCCACAACGCGCTGATGGACAACGGCCTTAGAGACCGTGTGATTCTGCGGACCGACGGCGGTATTTCCACCGGCCGCGACATTGTCATGGCAGCCATGCTGGGCGCCGACCAAGTCAGTTTCGGCACCAGCGCCATGATCGCTGAGGGCTGCATCATGGCCCGGGTCTGCCACAAGGACACCTGCCCGGTGGGTGTGGCCACCCAAAATCCCGCATTGCGGGCCAAGTTTCCGGGCACTCCGGAAATGGTGGTTCGGTTCATGATGTTCCTGGCGGAGGACGCGCGCCGTATCCTGGCCGGGCTCGGCTACCGCTCGCTCCACGAGGTGATTGGCCATCCCGAACTGCTGACCCAGGTGGTTCACGGCCGCGAGGCCGGCTTCATGGATGTGGCTCCCCTACTTGAGGCAACCCCCGACGACCGGCCGCGCCGCTGTGTGCGGGACTGCAACCCCCTGCTGGCCAGCACGGCACTGGGCGACATGCTGGTGGAGCAGGTGATTGCGCGGCTGGAGGCCGATCCCGACGCCAACGTCTTCTTGACTCACCCGATCAACAACACGGATCGCACCGTGGGCGCGCGCCTGGCCTGCAGCCTGGCCCTGCGGTACGGGATGGACGGTCTGAGGCCCGGCCAAATCAACATCACGTTTGTCGGCAGTTCTGGGCAGAGCTTCGGCGCCTTCGGCATTCAGGGGCTCAACTTCCAGTTGATCGGCGAGGTCAACGACTATGTCGGCAAGGGCCTGGCCGGCGGTGAAATCGCCATTCGGCCGCATGATCGGGCCAAGATCATTCCGCAACAGAACGTGATCATCGGCAACACAGCTCTCTACGGTGCGACCGGCGGCCATCTGTATGCATCGGGCCTGGCCGGGGAACGCTTTGCGGTGCGCAACAGCGGCGCCACCGCGGTCGTGGAAGGCACCGGCGAACACACCTGCGAGTACATGACCGGCGGCACGGTTGTGGTGCTGGGAGAAACCGGCCGCAACTTCGGGGCCGGCATGACGGGCGGCGAGGCCTTCGTCTACGATGTTGCCACCAACTTCGAACGGAGGTACAACCCGGAGCTGATCAAGATCCGCAGGTTGGCAGGCGGTGCCGTGGAGCGGCGGCTGCTCTCCCTCATCCAAACCCATGTCAAGCGGACCGGCTCCGTGCGTGGCACCCAAATCCTGGAGGACTGGGAGGTACAGCGGCAGGCCATGTGGCATGTGACCCCGCAGGACGAGGTGCACACGATTGAAGCACGCAACGAGGGAATGCGCCTGCTGGACCAGGAGGAGCAGTTGGCCGTCGAGACGCCGGCCGAAAGCGGCAGTGCCGGGGACCTGACCAGGATTCTCAGTCGTTGACGCAAGGGCGAACCGAAACGGCGGCCGCCTCGGCTGCCGATGCACAACCAGGGAGTGGCAATGGGCAAGACACTGTTTGACAAAGTCTGGGACCGACATGTGGTGTCATCCGAGGCAGGGGAACCGACGGTCATCTACATCGATGCCCACCTGATTCACGAAGTGACATCGCCGCAGGCCTTCGCGGAACTTCGCGGCCGGGGCCTGAGGGTCCGCCGGCCCGAACAGACCTTTGCCACGATGGACCACGCGATTCCGACGCGGGACATCCCACTGTGGCCCGACGACGCCCAGGCGCAGGTCGGCGCCCTGCGCGACAACTGCGGCCAGTTCGGCATCACCCTGTGGGACATCAAGGGCGAAGTTCAGGGCATCGTGCATGTTGTGGCCCCAGAGATGGGCGTGACCCAGCCGGGCATGACGATCGTCTGCGGGGACAGCCATACCAGCACCCATGGCGCCTTCGGGGCCCTGGCCTTTGGCATCGGCACAAGCGAGGTCGCCCACGTGCTGGCCTCGCAATGCCTGATGCAGGAAAAGCCCAAGACCTTCGCCATCAACGTGGAGGGACGTCTGGCCCCCGGTGTTACGGCCAAGGACATCATTCTGTCCATCATTGCCAAGAACGGCGCCAGCGGCGGCGTGGGGCATGTCTTCGAGTATCGCGGCAGCACCATTCGCAACCTCAGCATGGCCAACCGCATGACCATCTGCAATATGAGTATTGAAGGCGGTGCACGGGCCGGGATGATCGCGCCCGACATCACAACCTACGAGTACATGTACGGACGTCCGTACGCACCCACCGGGAAGGCCTGGAACGATGCGGTTATCGAGTGGAGTGCGCTGGCGACGGATGACGATGCGGTGTTCGATCGGTCCCTGGACATCGACGCCGGGGCACTGGAACCCATGGTTACCTATGGCACGAATCCGGGCATGGGCGTTCCCGTGACCGGTGCCGTCCCGCAGGGGGCGGACTTGGAAGACGAACAGCAGCGCCGCGATCTGGAGGCGGCCCTGGACTACATGGGGCTGGTACAGGGCCAGCCTATGCAGGGCCAGCATGTGGATATCGTCTTCATTGGTTCGTGCACGAACAGCCGCCTCGAGGATTTGCGCGAGGCCGCGGCGATTGTCAAGGGACGGCGCGTGGCCGATCATGTCGAAGCGCTGGTGGTCCCCGGATCCAAGGCCGTCAAGGCTGCCGCCGAAGAGGAAGGTCTCGACCGCGTGTTTGCGGAAGCCGGGTTCCAGTGGCGCGGCGCCGGCTGTTCGATGTGCCTGGCGATGAACGATGATAAGGCCGGGACCGGCAAGTACGTGGCCAGCACCAGCAACCGCAATTTTCGGGGCCGGCAGGGACCTGGTTCCCGAAGTCTGCTCATGAGCCCCATCATGGCCGCGGCCGCGGCGGTTGAGGGACAGGTGGTCGATGTGCGCGGTATGCTGCGCTGAGCTTCGAACCGGTTGAATCCAGGCCAGAAAAGGCAAATCATCCCATGGAAAAGGTTGACCTCATTCGGGCCCGCGCCGTGCCGCTGCGGGCGGACAACGTGGATACCGATCAGATCATTCCCGCCCGTTACCTCACTGCGATTACCACCGACGGCATGGGCGATGGCCTGTTCGCGTCCTGGCGCTACTTGGACACCGGCGAGCCCAATCCGGAGTTCGTGCTCAACAACCCGGAGTACAAGGGGGCGGAAATCCTGGTGGCCGGCGCCAATTTCGGTAGTGGCTCCAGCCGGGAGCATGCGGTCTGGGCCTTGGTCCAGTACGGTTTCAAGTGTGTGCTGGCCCCTTCCTTCGGCGACATTTTCTACAACAACTCCCTGAAGAACGGCTTCCTGCCCGTCGTGCTGCCCAAGGAGGCGATTGATGCCCTCTGGGAGGTTCTGGAGGACGATCCGGAGACCCAACTCTGGGTCGATCTGAGAACCCAGAACGTGAGGATGCCGGATCAGCAGTCCCTCCGCTTCGAGATTGATCCGTTCCGCCGCGACTGTCTTCTGCAGGGCCTGGACGACCTCGGCTTCCTGCTGGCCAAGGAAGACCAGATTGTCGCCTTCGAAGCGGGCCGGGCCCAGCCCGCCGCGGCCTGAACCGGCGGTCAACATCCCCCAGGAGTGCCTACCCATGGTTTCGGAACGCGATCGGCAACGGTGGAGGGAGAAGGGCTGGCACATGTGCCGGGGCCAGTTCTCCGCCACGGAAGTGCGTTTCTACCTGGAGCACTTCATGCACATGCACGCCGTCCGCCGGCGCGGCACGCGCAGCTGGGGAGAGTACGACCCGGCTTCCAGCGATCCCCTGAAGCGCTTCCCGCGCATGGGCATGATGCATCGCTGGGATCGGATTACCAAGGAGTGGCTGCTGGACTCCCGCATCAACGAAACACTGGGCGCGCTGCTGGATGCGGAGCCCTATGCGGTCCAATCCATGATCTACTTCAAGCCGCCGGGCGCGCGGGGGCAGGCCCTGCATCAGGACCAGTACTACCTGCAGGTCGATCCGGGTACATGCGTGGCGGCGTGGCTGGCGCTGGACGACTGCGATGAGGCAAACGGGTGTCTCCAGATCGTGCCCGGCACCCATGCCACGCCCGTACTGTGCCCGGTCGAGGCGGATACCGGCGCCAGCTTCACGGATGTGACGGTGCCCTTGCCGTCATCGATGTCTCCCGAGGCCGTGTTGATGAAGGCCGGCGATGTCCTGTACTTCAATGGCCAGCTTGTGCATGGGAGTTTTCCGAACACAAGCGCCAACCGGTTCCGGCGGTCGCTGATCGGCCACTACATCGAGGGCGATGCCCGTCAGGTCAGCCGGTACTACCACCCCGTGCTACGGATGAACGGGGAGCAGGTCGACCTGGGTGTGTCCCCCGAGGGCGGCCCCTGTGGTACCTGGATCGATTCGGAACCGCCGGAAGTCGTCCTAGACGGCGTGCTGGCACCCGCCTTTGGAAGCGCAGTTTCATGAATGCAACCATCGCCTGCCTGCCCGGAGACGGGATTGGCCCCGAGGTAACCAGGGAAGCCGTCAAGATCCTGTCCGTGATCGCGGAGGTCCACGGGCATGCCTTTGGATTCCCGGAACATCCGATGGGGGGCATTGCCATCGATACGTTGGGCTCCAGCTTGCCCGACGCATCCCTGGCGGCTTGCCGGGAAGCGGATGCTGTCTTCATGGGAGCCGTGGGTGGCCCCAAGTGGGACGATCCCAACGCCGCCGATCGTCCGGAGAACGGAATTCTGGCCCTGCGCAAGGGTTTGGAACTCTTTGCCAACCTGCGTCCGGTTAGGGTCCAGCCCCAGTTGGTGGATGCCTCGACCATCAAGGCCGATGTGGTGCGGCAGGTGGACTTGGTGGTCATTCGGGAGCTCACGGGCGGAATCTACTTCGGGCCCCGAAAGGAGTCGGATGCAGCGGAGTCCAGCGCCTACGACACGATGCTGTACAGCGCCCCGGAGATCGAAAGGGTCGTACAGTTCGCGGCCGATCTGGCCCGTAGCCGCAGTGGCCGCCTAGCCAGCGTGGACAAAGCCAATGTCCTGGCATCCAGTCGCCTGTGGCGCCGGGTTGCCACCAGGGTCCTGGAGGGATATGCCGATCTGCACGTCGACCACGTCTTGGTGGATGCGATGGCCATGCACCTGATTCGTTCGCCGGGACAGTACGACGTGATCGTGTGCTCCAACCTGTTCGGCGACATCCTGACAGACGAAGCCTCCATGCTGGCCGGCTCCATGGGCATGCTGCCGTCGGCCAGCTTGGGAGAACGCCTCAACAGCCTGGGACGGCCTCTGGGCCTGTACGAACCCATTCATGGCAGCGCGCCGGACATTGCGGGACAGGACCGGGCCAATCCGCTGGCCGGAATTCTGAGCTGTGCATTGCTGTGCCGACTCAGCCTGGGTCTGGCCCGGGAGGCGGATGCCATCGAGGCGGCCGTGGACCGGGTGCTGGCCGAGGGAGTCCGCACCCCGGACATTGCCGAGACCGGCACCGAGGTCGTGACCACGGCAGTCATGGGCGATCTGGTGGCCGCCGCCCTGCGTGCATGAAGGAGCCTGTGCGCCTATCGTCACAAGCTGAATTGAAGTTGCGATCTGTTCAGGTACAGGAAGCATGAGCGACGGCAATGCGGTGGTCGTCCACCCCAGCGAGACGCGCCGCCTGCGCCGCAAGCGCAAGGTGCCGCAGTGGAAGGCTGATCGGTTGCAGGAGCAGCTCCGGCGGAAGGAGGCCGATCTCGGAATCAAGCTGAACGGTGGCACCTCATCCGAGCGGGACACCACATTCTCGCAGCGCGACTTCGACCAGGCGCGTCAGGTGGCACTGCGGGACAACATCCGCATGCTGGTCCGACTGTTGTCGGAAACCCTGAAAAATCACGCCGGCGAAGATCTCCTGGACTTTGTGGAGCGCATCCGGCTGCTGTCCAAGGCGCGGCGGACCGACGACCCGCTGGCCATGTTCGAACTCAATGCCATCATTGAGGACCTGATTCACGATCTGCCGCGGACACAGACCATTCTCAAGGCCTTCGCGCTCTATTTCCAGCTGGTCAACATCGCGGAGGAACAGCAGCGTGTGAGGGTGCTGCGGCACCGGGCCCGCGTCTCGCAGGAGCAGGGTGTGCCGGAACGGGAGAACATCGCCTTTGCCGTCCACTGGCTGTTCCAGGAAGGCCTTTCAACCGCGGAGATGCGGCAACTGCTGGAGGCGCTCTCGATCAAGCCGGTGTTTACGGCTCACCCCACCGAGGCCAACCGGCGCACCGTGTTGTTCAAGCACAAGGTCATTTCGGACGTCCTGACCGAACTCGATCTGATCGACCTGACTCCGGAGGAGGAGGCGGGTCGCCTCCGGCTGATCTCGGAAAACATCCTCTCGCTGTGGCAGACCGACGAGAACCGGGAACAGAAACCCACTGTGATTGACGAGGTGCAGCACGGCTTGTACTACCTCAGCAACTCGGTGTTCGAGCTGATTCCCCATGTGTACCGGGAATTGGAGAAGCAGGTCCGCAAGTATTTCCCCCGGCTCGACGTTCCCGTCCCGATTTTCCTGCGGTACGGCTCATGGATCGGAGGCGATCGGGATGGCAACCCGTATGTCACCCATCGGGAGACTCAACGTACCCTGGAGGAGCAGCAGCGCAGGCTGATTGACCTCTACATAGCCGAAGTCAACATCCTGTATGCCCACTTGAGCATGTCGGTCAACCACTCCGAGTTCACCGACGAGTTCCTGGACCACCTGCGCGTAGCCACCGAACGCCTGCCGCGCCGGGAATTGGCCTCGGTGCGGAAAGTACGTCGGGAACCCTATCGACAGATGTTCACCATCATCCGCCGGCGGTTGGAGGCCACCAGGCGCCGCGCCGGCGAGCTGTGGACCGACCAGCCGGATGATCCGATGGCCTATGCCAGCCCTGGGGAACTCGTGGACGACCTGGAGGCGGTTGCTGACAGCCTGCGGCGCAGCAAGGGCGAACTGCTGGCCAGTGGTCGCGTGGCTCGCCTGATCACCAGTGTGCAGGTGTGCGGCCTGCACTTTGTGACTCTGGACATCCGGCAGCATTCCGAGCGCCATTCCCTGGCCCTGGACGAGATCTTCAGCTACTACGCCGAGGCGGAGCCGGACAGTTGGATGCGGCTGTCGGAAGACGCCAAGACGCGAAAACTCGAAGAGGAACTCACCTCCCGCCGGCCGCTGACCGCCGACCTCAGGTTTTCGGACGACACCAACGAGACGGTCCAGGTGTTCCGCACCATTCGCCGTGCCAGGGATCGGATGGGCGATCGGGTCATCGACTCCTACATCATCAGCATGACCGAGAGTGCCAGCCAGGTTCTCGAGGTGCTGCTCCTGGCCAAGGATGCGTCCCTGTTCGGGGCCATCGACATCGTGCCCCTGTTCGAGTCCATTGAGGACCTGTTCAATGCCCCGTCCATTCTGCGGGCCCTGTTCCGCTCATCGGCGTACCGCGCTCACCTGCATGCGCGCGGCGATCATCAGCCGATCATGATTGGCTACAGTGATTCGAACAAGGATGGCGGTTACCTGAGTGCCAACTGGTCGCTGTACAAGGCCCAGAAGGAGGTGGTGGCGGCCTGTGACGAGTTCGGCATCGGCACCACCCTGTTCCACGGCCGGGGCGGCAGCGTCAGCCGCGGCGGCGGCAACGTGGTGCGCGCCATTGCCACCCAGCCTCCCGACACGATCCGCGGCAGCATCAAGCTGACGGAACAAGGAGAGGTGATCTCCACGCACTACGCCAAGTCCACGATCGCCCGCCGGCACATGGAGCAGCTGATCGGCACGGTCCTGCTCAACAGTGGCCGGCCGCACGTAAGCCTGCGCGAAGAGGAATGGGCGGAGGTCATGGAGGAATTGCATAGGCTGGCCAACCGGCAGTACGTGGCCTTTGTCAGCCGTCCGGAACTGATCAAGTACTTCATGGAAGCGACACCCGTCGAGGCCATTGCCAAACTGAACATCGGTTCGCGTCCGGCCAAGCGGCGCGACACCGAGGGGGTTCACGACCTACGCGCCATTCCCTGGGTGTTTGCCTGGACCCAATGCCGCGTCAATCTTTCGAACTGGTACGGGGTCGGCTCAGCCATTAACGAATTTACCGACAATGGCCGCGACCAGGATCGGATGGAAGTCCTGCGTCGAATGTACGTCGAGTGGGAGTTCTTCCGCATTCTGATCCAGAATGTGCAAATGGCCATCTGGAAGTCCGATCTGTTCATCGCGCACCAGTACGCGGCGCTCACCGATCCGGAAACCGAGGTCCTGTTCAACGAAATCGTTTCCGAGTTCTCCCGCACGCGCGAGGGTGTGCTGCAGGTCATGGGCCGGGACGACATCGCCGACGAACGGAACTGGCTCTACATCTCGATCCAGCGTCGGAATCCCTATCTGGACCCGCTCAGCTTCATTCAGATTGCCCTATTGCAGTCCCTGCGCAGTGACCAGCATTCCCCGGAAGACCTTGAAATGCTGGAAAATGCATTGAACCTGTCGGTCAAGGGCTTGGCGGCCGGCCTGGCCGGTACCGGCTGACGACAGCTGTTCGATCGTTGCCGCCACTTGAACTTGCACCCGGGGAATGTCCCCGGAACTCTTTGATGGCCCATGCAGATTTACGACACTACACTGCGCGATGGAACCCAGGGCGAAGGCGTGTCCCTGAGTGCGGAAGACAAGCTGCGCCTAGCGCGGCACTTCGATTCCATCGGCATCCATTTCATTGAGGGTGGCTGGCCCGGCTCCAATCCCAAGGACATGGCCTTCTTCGGCAGGGCCGCGGACGAGTTGTCACTGACCCAGGCACAGGTGGCTGCCTTCGGATCAACGCGCCGCAAGAACATGGCCCCCGACGAAGATCCCCAGGTGCGGATGCTGGTGGATGCCCACACCCCGATCGTCACCCTGTTCGGCAAATCGTCGGCCTTTCAGGTACACGAGGTGCTGCGCACCGACATGGAGGAAAACCTCCGCATGATCGGGGAGACGGTCGGTTGGCTGGTGGAGAGCGGCCGGGAAGTGATCTACGATGCGGAGCACTTCTTCGACGGGTACGCGGACGATCCCGAATACGCCCTGGCAACCCTGGCGGAGGCGTTGGACAACGGCAGCCGCACGCTGGTGTTGTGCGACACCAACGGGGGGCGCATGCCCTGGGAAATCGCAAAGGCCGTGGGGCACGTCCGCAGTCACTTCGGATTCCCGGCCGGTTTCACGGTGGGTGAGCCCGATGCCGGCGATCCCTTCATCCTGGGCATTCACGCCCATGACGACAGTGGTTGCGGCGTGGCCAACACGCTGGAGGCCGTACGGGCCGGAGCCATGCATGTCCAGGGCACCGTCAACGGCTACGGTGAACGTTGCGGGAACGCAAATCTGATCAGCATTCTGGCCAACCTGCAGCTGAAGATGGGTTTGGCCGTGCTCGAGCCCGAGAACCTGGCCCGGCTCTCGGAAACCAGCCATGTCGTGTCGGAGCTGGCCAACATGAGTCCGGTTCCCCATCAGCCCTATGTGGGCAGCAGTGCCTTTGCCCACAAGGGGGGCACCCACGTCAACGCGGTGGTCAAAACGGTCGACTCCTACCAGCATGTGGACCCGGAGGTGGTCGGCAACAGCACGCGGGTCCTCATCAGCGAGTTGTCCGGCAAGGACAACATTGCCGTCAAGCGCCGCCAGTTCGGGCTGGACAACCTGGGCCGGACCGAGGAACGGGCGGTGCTGGCGCGGATTAAGGAGTTGGAGAACCTGGGGTTTGCCTTCGAGGCGGCCGAAGCCAGCGTCGAATTGATGCTGCGGCGGGAGATGGCCGACTACGCGGCGCCGTTCGAGCTGATCGACTTCATGACCATCGTCGAAAACCGGCAGGGCCGCGGCATCCTGGCCGAGGCCATGGTCAAGTTGCGGATTGCCGGCCAGGAGTTCCACGAGGCCGGCGAGGGCAACGGGCCGGTCAACGCCATGGACGTCGCGTTGCGCAAGGCCCTGCTGAAGTTCTATCCGGAACTGGAACGAGTCAGCCTCCTGGACTACAAGGTGCGGATTCTGGACAGCCACTCGGCCACCGCGGCCACCACCCGGGTGCTGATTGCCAGCACCGACGGCGACCGCATCTGGAATACAGTGGGGGCCAGCCCCAACATCATGGAAGCCAGTTGGACGGCGCTGACCGATTCCCTGGAGTATTTCCTGTTGAGCGACAGGGATCGGATGTAGCGCCGGCATGCCATTGGCTGCAACCCGCCGGTCTAGGTGGGCGTGCGGACGAACACATCATCTTGTGGAGTATGTTGCTAGCACAACACTTCGACACTGAAGGGCATGATGTGGTAGCATGCGGACATGAAGATCTACCGGGCCGGGGCGTTTGCGGCCAAGATTGGGGTTCACAAGAACACGGTCAAGGCGTGGAGTCTGAACGGCAAGCTGCCGGCTCGGCGCACCCCGTCCGGCCACCGCTACTACACGGACGCGGATGTGGATCGGTACTTCGGCGTGGAGCGAGCGCAGGTGCCGGGCCGCACCGTGGTCTACTGCCGCGTGTCCCGCCGGTCGCAGGGGGACGATCTGCGGTCGCAGCAACAGGCAATGGAGTCGTTCTGCCTGGGGGCGGGGATCGCGGTGGACGAGTGGTTGACCGAGATTGGCGGCGGCCTGGACTTCAAGCGGCCCGTGTTCCGTGCGTTGATGGAACGGATTGAGAAACGCGAATTGGGTCTCCTGCTGGTCGCCCACAAGGATCGGCTCTGCCGGTTCGGGTTCGACTGGTTCGCGTACTTTGCCGAGACCCACGGCTGCGAGATCCGCGTGGTCAACCAGCCGTCCCTGTCGCCGCAGGCGGAATTGGTGGAGGATCTGATGGCCGTGGTCCACACCTTCTCCTGCCGCCTGTACGGGTTGCGCCGCTACCGGAAGCAGATACGCGAGGCCGTCTCCGATGGCTAAGCCGGTGAAGGTCACGCGCACCCTGCACAGTCAGGGGCTGAACCGGTCGAAGCATGACCGGCTGGCGGACATGGCCGTCCTGTGCGGACGGGTGCGCGCCGACACTTGGCGCAGGTGCGGCGGGATTGCCACCGTCCGGCAATCCCCCTATGACATCCGCGACGATTGGATGTCCGAGGGTTATGACTGGTACGGGTTGCCGGCGCGGCTGGGCAAGGCCATGCTGACCGATGCGCTTGGCGACATCAAGGCCGCGCGGGAATCCGCCAAGGTGCCGGTCAGAAAAGCCATACGGCATCGAACGCGGGGAGACAAGGCCGAACGCAAACGCCTCTACACGCTGCTGAAGCTGGACCAGTGGGATGAGGATCCGTTCCTGCATCGGCAGATGCGGAACCGCTGGAAGGGTGGGCGTTCCCATGTGACCAACCAGATCGTGGCCGACAGCGGTTCCTACACCACGAAGGTTTGGAAGGGTCGGGCCTGGGTGTATCTGCAGGGCATGGAGAGAGGGCAACGCATCGCCATTCCGCTCAAGGGTACGCACCTTCCGTCCGGCACCCTACGCATCCTCCTGCAACCCAACGGACAGGTGGCCGTCCACTACGCTGTGGACGAAACCGAGGTGTGCAGCACGCGCCCCTGCGGGGACGCCACCGTGGGCGTGGACAAGGGCTACACGGAAGCCTATACGGACAGCGACGGCGAGCGGCACGGCCAGGGTCTGGGAGACCTGTTGGCTGCGGAAAGCGATCACCAAAAGGACAAGGGCCAACGCCGCAATCGGCTGAAGGCGACGGCGGAAAAGCACGAGGCCAAGGGCCACCACCGCAAGGCCGACAACATCCGGCGGCACAACCTGGGCCGCAACAAGTGGAACCGGCGCAAGCGCAGGCACAAAAAGCGGACACGCGACCATCTGTGCCACGCCGCCCACGCCGTGGTCGACAAGGCGAACACCATCGCCTGCGAGGACCTGACGGCATCTATGAAGTCCGCCCAGTACCGCCACAAGGACACCAACCGGCGCCTGAACGGCTGGGTCAAGGACGTGATGGCGGACACACTCACTTCAATATCTCGGCGCAGAGGTTCTGCGCCGGCATTGGTCAATCCGGCCTACACATCGCAAATCGACTCCCGCACGGGCCTGTTGCAGGGCCGACGGCAATGGGATCGGTTTTACTGTTGCGACGGGGCTGTGCTGGACGCGGACGCCAATGCCGCCTGCAACATTCTGGCGAGGCTGTACGACGACGAGATTACGTTGTACACGCCCTTCAGGGAAGTCAAGGCCCTGCTCGTCGAACGAACCAGGCTGTCGGTGGGGACTGCTCCACCCGGACTCGAGTTGCGGGGGCCTGCAACCACGCCCCCATCAACCGAGAGCGAATTACCGGCATCGGTGCCGAAGTGTGCCGAGTAATGGAACAGGAATTTCATGAGTCAAAGCACATCCAACGGAACCGTGGCCAAGACGGGCCTCAATCGCTTCAGCCGCCGGCTGACCCAGGTTCGCTCGCAGGTCGGCTCGCAGGCCATGCTGTACGGTGCTGGCCTGACCGACGCGGACATGGACAAGGCCCAGGTGGGCATCACCAGCCTCGGCTGGGACGGCAACCCGTGCAACATGCACCTCAACGCCCTGGCCGGCCGCATCCGCAAAAGTGTGAACGAAGCTGGCCTGGTTGGCTTGGTTTTCCATACGATCGGCGTCAGCGACGGCATCTCAATGGGCACGGAAGGCATGAAGTGCTCGTTGATCTCGCGCGACATCATTGCCGACTCCATCGAGGCCGTGATGCGGGCGCAGTACTACGACGCCAACATCACCATTCCGGGGTGTGACAAGAATATGCCCGGTTGCCTGATGGCGATGGCACGCGTCAACCGGCCCAGCCTGATGGTATATGGGGGCACCATCCAACCGGGTTCGCTGAACGGGCGCAAGCTGGACATTGTCTCGGCCTTCGAGGCCTACGGCCAATGGCTCGCGGACGACATTACCGAGGAGGAACTGCGCGATGTCCTGCGCAATGCCTGTCCCGGTGAAGGCGCGTGCGGCGGCATGTACACGGCCAACACCATGGCGTCCGCGATTGAATCCCTTGGCATGACGCTGCCCGGCAGTTCATCCTGGCCGGCCACGCACGAGGAGAAGCAGGCCGAAACCGGGCGGGTTGGTGCGGCAATCCGGAACCTGCTGGAGGAGGATCTGAAGCCGCGCGACATCATGACCAGAACGGCCTTCGAAAACGCCATCACGGTGGTGGTGGCGCTGGGCGGGTCCACCAATGCGGTCCTGCATCTGATTGCCATGGCCCGGGCCGCCGAGGTTCCGCTGACCATCGACGACTTCCAGGTCGTTTCGGATCGCACTCCCCTGCTGGCGGACCTGAAACCCAGCGGGCAGTACGTCATGGAGGATTTGAACGACGTGGGCGGGGTGCCCGCGGTGCAGAAGATGCTGCTGGCGGAAGGCATGCTGGACGGCAACTGCATGACCGTGACCGGCCGCACGTTGGGTGAAAACGTGGAACAGGCGGCGGCCCTGGCCGAAGGCCAAACCATCGTCAGCCTGCCCGACACCCCCATTAGCCCAAGCGGTCACCTGCAAATCCTCTACGGCAACCTCGCGTCCGAAGGCGCCGTGGCCAAGATCACCGGCAAGGAAGGAATGGCTTTCAGCGGACCGGCCCGTGTTTACGACTCCGAGGAGGCGTGCCTGGCCGGGATTGAGGGAGGCGAGGTCCAGGCCGGCGAGGTCGTGGTCATCCGCTACGAAGGTCCGCAGGGCGGTCCCGGCATGCGGGAAATGCTGTCGATTACGGCAGCGATCATGGGTGTTGGCCTTGGCGACAAGGTGGCCCTGATTACCGACGGACGATTCTCGGGCGGCACGCACGGGTTTGTGGTGGGCCACATCACCCCGGAGGCCGCCCTTGGTGGGGGACTGGCCTTCGTGTGCGACGGCGAGACCATCTCGATCGACGCGGTCAACAACCGGTTGGACCTCCGGGTCGATGAGGAGGAACTGGCCCGGCGCCGGGCCGCGTGGAACCGGCCCGAGCCGAACTACACCAGTGGTGTGCTCTACAAGTACATGAAGACGGTGTCCACCGCTTCCGAAGGTTGCGTCACCGACGCCTAACCCAGGGTGCCCGAGGGCCGCAGGTGCGGTCAGTTCCAGGCATCCCGCACTTGGCCGGTCAGGGCCTGGCCGGCGTTCTGGAGCAGGCCGACATCCGAGCCTGCGCTCAGCATGTTGAAGCCGGCGCGCGCCCAGCGGCAGGCTGACTCGGGGGTGTTCATCTGGATGCCGGCCACCTTGTTGAACCGGCGGCAGGTGTCCAGGACGTTCTCGATGGCGGACGTAACGTCCGAATGGTCCATGTTGCCCGGATGCCCCAGGGAAATTGAGAAGTCGTTGGGGCCTACGAACAGGCAGTCCACTTCCGGCAGCGCTGCGATCTCGTCCCGCACCGCGTAGCTTTCCTTCGTTTCGATCTGGATGCACAGCATGCTCTGTTCGTTGGCTTCCGCCATCACTTCCATGGCGTTGGCATTCTTGTAGCCGACATAGGCGCGACTTAGGGCGCTTCCCCGGATGCCTGCCGGAGGATACTTCGCCATGCTGATGATGGAGCGCACCTGTTCGACGGTGTAGACCCTGGGCATCAACAGGCCCTGGGCACCGGTATCCAGCACCTTGGCAGTCCAGGTGTAGGTGTGGTCGGCCGGACGCACGATGGGGGTAATTCCGTGGCTGACAGCCACCCGGCACAGGGTCTCCATCGTCTCGTAGTCGAACATGCCGTGTTCGTTGTCGAGCAGGAAAAAGTCGAACCCCGCATTGGCCAGCAGAACCGGCATCGAGGATTGGGCAAATGTGCCGACCATCGTACCGACGGCGGTATTGCCCGACTTCAGGCGTTCAAGGATCTGGTTGGCAGGGAGAATCCCGGTGGTCATGTGCGAATCCTGCAGGGGATGGAGGGAACCGCTGTCGAGGAGGCGCCGCAACTCATGATCGTGGCAGCCTGTTCGTGCCACTGATGCGGTCCGGCGGAATGTCCGGGCAGCCTAACTTCGGCCTCCCCGACCCCCACAACCCTGTGGGGTAATACAAACAGCGCCCCCCCGCGACAACCCGCCCATGGAGGAGACGCCAGGTAG
>VXMJ01000095.1:0-60449 GCA_009841145.1 Caldilineaceae bacterium SB0661_bin_34 | reverse complement strand
ATCCTGCCGGGGTTGGCGGGAACGGGGGGCGAGGTGGCGCCGCAACTCTTGTTGGTGGCAGCCTGTTCTTGCCACTGATGCGGCCCGGCGTAATGGCCGGGCAGCCTAACTTCGGCTGCCCGGACACCCAGACAGGGTCTCCATCATACACAGGGAAGAGGTCTTGGCTTCCATATGGGATGCGGTTTCAGTATCGTCGATGTTGGTCCTTCAGTTGGCAAATGTGAGAGTGGACCATGTCACCCTGTTCATTGGCGTTAGGGCATGGTTACTGACAATTAGGTGCAGAAAGTTTGAGCGTTCTGGTCTTCACCAGCTTCCGGTTTGAGCCAACGGCTCCACAGGTTTTCTCCGAGACTGGGTGCGGGCGACGAATGGTCCCAGTTGTCTCGCCATCATCGCCTCAAACCAGTTCCAGAGCAAGTGTCCATCCGCTACGGGCGACGCTTTGAACGTTGCCCGCGGGGTGTTGCCACAGCAAACAGGTCCTGATTGCTATCGCCAAGTGTTAGCTGGAATGCAGGTTGCCAAAAGCACGGCCGCGTGGTCGCGTTTCGACGTGAGTTGGCAGTCGGCATGGGGGATGGCTCCTGTACGGTCAATGCCAGACTTCGGCACCGTCAAGAGTGGCGAGGCGTCGAGAACAGATTTCGATCCGCTGCCAGGCCCTGCTCTTGCATTCTGCTACACCCATCCGGACTGGTCTGCGACACTCCGTCCCGAGCTGCTTTTGGCAGGGAACCTATCGCGTAATTCGGGTCATCAGGAGCTATTCCGGAGGTGTGGCTTGGCCAGAGTCGTTGTGCCCCCAGCAGGTCACGGTGTCGGCGGCACGCATGCCGCAGGTGTGCACCCCGCCGACACTAACGGAGGTGAATGGCCCTGCAGGCGGCGTGGCTTGACCATACTTGTTCCAACCCCAGCAGGTCACGGTGCCGTCGGTGCGCACACCGCAGGTATAAAACCCGACCGCGCTGACGGAGGCAAACGATCCTGCAGGCGAATTCGCCTGGCCATCCCAATTGCCGCCCCAGCAGGCCACGGTGCCGTCGGTGCGCACACCGCAGGTGTGATACCCGCCGGCGTTGACGGAGGCAAACGACCCTGTAGGTGGATTCGCTTGGCCATCTCGATTGCTGCCCCAGCAGGCCACGGTGCCGTCGGTGCGCACACCGCAGGTGTGATCTCCGCCGGCGCTGACGGAGGCGAACGATCCTGCAGGTGGGGTGGATTGGTCAAACTGGTCCGAACCCCAGCAGACCACCGTGCCGCCGATGCGCACGCCGCAGGTGTGCTGGCGACCGGCGCTAACGGAGGCAAACGGCCCTGCAGGCGGATTCGCCCGGCCATCCCAATTGCCGCCCCAGCAGGCCACTGTGCCATCGGTGCGCACGCCGCAGGTGTGAATCTCGCCGGCACTGACGGACGTGAATGAGACCATGGGCGGATCTGCCTGACCTTCTCCATTGCCGCCCCAGCAGGTCACCGTGCCATCGGTGCGCACACCGCAGGTGTGATGCAAGCCGGCGCTGACGGACGTGAATGAGACCATGGACGGATCTGCCTGACCTTCTGCATTGTTGCCCCAGCAGACCACGGTGGTGTCGGTGCCCATGCCGCAGGTGTGATGCAAGCCGGCGCTGACGGAGGCGAAATACCCTTCAGGTGGTGTGGCCTGACCATTCCTGCGGCGGCCCCAGCAAGTCGTGGTGCCATCGGTGCGCACACCGCAGGTGTGAGCCCCGCCGGCGCTGACGGAGACGAACGATCCCACAGGCGGATCTGCCTGACCTTCTGCATTGTTGCCCCAGCAGGCCAAAGCACTGTTGTCCCGCACGCCGCAGGTGTGAAACGTTCCCGCACTGATGGCGGTGAACAGTCCGGCATGCGGCGTGGCTTGGCCATGTGTGTTGTCGCCCCAGCAGACAGCGGTGCCGTCGGTGCGCACACCGCAGGCATGATTTCGGCCGGCACTGACGGAGGCGAACGGTCCTTCAGGCGGCGTGGCCTGACCATGCCCGTTGCGGCCCCAACAGGCCAAGGTGCCGTCGGTGCGCACACCGCAGGTGTGAATTAAACCGGCGCTGACGGTGGCGAATGATCCTGCTGGTGGTGTGGCCTGACCGTACTCGTTGCGGCCCCAGCAGACCAAAGCACCGTTGTCCCGCACGCCACAGGTGTGAAACCCGCCGGCACTGACGGAGGCGTACCGTCCCTCAGGCGGTGTGGCCTGGCCATATTCGTTCCAGCCCCAGCACGACACGGTACCGTCGGTGCGCAGGCCGCAGGTGTGAAACCCGCCAGCGTCAATGGAATCGAACCGGATGGCGGGAGAGGCCGCGGAACTCCTGGTGGCTGTGGATGCCAAGGTATTCGGTCCCACATGGTTAGTCCGTGGACGGTGGACATCCGGGGTCACATCCCAGATTCGAATGGTGCCATCCCAACTGCCGCTGGCCAAGGTGTGTCCGTCAGGGCTGAACGCCACGCTGAGCACCCAGTCGGAATGTTCTTCCAGCGTGTGGCGCAGGGAACCCCAGGTCGCATTGTCACCGGTCGGGGCCTTTACGTCCGCGTGGTTCTCCGCGGGCTGGCAGGAGGCTTCCCCGCCCACCTCCCATAAGCGGACGGTGCCGTCCCGGCCACCGCTGGCCAGAATGCGCCCATCCGGACTGAACGCCACACCGTAGATGTTCGAATGATGGCCTTCCAGCGTATGGCAGAGGGTGCCGCTTGCCACGTCCCACAGGCGAATGGTGCCGTTCTTGCTGCCGCTGGCTAGGATGTGTCCATCCGGACTGAATGCCACGCTTTCGACGTTTCCACCGCGGAGGGAGTGGCGTAGGGAGCCTGCGGTCGCATCCCACAGGTGGATCGTGCCGCCCTCGCCACCGCTGGCCACGAGGTGTCCGTCCGGACTGAACGCCACGGCGAGGACATGATCCGCATGGATCCTCAGGGTCTTCTGGAGATTGCCTGTAGCCGGGTCCCAGAGGCGTACGGTAGAGTCCCCACTGCCACTGACCAGGGTCCGCCCGTCCGGGCTGAATGTCACCCCGAAGACACTGTCTGTATGGTTTCTCAATGTGTGGCGCAGGGAGCCGGTATTCACATCCCAGAGGCGCACGGTGTAGTCCGCGCCGCCACTGGCCAGGGTCCGCCCGTCCGGGCTGAACACCACCCCGAGAACTGCCTTCGGATGGCCTTCAAGGATCTGGCGCAGAGTGCCTGTGGCGACATCCCACAAATAGATGGTGCCGCTCCAATAAAAACCACCGGCAGTGGCCAGGGTCTGTCCGTCGGGGCTGAACGCCACGGTACGGATATGGGTCATATGGCCTTCCAGGACGCCCTGAAGGACACCCGCGGCGGCATTCCAGAGGTGCACAGTGTCGCCCGCGCTGCCACTGGCCAGAGTCCGTCCATCGGGGCTGAACGCCAACGCGCGGACATAATCTGTATGGCCTACCAGGATATGGCGGAGGGTGCCCGCGTCCGGATCCCAAAGGTGCACGGCGGAGTTCGAACCGCCACCGGCCAGGGTCCGTCCGTCGGGGCTGAACGCCAACGTGCGGATGAAACCCGTGAATTCTTCCAGGGTGAGGCGGTGGGCCCCCATGGTCACATCCCAGAGTTGGACAACATTATCGTAACCGGCACTGGCCAAGGTGTGTCCATCCGGGCTGAACGCCACGCTGTGGACATAACCTGCGTGACCATCCAGGATTTGGCGGACGGTGCCCGTGTCCACATCCCACAGACGTACGGTGTCACTGCCGCTGGCCAAGGTCTGCCCATCTGGGCTGAACGCCACGGCGCGGACATAGTCCGCGTGATCCGCCAAGGTACGGCGGAGGGTGCCCGTAGCCACATCCCACAGGCGTACGGTCGCGTCCCAACTGCCGCTGGCCACGATACGTCCGTCGGGGCTGAACGCTACGGCATAGACGCTATCCGCGTGGCCTTCCAAGGAGTGATGAAGGATGCCTGTGTCCACATCCCAGAGGCGCACAGTGTTGTCACGACTGCCTGTGACCAGGGTCCGCCCATCCGGACTGAAAGCCACGCTCATGACCTCTTGTACATGGCCTGTAATCAGAGACACGGCCTCATAGGTATGGGCATCGTACAGCCAGACGCCCATACCCCCTCCAATGGCCAGCCGAGTACCATCCGGTGAATACTGCATGGCCCTCACTGTACCCCGACTCAGTCGGGCTTTGGCCGTGACGGTAAGTGCCTCGGACACAGATTCTTGTGCCCATCCAGGTGATACCGCGGCCAAGAGCAGGAACAGGCAGGTGGTTAGGGCTCCAATCAGCCTCTTTACATTCAACATCTGATGGGCTCCCGGCAAACAAACTCAATATCTGGGCAAAATGCCGGTCTGGATTGCCCATCGTCATGCCGCGTGGCATGACAGGCACCGTTTCAATTTCAGTGGGTGGGGCTTCGAAACCCGAAAGACCACAAGGTCCCTCCAGCCCCGGTTTCCTATCGCGGGAACCAACACGGACACATCATCCCGAACTAGCATTCTAACCCCTCATTGTCCTTCATCAGATCCCGGGGCTCACTTCCTGCTTCTACTGCCAAAATTGGGCTTGGCAGCGCAACCGCATCTGCTTCCTCAACTTTGTTGTCCTTGATGGCATCGGGGACAGAACGGGTTGTACAGAGTCTGTCCCCGCACAGAACCCGGCTGTTGACGGGAGTGACCGTGCGTCCATGTGGGCAGCCCGTTCGACAGCCGAACTATTGGCTGTATGTCCTGTGTATCGATGACGGGGCCTGTCGCGGCCCGTGTGTGGATCCGAGTAGAACGCCGGCGCGACCTGGTCCTCTGTGCGCAGGACGGTTGCATCCCCGCCGGCACCAATCGGCCGGGGGCTGGTTCGGGCGTTACAAGCTGCGGGTGCGGAAGTCGGAGACAGGGGCGCACAGCTTCCTGTATCCAATGGCGCCTGCCATGACCTAACCCGACACACAGGACATTTTTCATACCTACAGGCACTGATGTCGGGCTCGAACCGACATCAACGAAACTGACCCAGGGTCGAAATACCAATTCGAGGTCCTGCCAGCAATAGAATGCAGTAGTCTTGGTCCTTCTTCAGGGTTTCCTTGATGCGTCTCCGCATCGGATCCGGCCTTATGTCTTTGCCCAGTCTGTGTCTTTTCCCACCGGCAAGCAGATGATCGACGAAAAACCGCGCGCGGTTCAAGCCACTCGGCGGTTCTTCGCGTTTCGGACCAGTCGATGGACGTGGCGGCGATCCTTGGCGCTCATGCTGGCCCTGTCGGTGCTGAGTGCCGCGGTGGGAGGCGCGGGCGGGTACCTATATGGACAGACCCAAACTGCCGTGACAGCCGACCGCATGTGGGCTTCGCTTACCGGGTTGTGGTCGGATACCGGTCAAATCGGACGTACTGCGGACTTTGCGGTCCTAGAGGAAGCGATTGCGGTCCTGGAAGACGTATTCATCGGTGAACTGCCCGGCGACGATGTGCTCAACCAAGCCGCTATCGAAGGGGTGTTGGCGAATCTGGATGACAGGTACACGCTGCTGTTGCGTCCCGAGCAGGCCGCCTTGGAGGCCAGCGACACCAGTGGCCAGTTCGGCGGCATCGGTTCCATGGTGGAATGGAGCGAAGAGGACTTGGCAGTTCGCATCACAGAGCCGTTCCCCGGCAGTCCGGCGGCCGAGGCCGGACTCGTGACGGGGGACCTGGTGATTGCCGTGGACGGCGAGCCCGTGGCCGAACTTGGCATGTCCGGAACCATCTCGAAGGTTCGGGGCCCTGTGGACACCGCAGTGAGACTGGATATCCGGCGGGGTGCGGAGGAATTCGAACTGACCATCATCCGGGCCACCATCGACATGCCGACGACCAGCCACGAACTGATCGGTCCGGATGCGGACATCGGCTATGTGCGCCTGCACACGTTCAACGCATTGGCCGCCGACAAACTGGGGGATGTCATCAAAGGCTTCGAGAGCGCGGATGTGACAGGTTTGATTCTGGATCTGCGCGGCAATGGTGGCGGGTTGCTCGACGAGTCGGTTGAGGTAGCCGGCCTCCTGGCAGGCCGTGGGCTTGTGGTGCGCCAGATATACAGTGACGGACGGGAGGAGGACCACCGGGCCCAACACCGGGCCGTCCTTGACCGGGATACGCCGCTGGTCGTATTGGTGAACCGCAGCAGTGCCAGTGCCAGTGAACTGGTGGCAGGTGCTCTCCAGGACAACGGCAGGGCTGTCCTGATTGGCGAACCGACACTGGGCAAAGGCAGCGTTCAGGTAACCCGCATGCTTGCCGACGAGAGCCAGATTCGCGTCACCAATTCGCTTTGGTTTACGCCAAAGGACAGGTCCATCAACGGAGAAGGCCTGGTTCCCGACGTGCTGATTGAACGGATGGAGCCCGGCGAAGCACCCGGAGTTGCCGATCCCGATGAGGATGCCGATCCGTACATTGAGGCGGCACTCCGGCACCTGTCCGACCTTCGGACCGAAGGTTGATCGGGGCCCCTGACGATGCCGACGCGGTACTTGGCTGTATGTGGCCAACCCATGCGTGTGAACATGGATCCCGAATCATGATTCCCATGCTGCGCCGATTAGGCATTAGTCTCGAAACCGATGCGGTTCGGGAGGATCCGAACTCCTCCGTGGATCGGCTGAAGGCGATTGCTCCGCCCAAGGTGGTTGCGCTTGCAGTGACCATGATCCTGTTCGTGTCGGCTGCAGTTGGTGCGATGGCGGGCCATGCCCTGGGGGTGGAGCACACGGGATCGGAGGTGGATGCCAGCGAAGGCCAAGGGGTATCGCTTGTTCCGTTGATGGAACTGAACCGCACCGGACGCGCCGTTCGGTCCTCTGATCGGTTCACCGTGCTACGGGAAGCCTTGGACTTTCTTGAGGAGGAGTACATCGGTGAAGTTCCGACGGAGGATGTGTTGAACCAGGCGGCCATAGACGGTGTTCTGGCGGAACTCGGCGATCGGTACTCTGTCCTTGTGCGTCCGGATGGGGTCTTGTCCGGCCCAGGGGCGCCGGACTTGGGGGGCGTCGGCATCGGAGCGAGACTGGAGTGGCTGCCCGACCGCAAACGGCTTTTGGTCACGCAAACCTTTGAAGGTCTGCCGGCGGCCGACGCGGGGCTGCGCGCCGGCGACCTTGTGGTATCGGTGGACGGGGAACCCCTCTCCTGGATGGGACGTGAGGCTGTGTTCGCCAGCCTGAGGGCTCCGGCGGGCACGGAGGTGCGGATCGGCTACCGGCGCGACGAGGAAGCATTCGATGCAACCATAACCTTGCGCGAGGTGGAGATCCCCACCGTCGACCACGAAGTTCTTGGGTCAGAGTCGAACATCGGTTACGTCAGGATGCACTCGGTCGGTGAACTTGGGGCTGCCGGCCTGGCCGTGGCCCTGACGGATCTGCTGGACTTGGGGGTGGCAGCCATGATTCTCGACCTGCGCGGCACCGCCGGTGGCTCAACCGACGCTGCAGTCCGCGTGGCGGGTTTGTTGACGGGGCCTCGGCTGGTTGCCGTTGGCGAACATACCGATGGTGTACGGACGGAACTGAAGGCTGAGGGCGCGGCATCGCTGCCACCGGGCATGCCTCTGGCAGTGCTCGTCGACCGCTTCAGTGCAGGTGCCAGCGAACTGGTTGCCGGCGCGGTTCAGGATCACGGCGTCGGCTTGCTGATTGGTGAAACCACCTACGGCAACGGCAGTGGCCAGACTGATTTCGTACTGGGCGACGGAAGTCGCCTGCGAGTGTCCGACCACCTTTGGCACACCCCCAACGGATGGGAGATTCATGGGCAGGGGTTGATCCCGGACGTGCCCATGACCAACGGGGATGCAGATGGGGAGCCGGAAGACGCCGGAGGCCTCCCCGACGACACGGAAACCGATCCCTATCTTCAGGTCGCCGAACTATATCTTGTACATTCGCTGGATGCAGCAACCGCCGGACCTTGAGGAGGTGTTACCGTGGCAGCCAAATCCGCCCGCACCAAGAATGGCCGCGGACCGGCAGGTCCGCGGACCGTGGCCACCAATCGCCGGGCCCGGTTCAACTATCACCTGCTCGAGGAGTTCGATGCCGGCATCCAGTTGCTGGGGACGGAGATCAAGTCGATCAGGCAGGGTCAGGTGAACCTGGGCGACGGCTTTGTCATGGTGAGGGACGGCGAAGCCTGGCTGCACAATGTCCACATTGCCCCGTACTCCCACGGCAATCGCGAAAACCACGAGGAGATGCGGCCGCGCAAACTCTTGCTCAACAAGCGTGAGATTCGGCGGATTGCGGCCAATGTGGCTCAGAAGGGTTTGACCACTGTGCCCGTGCGCCTCTACATTTCCAACCACGGTCTGGCCAAGGTCGTGGTGGCCCTGGCCAAGGGCAAGCAGCAACACGACAAGCGCGACACCATCGCACAACGCGATGCACAGCGGAGCATGGCCAGAGCCCGCAAGCAGATGTACGAGGACTGATTCGGCCGCGACGGACGGTCTGGTCTGCCGTGGTCATCTGCAGGGTCTTGTTGCCGGTGCATCCACCGTCCGGAAGTCGGCATCTGAAGTAGAATTGCCGCACGGTCTCCGGGCACCGCTTGCCCGGCGGCCTGAAGTGCAACCCAACATAACAACCCATACCATGGATGTAATCCTGCATGGCTTCCCTGCCCACCTGCAACGGGAGCTTGAGGCGACGGCGCGGGACAAGGGTGCCAAGCTCGAGGCCCTGCTGCCGGGCACGGTGGAGTCCCGCTGTGAAATCCACCGGCGGCATCGGCTCGGACCGGAACGGGCCTGTCGCGTGCAATTGACGATGCATGTGCGCAAGCGCATCCTGCGCTCGGAAGTCAAGGGTCCCGACGCCAAGGCGGCCCTGGACGCGGCGGTGCACAAGATGGAACGGCAGATAGAGCGGTTCAAGGGCCGGCGGCGCCATGTGCGGCGCATGTCGAAGGAGGAGGCCCGACAGTTCGTCGAAACCGTACCTCCGGTCAGCGAAGACTACGAAGACGTGGGCGACGGCCTCATCGTTCGGGAGAAGGACTTCACGGTTGAACCCATGGCCGTGGCCGACGCCGTGGAAACCATGGAACAGCTCAACCACGACTTCCATCTGTTCAAGGATCAGGACAGCGGCGCCATCCATGTCGTCTACCGCCGGGACAACGGGAACTACGGATTGCTGAGGCCGCGCGATGGTTGAGATTCCCCTCAGCCGCGCGGGTAAAATTTGCGTACAAAAAAGCGCTGATATTTGACGGCTTGCCTGGTGTGTGGCAGGCTGTCCGGGTCCGGGAGATCGATCCGCGCTGAAGCGCAGCGCGGGCCGCTCAACTGCGTGGGAAGGGCAACGGCCCTCGCCTGGCAAACGGACGGGACTGCACGGTCGGCAGCAGAGGATGCATGGATGGCAACAGACAGGATTACGGTACTCGGCGCCAGGGAACACAACCTCAAGAACATTGAAGTGTCGCTGCCGCGTGATCAGTTTGTGGTCATTACCGGCCTCAGCGGCAGCGGCAAGAGTAGTTTGGCCTTCGACACCCTCTACGCCGAGGGGCAGCGTCGGTACGTGGAGTCCCTGTCGGCCTATGCCCGACAGTTTCTGGGCCTGCTGGAGAAGCCCGATGTCGACCAAATCGAGGGCTTGAGCCCGGCCATCTCCATCGACCAGAAGAGCACCAACCGCAATCCCCGTTCCACGGTCGGTACGGTGACGGAGGTGTTCGACTACCTGCGTCTGCTCTATGCGCGGATCGGGCAGCCGCACTGCACCGAGTGCGGGGCGGCCATTTCGCAGCAAACCCCCCAGCAGATTGTGGACCAGCTGCGGTCGCGCCCAGTCGGCAGTCGCCTTATGTTGCTGGCACCGCGCATCAGGAACCGGAAGGGAAGGCACACGGGCGAGTTGCAGCAGCTGATGCAGCAGGGATACGTACGGGTCCGGGTCAACGGCGAGATTTACGATGTGGCGGAAGTGCCGGAGCTCGACCGGTACAAGAACCACACGATTGAGGCGGTCGTCGATCGCCTGGTGATCTCCGCCGACGAGGAGGATGAGAACCGGTTGGCGGATTCGGTGGAAACCTGCCTTGACCTAGGCGACGGCGTCATGATCGTCAGTGACGTGACCGATCGAGACCGTCCGCGGGAGGAATCGTTCAGCCGCAATTTCGCGTGCGCCGCCTGTGGCGTGAGCCTGGAGGAGATCGAACCCCGTTCCTTCAGCTTCAACAGCCCGCACGGGGCCTGCGAGCGCTGCGACGGGATCGGCATGCAGAACGAGTTCGACCTGCGGCTGATCGTTGATCAGGACCTGTCGCTGAGCAACGGATGCATCCGGCCCTGGCAGCGGCAGAACGAATCCTCGGCGCAGGCGGAGAACTGGGAACGCGGCGTGCTGGCAGCCTTTTGCCGGAAGTATGGGATCCCGACCGACATCCCGTACCGGGCACTCAGCCAGCGCCAGCAGGACTTGGTGGTAATGGGCCCCGAGAAGCCGGAACGCAACCTGGCCGTCAGTTATCGCACCAAGGAAGGCAAGGAGTGGCAGTATGAGGCCACCTACCGCGGAGTCGTGCCGAGTTTGCGCAAGCACTACCGGGACACCGGCAGTGATTCGGTTCGGGAACGTCTTGAAGGGTGGATGAGTTTCCGTCCCTGCCCCGACTGCCGCGGCATGCGGCTCAAAGCTGCCTCGCTGGCGGTTACCATCGGCAACCTTAACATCATGGAGGTGTCCCGCCTGACCGTGGCCAACGCCCTGCGCTGGGTGGAAGGTCTGCAAGCCGACGACGCGAACGACACGACCCGGGCCAACGGGCGAGGTCCTGGTTCCAACGGCCGGCTGTCGGCCCGTGATCTGGCCATCGGCGGCCAGGTGCTCAAGGAGATTCAGGCCCGGTTGTCGTTCATGGTCAACGTTGGTCTTGAGTACCTGTCGCTCGAGCGCCGCGCCGCGACCCTGTCGGGAGGCGAAGCGCAGCGCATTCGTCTGGCGACCCAGATCGGCAGCCAACTGATGGGCGTTCTCTACATCCTGGACGAACCGAGCATCGGCCTGCACCAGCGGGACAACGAGCGCCTGCTGAACACTCTGTGCGGCATGCGCGACCTGGGCAACACCGTGGTCGTGGTCGAGCATGACGAGGACACGATCCGCACGGCCGACTGGGTGGTGGACATGGGGCCGGGAGCTGGTGAGCACGGCGGCGAGGTCGTGTGTTCCGCACCGCAGGACGAGTTCATTGCACATGCAAGCAGCCTGACGGCACAGTACCTGCGCCGCGAAAAACAAATCAACATGCCGGCCTCGCGGCGCAAGGGCAACGGTACCTACCTGCGCGTGGTCGGGGCGGCGGAGAACAACCTGAACAACGTGACGGTGCGGTTCCCACTGGGTACGTTTACGGTCGTGACGGGAGTCAGTGGCAGCGGCAAGAGCACACTGGTCAACGATGTGCTCTACCGGTTTCTGGCCCAGACCATGTACCAGGCCAAGACCGCGCCGGGCAAACACGAGGATGTGGAAGGATGGCAGTATCTGGACAAGGTGATCGACATTGACCAGAGTCCGATTGGCCGCACGCCGCGCAGCAATCCGGCCACCTACGTTGATCTTTTCGGTCCGATGCGGGACTTGTTCGCCTCTCTGCCCGAAGCCAAGGCGCGCGGGTACAAGCCGGGACGGTTTAGCTTCAATGTAGCGGGTGGCCGCTGCGAAGCCTGCAAGGGGGCCGGCATCGAGGAAATCGAGATGCAGTTCCTGCCCAACGTCTACGTCCAGTGCGACGAATGTCAAGGCCGCCGCTACAACCGCGAGACCCTGGAAATTCGGTTCAGAGGGCATTCGGTCTCGGATGTTCTGAACATGACCATCGAGGAGGCCGCGGGGCTGTTTGCCAATATCCCCCGCATCAAGGCGCGCCTGGATACGCTGTTGAGCGTGGGTCTGGGCTATATCCGGCTGGGACAACCCGCCACCACCCTGTCCGGCGGCGAAGCCCAGCGGGTCAAGCTGAGCAAGGAACTGAGTCGCCGGGATACGGGCAACACGCTGTACATCCTGGACGAACCGACGACCGGCCTGCACTTCGAGGACGTAAACAGGCTCCTGCAGGTCCTGCACTCGCTTGTGGACAAGGGCAACACGGTGCTCGTGATCGAACACAACCTGGATGTGGTCAAGAACTGCGACTGGATCGTGGACATGGGGCCGGAAGGCGGCGACAATGGCGGCGATGTGATCACCGAAGGTACGCCCGAACAGGTGGTCCAGGCCGTGCGCAGCTACACCGGCAGGTTCCTCAAACCGCTGCTCAACGGCAGTCCCGTTAAGGTCGCACAATCCGTCTGACACCCGGGGCGAGTCCCAACTCCAGCCCCGACGGGACCGCGATGCCGGTACGGCATCATTAAGTTTGGGGGCCGGACCGGGTTCCGTCGGTGGCAGAGTCTCCGGGTGCATCCTTATGGATGCCCGCGGACCGCGTCGACCAAAGGTCCCGGGTGTTCATCACCCCGATCCGGCAGCACTCAAATCCAACGACTCCCAGAGGAGACAACCGCCAGCATGGCCACCATCACCATCATCGGCTCCGGCAGCCTTGTGTTTACGCGCCGCCTGTGCAGCGACTTCCTGTTGACGCCGTCGCTGGAGGGCTGCGAGATCCGGCTCATGGATATCGACCCCGAACGGCTCCGGCAGTCCCACACGATCGTGCAGTCGATTGCCGACCGCATGGGTGCCCGCGCCACCGTCACGGCCACCGCCTCGCGCATTGACGCCGTTCGCGGCACCGACTACGTGATCACAACGTTCCAGGCCGGCGGGTTGGAGGCCTTTCGGACGGACATCGAGATCCCGCAGCAGTATGGGATCGAACAGTGCGTCGGCGACACGTTGGGCCCTGGCGGGGTCTTCCGAGCCCTGAGAACAATTCCCGTGCTGCTGGATCTCTGCCGGGACTTGGACGATGTGGCGCCCGACGCGATGATCCTCAACTACGTGAATCCGATGGCGATGAACTGCTGGGCCATCGATCGGGGTGCCGGGAGGCCCCATGTGGGTCTTTGCCACAGTGTCCAGGGCACCAGTGAGATGCTGGCAAAGTGGATCGATGTGCCGATTGAGGACATCAATTTTCAGTGTGCCGGCATCAACCATCAGGCCTTCTTTACCGAGTTCCGACGCGGCTACGAGGATCTGTATCCCTTGATTCGCAAGGCGGTCCTGCGCAAGGAGGTGTACGGATCGGAGCCGGTGCGCATCGAAATGATGAACCACTTCGGCTACTTCGTCACCGAGTCCAGCGGTCACGCCAGTGAGTACCTGCCGTACTTCCGCAAGAACGAGGCAATGGTGGACCATCAGCTTGCACCGAAGTTCACGGACGACACACGGAGCTGGTACGACTTCGGACGGACGGGCGGCTACCTGCGCAGTTGCATTCAGCGGCTTGAACACTTCCAGTCCGAGTTCGACGAGATCGCCGAGCAGCCGGTACCGACGGAGCGGAGCCACGAGTACGGGGTCCACATCATTGAGGCGATGGAGACCAATGTGCCGTGCAAGGTGAACGGCAACGTGCCCAACCGGGGCCTGATGCCAGGCCTGCCCGACGGATGTTGTGTGGAAGTTTCGTGTCTGGTGGACAGTAGTGGGGTTCAGCCGTGTGTGGTCGACGACTATCCGCCGCAACTGGCCGGCCTCAACCGGACCAACATCAATGTGCAGGAAATGGTGGTGGAGGCGTCCCTGACCGGTAGCGTGGATGCCGTCCACCATGCCGTGCTGCTGGATCCACTGTCCGCAGCCGTGGGCACGATGCCACAGCTACATCACATGGTGGATGAGATGCTGGAACGACAGGCCTGCTGGCTGCCGCAATTTAACGGGGCTTGATCCTGGTTTCAAGCGCAAGAGGACACCGAACCATGAAAATTACGTTCATTGGCGCAGGCAGCTTTGGATTCACGCGCAAGCTGGTCCGCGATGTGCTGACGTTCGAGACGCTGGAGCATGCCCATCTGTGCCTGATGGACATTGATCCGGAAAGGTTGGACTTCGCCACCAAGGCGGTACGCAAGATCGTGCGCATGGGCGAATACCCGGCGACGGTGTCGGCCACCCGGGATCGGACCGAGGCACTGAGGGATGCCGACTTTGTGATCGTGACGATTCTGGTCGGTGGTGCCGACGTATTCCGGCACGACATCGAAGTGCCCATGCGCTACGGGGTGGATACCAACATTGGCGACACCCGCGGTCCGTCGGGCATTTTCCGGGCGATCCGCACCGTACCCGTCATGCTGGACATTGCCCGGGACATGGAGCGGTTGTGTCCCGGTGCCATCATGCTGAACTACACGAATCCGATGGCCATGATCTGTCAGGCGCTGGCCCAGGAAACGGACATCCAGCTCACCGGCCTGTGTCACAGCGTCCAGGGTACGGCCGAGATGCTGGCCCGCTGGATTGGCGCCGACATGGCTGATGTGCAGTACACCTGTGCCGGCATCAACCACATGGCCTGGTACAAGGAGTACCTGTGGAAGGGCGAGGATGCCTATCCCCGGATCCACGCCGCCATCACCGGGAACGAGGAGCTCTACAACACGGAGCAAGTCCGCAACGAGATGTATCTGGCACTTGGCTATTACGTGACGGAGTCAAGCGGCCACAACAGCGAGTACAACTGGTGGTTCCGGAAACGGAGCGATCTGATTGAGAAGTACTGCACCCATGGCACCAACTGGAATCCCGGCGAGTACGCCTACGTTCTGAACCGGTATGCGGAACGGGCGGAGACCTGGAAGGCGGAGGCCGAGGCATGGTTCGCCGACGAGACGCCCATCGAACTGGAACGGGGCCATGAGTACGCGGCCTACATCATGGATGCCTGTGCGGGCGGCACGCCGTTCCAGTTCAACGGCAACGTGCTAAACCATGGGTTAGTGGACAACCTTCCCGAAGGGTGTTGCGTCGAGGTTCCCGTCTGGTCCAGTCCGAAGGGGCTGGAACCGGTGGCCGTGGGGAACATCCCCGCCTCCTGCGCAATGCTGACCGGTCTCAGTGCCCAGATTGAACAGATGGCCGTTGAGGGAATCCTGACGGGCGACCCCACGTTGATCTACCGGGCCATTGCCCACGATCCGTTGACCGCGTCGCTTCTGTCACTGCAGGAGACCAAGGCCATGGTCAACGACATGTTTGCCGTCAACCAGGATTGGATGCCAACGTTTGACCACTATGCCGTCTGATTTGCGGGGACGGTGATGTCAGGGCTCATGGCTTCACCCGGCAGTCGATGATCCGTTGTTCCCGCCCATGCCGATCCAAACAGGCTTCGGCAAGTCGAACGCACTTACGATAGTTCCACCGGTACACCTGTCTCCACGAGCCAGTCCGTAACCAAGTGGACATGGCGTGCATGGCGCTGGGGTTTGATTTCCGTGGTGTCAAGCCGGATCAACCGATTCGTTCCCGGTATCGGGCATAGTTGGTCTTCGGGAATGCTCCCTTCCGAGTACTCGTGCTGGAGTTCAGCGTCGAGGTGCCCAGGGTGACGCGTCCGCGACCGCGCCCGTATCCTGAATCGCTCCGCGAGCACTGCTGGTGTCGCGGTCACGAAGATTTGAGCCGATGTGAACGTCAGGTCCGAAGTCAGGCGGGCTAATTCATTCGCAGCGAGACCGGCCCGGAAGTTGGCCTCAATCAAACAGTCCTGGCCTTGGCTGAGCAGGCTGCGCGCGAACATCCAGAGCAGGGCTGCGGCTGCTGTCCCCAGACGGCGCGACCAGTCCCTGTCTGCCCATCCCACCGTGTCGTATACCGTCTCCTTGATCATGTCCTTGGTCAGGACGGGTAGGGACGTGGACCCCGCCAATACATCGGTCAGGTGCGATTTTCCGGCGCACGGCGGACCGTTGACCAGTACCAGTACTGGTGGGCGTCCTGCCGACGAACTCTGGCTGATGGTGGACAACACGGCCAAATCTCACACCAAACCGGCGCGACGGGGCTGGGGAGGCGCGGTGCCGTGGTCGCCGCACGATAGGGAGCACGCCTGGAGGGATTCGAACCCCCGACACCTGGTTCCGAAGACCAGTGCTCTAATCCACTGAGCTACAGGCGCATGCGCGCAAGGGTAACACAAATTTCGGTTGCTGCCCGGAGGCTTCAGGCAACCGCTGCGGTGTCACGGCGCTTGGCTCGCGGGCTCTTGTGCATCGTCGGCAGGGAACCCAGCGGGTGGTTCGGAACCTTGCACGGACTGCCGGTACAGTGAGTTGAACCGGCGCAGGGCATCCTCCGGATTGATCCCCGCCTCCGTAGCATCGGCCACCAAATGCCAAAGGCGCTGGCCCAGTTCCAGCTCGGCATCGGATGTGCCGTTGGCGTTGACGTTGGAGGCATGGGCGTCGGGGTCCGCACCTGCCTTGCGGGTGCGCGACTGCATGAGCCGTGCACCTTCCAGGGCCGGCAACCCCTTCGCGATGCCGTCGAGTGGACCCCGCTGCTTGCCCTTGGCCCGATACTCGGCCTGTTTGATTTGATCCCACTCCTTGAGAACTGAATCGCTGTCCTCAAGCTGCGAATCCCCGAAGACATGCGGATGGCGTCGAATCATCTTGCGGCTGATCTCGGCCAGAACTTCGGCCATGTGAAACCGGCCCTGTTCGTAGCCGATGTTGATCAGGAAGAACGTGTCCAACAGCAGGTCGCCCAACTCTTCCGCCAAGTTCTCGTCGTCCTGGAGGTCGATGGCCTCAATCACCTCGTGAACTTCGCTCACTACCTGAAACCGCAGCGACTCCAGGGTCTGTTCCCGATCCCAGGGGCATCCATCCGGAGCCCGTAGGCGGGCCAGAATGTTGGGCAGCTGGGTCAGGCTGCATTCCTCGGCCAGCGGCGGAACCAACAGGGTGTGAGGACTGCCAATGCGCATAACGCCCCCAACCTCCTCAAGCCTGTACCGGGATGGCTGGCATGCGTTGCCGGCATCATCGTGCGACATGGTCCAAACCCCATGCCCGGCAGGATACGCCCGCGCGAGGGCTGCAACCACTGGCTGCGATTGTTCCGGGCGGACTTCGTCGACGACCAGCGGGATCGCCGCGTCGGTATGGGGGAACCACCGTGCCGCAAGCACCTCTGCCGTTGTGTATTGCCAGCTGGACGACGACATGCCCAGTTGTTCCAGGAGGTCCGGAATGCCGGTCGGTGATAGCGGGACCATGGCAGCGTTCATGCGCAGGTGTGCCTGTTCAAGGGTGGGAACCGGACTGTTGTCGAACCGGCAGGGCGTCAGGTTGCCTCGGTCCGGTTTTGCAGAAACGTTTCCAACAGTCCGAACAGGAAGAGAATGGAACCGGCAACGGCGAAGTCAAGCAAGTCGAACAGTGCCATGATTCCCATCAGGCAGACGGCCAGACCCAGCAACAGCCCCTGCCGCATGGACACGTCGCGGGAACTTCGGCCTCGCAGGCCCGGCCATTGCTGATGCAGCTTGTGGGCAAGCAAGGTGCCGAGTCCGCCGACGGTCATGAACAAGCCAAGGAACATCAGCGCGATGGCTTGGACATCGTCTTGTCCGTCCGGCGTGAACGGGGCCACCGCCAATCCCAAGTACAGCACCAAGACGATGCCGGCCAGGAACAGGCAGTTGCCGATGTAGAGGGGGGCGCGCGATTCGCTAGGCTGCAAGTTCAAACTCTGACGGCGGCGGAACACGTTATGCGGATCCTAGTATATGCGTTGGTCGGTTGGCGGACACGTTGCCGCCGGTCGGGGTGCCTCAACCGGGCTTGTGCGAGCCGTGATTGCGTTACACTGACCTTGGGTCGGCGAGCCATTTCCGTTCGCTTGGCCGGGTGCGGGACCTCCATTCGGGACATCGCCGTGAAAAAGAGACAGCAGAAGTTGACCAAGGGCCAGATCGCGATGACGGTGGCGGCCGTGCTGATCATTGCCAGCATGGTGCTGGGAGGCGTTGCATCGGTCTTTAACTCAGGTTTTTAGCCCGAGCCGACTCCCCAATGTAACCACCGCCCGATGCCTGCCTCCAGGCCGAAGGGAGTGGTATATGCCGCCGCGGCGGCGCTCGTGTTCAGCACCAGCCCAGTGCTAGCGAGGGTTGCTGTTACCGAATTGCCCGAAGGTTTGGTGGCCGGCGGTCGGCTGCTCATCGGCGGTGCCGTGGTCTTGGCGGTGGCGGTCCTGCGCAGGGAGCCGTTCCAACTTAAGCGGAATTGGCGGTTGGTCGCGTTCTCGGGCGCGTGCCTGAGTGTTCATTTCCTCAGTTATGTTGCGGCTATCGACCGCACATCGCTGGCCCACGCCATCACGTTGGTCTATCTGTCGGTGCCGGTGATTGCGGTTCTGTCCTGGTTGCTGTTTGGGGAAGCATTGTCCCGCCTGCAATGGCTCGGGGTGGGGCTGGCCCTGGCCGGCCTGGCGATGTTGACCGGCTTTGAACCGATGCTCTCGCCCGGGATGCTCATTGGGGATGCCTGGGCCGTGATATGTGCGATCACCTTTGCCGTCTATTCGCTGGCGGGCCGCCGGCGCGGGGCGGACATGGGTTTGCTGGCCTACGCCGGCAGCGTATACCTGGTGGCCGGAGCGCTGGCTCTGCCGTTCGCAGCCGTTGCATTTGTGCCGGGACCCGTGTCGGGTGCCGCCTGGGCAAGCGTGGTCGGTGCCGGGCTGTTGCCCATGGCTGCAGGCCACACCTTCTACAACGCGGCCCTGAGACTGACCAGTGCCACAGTGGTCAACCTGATTGCCATGCAGGAGGTCGTGTTCGCCGTGGTGCTGGGCGCGGTGCTGTTCTCGGAATCCCCGACTCCGACGACCTTGGCCGGAATCGCGCTGACACTGGCCGGGGTGGCCACGGTGACCGGGGTTGGAGGGCGGAGCACAGCCACATGATTGATCCGGTATCGATTGGCCCGGATGGCATCCCGCGTTGCACGTGGGCAAATGCCAGTGCCAGCCTGCGGAAGTACCACGACCAGGAGTGGGGCGTGCCGGTCCACGACGACGTGGCGCTGTTCGGCAAGCTCATCCTGGATACGTTCCAGGCAGGCCTATCCTGGCGCGTGATCCTGGACAAGCGGCCGGCCTTCCAGGAGGCGTTCGACGGCTTTGATCCGGTCAGGATGGCCCGTTACGACGAGCGGCGGATTGCGGAACTCATGGACAATGCGGGGATTGTTCGCAACCGCGCCAAAATCCATGCAGCTGTCAACAATGCACGAGCCTACTTGGAAGTTGTGGAACGCGAGGGGGCCTTTCGCCCTTGGCTGTTCCGCTGGACTGGCGGGCAACCCTTGATCGACGGCTCCTGCCCCACCACTTCGCCGGAGGCGGAGGCGATGTCGCGGGCCCTGAAGGACGCCGGCTTCAAGTTCACGGGACCGACCGTCTGCTACGCCTTCATGCAGGCGACCGGATTCGTCATGGACCATCCGCCGGGCTGTTGTCGGCGGGAAGCCTGCATGGCCTTGATGCAACGGTGACAGGCTGTTCTCAACATCCGGCCTGTGTGAACGCGCTGCCGGACGGTCCGACCGGCGTCAACCGGCCTCAGTCAACAGGATGGAGAGCCGATTGTATTCCCGGATTAACGAGTCAACCTTGCGTTTGTAGGCGAGCAACTCCCGTCGGCCTTCGATCTCGGCCGGCAATCGGGCCTTGAAATTCGACAGGGAATCGCTCAGGCCTGCATCCTCTTCCAGCGACATCGGAGGACGGCTGCCGTGTTCCTGAATGAACTTGATGGTGCTGACATCGTATTCACTGACATCGTCGTGCAGGTCTCTCAACTCATCGCAGGTCACATCCGGGAACGGAAGCTGGTTCAACACTTCGTAGGCGCGGTTGAAACGCCTGCGCTGGCGTTGGATTTCCTCAAGCACTCTGTCACTTTCCTCGCATTGGTGCGGCAAACGGGCTGATCAAGTATAAATTGGCATGGCCTGCAAAGTTGAACAATGGGCCGCAAGGATGGCTGTGCAATTCCAACAAAACCGGCGGCCACGCGGTGACCTTTAGGGTGCCCTTCCAGATCCGGGCCGCGTGTGGACAAGCCCGGCGCGGCCGGATGGAAACCGCCCACGGAGTCGTGGAAACTCCGGCCTGGGCGCCGGTCGCGACCCAAGCCGCGGTCAAGACCTTGGACATGCGGGACGTGGGCACAACCGGAACGCGTTGGCTGCTGGCCAATGCCTACCATCTGTTTCTACGGCCAGGGCACTTGCGTATCGCCGAGTTGGGTGGGTTGCATCGGTTCATGGGCTGGTCCGGTTCCATACTCACCGATTCGGGTGGGTTCCAGGTGTTCAGTTTGGCCCGTCAGCGACGGGTTGAGGACGACGCCGTTGTATTCAAGTCCCATCTGGACGGCCGGATTGTGCGGTACACCCCGGAACTGGCCGTGGAAATCCAGGAAGCCTTGGGTTCTGATATAGCCATGGTGCTGGACGAGTGTGCGGATCCCCAGGACCGTGACGGCCTGTTGCACGCCCTTGATGTGACCCACCGTTGGGCCCACCGGTGCCGTGCGGTCCACAGGCGGCCGGACCAGGCCCTGTTTGGTATTGTCCAAGGCGGCGTGTTCGAGGACCTGCGCCAGCGCAGCGCGGCCACCCTGGCGGCCATGGACTTCGCCGGCTACGCCATCGGCGGGTTGGCCGTGGGCGAGACCAAGGAGGAGATGTACCGCACCCTGGAGTTCACCTGTCCGACTCTGCCCGAGGACCGGCCGCGCTATCTGATGGGCGTGGGGGCCCCGGAGGACGTGGTCGAGGCAGTTTGGCAGGGCGTCGACCTGTTCGACAGTGTAATGCCCACCCGGCTGGCGCGCAACGGCGCGGTTCTGCATCCCGAGGGACGTCTCAACCTGCGCAACGCTGCCCACGCTGAGGATGCCGCCCCTATCCATGCCGAGTGCCGCTGCTACACCTGCCGTACCTGCTCGCGGGCCTACCTTCACCATCTCGTCCGTTGCCGCGAGGTCTCCGCCTTGCGGCTGTGTACGCTGCACAATGTGTTTTTCATGCAAACCCTGATGCAGGACCTGCGGGATGCCATCGGTCGCGGCGACCTGGACGCGTTCCGCGCAGAGTTTCATGGCCGCTACCGCATCGCGGACCAGACTGCCCGGCACGTGCAGCGCCGACTGTGGCTGGCCAGTCAGGCGAGCAGGCACCGGTAGGCGGAAACCATGCCCAAAATGCTTGACCATGAGCTGGTACAGGCCCTGATCCTGGGCCTTGTCCAAGGCCTGACTGAATTTATTCCGGTTTCCAGCAGTGGGCACCTCGTGCTACTGCCTGCCCTCCTGGGTTGGCCAACACCGTCCCTGCTCATGCTAACCGTGCTGCACCTGGGGACCTTGACGGCCCTGGTTCTGGCCTATCGCAAGGACATGGCGGCGATCCTGGTCGGGATGTTCCGCTCGCTGCGCGAACGGCGCATGGTTGACTACGCAGCCAGGGACGGATGGTTCCTCCTGCTGGCGACAATCCCGGCCGGCATTGCCGGCCTGGTGGTGGAACCCTTCGTCTCGAACATGTTGGACAAACCGGTCCTGGCAGCCTGGGGCTTGATCGGGACCGCATGCCTGCTTGGCGGGGGCGAACTGGTGGCCTGGCGTCGGGAACACACGCGCTACATCGAGGAGATGGGTTGGACGGATGCCGCAGCCATGGGGCTGGCGCAGGCCGTGGCCCTCATCCCCGGTGTCAGCCGCAGCGGTGCCGTGATGGCAACGGGACGGCTTTTGACCCTGGACAGGGCCGGTGCCGCCCGTTTCGCCTTTCTGCTGGGCGTGCCCGTCATCGCGGCTGCGGGGGCCAAGGAACTTCTGGGTGGAGACTGGACGGCGGCCGGCGGGGGTCTTGTCCTGGTTGCCGCCCTGGCCGTTGGTTTCCTGGCCAGTGCAGCCGCCGGTTGGCTGGCCATCAAGGTTCTGCTGGCCTATCTGAGGCACCGTACGCTGTGGGTGTTTGCAATCTGGTGTCTGGCTGTAGGGTTGATTTTGATCAGGGTGTTGCCGGGAACGGCGTAACTGGGTTGGCTGCCGCGCGCGAGCCCGGCATGTGTCCGGAATGGGCTAAAGACACTGTTTCAATTTCGTTGATACAGAACATTCATCCACTGTGGGTGGGTCAGCTCCCGGTGTTCCACCGTGTCCACACCGACTGGTTTCAGCGACATTTGGCACAGCATGTCCGTCGTGGCCTGTGGCCTCGGGCCAAAATCAACGAAACTGAAACGGTGCCGGGCTAAACACCGACTTGCCCCATTGAACGCGGGTGCTATAATCAGCCCGCGGGTGTACCCCGGCGAGACAGGGACTATGTCCCTGCCCGTCAAAAAACTGCACCCGGCCGGGTGGCTTTCGGGCTGTCCGGAGCTGATAGACGCTGCAAGTGGGGGAGTTCTCCCGCTTTTTCTTTGTAAGAGGGTGTTTCGCGCAGGCTGATCCACAGCCGGGGATGCAGGAAGGCGATGAACAAGGAACTGGTAGCCGGAATCAAGGCCGTTGCCGCCGAGCGGGGCCTGGATGCCAACATCATTTTCGAGGCGATCGAGGCCGCCCTCGTGTCCACTTACAAGAACAAGGATGGAGTGCTGTCGAACGTTGTCGCCAGCATGAATCGCCACACCGGTGAGTTTCAGATGTTCGCCGAGAAGGAAGTGATCGGCGATGACGAATTGGCCGACGGACTGTTCGATGGTAGGACCATGATCAGCGAGTCGGACGCCCAAGCCTACGGCGAGGTGGAAATCGGGGACCTGGTGCGCATCGAGTTCTATCCGGAGGATATCAGCCGGGTTGCCGTGCAGACCGCCAAGCAGGTCATCCTGCAACGGATCCGGGAAGCGGAGCGGGACATCATCTACCAGATGTTCAAGGACCGGGTGGGAGAGGTTGTCAGCGCCCAGGTGCGCAGCGTGGATGCACACGCCAAGACCGTGGCCGTGACCATGAATGATCGTTCGGAGTTTGTGCTCAAGCGCGACGAGCAAATCCCCAACGACCGGTTGCGGCGCGGCGACTACGTCAAGCTGTACGTGGAACGGGTGGAGAAGGACAACCGCGGCCCCTATGTCAAGCTTAGCCGTACGCACCGCAACCTGTTGCGCCGGCTTCTGGAGCAGGAAATCCCCGAATTGCGCGAAGGGACCATCGAGATCAAGAACATCGTGCGCGAACCGGGCGCGCGCAGCAAGGTGGCCGTCATTGCCACGATAGAACATATCGACGCCGTTGGTGCCTGCGTCGGCATGAAGGGAAGTCGCATCAAGAACATTGTCAACGAGTTGGCCGGCGAACGTATCGATGTGGTGGAGTGGAGCGACGAGCCGCACACGTTCATCGTCAATGCCATTAGTCCCGCCAAGGCGACCGGCGTCATCCTGCATGAGGAAGGCGAACATCCGACGGCCACGGTGGTGGCGGCCGACGACCAGTTGAGTTTGGCCATCGGCAAGTCCGGGCAGAACGCACGGCTGGCCGCCCGCCTGACCGGATGGCGCATCGACATCAAGAGTGAAAGCGATGCCAAGGCCGAGGGCATTGATCTGTTCGAGCTGCAGCAAAACATGATGAAGCACGATGAATTGGCCACGGCCAACCGCCGCCTGGCCGAAAAGCAGGCGCCCGGCCTGGATCCGCTGGACCTGGCCGCCAAGCGCCTGTCGGAGCAGGATTCCCCCGACATCCTGCAGGATGCCCTCCAACGCACGCGCCGCGACCAGCCGCAGGTGGATGCCTTCGAGGAAAAGTGGCGGGAGGCGCAGGAGCAACTGCCGTCACTGGATCCGTCCACCGGCGAGGATTCGGATGACATTTTCCGCCAAGCGGCCCAGAAGGCCCTCAGCGAAATGTCCTATGAGGAATTTACCGAACGCAAGGAAGCCGGCCAGGACGAATCGGAGCCAGAGGTTGAGGAACCCGCCGTTCCCGAGGAACCCGCAACGCCCATGACCGCCGACATGTTGCGCGCCCGCCGGAAGGCCGAAGGGCGCAGCGGCCCGCTCAATCTCGACGAGATTGAGGTCCCGGAGGAACTCCTGGCCGGCTACATGGAAGCGGAGGCGGCTCCCACGGATGAAGAGGAATCCGAAACAGGCGGCCGTGGCCAGCGGCGGGAACCAAGGCGCGGGGATTCACCGGATGCCCGACGCTATGAAGATCTCATGGACGAATAGGGTGGCGGTGTCTAATTCACAGATGCGGCGTCCCCGCCGCCATCCCCAGCGGACGTGTATCGCCTGCCGTCGGGTGCAGGCCAAGCGTACGCTGGTCAGGCTGGTGCGGACTCCGGAAGGGGTGTTGGTGGACCCCAAGGGAAAAATGAACGGTCGCGGTGCCTACATCCACGCAACCCGATCCTGCGGGACGCGGGCCATGGGGCTGGATCGCGCACGCGCGGGCAAGGGCCGGCTGCCGGTCGAGACGGCACTGAAGACCCGTCTGACGTCGACGGACAGGATTCGGTTGGAGGAGTGGGCCCGTTCCCTTCCGACGGAAGAGGCCCAGCCGGCCCTCTCCGGGGAAGGATAGCGACTCTCGCCCGATGGAACGCAGCATGGCCCGCGTCCTTCTTCGGACTGCGGATGTCGGCGGAAGCAAGTGAAGGATGAACCGAGCATGAGCGAAGATGGTTTGGCTGCCAACAGCGAAGAAATGGAAGTCGTCTACCTGGACGAGGGTCCAATCGTGGTCCAGGATCTGGCGGGGGCGGTGAACCGCAGTTCCATGGATTTGCTGAAGGTTCTTGTCTATTATGGTCAATACAAGCCGATTTCGGCCGAGATTGACTGGGATCTGGCAACGCTGGTGTGCGAGGAGCTGGGCATTGATCTCCGGGCCCACGGAGACGATTCCGTGGAGCCGTCGGAGGAGCAGGAACCTGCGGACGAACCCGTTCCTGCCGTCAGCCACAAGGTGCGCAGCCGGATGCAGGGCATTTGGGCAGCCGAGCCGGAAGACAGTCTTGAGCCGCGCCCGCTCGTGGTAACTGTTCTGGGGCATGTGGACCACGGTAAGACCACGCTCTTGGATACCATCCGCAAATCCAGTGTCGTGGATACGGAAGCGGGCGGGATCACACAAAGTATCGGTGCTTACCAGGTGGCCCACTCCTCCGACGGCGAGGAAGTCCGCATCACCTTCATTGATACTCCTGGTCACCAGGCGTTTACACAGATGCGCGCCCGCGGCGCGGAGGTGACGGACCTGGTCATTCTGGTGGTGGCGGCCGACGACGGCTTGATGCCCCAGACCCAAGAGGCCATCGACCACGCCCGGGCGGCCGGGGTGCCCATTATCGTGGCCGTCAACAAGATCGACCGGCCCAATGCCAACGTCAACAACGTGATGTCCCAGTTGTCCAATACCGGTCTTACGCCGGCCGACTGGGGTGGCGACGTGCACATGATCCCCCTCAGTGCCCTCAACGGGGACAACGTCGACGACCTGCTGGACACCATCCTCCTGATGACGGACGACTTGGCTCCGACGGCCAATCCCAAGGGACAGGTGGCCGGCACGGTGCTCGAGGCCCATGTCGACCGCCAGCAGGGCATTACCACGAATGTCCTGGTGCAGAACGGTACCTTGCGGCAGGGCGACACCGTGGTCATCGGCGAGACCTGGGGGCGCATCAAGGCCATGTCCGACCAGGATGGCGTGCGCGTCAAGGAGGCTGGTCCCTCGTCTCCGGTTCAGGTTCTGGGGATCTCGGATCCACCGGAGGCCGGTGAGATGTTCAAGGTCGTGGGAAGCAAGAAGAAGGCCGTGCGGCTGATCGACAGCCGCATTGCCGAACGCCAGAGCGTCCGGGCGGACGAGATGGTCCAGCCTCAGACCCTTGAGGATCTGATGGCCCTGCTGGAAAAGGGCGACGATGAGGATGTCAAGAAGCTGCAGGTCGTGGTCAAGGCGGACGTCCAGGGCAGCCTGGATCCGGTTGTGTCGTCGCTACAGGGGATCAACCATCCCGAGGTCCAGATCGAAGTGCTCCGGTCGGGCGTGGGCAACGTGACCGAAAACGACGTGATGCTGGCGGAGGCCAGCACGGTGCCCGTCGTGATTCTGGGCTTTAATGTATCTTCCGAACCGACTGCGGAACAACGGGGCCGCACGTCGGGAGTGGACATCCGAACCTATGACATCATCTACCACCTGATCGAGGATGTTGAGAAGGCCCTGAACGGCTTGCTCGCGCCCAAGTTCGAAGAGGTCGTGATTGGCCAGGCCCAGGTTCGCCAGGAGTTCCCGGTCAAGGGCGGTGTGGCCGCCGGTTGCATTGTGATCGATGGGATTGTCCGCAACAATGCGCTGGTCAAGTTCCTGCGTCCCGGACAGCCCGAGCGGCTGACCCGTGTGACGGAACTGCGGCGCTTCCGCGACCGGGTGGACACTGTGCAGTCCGGGCAGGATTGCGGAATCCGGCTGGAGGATATCGACAGCTTCCGCGATGGGGATCTGATTGAAGTGTACGAGGAGCGCCAGGCTCCCGTTGCCTGATGCCGACCATTCGTCAAGCCCGGCTGGCCGGGCTCGTGCACACCGAGATAGTGGCCTTGGTGGAGCAGGAACTTCAGGATCCGGCCTTGGAAACCGTACGGGTCCGCGGGGTTGAGCTCTCGCGGGATCGGCGCATCATCAGGGTCAAGGTAACCCATGACGACGAAGCGGTTTCGGAGGAGAACGTTCTCCAGGCACTGCGCCGCTCGCGGGGCTGGTGCCGGCGGGAACTGGCGGAGCGCCAAGTGATGCAGCGGGTGCCGGATCTGCGCTTCGATTACGACCGGGATGCGCGGTCGACCCGGCGCGTCCTGGACCTGCTGGACAGTCTGGACCTGGACCATGCCGACGATGATGCCTAGGCAGGTGCCCGCGGTTCTGGCTGAAGCGGACCGCATTCTGTGCCTGGCACACCGGGAACCGGACGGGGACGCGTATGGCAGCCTGCTCGCCCTGCGTTGGATTCTGGAAGCGGCCGGCAAGCAGGTGGTGACCGGGATCGACGGCCCTCCGGACTGGACTTACCGGTTCCTGCCGGGGTATCAGGGAGTCCGCACGCCGGATCGCATCCAGGGCTCGTTCGACCTGGTGGTGATTGTGGATTGTTCCAGTATCGATCGCATTGGCGGGTTTCAGGATCTGGAACGGTTGAAACAACTGCCATGGCTCGTGATTGATCATCATCCGACCAATGAACAGTTCGGAACGCCGGGTCTCAACTGGGTGGATGCGTCGTGCCTGTCCACCTGCAATCTGGTCCTGCAGTTGGCAGAGGCCCTGGACCGGCCGCTGTCTGCCAACGCCAAGAAGTGCCTGTTGGTGGGCATGCTTACCGATTCCCTCTGTTTCCGCATCAAGGGCGTGGATCAAGCCTTCATGCGGGAAGTCATGAAGGTGATGGGGCCCGACAGCTATGACTTCCAGTATGTCGTGTCGCGCACATTGGGGTTCATCACCCGCGATGAACTCCAACTGCAGAGCCTGCTGCTGTCCCGCATGCAACTGGACGACGGGGTCCTTTGGGTCGGCATGACCAGCGACCAGGCTACCGGGCCGCAGGGGGAGCGGCTCAAGACACGGGGTATCATCCAGCGCCTGGCCGAAGTCGACGAGGCGCGCGTGGCGGTTCTGTTTAGGGAAACGGAGTTGGATGACGGACGGACCGAGGTCAAGTGCAGCCTGCGTTGCGACCCGGACCTGGATGTCAGCCGACTGGCCCTGGCCCTGGGTGGCGGAGGGCACCAGCTGGCTGCGGGTTGCAAACTCACCGGCTCCTTGGATGCCGTTGTGCCGGAAGTGATTGCCCGGATTAAGGACCAGGTCCTGGGGCTGCCGGTCGGTGGCTCATAGTTGCCGTTGGCCGGGCCGACCAGGCAATCCGCCATGCTGGGTGAACCATCCGGTCTGCTGATGCTGGACAAACCCGGGCTGGGCGATCCCCCGGTTTTTCCGGAGCAACCCGACAGACTGCCGACGAGCCACGATGCAGTGCAACGGGTGCGTCGATGCTTCGGCATCCGGCGCGTGGGTCACACGGGCACCCTGGATCCCTTCGCGAGCGGTCTGCTGGTGATCTGTCTGGGTCGGGCTACCCGCCTTGCCGAGTATTATCAGGGTCAGCCCAAGACCTACCGTACCGTGTTTCGCTTCGGTCTGCGGACGGATACGGACGACATTACCGGCACTCCCCTGGAGGAAGGATCGGCGTCGGCGGTCACCGAATCCCGTCTGGCGGCGCTCGTGCCGAAATTCACCGGGTGGATTGAACAGATCCCTCCCGCCTTTTCAGCGAAACACATCGGCGGCCAAAGGGCCCATCGCATTGCCCGTTCAGGCGGCCTGGCCGAATTGCAACCCCAAACCGTGCATGTGGCCACCTTGGAGGCGTTGTCGCCGGTGCAGGACGGATGTTGCGAATTCATGGTGACCTGTTCCGCCGGAACCTACATTCGCAGCCTGGCCCGTGACATGGGGCTGGCGCTGGGGGTCGGGGGAACCGTGGCATCCCTGCGTCGGGTTTCCCTGGGTTCGCTCAGGGTCGCGGATGCAATTCCGCTCGTTGAACTGGAAGGGGATGCCCCGCTACCGGAACTTGCCGATGCCGGTGCCGGCCTGGCTTGGCCGCGACTGGTCTGCGATGCGGACATGCGGCTGCGGTTCAGCCAAGGCAGGGAGGTGGAGGCGCCGGACGTATCCATCCAACTGCGGGACGGCGAATTGGCGTTGGCCGTGGACACTGAACGCCGGACGCTTGGTGTGGTGTGGTGCACGCAGGCTGCGGGAACCTGGCCGCCGAGGTTCCGAACACGCAAATGGCTGGCGGCTGCCTGAATCCCGACGAACCCGTGTCCCTGGCTTGATTCATGGATCGTTCCGTCGTTTCCCCTGTGCGGGATGTACGCTCCCTGTCGCTTGACCGGCCATCCATCGTGGTGATCGGCAAGTTTGATGGGATGCACATCGGCCACTGCGGCATTTTCGCCGAAGGGGTAAGGCGTCGCGCCCGTTTGCAGGAACAACCCGACGTGGCAGACGCCCTGCTGGTGGCCATCACCTTCGATCCCCTGCCTACCGTTTACTTCAACCCGGACGGTGGTCTGAAGATGCTTTCTTCGCCTGAGGAACGGGTCCTGCTGGCTCGTCAGCAGGGGGCGGATCACTGTGTAGTGCAAACGTTTGACCGACATACCGCGGAACTGACCGCGGAGGGGTTCGTGGGCCTGCTGGTCCGGCACCTGCGGATGACGGAGTTGGTCATCGGTGAGGATTTCGCATTGGGAAGGAACCGCACAGGTACTCCCGGTACATTGCGGGAGCTGGGGCGCACACTGGGATTCGATGTCACGACCGTCCCGGATGTGCGGCGCGACGGAGCCGTGGTGCGCAGCGGCACCATCAGGGATCTGCTGCAGCGCGGCGACGTGGAGCGAACCGCGCAGCACTTGGGGCGCAGTCCCTTTGTGGCCGGCATCGTGGTTGAGGGGGTGAAGCTGGCCCGCAAGTTGGGCTTCCCCACCGCCAACCTGCAACCGATTCCCGATCGCCTGTATCCCAAGACCGGTGTTTACGCCACGCGCAGCTGGGTGCCGCACCCGGTGCGCGCCTATTCCAGCGTAACCAACATCGGGTACCGGCCCACCTTCGACGGGACCGAATTCAGGGTTGAATCGCACTTGCTGGACTTCCCGCCGGAGGGCGAGGACGGCAATCTCTACGAGCAGCAGATTGCGGTGGAGTTCGTGTCTCGGCTGCGGGACGAAACCCGTTTCTCCGATGTTGAGGAGCTGTGCCGCCAGGTTCAGTGCGACATCGGTGCGGCGCGGGCACGGCTGGCGGGCACCGCCCCCACCCCGGAGCAGGCTGTGTTGCTGCGGGACCTGATTCGGTACCTGAACCGCTGAGTCCGGAGGGCGGCCTCAGGCATCCGGCGTCCGGATTTCACTTTCGTTGCCGGTTTTCGCCACGCGTATCACGTGGTCCACCTGGGCCTCGAACGTATCGTCGTGGCTGATGACGATCAATTGGGGAACCCGCCTAGTGACGTTCAGGCGAGATGCCAGTTCCGACCGGCGGTCCTCGTCGAGATTGGTGGTCGGTTCATCGAAGAAGGCGAAACCGACCGTGCTTAGTTCCTGTAGCATGGCTAGGTTGACGGCTAGGGCTGCCGTCATCTGCTCCCCACCGGACAACTGATCGAATGCGCGTTCGCGTCCTAGGACCTTGAGGGTGATGGCGAAAGTCTCATCCCAGGTTAATTCGGCTGAGGAAGAGTTGGTGAGTTCCTGGTGGATGATGTTTGCGCTGTAGCTGATCCGCTGATTCAGGATGCGGGTCATCATGGGGCCCATTTCCTGAATGTAGTTGCGCATGTCCTCCAGGTCGGAACCCCATTGGGTCCAGTCCGCGTGATCGATTCTCTTGGCGGCCAATTCGGCATCCAGAAGTTCCATGGCCTCCAGTTGCGAGTTCAGGTTTGTCAGTTGTTTCCGGGTCTCTTGCAGGAGTGCCTGACGCCCACTCGAATCCAATTCCAGTTGCCGGATCTCCTCCTGGTGTGCGACATGGGCATCCGCGTCATAGGCAGCATTGCAACGGTTGTACTCGGCTGTCACTTCTGTGAGACGAGTTGCCAGTGCCTCCACCTGAACGCCCAGTTCCCGGTACCTGGTTTCGCGTGTCGGCTTCTGTTCCGCCGCATCTTGATTTTTCAGGACGTTTTCATAGGCCGAGCGGGTAGTGTCCAGGGTCTGTGTCAATGCAGCTTCCCGGACCTCAAGATTCGCCAACCGGGCAAGCTTGACATTCAACGATTGCGTTTCAGGTTCCAACGAGGTGATTGCTTCCTCCAGTCCGGTTATCTCGGCTTCAATGTCCCTTTGGCCGTCGATCTGCCTTTGGTTGTCTCTGAAGGCAGTCCAGCCGTCTTCTAGTTTGGCCATGTCGGCTGTGGCCGTCTGAAGTTTGCATTCCAGTTCCCGGCTCTCCTTGAGCTTCTCCTCCACTTGATCGAGTTCGTGCCGGGCAATGGTCAGGTCTGAGCTTGCCCGTTCCACCGCCGGTTCGTCCGGCAATTCGGCAATGGTGTCCTGCAGACGATCGATTGTCTCTTTGGTACGCTGTGCAGCCTGTTCGCAGTCCGCCAACTCCTTGGCCAGATGGGAAGCCCGGCCATTAAGTTCCAGCTTCTCCAACTCGGATTCGGCCACGAGTTCCAACCACATGGCTTCCTCTATTGGCTGGCTGCAGACAGGGCAAAGGTGAACTGGCTCGGTTTCCTTGTCCCTGCCGGGGCGCTTCAGCATTGAGAGTTGCTGGTTCACCTGCTCAAGCCCATGGTCTGCCAACTCCACCTGCTGTCTCAGGTGAACGGTCCGTTCACTCAATTCGCGTTGTTGTTCTCCCTGCCGCCGCACCTTGGTTTCCGTCTGTCGCCTCAACTCCAGGTTGGAGGTCAATTGTTCGACTTGGGACTGTCTGCGGGAGACTTTGGCCCGTGCCGCCGTTTCTGCGGCCTCAAGAGCATCAACGGCACCGATTCGGTGTTGCAAGGCGATGCGCTCCCTGTCCAGTTCTTCATACTGCCGGGCTGGTCCGGCAAGCTGGGTCTGTTGCTCCGCAAGTTGCTTGAGGCATAGAATGCGGTCCTGACACCGTGCCAGTCGCTCCTGCAAGCCTGTAAGCCGCGTGTCCAGCTGAACCTTTTGTTGCGCAAGGTCTCTCAAGGCCCGTAGTTCATGCGCCAGCTGATCCAGGTCTGCCTGTGCCCGCAGGTGCCGGTTGTGATCGTCTTGGTTGGATTCCACGATTGCCAAGGCGAGTGTGCTTCGCCGAAGTTCCTCATCGGCAGTCTTCAGTTGTTGGCGACTTGATGCAAGGTTGTTGTGGGCGCGAATATGCAGGTCGGCTGTCTGCTCAACATCGTGTTTCAACTGTTCGAACTCGTCAGAGATCTCGGCCAACTTCAACAACCGGTTCCTGTTTTTCTCTTCCTCTTCCTCAAGACGGGCCAATGTCAGGAGAAGATCCTGCAGTTCCTGTTCATGGGCTCCCCGGTTTTCGAGTCGGCCTTCCAACCTGGCTATGTCTTCGGCCAAGACGTGAATCTTGTGCCCGATGGTGCCTTTGGGGCCGTCCCCTTGTCCCAGGTACCTGTAGGCCTCCTTGTACTTCTCCACTTCAAGGAGGGGACTGAAATGGTCTTGGCGGGGGACAGGGTTCAACCTGAAGGGACGGGCGAATTCCCCCTGTTGAATCCCGATGATGCGCGTGTACAACCGGCCCAAGTCGAGCCGGGTATTGCACAGGTCCTGCACGAAGAACCGCACGTCCTGGCGTCCCCGGCACACTTCGGCATCGCGTGCCAGATCAAATACGAACCAGTCCGCGGTGCCGGATTTCCTGAGTTCCCGCACTACCTCGTAGGACGATCCCTCCCTGTCTTCCGCCAACCTCACCGTAATCGACGCGGATGCGCTGCCTTCCCGGATGAAGTTCGGCTTGCGACCTTCAAGGGAATCGAACAGGGCATAGCCGATGGCCTGCAGGATGGTCGACTTGCCGGCCCCGTTTTGGCCAACGATGGCGTTGACCCCTTCCCTGAATGCGATTTCAGCGGTTCGATAGGAGCGAATGTTCTCCAGTTTCAGGTGGGTCAGCCTGACCATGTTCAGCCTGTCAACGCGGCGCGGGTGTCGCCCAGGATGTTGCAGATGTCGTCGGCTGTTCCCTTTTCGAGGCTGGCCTCCATGACTTCAAGGGTGGCATTCGTCCAGTGGGTCAAGTCCTTGCCGAAGTCGGGATGGGATTCAAGCATGCCTTCCAGCACCTGCTCCTCAAGATCGCGCCGGCTCATGTCCTCGATTTCGTCGAACGCGGCAGTCCCGGGCGGCAGTGCGCGATTCGAGACGCGGCACAGCAGCGGATCCAGGATCCCGCGCCCCAATTCCTCAATGCGGTGGGAGTCCACCAACCCCGGTTCAAACCGGCTGGCGCCAACCAACGCGATGCTCAGGACCGGCTGCTTGACATCATCTTCGAGATCGCGCTTGGCCCGTTCCCCGATCAGGAATGCCTCGATCTCGCCGTAGAGTTCCTCCGGACCATTGGTTCGGGCAAGGCTGAAGGCCTTGTGCACAAAGGGACGTCGGGGACATTCCAGGTGGTCAACCCGGTGTTTGGGTTCGGCTTCTGTGTCAACCGTCACCAAAAAGACTCCCCCGGGCTCTTCGTGCGCCAGGTCCTGGCTGGTCAACTCCAGGCTGCCGGGGTTGAACAGCCAGTTGTCTTCACTGAACTTCATGTGGTAGTGCCCTAGGGCCACGTAGTCGATCCTTGGCCGCAGGCCCCGCAGGCCGCTCAAGCTGACGTTGCTTGATGTCCGCTCCCGCGTGCGCCCGTCAACGCCGGCGTGCGACATCAGAATCGTGTAGTTGGGTCCGTCGGCAGGTTGTTCGGCAATGAACCTCTCGAACCGTTCCAGCACCGTCCGTGTGGCTGCGCCGTTGAACCCGATGCCGTAGACTCGCACGCCCGGGATGGGCTCGGCGCAATGGCCGATGTGGTGTCCATCGCAGGCCAGCAAAGGTTCCACACCGGCATCAAGCGGGGTGGCATACAGCACATCCAGCAGGTAGACCAATCGATTGGTTTCCGCCAAAGCGTTCATCCAGCCGAAGCGGGTCCGGTAGGCCCGGTACCGCGGCAGGTCGTGATTGCCTTCGATCACCAGACAAGGGATGCCGGCCTCCTGCAGAACCTCAAGGCGGGTAACCGTGTTGTTGAACGTGATCGCCTGGAGGTTGGAACCGGACTGGAACAGATCCCCGGCCAGGAGAACGAAGTCCACCTGCTTGGCAACGGCCTGGTCGATGGCCCAGCGGAAGGCGTCGTCGAAATCCCACTCCCGCTCTGTGTGACCGTATTGCCGGAAACCCAGGTGGGTATCCGCCATGTGCATGAAGGTGAATTTCACGGCCGCAGGCGAAATCTTCGATTCGCGGCCGGTTCACGTCGCTCCGGCGTCAGTTCGCAACGCATGGTGTCCAGGGAAGGCTTGGCCCGCAAGCCTATGGCCGTCAAGCCTTCGATCGCCTGGTGGTGGTCGGCGTCCACCTGCACGTGGAGCCGGCAGTGGGCCTGCGCCGCCATCAGCCCGGCCAGGGCGTCGAGCATGCCGTCCTCGTACTGTCCGTACTGCTGCGGCCTGGTCCACCAGGAAACCCTGTGCAGACGTTTCCAGTGGGCGGACCGCAGGACGATGGCTGTGGCCAGTCGTTCGGTTCCCAGGCGAACGCCGAACCGCGTGACGGACGAAACTCCCAGTGCTTCCCCCAGCCACTCGCCTGCCCGGCGCGGCCAGTCGTGGACAAAGTCGCCCGGTCGGATGGGATGCCACCACTGCATGTGGCCGCCCACCTGCACTCTTGCCAAGTCGAGCATCTGCTGCCATTCCTCACCGGGCAGGGCGGAGATGGGAGCCGGGTTGCTCGGTCGCGGACCAATCTGCAACGGGCACCTGCCTTCCAGGTCCGCCATGCCGCCCAGGCGCTTAAATCCCTGCTTGGCGTACAGGTTGCGCGCAGGAAGATTGTCCGTCCGGACCTGCAACACGGCATGCTTGGCGCCAAGGGTGCGCAGATTGTCCGTGGCGGCTTGCACCAGCCTGCTGCCAATCCCCTGACGCTTATGCGAAGCGGCGACGGCGACATTGGCCAATTGCCAGCGGTGTCCGAAGGAGTCCAGTTTTTGCATGGACACATTCCCGACAACCCGGCCGCGGTCAACGTAGACGAACCCGTCGAACATGCGCATGAAGCTGAAGAGGTTCGCGGGTTCCGAACGCAGGAAGCTGTGCAGCCGGCTGTACAGCCCCGCGTTGTGCAACGGCCTGGAGCCGGTCTCCCTCAGTTCCTGCGCGAACGCTTCCCGGACCAGCTCGGTGACCTGGGGCAGGTCCCGGCCGACGTCGAACGGCCGAATGCCGGTTGCCATGCCGGCCCGGCCGGCGTTGAAATGGGTTGACGTCATGGCGGACCCGGATCCTTCCGGTGGGGCAGGCTACGCTGCCACCCGCACCATCGCCGGTCGCAGCACTTTGTCGCGGATCCGGTACCCGGTCCGCATGACTTCAATGATCTCTCCCGACTCGTGGTCTTCGCTGGGAATCTGTTGCATCGCCTCATGCAGGTTGGGATCAAACTGCCCGGAGGGTTCCATTGGCTCAATGCCGGCGTTCGCCAGGATTCCCTGGATCTTCCCGTGAATGTGCTGAACCCCCTGCACGAAGGACTCGCCGCGTTCGCGCACTTCGGCCGGTACGTTGCCCAGAGCCAGTTCGAGGTCGTCGAGGACCGGCAGAAACTTCTCGGCCAGGGATTGCGAAGCGTTGTCGATGCGCTCCTGCGCCGTACGGTCCAGCCGCTTGCGTGCATTTTGGAACTCCGCCGCCATGCGCTGGATCTCGCGTTCGCCGGCTTCGACCTTGGTGTCGAGGGCTTCCGTTTCCTCTTCCAGTTGGGCTATGCGACAGATGCGGCTGTCCAGCTCGGTTTCCAGATCCTCCCGGGTCCAGTCTGCCCATTTGCTTGCCTCCGCCGCCGGCAACTCCGGTTCCCCTTCCTTGGTGTCCGAAGGAGCCGCGACAGCTGCGTCGGGTTGGCTTGGTTCGTCCGTGAGCTCGTGTTCTGAAGTGGTCTTGGTTGTATCCGACATCGGTTCCTTGCCATTGGCGACAATCGTCGAAGCAGAATTTCGGTCCGCCGGAGGCGGGTTTAGGGAGCAATAACTTCGGGAAGAAGGTCTTCGCTCCTGGTTTCCCGCACACGGGCACTCATGAGCGCCGCCATGAAGCGCACCGTGCCCATATTGTAGCGATAGGCCATGCGAACGGGGCCAACCACGCCCACGATGCCGATGGCCTGGTTTGGGATTCCGTACGCGGACAGCACCAGGCTGATGTCGGCCAGGTCGGACCATTCCTTGCGGTCGTCGCCGGCGATCAGGACGTGAACATCGTCGGGTCGCGGGACGAGCATCAGGATTTCCTCGATGCGCGGGCCCGAATCAAAGATGTCAACCACCTTGCGTACCCTGCGGCTCTCAGCGAATTCAGGGGCGTCCAGGATGTGGCCAAGGCCCTGCTGAACGATGGAAGCGGAACCGTCACCCTCCGCGACCGGCATCAGGTCGCTGACCAGTTGGCAGAACTCCTTGGCGGCCGAGGACGCCTCCAGAGCCATTTCCTGAATCTGCACTCGATTCAGACCCGGCAGCAAGTGGTTCAACTCCGCGCTGATCACGGTGAGATCGGCCTGTGCCATCTTGTCGGGGACGTCCAGCATGCGCTGGCACACATGGCCGTCCTCCAGGACCACGATCATCAGGACCCGATTGTCCTGAACCGATATCAGTTCCACATGACGAAGCCGGTGGTTGACATAACGCAGGTCAGTCGCCAGCGCCAAGCTGTTGGCCTCCACCGACAGGAGACGGGTTGCCTCCAGAAGCCAACTGGGTGAGTTCGGATCGATGGCCTCGAATCTGCGCCGCAGTTGGTTGCGGTGCTCCTTGGGCAGCCGGTGGTTGCCGATGAGGTGCAGCACGTAAATGCGGTAGCCCAACAGCGATGGAACCCGACCGGCACTCGCGTGTGGTTTGGTGAGCAGTCCCAGGGCTTCAAGTTGCGCAAGATCGTTGCGGATGGTGGCGGAGCTGACACCCAGATTCCGCTCCTTGGCGATTCGTCGGCTGCCGACTGGCTGGGCATGGGCCACAAACTCCTCGACCACGATGCGCAACACTTGGCGTTGCCGGGTTGTCAACGCATCGAATATCTGCTCGTGTTCAATCGCGGTCCCTGAGTGCGAAACCAATGACGTGTCCATGGCAAGGGGCGGTGACTTGGCGAACGGTGAAGGTGGGGAATGGTAGCAAAGGGGTGCCGATCACGCAGGCCGAACCGTCGCCCTGTTTCGGGTTGGGGGATGGGGGCTTCCCGCATGGCTACCGGCGGACCGGGCCCTGTGCGTTGATCCTTGCGTCCCGCGAAGGTCGGATTCTGCGTTGGTATCGGTGGGGGCAGACACCGACTGGGACCGGTCCGCGTCAGTAGGCGTCCGGATGGGTCCTGAAGAGGATCTTCCAGGCGGTGATGGCCATTATCTTGAAGTCGAGGCCGATGGACCAGTTTTCGATGTACCAAAGGTCGTACTTGATTCGTTCCTCGATGGAACAATCGCCGCGCAATCCGTTGATTTGAGCCCAGCCGGTGATGCCGCCCTTCTCCCTGTGGCGCTCCATGTAGTTGGGTACGACCCGGCGGAATTCCTCAACATAGACCGGCCGCTCCGGGCGTGGGCCGACCACACTCATCTCGTTCATCAGGACATTGATGAAATTAGGGAACTCGTCGAGGCTCTTTGAGCGGAGGAACCGGCCGATACGGGTGCGTCGGGGATCGTCCGGTGTCGTCCAGCCGGGACCTTCGTCTTCCGCATCCACGCGCATAGACCTGAACTTGAGCATGTCGAAGGGAACGGCGTCCAGGCCCATGCGAACCTGTGTGTGGAAAACCGGGCCCGCACTTTCCAGTCTTATGAGCAGCGAAGCGAGCAGGAAGAAGGGACTTAGGAAGACGAGTGCGGACACGCTGACTACGATGTCGATGGCCCGTTTGACCACCACTTTCCAGCCCTGCAGCGCCACATCCCGCATGGTCAGCAACGGCAGGCCGGACAGATCCCCAATGCTGACCTCCTGCGCCATGATCTGGAACAGATCGGGAAAGACACGGATCCCAACCTTCTCTTCCTGACAAATGCTGATGAGGCGGACAATCTCCTCTTGGGATGCCTCCGGCATGCCGATGATGACTTCGTCAATGTCGTACGCGGCCACCACTTCCGGGATTTCGTCCACCGTGCCCAGAACCGGCACTTCGTCCAGACGGGAGGTTCCGTCGTCGGAAGGAATGGCCCCGGCCACCACGAAACCTAGCTTGGGAGTGTTGCGTACTTTCTGCAGGATGATGGCGGCGGTTTGACCACTGCCGACGAGCAGTACCCGTTGGGCTCCGATACCCTTGCTTTGGGCCGACCACTGAAACTGGGTATGGATGATGCGGCCCACGCTGACCAGGAGGGATGTGATGGCCCAGATGAACAGGACGTGCCGGCGATAGACCTCGAAATCCACCAGCAACATGGTTAGCACTGCCAGCAGCAACAGTACCAGGATCCCGTTCATGAACAGGATCTTGATGGTTTCATCCAGATGGAGAATCGGCCTTCGCCGCTGGTACATCCTCGTCCACGCAAAGGCCGCCAGCAGAAGCACGGTGTGGACCACCGGCAGCGCCAGCCACTCGTTGAACGGTCCCAGTACCACTTGCGGCCCTTGACGCGTGGCCAAATGCGCGAGCCAATGGCCAATCCAAAGGCAACCCGCATCGACGGCGACCAGGGTCGCCAGAAACAGAATCTGGACCTGTGTCAGCAAGCCCGGGTGGGCGCGCCGCGGCCCCGGTTGAATGGCGGGGCCGCGATCGAATCCGCCGGATGTACTTGAGGTCATGGTAGAAACTGCATGCCGACAGGTATTTCCGCGTGGACCGCGGAACGGTTGAGGGCAAGGAGACGCGGCCAGCGCGGCTATGCCGCCGGGCCGCGGACGAAGCTCCGTATATAGTGTATTCCCATTGTCCGGCCTGTTTGTGAGCTGGCTTGGATTCCATATCGGACTGCACAGTGTCATTGTCATTTGCCACAGTCCGCGGGACCGTCGCGGCCGCCGAAGCCGACCTCTTTGAGGCGGCATCCGGCTGGGACGACTTTGTTGGGACGCACCCGTCGGGTCATGTGCTGCAACTCGAGGGTTGGGCCCGGCTCAAGCAGCGTGTAGGCTGGCAGGTTCACCAGGCGGTTCTGGCCGGTGCGGACGGGACGCTTCAGGCAGGTGCCTTGGTGCTGCAGCAGCGTAGGCTGGGCCTGTCGCTCGGGTATGTGCCCGGCGGCCCGGTAGTGGACTGGAGTTGCCCTGCGGATGTGGACGGCATCCGCACCGCACTGCTGCAGTGCGCACGCACGCACGGAATGCACGTGGTCAAGATTGAACCCGACCTTCCGGATACGCCGACACATCGGCGGCAACTGGCCCGACTGGGCTTCAGGCCAAGCGGGCAGACGGTCCAGCCGCGCAGCACGATCAAGGTGGAACTTGCCGGCTCCGATGCCGACCTGCTTGGGCGCATGAAGAGCAAATGGCGTTACAACGTGCGCCGGGCCCGACGTGCGGGCACCCAAGTCCGGGTGGGTGGTTCGGCGGATCTTGAACGTTGGCATGCCTTGATGCAGGCGACCGGCCGCCGACAGGGATTCGTGCCTCATGCCCCGTCCTACTTCGAGGCGGCGTTTGAACTGCTGCCCGACCACCTGGAGTTGCTGCTGGCAGACGTGGAAGGCGAGACCGTGGCGGCCGTCGTCCTTGCGTTGTGCGGTGGCTCCGCCTGGTACCTGTGGGGAGCCAGCAGCAATCGGCATCGTCATGCGATGCCCAACTACGCCCTGCACTTCGCCGCCATGCAGCGTGCACGCGCGGCCGGGGCCGGAACCTACGACCTTTGGGGCATACCGGATTCGCTTGGTGCGGTGGCCACGGCCATGCGCGGGGCGCAAGGCCAAGGGGACTGGCCGGACTCGCTGCCGGTGGATTTGGCGCGGTTGCCGCAACGGGACTTGTGGACTGTTTACCGGATGAAGCAAGGATTTGGCGGTCGCATCGAACGGCGCGTGGGGGCCTGGGACCTTCCTGTCGACGAACTGGCCTGGCGGGGTTATGCGGTGGCGGTGAACCTGCAGGACCAGGTCCAGCGCGCGTTGTCCGAGGCTCGACATCACCTGCGCTCAAACCTGGAGCGGGGCAGGCCTCGTGAATCCCAACCCTTTGGTTCGTGCTCCGACGTGGCGGATCCCGTTGCCTGGAATCAGTCGATCATTGGCTGCCGACTGTCGGGCTGGCAGCAGTCTTGGCAGGCTGGGGAGGCAGCTCGGCAAGCCGGGTGGTCGGTGCGCCGATGGATGCTCGGTTCGGGAAGTGACCATCCCGACCATGCGGTGCAGGTTTTGTTGCGCAGGCTTGATCCCTCGATTCCCGTCTCGGTGGCCGAAGTCCGCGATGGGCCGTGTCTGGACTGGAACGGGTTGGCGGAAGTAGCGGGGATGCTGGAATTATTGGAGCACCTTCTGACTGGGGAAGATTGTGTCGGAGTTCGCATCAGTCCCCTGGTCCCGACGAACTCGGCGGTGGGCATGTCCGCCTTGTCCCACCTCGAAGCCAATGGGTGGCGGTCCGTTGCCCATGGACGGCAAGGGGTTTCGACTTGGAAGTCTCCCCTTGGGAAGGACAACGCGCTGCTGCCGGATTCCGGGACCGGAACTCTGGCCCCGGCCGCGGATGTGGCGGCTCGGGCTGGCCTTGCCGTGGTCACCAGCGCCTGCGTGAACGCCCGGCATGTGCAGTTTCTCAAGGATGCCGTGCGGGGTCCGGGCGACCGCGCCAAGTCCGAGGCGGTCCTGGATGTGCTGACCAGGATGGACAGTCCGCGGTCCGGGCCCGATTGTGACCATTCAGAGGCACGGCTGTTTGTCGTTGAGAACCGGCACCATGATCCCCTCATGGCTGTTGTCGCCGTGCGGTTGGGGTGCAGAGCCTCCGTTCAACAGGTCGTCCACGCAGTGCAAGGGGCGAACGTCGAGCCGTGCCTGTTGGCGGGCCGGTCAATCCTGGCGTGGGCCCGGCGTCGGGACTGTGTCGAGGTCGACTGGGGGTCAACCTTGTTGAATGCGGACGGCTCAGAGGCGAACGGAACCGCTCCGATAGCCGAGGGGCTGGGGGCGGTTCGGCTCCCGATGGCCGGGATCTGGCAGAAATGGTTGTGGCAGGGGAAGTGGGCCAATCGGGTGCCGCTACCTATCGTCGAGCGCATCTGGCCCGCCCCGTAGCCCGGATCGGTCAACTATCGGTGTCGTTGAGGACCGTACCGTCGGGTATCAGCATTGGACTGGCCTTCGGGTTGCGAATCCGCACATTCCCTTCGATTACCACGCTCCTACCAAAACGAACGTCGCCTTCCACTTCCAGCGACAGACAACGTACGAGGGAAGGCGCTCCGAACGGGAACCGTGCCTCCAGGTCCCGATAGTGGCCGTAATATCTTGGGTCCAGGTGCACCGTGGGTGCTCTGCGGGGCTGGGGATTGATGCGTTTGGGGTTCATTACGAGCCGATGGTTCCGGGTGGTTCGGTACACGTCCGACTGCACAATCAGCAAATCCTCACAGCGCTTGACCGGCAGGAACCGGATCCGGGGAACGCGCAGGGCGGCTGCGCCAGGAACGACCGAAATGGACGATCCGGCGGCGCTTTCCATTTGAATGACCTCGGGCGTGGAGATATCCATCGGGTCCACGGGTTTGCGATTGAAAATGGGCGGCAGGGGCAGAAAGCCGCAGTGGCTGCGCAGTGTCTCCTTGATGGAGGGCAAGTGGGCCCAAAGGTTGTTGGTGTTGAAGAATTGGTAGCGCCGGATGTCCTGAAATCCGTCCAGTTCGGCTTGGGGGCATTGCGCGAATTCGCGCAGGAGAAGACCGCCGTCTGCGTTCTGCGCCAGATGTCCTCCCTTGCGATCGGACAGTGTCCGGTTGGCCACCTCCATCAGCAGGGGAACGCGGTTTTCCACCATGTATCCGAGGATTTTGATGTCCAGGGTGGCTCCGAGATTGTCCGCGTTGCTCAGGAACACATAGCGATATCCCGCCGCGAGCAGTTTGTCCAGCAGCCCCGTGGTATCGAGGGAGGCAAAGACGTCCCCGTGGCCGGGGGGACACCATTCCCGGTCGGGATTGGCCGACCAGGCCGCCGGTTCCAACGTGGCGGGATCAATTTTGGGAAACCGGTGCTGCACAAAATCCGGCGCGATGCCGTTGCGCAGCTCGGGGTAGGCCGTCAGCGCCGCCAGCGTGGCGGCCCGTGTGTGGAAGCTGTTCATGAACATCAGGGGCACATGGCGGTCCAGTTGCTGCTGAAGGTAACTCACCTGCCTTGCGATGTAGTCCAGAAACGTCAGTCCGTCCCGCACCGGCAACAGGCACCTGGGCAGATCCAGGCCCATGCTGGTGCCCAGGCCGCCGTTGAACTTCAGAATCAGGGCCTGATCCACATACTCGTAGCCAGACAGTTCGTAGCCGTCCAGCTCCTCGTAGTCCGTCAGACGCTCAACGGGGAGGGCCTCCGCAGCCGTCAGCAGTCCCATGGCGCCTGTTTCCAGAAGCCGGTGGAAGTGGAGGAAGGATGCGATGGCCGGGGGTGGTTGACCATCCGTCCGCATGCGCTGAATGCCGGCGGACGCGGCGCGTCCACAAGTCTGGATTCGAGAGTGCATCAAAGGGCTGTGAAGAAGAATCCCGTACAGTGAAGCCCGCGGTTACGGCGGGACCGCCGAACTGTTCATGGAAGGCAGTACCTACTACCAGCCTATCGCACATCCGTCCTTGCGGGGGTCGGATCCGCCGGTGAGGACTCCGGTCCCCGGGTTGCGGGCGATGATCTGGCCACCCCCAAAACCACCGCGGTCCAATCCTCGCCGGACCTCGATTCGATGGCCCCGGTCCTGCAGCGAACGCATGACTTCCGGTTCGAAACCCGGTTCCAGGAGCACGCGTCCCCCCGGCCGGTGCGCGCCGACGCTGTTGGGCTGATCGGCCGACGGACCGGCCAACTGCCAGCGTGGAGCATCCAGGGCTCGTTGCGGAGGCAGGCCTTCGTCGTACATGCGGACCATCATCTGGAAGTGTCCCTGCGGCTGCATATAGCCGCCCATCACACCCATACAGGCCAACAACTCCGACTCGGCCGTCACCATGCCGGGGATGATCGTGTGGTACGGGCGGCGTCCGCCGCAGAGTACGTTGGGATGGTCCGGGTCCAGGACGAAACCGGCGCCTCGGTTTTGAAGGCTGACACCGGTGCCGGGGACCACCAGGCCGGTGCCGGTGCCCTGGTACAGGCTGTTGATGAAGCTGCAGCCATTGCCGTGTTCGTCGGCGGCGCAAAGGTAGACGGTGTCGGTGCCGGCTGGCGGCAGGCCGTGCGGCACGTCCTGTGCGGCCTGATCCATGCGGATTCGGTCGCGCCTCGGAGCAAGCCACTCCTCGGTCAACATGTACTCCGGGGACACCACGGCGGATTCCGGGTCGGTAACGTAGCGCAGCGCGTCCGTAAAGCCCAAGCGCATGCATTCAATCATCACGTGCACCCGGTCGGCCTTGGCGAGTGCGGCCAGTTGGAACGGTTTCGCCAGGGCGAGGGCCAGCAGCGCGGCCAGACCTTGGCCGTTCGGGGGACATTCGTGCAGCCTGCGTCCGTGGTAGTTGAAGGCCAAGGGAACAACCCAGTGCGAGCGATGGCCAGCGAGGTCTTCCCGGTCAAGCCAGCCTCCATAGCGCTGGACATGGGCAGCCAGTTTGTCGGCAAAATCGCCGTGGTAGATGTATTCGGACCCTGAGGCCGCAATGCCCCGCAGGGTCTCGGCCAGTTCGGGCATGCGGATAATCTCGCCCGGCTGTGGTGCCCGGCCTCCTATCAGCAGTTCGTTGCCGCTGGGCTGCGGCGGTCCGGACGACAGGTCCGGGGTATCCCAATCCGGGCTGCGCAGGAGCTTTGACACCTGGCGCTGCCAGCCCAGGGCAATCCATTCCGAGACAGGGTAGCCGTCTGCGGCGTATTCGATGGCCGGGACCAGAACGTCGGCCAGGGTCATGGTTCCGTGCCGGGCCAGAAGGTCTTCCCATCCGGCCGCGGTGCCGGGGACGCTGACGGCGTGGCCGGTAAAGGAAGGCATCGTGGCGTAGCCCGCGGCGACGAGCTCCTGGGGATTGGCATGCCGGGATGTGCAGCCCGAGCCGTTCAGGGCCGTAACCTGTCGGGTCGCCGCGTCATAGAACAGCGCGAAGCAGTCTCCGCCGATTCCCGTCGAGATGGGTTCCACCACGTTCAGGACGGCGGCCGTGGCCACCGCGGCATCCGCGGCATTGCCTCCTGCCATGAGGATGCGCAATCCGGCCTGCGCAGCCAAGGGTTGGCTGGTGGCTACCATGCCGCGTCGGGACCGGACATCGCTGCGTCGGGAATTGAATTCCTGTTTCAGGGTCATGGTTGGCTGCCTGTGTCGTGCCGAATGCCTGGACTGCCGGGCCTGGGCGGCGCGGACGTGTCAAGTTAAGCGGGAATGCCCAACCCGTCTTCCTCGACCCAGACATCGGGGGCCGTGTCGACCCCATGCCTCTCGAACACGGCCTGGATGCGTGTCCTGGTGTCGGCGTCCATCTCCCAGTCCAGCCCCTCAAGGTTGGCCCGGACCTCGTCGGGGTTCCGAAAGCCCACCAGGGCGGTGCTCACCAGCTTGTTGGAAAGCACCCAGCGCAGGGCCAGTTGGGCCGAGGTGTGTCCCAGGTCGGCGGCGATGGTTTTCAAATCCTCCACGACGTCCACATTGCGGGACAATACGTCGGGGCTGAGCAAGGAAAGATTGAACGCCTTGCCTCTGGCGCGCCAGTCGTTGGCGGGGAACACGGTGTCCCGGGTGTAGGCCCCCGCCAGCAGGCCGTGTGCCAGCGATCCGTACGTCATTAGGCCGCAGTCCAGCTCGGCAACGGTCGGGAAGACAAACCGCTCCAGGCGCCGATCGAACAGGTGATATCCGTACTGCACCACGTCGACGCTGCCTCCGTTGCTTGCCTGGCGGATCTGCTCTGGCCGGAAGTTGCTGACTCCGACGAACCTGGCCTTGCCCTGGGAGCGAATGTCCTCCATCTTGGCCATGGCGTCTTCGAAGGAGGAGTCACGGTCGGGCCAATGAATGAGGTAGACATCCACATAGTCCATGTTCAGCGCCTTGAGGCTGCGCTCGATGGCCGCCTGTGCCGTCTCCGGACTGGAGTCCCGGTGGTGGACGTCGTCTTGGGGATAGATACCGAATTTGGTCACGACCACGGCCTGATCGCGCCTGCCGGCGAGGGCTTGGCCCAGCAAGGTCTCGGAGCGGCCGAATCCGTAGGCTTCGGCAGTGTCATAGAGATTGATGCCCATCTCCAGGGCCAAGTGAACCGCATCGATGATTTCCTGGTCGTCGAACTCTCCGTATTCGCCGCTCGACTCCCAGCATCCGAAACCAATCGCCGACACCTGCATTTCGGTCTTGCCGAATCGTCTCATTTCCATGGTGTGCTCCCGACAACCTTGATGGAAAGGGGGTGGCGAATGGTAGCACCCGTCCGGACCCACCGCATGGCCGCTCCCAAGCGGTGGCCTGGGATCGCAGATCGCATTCTTGGTCTGCAGTGTTCGGCAGGCCGGCCGAGATGCCGGGTTACAATCCGGCCATGACCCTCATCTTTGACTACATTGCCGATCTGGCCCCCTGGATTTACGTCCTTTGCGGCCTGAGCGCACTGGTCTACCTGTACCGCGTGCGGAGGATCCGGACCGAAAGGCTGCAGGCGATTTTCGCACTGGAACGCGAACGGGCAGCCCGGGCCACTGTCGGGGTCGTGACCAGTGTGGTCGGACTCTTGGTGGTCATGGGTCTGACCTACTTCATCAGCAAGGTGGACCAGGCGGTGAAAGAGGAAGCGGGTTCGGAAACCCCAGTGGAAGCGCGAACCGAGTCAGGATCGGCACCGGCCCTTGGTGCCGATCCCGGCCTCAACCCGGCCGATGAAACAACGGGCACCGGGCAGGTAGCCATTCAGCCGGAGGACCTGCGCAACGTGCCCTTTTGCGAGGACGAGAGTGCCCTGCTGTCTTCCCCGGCAGTAGACGATGAATTGGTCGGCACCGTGGCAGTCCAAGGCACCGCGGCCCATGATGATCTGGGCTCGTACGTCATCGACATCGCACCCGGGTCGGATCCTGCGGACCAGGACTTCACCTTGTTGGGTCAGGCCTACAACAACGTGCGCAAAGGCCTGCTGGGGGAGTTCGACGCGTCGACCATCGGTCTGAGCGGACCGTACACGCTTCGCCTCAGTGTGCTTGATGCCAACGATGCACCACTGGCCACCTGCTCGGTGAACGTGCGCATTGTCAACTAGCCGGCAGCGGCTGCAATCCTCCGGGTTCTGTGGCCCCGCAGGGAGGTCAGTCCACCGCCACGAGTTCGGTGTCCGGCAGAAATTCCGCCCAGGCAAACCAGAAGTGGTCGAAGGCAACCTGAGCCTCCAGGGCCGATCCCTGCAGTTCTCCCGCCGTCGCCTCGCCCCTGATGTTCCAGGTACTTCCGGTCTGTGCGTCCCGGACGGTACCGTCGTCGGCAACATCGAACTCAAGGTGCCGGCCGTCCAGGACACGGCTGAATACCCCGACGCTCCCAATGTCCCGGGCCGTGCCAATTTCCGCCTCGGACAGCGAGGAGGACATGCCTTCCTCGAAGAACACCACGATGCCCGGATCGCCGTTGGGCGGGTCGTAATGGACCACGGTGCGAGCCCGTGCCAGATCGAAGGGAATGGCCACGCTGCTGTGGTCCGGAAACAGGACTCCCACCACGCGATCCAGCGGCTTGAGCCTTGGATCCGGTTCACCCGTGAAGAGCACCAGATTCTCGTTGCGGCTCAGGCCGTTGCCGTACGTGTCGTAGTTGACATAGGGATTCATGCCGTAGTTGCGGCTGAACTGATCCAAGGGGCGCTGCAGCACTTCACCCTCCGGAAACAATTCGCGAAATCGACCGAATCCGAGTACCTGGCTGGGCAGGAACGTCAGTTGGGTCGAAGCCAGTTCGCCGATGAGGGCGGCGCCGGTGAACTGTTGCCACCAGGTTTCGGTCTGACGGTCGTACATCACGAGGTCGCTGTGGCGCAGACTGCCGGTGGTACCGAAGTCAAGCACCATGTCGCCGACCCGCCGGTCGAACACGACGCTGGCGTTGCACAGGGGACAGAAGGTAACGGTGACTGGCCGGCCGGCAATTTCATCGTTGACGATTTCGTGCCAAATCAGGACGGCCAGCGGATAGGCCCGAGCCTGTCCGCCATGTTCGTAGACGATGACCGGATCCGTGTCCGTCAACCAGTCCGCCGCCGTGGCAATGGGTTCGAAGCGCGGGGCGTCCAGGGACGGAATGCCGTCCTTGGGCGGCCCCCCGGAAATGATTTCGGTCAGGTCGATCGTGCGTTTGGTGAAGTCGGTCTTCCAGCCCCGGGTGTTGATCGGGTTGCGTCCCTCGATCGGCCGGCTTTCGACCGTGCGCACCTCTGCAATGGGAGAGGCATCGGGCAAGGGGGCCGCCACAGTGACCGGAACCGATTCTTCCGGCGGGGCGACCGGTGGCGGAATTTGGCATCCGGCGAGCAGGAAAGCCAACCATGCGACGGTCAACAGGGCTGCCGGTGATTGTGTGCTCAATCGCCACCGGGCGGTGTTGGCAATCGGCGGTGTAACACGGTGCATAGCATAGTCCGGGTTGTTGCGGCAGGAAGGCGCCCAAGCTGTCGAACCGGCACTGGATTCAGCAGCCTTGCGGGCCCGGCATGTCAGAAACAGGTCCGAAACCGATCCGGCTCTGGTCTGTACGCCTGCCTAGGATTGTGACACAGGAACGCGAATGGCACCGTACCCGGTTTCGGATTTCAAAACAGGGGCAACGCCGGTGCCATGCTTCGTCACACCGCTTCGCCATCTCCCGCAGCACATCGGTTCCAGCCCCAATGATCGCCTGTCACAGGTACTGGGTGCGAACCAACCGCAGATCATCGCAGACCATCGACTTCGCGTTGCAGACCGGATATGAAATCGACCACCGTACATCCGGTTGTCCTCCGCTTGCAGGCTACGTTTCAGCGACTGCAAGAAGAAACCAAGGCCATGCAGGCTTTCGGCGCCTCCGGACTGGTGGTGCGGGTCCGCCTGGAGGGGCACGACCAGGAGATTCTGGTGGACGGCCGCCTTCAGGAAGTTTTTTGGGATCCGCGTCCGGGCAGGGCGGATCTGGAACTGCACCTGCCGGCCGACCTGCTCCATCGCATCCTGATGGAAGAGGCGTCGTTTCGCAAGTCCTTCATGAACGGCGACATCCGTTCGCAGGGCAACGTGTTTCGGGCCATGCCCTTTGCCGACCTGCTCCAGGCGGCGCGGTCGATATATCAGGACCTGGATGCTCGGGCCCCTTGACGGGGTTGTTGTCTTTGTAAGGCCTCATGGACGAACGTGAACAGATCCGGGACCGGATTGATCTGGTGGAATTCATTGGGCGCTACGTCACGCTGACCCGTGCCGGCAGCACCTACAAGGCCTGTTGTCCGTTCCATCAGGAAAAGACCCCCAGTTTCGTGGTGTCGCCCGAGCGAGGTACTTGGCACTGCTTCGGTGCCTGCGGCGAGGGCGGCGATCTCTTCAAGTTCCTGATGAAGGTAGAGGGCCTGGAGTTTTTCGATGCGCTCAAGAAGCTCGCGGCCGAGGCTGGCGTGGAGCTTGCGCGGAGACGGCAAGCCCCGGATCCCCTGGATCCTGTGCGGGAGATCATGGGGCGGACAGCAGCCTTTTATGCCACGGCCCTGCACCGGACCGACGAGGCCAAGATTGCCAGGGACTACCTGCGGCACAGGGGTGTGGAACCGGAGATGGTCAACACCTTCCAATTGGGTTACAGCGACAGGTCGTCGGACAGCTTGGTTTCCTTTCTGCAAGGCCAGGGTTTTTCCGAAAGTCATGTGTTGCAAACCGGCTTGCTCTACCACGACGAGAAGCAGGGCTCCTATCGGGACCGGTATCGCGGCAGGCTGATGTTTCCCATCCGAGATACACGCGGCCGGGTAGTGGGTTTTGGGGCGCGCGAATTGGACGGAGAGTCTCGCGGTGCCAAGTACATCAACTCGCCGACCACGCCGCTGTTCAACAAGAGCCAGGTGCTCTACGGCATTGAACAGGCAGGCGGTCCCATCCGCAAGCTAGGGGAAGCCGTGCTCGTGGAGGGGTACCTGGATGTCATCACGGCCCATCAGTTCGGGTTTGCGAACACCGTCGCCTGTCTGGGCACCGCGGTGACCCCTGCGCAACTGGGGCTGTTGCGCAGATATACCTCTCAGGTCGTGTTTGCCTTGGATGCCGATGCGGCTGGCCAGCAGGCGACGCTGCGGGGACTGGAAAGGGCCCGGGCGACGCTGCGTGCGAGCAATCGGGATGACCGGAACGCCGGTCGCAGCCGTCCCGAAATGGTCCTGCGGATTGCCGCGATGCCGGAAGGGCGCGATCCGGACGAACTGATCAGGGAGAAAGCCGACCGTTGGAAGAAGGTTACCGACGGTGCCTTGACCCTTGTCAACTTCTATGCGAACCATGCCGAACGAGCCTTCAACCTGGAGGTTCCCGAGCAGAAGCAGAAGGCAGTTGAACTCCTGGTGGAAGTCCTAGCGGAAGTCCATCAGGAAGTCGCGCGGGACGAATACGTCAAGCAGTTGGAATCCCGCTTTGCCACCGCACCGGGCCTGTTGCAGCGCATGGTGGCGGACCGGATGAGGGTGCCCGAACCGGATGCGGGCACAGAGATGGACGCGGATACCGTTGTCGAGCGGGAGGATGCCTCTCAACGGCCTGCCGTGCAACTTCAGGAACCCGGGTCCCTGCGCCATCAGTTGGAGCGGAAGGTCCTGTTGGTCCTGTTGCGCGACCCGCCTCGACTGCATGGACAGATCAACGAGAGACTGGCAGAGATCGGAGCAGACCAGTTGGATCTGTCCCCCCAAGACTTCATCGACGACCAGGCGCGGGCCTTGTACGGCCAGTTGCTGAGAGTTGGCTCGGGTGACGGGTGGGATGTCAACGCATTCAGGGGGGAGCTTGATCGGGCTGAGGCCGATTACCTGCAGAGAGTGTTGGACGAACAGGACAGCGTGTTGTCCGGACAGGTAATGGAAGGCAACACCAATCGGCAAGCGTGCAACGAGGCCGTGGCACTGCTGCTGCGGATGCGCAAACTGGAATTGCGTCGGCGGCTCCAAACGATCCACATGCTTCAGGACGGAGATGCCTACAACGCAGTGAGGAAACACCTGAACCGGATAGAAGAACTCCTGCACACATACAACCCGCTGCAGCCCGTCAGGGCTACAGCCTTGGCCAATTCGTAACCATCATCGACCCAAGCGACGTAGCACAGGTGAACAACATGGCTGTAATCGACACCCGCTATTCGACCAGTCTGGATGACGGCGCCATTGCCATCAGGCAGGTGGGAGCGCCACTGACGGATGCCGTACCGGCGGACTGGGCCGGTGCCTTGGATCCCATTCAGGTCTACATGCGCGACGTAGGGCGGCATCCGCTTCTGACCGCGGATGAAGAGAAGTTGCTGGCAACGGCAATGATCCATGCCGGCCAGGCCCGCGCCAGACTGGATTGCGAGACAGATCCCGCAGAGTGCAGCCGGCTCACCCAAGTGATTGCGGACGGCCAGGTGGCCCAGGAACGGCTGGCCAACTGCAATCTGCGTCTGGTCATCAGCCAAGCCAATCGCCAGCGCAATAACGGCGTCAGCTTCCTGGACCTGATCCAGGAAGGGAACGTTGGACTGATGAAGGCGGTCGAGAAGTTCGATCCCACCCGCGGCTTCAAGTTCAGTACCTATGCTACGTGGTGGATTCGGCAGTCCATCAGCCGGGCCCTGGCGGATCAGGCACGCACGATTCGACTGCCGGTGCACGTCGTTGACAAGCTGAAGAAAATCGAGCGCACGCGCAAGCTTCTGCGAGGATTGCTGGGCCGCGATCCCTCGCTGCTGGAACTGTGTCTGGAAACCGACTACTTGGATCGATCGATTGAGGAGTTAATCCCCGATTGGGTGTTGACAACCGACGCCTGTCACCTGATAGCGGACGAGGATGTGCGGGCCGTGGCCGAAGAGGCCGTGGACAAAGTCAGAAACCTGCTCAGCCTGGACACAGCTCCGGTCAGTCTGTATTCACCGGTGCACCACGGCGAGGATGCGTTGTTGCTGGACATCGTCGAGGACGAGAATTCGCCGGAACCGGCCGAAGCCGCCAACATCGAAATCATGAAGGAACAGGTCAACGATGTGTTGAACGATCTTGATCCCCGAGAGAGAGGCATCATCAACAACCGGTTCGGGCTGGACGATCAGGAGCCACTGACGTTGGACGATCTCGGCAAAGAATTTGACATAACACGCGAACGGGTACGCCAGATTGTCAAGGAAGCCCTGCAGAAAATCTATGCCGAAGACTGCGGACGGCACCTGCGCGAGTTCATCATCTGAAGTTCGGACGGGCAGGAGTACGCTCCGCCTTCGTCCGCCTCCAGCAACTTCACTGTGTAGAACGGCCCCGGATGTGTCCGGGACCGTTTGATGCAGTTTGAAGAGCGGCAACAAAAAGCCGGCGGTGCCCGGAGCATCCCACTCCAGGCACCGCCGGCCGGATCGGTGCAGGACTGCGGCCTATTCGAATTCCGCGATCATGGCGTCGATCTTGCTCGTAATGCTGTCAACCACTTCCTGAACCGGCCGTTCACCGAGGATGGCCTGACCAATTTCATTGGAGTGGATGGTGTTCAGTTCTTCCTGGAACGGGACCGGAGTCCACGGCGTTGCCGTATTGGTCATGTCCAGCATGTACTTCCACCCGTTGCGCGGCAGAATTTCGTTCAGGCTGTCGGCCCAAGGCTCAACGTTCTCCTTGCGGAAGGGGGCTCCGAAGAAGTTCTGGGCCCACCATAGATCTTCGCCTGGCGAATTGATGAACTTCAGCAGTTCCCATGCCGCGTCCACGTTGGCGGTCCCAGTGCCGTTGATCGAATGGTAGTCGTTGCCGACAAAGTTCGAGTGGCCGTGGGAACCCCTGGGAGGAGGCACAAAGTCCCAGTCGATGTCCTCCCAGCTTACGCGGTAGTTGGGGATGGACCAAGTGGAGGACCGGACGATGGCCTGCTTTCCGTTGGAGGCCCAGTCAAAATCGGCGGTCTCATCGGGCTTGCCCAGCGATCGTTCCTCATTGATCATCTCGGGCAGCGTCTCCAGCCAGGCCACCACTGGTTCGGCATCCAGGTTGAAGTGGGTCACGTCTTCGTTGAACATGGAATGCCCGAACGACGGGATCACCGTGTGCAGGTTCCAGTAGTCGGCGCTCTGGTTGGAGCCCATGATGGTCCGTCGCCCGTTCTCATCGAACTGGGTCAGTTGGCCCGCCTGCTCCCGCCAAGCATCCCACGTCCAGTTGCCGGCATTCCAATCGCCGGCATCCATCGCCACGTCCGGAGTATCGAGTCCCGCTTCTTCGTAGATGGTCTTGTTGTAGAAGTAGAGCCGCAGACCAAACGACTCGCGGGGCAGGGAGATGATGGTGCCCGGCGGGTAGTAGCATCCTTCAGTCACAGCCGGCCACATGCCTTCCCAGTCGATGTCGGGATCCCCTTCGACCAAACCGTTCATGTCCAGGAGGACGCCCTTGTGGGCCATCGACCAGACGGTACCCCAGGGCACCCCGTGGCAGTCCGGCGCATCGCCTCCGGCATACCCAGTCAAGATCTTGGTGTGAAATTCACCGTAGGGTACGGAGTCGCGGACTACATGGATGTTGGGGAAGGCGGCCTCGAAACGATCCACCGCTTCCTCAAACAACGCGTTGGCCTGTTCACCGCCTGTCCACCAGGCAAAGCCGATCTCGACCTGCTCCATGTCACCGGTATCTGCCGCGGGCGCGGTCGGTGCGACACAGGCGACCAGAGCGGCCGTGGCGGAGGCTCCCGCTGCCAAGCGCAGAAACGCGCGTCGGCCCAGTTGACCTCGGTTTTCCAACATGGTCATCAGTATTGCTCCCTGTCTGAATGACGGAATGTGGAGTTGCGACATCGTACGAGCGCAACAGGACTAAGGGTACTAAACCCGCAAAACCACTTCACTTTGGCACCGGCGGTTCTGCCGGCTCACGTCTCCAAAATGCCCAGTCCGCCCAGCACCACCCTGGAATACCGGTTGAACTTCCCGTAAAAGCGTCGGATTTCCGGGTCGTCGTGGTCCCGCCAGAGGCGGGGCGGCATCAGCGTGACGTCACTTACGGGGAGCCGATCGGGATGGCCGAAGTAGACTTGGATAGTGCGCCGCACCTTGTTGGTTTCGCGCAGGGTCACGCCATGGAGCGTGGCGGCATTGAACAGAATGCCGCTGCCGGCCGTGCCATGGAAGTCAAGAATGCCCCCGCGCTCCAGGTGTTCCTGTGGTGGCAGGGTCGGACCCACGGCCGGTTCCGGACTGATGGAGAAGCAGTGGGTGGTCTCATCCACATCGGTCAGGTAGTAGATGATTTGGGGATAGTCGAGGCGCAAGGGATGCTCATCCCAATAGTTTCGGTCGCGATGCCAGTCGGTGGACACCGCAGTGGCCTCACCGGTGCGGTGCCGCACGGCCAGTTCCTCGAAACAGAATGGTCCGCCCATGAGCCGCTCCAGTAGAGCCAGCAGCCGCGGCGGTCGGATGGCGTGTTCGAACACCGGCTCGTTCAATAGGAGGTTGCAGTTGTAGTCGCGGGAGCCGGTGGTCCACCACATGAACGGGTTGGCCTTCATGTCGCGGTCCATGGCCTCGTTCATCTCCCGGACGAGGTCGGGCGACAGCAAATCCGGAATGACCACACAGCTGTGGTCGCGGAAGCATTGCTCCTGGGCATCCAGGTCGTGGGGATCGGGTGTTGCTACCTGTATGCGTCTGTGCATGGGAAACCTGTGCCGAAAGGCGCTGACAATGTGGATGCAGGTGACGAAGGCTCCGTGCGCGCGGGTGCGCGCCGGATTCGGCTGCCGGTGGTGCTAACGGGTCGGGTCGTATTGGTGCACGTCCCGATCGGGCATCTTGAGACCCAGCAGTTGGAGGCGCAGTTCGGAGGCGTTGGCCTTGGCCTGCCACGGCAGATCCGTCTCGTGTTCGTAGCGCTTCATCCACCACCATCCGAAGTAGAGAAAGATGCCGCGTCTCAGGCCTTGCGTGCGGTTGGCACCGCCCGAATGCCAGATGGCACCGTTGATGAACACCGCGTCTCCCGGTTCGGCCAGCACTTCCACCTCCCCGGGTAGGGAAGTGTGTATGCGGTCCAGGGGCGGATATTCCTCACCGCGGTGGGTGCCCGGAACCACGCAGGTCGGGCCGCGTTCGTGCGACATGGGGTCCAGGTAGACAATCGTGTTGATGGAGTGGGGCCGGTCGCCGGGAAAGATGAAGTCCCGGTGCCAACTGCGGGCCGGCATATCGCTGTTTGCGTCCTGCCGCAACAGGTCGTATTGCAGCAACTGGGTCTGATTTCTGAAAATCTCCTGTTGCCGCTCCAGGATGGGAGGATGCTCGATCAGGTCGATGAACGACTGGTACTTGAGCAGCTTGTGTTGGTTGACCTTGGGTGCCTCCTGTTCCCACACCCGGTCGAATTCCGTGCGGTAGAAATCGACCTGTTCCCGATCCAGGACTCCCTTCACGTGCAGGTATCCATGCTCGAGGAAGAAAGCCTTTTCGGCATCCGTCTTCATGTCCGCGTGCCTCCGGTTCAACCAACCTTGTATCGTTCCAGTGCAGTCCGGTTCAGTTCCACGCCCAAGCCCGGTTGCCGGGGCAGCGGAATGACGCCGTCCGCAAGTCTGATTTCGTCATGGGTCAGTTCCTGTCGCAGTGCCGATTCAGACAGGTTGGCCGGCAGGAACTCGATGTACGGGCACATGGGCGACACGGCGGCAAAGTGGGCGCTCGCGGCGATGCCGATGCCGGTTTTCCAGCAGTGAGGGACGATCAGCCGGCCGGTGCGGGCGGCCAGGTCCCTTACCTTCAGGGCCGGCGTGAAGCCACCCACGCGGCCGATGTCTGGCTGGAGAACGTCAAGTTTGCCGCGCAGCGCCAGGTCCTCGAACTCGAAGTGGGTGTTCTGCCACTCGCCGGCGGCCAGCGGTATCGGCGAGCGCTCCTGCAGCCAGGCATGTCCTTCCAGGTCATCGATATCCAAGGGTGTCTCTAGGAAGAAGATGTCCAAGGGTGCCAACTGTTGAATCACGCGCAGCGCGGTCTCCGGGTCCGGCCACGAATAGGCCACATCCACCATCAGGGTGAAATCCGGTCCCACCGCCTTGCGGCACGCCTCGACCATGGCCACGCCGAGGGCATCGTCCTCCTGCAGGCTGTTGTGGCTGTAGGGTCCGTTGATGCAGATCTCGAGCTTGGCGGCCCTGTACCCCAGATCGCGGGCAGTTGTCAGCTTGTACAGGAGTGAGTCGCCGTACTCCGCAATCGTCTTGCCGTCCGGCAACAGGGATGCATACGGGGTGATGAAATCCCTGGCGGGATCGTCCAGAAGCCGATGGACCGGAACATCCCGGGCCTTCGCCCGAAGATCCCAGAGTGCCATGTCAATGGCGCCCATCGCGCAAATCAGGGCGCCTCGTCGACCGGTCATTTTGGAGCCGTTGTAGAGGTCCCACCAGATCGCCTCCACATCCTCCGGATCGCGGCCCAGGAGCATTTCCTTCAGGCCTTGCCCCATGACGTGGGTGCCGGGAGCTTCGATGCAGGCCTTGGCCACCCAGGGATTGGTGTCCGTCTCGCCAATGCCGGTCAGGCCGTTGTCGGCGTGGACTTCGACGACCAGATTGTCCTGGGCGGAGGAATTCGCTGCGACGCTGTACTCCGGGACCAGGAGGATGTGGCAGTCAATGCCGGTAACATTCATTGGTAGTGGTCCTTCTCAAGCCGGAACCGGTTTTCGCGATGACGGGACCGGCCAATCGCAGGTGTCTGCATGCAGCTTGGTTGGGACGATTCGGAATGTCCAACGGGCCTGCGACGCGTGCCACCGTTAGGGGTGTCCATTCATGGTCCCGATCCGAAAGGCCGGTATGCGGAATCCGCCATCAGGAACGCAGGATTGGCCTACCCTTTGAGCCCCGTGAAGGTGATTCCCTGAATGAAGTACTTCTGGGCGAAGAAGAAGATGATCACGACCGGAAGCATGGCCAGGGTCGATGCCGCCATGAGGTAGTGCCAGTCGGTCCGGTGGGGGCCCCGAAACTGCATCAGACCCAACGCCAATGTGCTTTTGCTCTCCGAGGTCAAGTAGATCAAAGGGCCCAGGACATCATTCCAGGTGGCATTGAAGGTGAAGATGCCGCAGGCCGCCAGCGCCGGTTTGGTGAGAGGCGCGAGAATGCGCCACCAGACCCCGAACTCGCTGGCGCCATCGATGCGCGCCGCGGCGTCCAGTTCGTGAGGAATCGTGGCGTAGAACTGGCGCATGAGAAAGATAAAAAACGCATAGCCGAAGAAGGCTGGCACCCAGAGGGGCTTGAAAGAGTTCGTCCAGCCTATTTCGTTGAAGATGATGTAGCGCGGAATCAGGAGCACGGTGGCCGGCAGCATCATCGTGGCCAAGGTGATCACGAAGAAGATGTCCCGGCCACGCCAGCGCAGCCGGGCAAAGGCGTAGCCGACCATGCTGGCTGTGGCTACGGTTCCAACCAAGTCCATGATCACAATGTAGGTCGTGTTGAAGATGTAAATGTGAAATGGCGCCTTGATGAAGAGGTCCGTGTAGTTGTTCCACATGAACCGCGCGGGGAGGAAGGTTGGCGGGAACGCGAACACTTCCTTGGGATGCTTGATCGAGGTTGAGAGCATCCACCAGAGCGGAATCATGATGATTACGGCCCCAGCCAACAGCAGGAAGTAGATGATTGCCTTTTCCACGTGCCGGGCCACGATCGGAGCCATCGAACGCCGGCGCGCAGCGGGCTGTAGTGCGGAAGTCTGGGTTGTCATCTGGCGCGCCCCTTGATCTCGCCCGAGTAGAAGACCCAGACACTGGATGAACGCAGTACCACCAGGGTCAACAACAGGATGTACAGAAAGAGCGCCCAGGCCAGGGCGCTGGCATAGCCCATGTGGAGAAACCGGAACGCGTTGCGATACAGGTGGAGGATGTAGAACAACGTTGCATTGTTGGGGCCGCCCTGGGTCATGACGTAGCCCTCCGTAAACACCTGCAGAGCTCTGATGATGCCCATAATGAGCTGGAACAGGATGACCGGGGACACCATCGGCAGGGTGATGTTGTAAAAGGAGCGGAAGCGACCGGCGCCGTCGATGTCGGCCGCTTCGTACAGCTCGGTCGGGACCCCCTGCAGCCCGGCGAGGTAGATCACCAGGCCGCCACCAACGCCCCAGAGGCTCATCACGATGAGGGCGGTCAGCGCCCAGTCCTCACTGGTCAGCCAGTTGGGGCCCTCGATGTTGACGAGGGACAACAGGAAGTTCAGGACACCCCAGTCGGCGGAAAACACCCAAATCCAGAGAAACGAAACGGCTACGCCGGACAGGACGGCCGGAAGGTAGTAGAGGGTTCTGAACCAAGCCAGTCCCCTGATGCGTGTGTTGAGCAGGATGGCCAGGAAAAGGCCAAGGACAATCTGCAATGGTATGGATGCCACCGAGTAAATCGTGGTGACGCTCAGGGACTTCCAGAAGAGAGGATCGTCCGTCAACATCGTGTTGAAGTTCTCGAAGCCTATCCATTTGGGGGCGGTGAGAATGTCATAGTCCGTCAGTGAAAGGTAGAGGGCCGTCCCGAACGGGCTGAAATACAACCAGAGAATGCCCAGCAGCCAAGGGGCTGCCATCAGATAGCCCACTAGTTCCTCGCGCCGGGCCAAGCGGCTCAAGCGCGGTTTGAGCAGTTTGCCGGCTACCTGGCCGGCGGTGGTGTCAGCTGTGGTCATGGGATTGGCTGCCGCACCATGGGGAACCGGCGCGCCGGTGATAGTTGGATTATGTCCATGCCTCACATCCTCTGAAGCGCATATGTTGGCCGGGAACATACCTTGGCAATTCCCGGTAGGTATTCCTTCCCACAGTGTCGGTGCCCCTGAGCAGGAAGACCGGCCAGTCCTTCTTGGTGACCTCGGTGGTGGTTGGAATGTACTGGTAGGTGCCGCCCCTGCGCCATCTGGAACTCGAATTGGCCTCGGAACCGTGGATGATCATGGGATGATGCAGGGAGACATCACCGGGTTCCAGAATGAAATCGACGGCGTCGTCTTCGGAAATCAGGGATTGGTCCATCCCCCTCAGCATCTCGCCCTGGTAATCGGTTTCGTCGGGGTTGCGCGGCTGCAGGGACATGTGCTGCGTGCCCGGAATGACCCGCACGCAGCCATTGGCTCGGTTGGATTCGGTGTAGGCAACCCACAGTGTAACCACCTGCATGGGTTCCAACGGCCAGTAGCTGGCATCCTGATGCCAAGCCACGCGCTGACCTGTGTTCGGAGGCTTGGCAATGTAGTCCGCGGCAAAGAGGGCTACATCAGGGCCCACCACGGCGGCGGCCACATCGACGAGGCGCGGGTCGGAGACCAGGCGCATCCAAAACGGATCGGTGGGCGTCAGCCAGTAACCAAGCCGCTCCGGCGGCAAATCCGGATTGTGTTCGATCAGCCAGTCCACATGACGGTTGGCCTCTGCCACGAGGCTCTCGTCAATGACCTGTCGCACGATAGCGTAACCATCCTGGGCGTAGGCCTTGTCCAGGCCGTCCAAGTTGGGATAGGCAAACTCCGCCATGCCTGTCCTCCAGGAGCCAACTGCGTGCGAACCTCGTTCGCACTACGGAAGTGGAATTATATGAACTTCGGAAAACGACCTGAAGTGGCTTGTCCACCACCGGCGCCGAACTTTCCTGCCGACACCCTCGATGCCCCGTGCAAGCCATTGACTGAGGCAGGGATGTGGGCTGCGCTGCCGGTGGATGGGGCGCGTTTCGTGCACGCCGTTTCCTGACGGCCTGTTGTAGCTTGACACAAGGCGGCTGCGGTGCCCCACAACTATCCGGTTCCGCCCCCGCCTTGCATCTCGAAGTCGCAGACAGGGCATCCGGTCACAGTTCCAACTGCTCGAAGTTCTGCCAGGTCCAGACGGGTTTCCAGTCCAGAAGCCGTTCGGCTTTGCGGATGCCGAACACGCTTGCGTGGGGATTGTCTTGAAACAACCGCGCATCCTTGAGAGGAGGCACCGAGCCAAATCTGGCTCGTGCCAGCTCCAGTGTGGGGACTTCGATGCAAGTGTTGCGGGCGGACAGGTAAAACGCCTCGAACGGCATGTCTGCGGACCCGAATTGGAAGCTCGTGGCGGCGGCGAAGGCACGCGCGACATCCCGTACGGCGATGTACGCTCCCAGCCAGTCCTTTGGTTCCAGTGCTGCCAGTCCGTTTCCTCGGCGCGCCTGCATTACCATATGCTTCACCGCTTCAACATTGCGCCGGAGCCAAACGTGGGGGTAGCGCAGCGACACCACTTCCAGACCGAATGCCCTGGCGTAGTTGGCCCCGATGCGTTCTCCGAAGTACTTGGACAGGCTGTACGCCTCGTGAGGCCACAGGGGGTGTTCCTCGTCGATGGGCAGGTACAGCGGCACCAACTCGGCTTCGTGGATGCCAAAGCCGGAACCGCACTCGCTGCCGCCATACACCACCCGGCGAATGCCGCTCCGGCGGGCAGCTTCAAACACGGTGTAGGCAAGCACCGTGTTCCTTCCCAGGAGTACTTCCCGCGGCAGGTCGCCGGAGGTGCCCAGGAGCGCCGCCAGATGCGCGATCTGTTCGCAGTCCGAAATGGCCTTTGACGCGGCCTCAAGGGATGTCAGGTCGCACTGCCGGAACTCCATTGGGATCTTGGGCTCGGCCGTGTCGAGGCAGACCACCTCGTGTCCCTGCTCGATGAGTTCGCGGCACACATAGGTGCCTATGGCGCCGCTTCCACCGGTTACCGCTATGCGCATGCATCCTCCGAATGTATTGGACTGTCCTTGTCGGCTTGAAGTGATTTCAAACAAGCCCCCTACGATCCGCGGTCCGGTATTTCGGCAAGGGTGGCCGCAAGTTTCTCCTGTGCATGTTTCGAGGCGCTGCCGGTTCTGGTGTGGTCAATTAGGACTTATAGGCCGGACTTGACAGCCGGCCCATCTCGTTCACGGGTTGTCGGGGTCCCCCATGGGATTGCCCCTCGCCGTGCAGATGCCCCTGCCCCGCGGGCCGAAACGGGCACGCACGGAAGTCCCGCCCGCACCAAGATGTTGACCGCCGCATTGTGGTCGGCGTTGGCACGGAACCCGCAGGACCCGCACGCGAACACCGCCTGCGACGGCCGGTTTGACTTGTCTACATGGCCGCACCGACTGCACCTCTGCGACGTGTAGGCCGGATTCACCTTCCGCAGTTCGCCGGCCTTGTCGGCCAGCTTGCGCTCCCACGAGCCCCAGCCACTGGCCAGGATGCTGCGGTTGAGCC
>VXMJ01000041.1 GCA_009841145.1 Caldilineaceae bacterium SB0661_bin_34 | reverse complement strand
GATAGTCTCACGACCCACGACCTCATTCATGTCCTATGTCCACACGCCCTAGTCAATGGTATCGTTTCAATCTCGTTGATCGGGCTCCGGCCGTGCAAATGACAAGAGGCATCTGCCATTGGTTTCGTCTGACCAAAACCAACAGAGATCCTCGTCGTAGATTTCAACCTAGATCCTGCCCATCCCCAACGCCAATTGGCCCTGCGGCAGCGGAAACGACTGGCATCACAACGGTAGCTTCCCCAACACGCTTCGTGTTCGGCAGGCTTCGAGTCCAGCGCTGACAGAGCTGGGGTTGCCACTTCTTGCCGCTTCCTCTCGGTATGACCTCCTGCCCAGCGGTCTGAGTCATTTCAGCAACTGGCGATCCGGTGAACGGAAGGTGTGTCGGCTAATGGGGGCGGTTGTCACGACCCTAGACTATGGAGTGGGTGACAGCACGTGCAGGCAGTGGCATCGGTATTGGCCTCTTGCTCTCGTGGGTGGAGAAGGACGAAACCTGACTGCCCACCGGCAGTGATCGACGACGATCCTTTAGTCCGAAACCTCGTAGAACGCTTGCACGACTTGGTGTGCAGCCAGCGGGATCCGGACATCTCTGCCAGCACCAACCGGCCGGGGGCTGGTCAGGTGCACTCCGAGCACGGTTCAACCCCAGGGCGCGCTTGGCGCGGGGCTCCTGCCTCCGTCCGAAAGCCTTCAACTTCGTACGGCTGATAGCGCATACCATGGCCTGAAGCGAGGACACCCAAAGGCCGTAACACGAGGAACCGCCAATCCAGGGCCGGATCCATATCAACGAGATTGAAACAGTGCCCTTTGCTCCTCTGTGATGACGAGCAGCGCGCCGCCGTGATATCGTGAAGGCTTGGATTCAGTTGGACAGCCAACCTGTGATGACAAACGAAACTGACCAATCAATACCCTGTCCCGTGTGGGGATGGGAGTATTCTGTGCCGTATGAGGACCACAACGGCTACAGAAAGGTTTACTCCCCGCGTGCAGGGGGACCGTTTCGTGTCCCAATCAATCTGCTCAACGACCGTTCGCTGTCCCTGAACCCTAAAGAACAGGCTCTATTGAGTTACCGGATCTACCAACACAACTGGCGATCAGGACTACTACAGCCGCGGTATCCGCAACCGCGAAGTCTCGATGTGATCCGTGAGGGCTCCCGCCATGACGCACGCTTCCTGCTCGTGACCGGCAACATGGATGAAAATGGCTTGGTGGCACCACCAAGGGCCGAGGATCGTCTGTTGTCGTACGTGCGCGAGTTTTTGTGGCAACAGGACCATGAACAGCCCAACCTCGACTTCCTGCACGCGGCAATGGCCGCCGGTACTACAGTGAGCGATTTCGAGGAATTCAAAGCTGCCATCAAGAAAAGAGGATGGCTTCTCCAAGCTGATGCCAGTCTGAGCCCCGGATACACGTTTCTGAACTTGGAGGCCCGCCTGTGGGTGGAAACACAGGAAAGGGAACAAGGCACTGGCCGACAAGGGTTTGTAGCCATGTGGTTTGATGAGGATCTGCTGAGTTCCGCGTATGAACAGGGGTTCAAGATCGCCATCATGAATGCCAGATACGAGCCCTACCTAGTGAGGAACGACAAGTACCATTCCGATCGAATCGACAATCGCATCATGGCTGCAATCCGCCGGTCACGTTTCGTGGTGGCCGACTTCACCTGTGGACGGGGAACGGACGAACACGAAAATGAGGTGAGGATCGCCCGTGGTGGTGTCTACTTTGAAGCTGGGTTTGCTGAGGGCTTGGGTATTCCAGTCATCTACACCTGCCACAAGAATTCGATTGAGCATCTGCACTTCGATACCCGCCAGATCCACCATCTGGTGTGGGAAACTCCAGAAGACTTGGCTAACCTGCTTCAGGATCGCATTGAGGGACAAATTGGCCAAGGTCCCATACTGACCAAAAGGCAAGAGGACATTGCGCAAGCTTGATAGGGGTATCCAATTTGGCAGTCTTGACACGGTGACCAGTGACTGTCACGAAGCAGGATCACCTCGCTGCCGGATAACTGAAGGGCAACACTCTGCATGGTATGGAAATCCATCTTCCACCCATCAGGCTCACGCAACTTCCTAGCCAATGTCGATTGCGGCATCGAACTGCGGAAATACCAGCTCTCGGTGTTGGCTTCAGGATAACTCTTTCGTCGCGCCCCGGATCACGCCATGGGAAGGTCAGGTCCGTAAACTACCGTATGAATTCCTAGCGCCGATGCGCCAGAAGCACTGTCCAAACCTGCACCGATCACTGTAAACCGTATCTTCAACCTGGGCTTCGAAACGCGTGGAGAACCGCAAGGACAACGGACGGATGATCCTGGAGTTCCACCGCGTCATGTAGACATTCCACCGGAAGCACTATGCGACAGACACTCCGTAGCTGGGAAACGCATTGGTCCGCATGGCCTCCTGGGGATTGGGATGGGTGAAGTGGACGTTGAACAGCCTGCTGCCACCCGAGCGGAGGCATGTGGATTCAACACACATTGTGGATGTGGACAGCAAGCACCAGTAGTCAGAGAAGATGTTGCTTGGCATCAGCCGGCAATGATCGGGCTGGTTCAGATACAACGGTTTTGACCGAATACGGCATCCCGGCTGTCAACTTTGGTTCTCGGTATCTCTCCCTATGACGGCTCGTGCGCGGATTCCCATTCCGTGGTGAGACCCATTCCACTCCTACGGCCATGAAGTATCACTACCAACGACTGTTGTGCCAAACGACAACGGTGATCGTGCTGGCAACAGTGCTTTTGTTGACCTCGGTGGCTCCTGCATGGAGCAAATCCGCCTTCCACGCCTCGCACAAACAGGCAACTCTTGGCATGCCCGATTTGACTGTCCGCATCCGGGAAGACGGCTCGGTATCCGTTGCCAAAATCCCTTTATCCTGGATACCCGGCATGGATCAGGTCTCCCTGGACCCCGACATTGTGGCCAGATTTACCAACGCGAATGTTCAGCACATCCATCTTGACTACCACGATGCCGGCATGGCGGTACTGGCGAACGGGATGCTCATTCTGGACTTTCGCTACGACGACCATGACGAACTGCGCACCTTGTTGACCGCCCTGACCCTCTTCATGGGCGATGAGGGACAAACATTGTCGAACTTGGCCAAAACGCTCCTATCCGTCCTGGAGTTTATTGGAGCAGAAGTGACCTTCGAGTTTCCCGTACCTTCATACAGGTCCGTCATTCCCAAGGCCAACGAGGCTTCCTCTGGAATTCTTGACAGTTCCGACATAGCGGCCGACGATGCCCGAGCACAGGTCAGGGGTATCGAAACAATCTCTTTGTCGACCACCGCATTGGGAAAGATAACTTCAGACAGCTTCATCTTCAAAGTGTTGCGCGCGGTGCTGCCTCCCGACATTGAGGTTGAGTTGCCTCCGACCACGGTTGCCGGCATCAGGGAGAAGGGCATCACCGAAATCACCGTCAAGAACCGCCGGTATGGATTGGCAATCGAACTCAATGGACAGCCAACCCCGCTACTGGTCTGCAATCTGGACAATCTGCTGTCATTTGCGGAGCATCGGGATCGCTGGCGGCAATTGGCGCCTTCTGTTTCGGAGCAACGGTTCGATCTGGTGCGCCGCATGGTACAGGATGTCCTGCAAACCCACAATGTCGACATCAGGCTCCACTTTCCTCCACCAATCCACCCCGCCTCGCGATGAAACCCATTCGGACTGTCCCCCCGGCCTCGCAGCCGAACCATGACCTACGGGTCCTGGTTGCGAAGATGGCGGATGGGCGGACCGCTATACTTGCAGATGCACGGAACAGGAAACAGGAGGCCCTCCGTGACCGTCACCCAAGCCCAGGTCGGAGCAGCACTGCTGCCGGATGCCCATGCCGAGCCCCAGGGCGCGGCTTCCCACTGGAGCCTGGCGCCAGCTTCCCGGCCGGGACTGGATACCGCGGCCTCCCATCCCGCACGCGCCTGGCGCACGCGTGCGCGCCTCCAGGTGTTGCCCGCATGGCGGGAGCACCTGCAGCTGCTTTCGCACCATGATCCCGACTACGCATACGACCCGGGGCACGAGTACCAGGAAGACTGGACCACGGACGCCGACTACCGCAGGGACGGGGTACGGCTGTACTGCTTCGACGGGGAGGGCCGTCTCGTCATGCCGATCGGAAGCTTTCACGGCAAGCTGATTGAATGGCTGCTGCAGACCCTGTGCCGGGTCCTGGGGCATCGCGTGTGTAAGGAGCCGGACCTGCACTATGCGGCTGCGGTGAGCGAGGCCCTGCGGCAGTTCACCGAGGCCGGCGAACCCCGCACGCTCAAGGCCCCGGACCTGGCGGTCATGCCGCCGGCCTGGACCCTGGCCGAACCGCGCGAGCGCACGGTGGAGGAGCGCATCATTCGCCTGGACAGGGGGGCCCCCCCACCCGAACTGGTGGCGGAAGTGGTGTCGAAGTCCAATCGGGGCAAGGATTTTGACGACAACCTGGATCTGTATGCGGCCCTCGGCATCCCCGAATACCTGATTGTCGACACCGGGGAGTTCACGCAGACGCCCGGGCTGTGGCTGTTTCGGCTCGAGGCCTCCGGCAACGCCTACCGCCTGGCGGAGAGCGGTCGCACCCTGACCGCCTGCGGCATCCCCATGCGCCTGCGGGATGCCGAGGTAACCGGCAACGCACCCGTGATGCAGTGCCAGGATCCGGCCACCGGCCGGTGGCACGACTACGAGAGTGATCTGAGAGCGGAAGGGCGGGCGGAAGGACGGATGGGCACCCTGGTCCGCCAGCTGGACAAGCTGCCCGGACTGACGGACCGGGACCGCCGCCACACCGAAAACCATTGGCGACAAAACGGCTTGCCCGACAACGCGGAGGAGCTCCTGATGGAAGCCGCACGGAAACCCGCTCAATGGAGGGAGTTCCTGAACATCCCCGCCTGAACAGGCTCCCGGACTCCGCCAACAACTTCACGGGCTTGTTCCAACCCCAACCCTCTACAGGCCTCCGGGGATGTCAGGACCTGCTACTGCAGGCGGTCGGCCACGCGCCGGCAGAGGTTCACGACCACGCCCTTTGCCTGGGACACACCGCGCATCTCCCGCAACAGCCGGGCCAGCCGCGCCATCGGCAGGCACTGCACATTAAGGAGGCAGCGCACCAGGACCTCGGGTGCGGACCGCGGGCAGAGCCGCGTCGCAGCAGCCGCAGCGATCCGGCCCGTACCCGTACCCGATGCCTACATCCACCTATGCCGCCACCGGACAGCAGAGGGTCCGCAATGGTGCTACCGGAGGATTCGCCAGGGCGGACTCGGCGACCGCAAGGGCCGAATGGCCGGAGAGGGGCGGCAAGAACAAGGTCGAGTTCCGCCCCAGCGCGACACAACCCGGCAGCGAGCAAACTCCATTCAGCCTCCATCAGGCCGTCAGACGGTCTGACGCGGAGGTATGGGAACAGTTACACTGTTCATGCCATTGGGACATAGGAAGGTCTCCCCATGATTGCTTGCCGGATATCCATTGTGGCTGCCATCCTGCTGTGGTTTGTGATGGGAGGCTACGCGTGGGCCGGTTCTGCCGAACCTGAGGATTCGCAAGAATCGGAACCTGCCGGCTGGCTGGCTCGAGTTTCGGGAACGGTCAGGGATGTCGCGGAGAGTACATCGGATGCCGTTTCCGAGACGTTGGTTGATGTCGTATTGACGGTGGACAAAGTATGGCTGGATCCCGCAGGTGAATTGGTGCGCGACATTGCCACAAACGAGCAGGATGTGGCGTTGCCTGCTGTCGATGATGTTGTGAAGGATGTTGAAGACACCGTGTTGGATCCCTTGCAGGGGATGTTGAGTGGCGAGGGTGCGATCATCCCGGACACGATGTTTATGCCCACCGACTATCTGGCTTCGGTGTCTTCAGGGGCTTTTGCCGCTGCCGAGGTGGTGACGGATGTCGTGCCTGAAGCATGGGACCTCGTCTTGGTCCAGGTGGACGGTTCACAAATCGCCTTTGAAGAGTTGCAGGTCGGCGGAATTGACGGTGCTGTGACGGAAGCCGCGGCTCTTTGCCATGACTACGTCCTGGTTCCGGTGGACGAGGTTGGAAGCTTCGTTGCTGACTCCTATGACCACGTGGCAACTGGATTGACGGGCGCGGTGTTGGATCCAGTGGGCGGCATGGTGGCTGAGACACTGGAGCCCACCACGGCTTCCTTGGCAGCCTCGGGTATTGCAAGCCGAGTCGGGGCAACCACTTCGGCAATTGTGGATCAGACCCGGCAGGCCATCGATACCACCGGCCTTTGGATTGAAACGGCAGTACCCGATACCCCGGTCTTTGAAGAGGTAGGTTTGGGTGCTCCAGCAGATAGCATGGCAGCAGGACTTGCTGCCGGAAGCACTGCCGGGGCCAGGACCGGTGTAGCCCGGGTCGCAGCCGCCGCCGCAAATACCTGGGATAGCTTGAGCGGGGCAACGAAGTCGAAGTTTGCGCGGCGTGGTTTGAGACCCGGCATGGCGGCACGCTCTGAAGACATGGCCAGGGAACTGTATGAAACCGTGCCCCACAGCATTCGGGAAAGCGGCGAAGAGGCCGTCAGGCAATTCCTTGACAAGTACGATCTGTCCCACATCAAGCCGGTGAGCAAATTTCCGGAGTTGGCCGATAACCTGGACAACGTGGTCTGGGAGGCCCCAGGAATAAACCGGGGGCGCGGCGACAGAATCATGACGCCCGAGGAAATCGAGGATGCCCTGAAGGCCCTGGAACTGGAAGATCTCCAAGCCCGGGACAAGTTGACTAGGAAATTCGTCCTCAAATCCCTGGGGCGCGGTCAGGTCTTGGGTGCAATCGTCGAGGCGCCGGTTGTGAGTTTGGAGAATTTTTTTCATGTGCGTCACGGTCGGATGACCCGTGACGAAGCGATCCGGGATGGGTTGACGGACACGGCAACGAGTATTGGAGTGGGAGCAGTGATCTCCGGTGTCACATACCTGAGCACGCAAGCACTGGCCGCGACAGGGGTTTCCGCCACTGTCGGGGCAGCCGCAGCACCCGTTGCGGTTGGAGCTGTGGCCTTGTACGGCGGTTACACGATTTATCGTCTTTGCAGGGCTGCTCAACCGAGTCCACCGGGGCCTCCATACTCGACAAATTTGAATTTCCCCCACTAAGCGGACCCAATCGAAGGACCGTTATGAATCATGCTGGTCTCTCCAAGGGGGCCTGATGTGATTGCCCCTGGTCCGGACCATGACTTCGGCTCCCAGACGGGAGTCTGAATCGGTCTTGCCAGGGCCGATCCGCGTTCTTCGTCCCGAAAACCGATTCAGGTCTGATCCCCGACACGATGGCTGCATGGTCGCGGGTGGGAGTAGCCCAACTCGGCGGCCAGGTGTACCTGCGGAATCCATTTGGGGCCTCCCATCAGTCTGCTAATGGTCTGATGTGCGCCGGGACGGTGTGCGTTGCAACATTGATGAATCCGAGTTGTCCACTTGGTCTCTTGCCGTCTGAATCGCTCGTCTGACCACCGCGCCCAAACCGCCACGATTCAACTCATTCGGTAGGGAGGTCCCGTACTGCTCCCTGTCCATGGGTCAGGTCCGTGAACCACCGCACGAATCCCTCGCGCCGATGCGCTGGAAGCACTGCCCAAACCTGCACCCGATCGCTATGAATCGTATCTTCAACCTGGGCTTCGAAACGCGTGGAGGACCGCTGAAACCGGTCCAGCATCGGGTACTCCAGCGTTAGGGCAAGCCGAACCATCTCAACCTTGCGGACAGTATCCAGAACCTCGAGAGCAGCTTGAACGCCACCTGAATAGGCGCGGACCAATCCGCCGCGCCCCAGTTTGGTACCTCCGAAGTAACGCGTAACGACGGCAACAATCTCACCGACACCGGAATGCAGGAGAACCTTCAGCATCGGCTGTCCCGCCGTGCCGGTGGGCTCGCCGTCATCGGAACACCCCACACTGGCAGTGGAGCCGGGAGCTCCTGCCACAAAGGCCCAGCAGTTGTGACTGGCATCGTCGTAAAGTTCCTTGATCTCTGCAACGAAGGCGCGGGCCGATGCCGGATCGGGTGCAGGTGCCAAGGAACTGATGAACCGGCTGCGCAGGATGACCTGTTCGGACTGGGCGATTGTGGCCGGAATGGGAAAACCGTCAGTCATCAACTATGAACTGTTCCATTAATCGGCACACTTCGGTACCGATGCCGGTAATTCGCTCTCGGTTGATGGAGGCTCCGTTGCACGCCCCCGCAACTCGAGTCCGGGTGGAGCAGTCCCCACCGCTGTCCTGGTTCGTTCGACGAGCAGGGCCTTGACTTCCCTGAAGGGCGTGTACAGCGTTATCTCCTCGTCGTACAGCCTCGCCAGAATGTTGCAGGCGGCATTGGTGTCCGCGTCCAGCACAACCCCGTCGATGCAGTGAAACCGGTCCCAGCGACGACGGCCCTGCAACAGGCCGGTGCGGGAGTCGATTTGCGATGTGTAGGCCGGATTGACCAATGCCGGCGCAGAACCTCTGCGCCGAGATATCGAAGTGAAGGTGTCCGCCATCACGCCCTTGACCCAGCCGCTCAGACGGCGGTTGGTGTCCCTGTGGCGGTACGGGGCGGACTTCATGTGTGCGGACAGGTCCTCGCAGGCGATCGTGCCGGCCTTGTCCACGACGGTGTGGGCGGCCTGGCAGAGGTGGTCGCGCACCTGCTTGTGGTGCCGGGTCCGCCGCCGGTTCCACTTCTGGTTGCCGAGGTTGTTCTTCCGGATGGTGTCGGCCTTGCGATGGTTGCCCTTGGCCCGGTGCTTCTGCTCGGTGTCCCGGAGGTGATTGCGCCGCGTTCCCTTGACCTTGCGGTGGTCGCTCTCGGCGGACAACAGGTCGCCCAGACCCTCGCCGTGCCGGTCTCCGTCGCTGTCCGTATAGGCTTCGGTGTAGCCCTTGTCCACGCCCACCGCGGCATCCCCGCAGGGACGCGTGCTGCAGACCTGTTCCTCGTCCACCGCATGGTGGACTTCCACCTGGCCGTTGTCCCGCAGGAGGATGCGGAGGGTGCCGGAGGGCAGGTGTGTGCCCTTGAGCGGAATGGCAATGCGTTGTCCGCGTTCCATGCCTTGCAAGTACACCCAGGCCCTATTATTCCAAACCTTCGTGGTGTAGGAACCGCTGTCGGCCACGATCTGGTTCGTCACATGGGAACGCCCACCCTTCCAACGGTTCCGCATCTGCCGATGCAGGAACGGATCCTCGGTCCAGCGGTTTTGCTTGAGCAGGGAGTAGAGCCGCTCGCGTTCGGCATCGTCGTTCCGGGTGCGGTGCCGGATGGCGCGCTTGACCTTCACCTTGGTCGCCTCCCGCGCCGCTGCAATGTCGCCCAGTGCATCGGACAGCATGGCCTTGCCCAACCGCGCCGGCAACCCATGCCAGTCGTAGCCATCCGCCATCCAGGCGTCGCGCACGTCGTAGGGGGATTGCAGAACCGCGGACACCCCGCTGCAGCGGCGCCATGCGTCCGAGCGGACACGCCCGCACAGGACGGCTATCTCGGACAGTCGGTCGTACTTGGACCTGTTCAGCCCCCAGCTGTGCAGGATGCGCGTGACCTTAACCGACTTGGCCATCGGATGCAGCTTCGCGTATCTGCTTTCGGTAGCGGCGCAACCCGTACAGACGGCAGGAGAAGGTGTGGACCACAGCCATCAAATCCTCCACCAACTCCGCCTGTGGTGACAGGGACGGCTGGTTGACCACGCGGATCTCGCAGCCGTGGGTCTCTGCAAAGTACGCGAACCAGTCGAACCCGAACCGGCAGAGCCGATCCTTGTGGGCCAGCAGCAGGAGACCCAGTTCGCGTTTCCCGATCCGTTCCATCAACGCACGGAACACCGGCCGCTTGAAGTTCATGCCGCCTCCAATCTCGGTCAGCCACTCGTCCACTGTGACCCCCGCTCCCAGGCAGAATGCTTCCATTGCTTGCGGCTGGGATCTTGGATCGTCCCCCTGAGACCGGCTGGACACGCGGCAGTAGACCGCGGTGCGGACCGGATCCTGCGACCGCTCCACACCGAAGTACCGATCCACGTCGGCATCCGTATAGTAGCGGTGGCCGGAAGGTGTGCGCCGAGCCGGCAACTTGCCGTTCAAACTCCACGCCTTGACCGTGTTCTTATGGACCCCGATCCTGGCCGCAAACGCAGCGGCACGGTAAATCTTCATGCCGTCCAAATACCGAATTTTCGCACTAGACTTCTGCTCCAAGCTGCAGTTGTACGAACTGTACGAACATCCAAGGGTGCCGATGACGCTTCACTATGAGGATGCCTGTGCGTTCCAGTCGGAATCGCATCGGAGAAACCCATGCCGGTTTCCGCAACATGAATAAACAGAACCTCTCCCTCTGTTCACAGGACAGACCCGGTTCCGGGTGTGAACGTCTGACATCGTAGCAACATCGCGCTTCAGGGTTGTACGAGCCCATGTCCTCCAACTGCGAGTACCAACCATCTGAGGCTCCCATCCACCGGCGCCTGCTGTCCCGCCCTGCCATCGGCTTGACACCCGGCAGCAACCTTGGATCGGAGGATTTCGTTCAATCCCACTTGCCAGATTTATTGGCACACCTGCCAGAATCCCGGGTGGACCGATCCTCCTTCTGACCGTCTCGTTCATCGGAACCTAACACACATGCCAGCTTCCCCCAACATCCTGTTTGTAATGGACGATCAACACCGTCATGACTTTCTGGGCCTGGACACCCCTTTGGTTTCCACTCCGCATATCGATCACCTCGCCCAGCAGGGCACGCGGTTCACCCACTGCTGCGTGAATGCCCCGGTCTGCGCCCCGTCGCGCATCTCACTCGCGTCCGGCCTCCATCCCTGGCGCATGGGTGCAGTGGACAACAGCAGCTATCTGCCGCTCCGCATCCCCACCTACTATCAACGTCTCAGGGACCACGGCTACAGGGTGGCTTCGGCCGGCAAGCTGGACTTGGCCAAACCAGCCGGATACAACGGGCGGCATGGCACCCGGGCCTGCAACTACCAATGGGGCTTCACGGACCCCTGCGAAATCGAAGGCAAGATGCACGCGGGCCGTTCCGACACACCGCAAGGACCGTACGGCTTCATGCTCCGGGAGAAGGGGCAGTTCGACGCATTCGTCAACGACTACCAGAGCCGCAATGACCACGGCTGGATTAAGGACGCCTCCCACGACTCCGTACTACCCGAAGAGCTTCACTCGGACACCTACGTGGGGGAACGAGCCAACCAATGGCTCCAGGACACACCCCAGGATGCACCCTGGCACATGTTTGTCTCCTTCGTCGGACCGCACGATCCCTTCGACCCTCCCACCTCATGGGCGAAGCGGTACCGCACTTCGGACATGCCGGAACCCATTGAGAGCGACGGGACCGACAAACCTGCTTGGGTCCAACGCCGCAGGCTGGACATGAGCCCTAAGGAAATCCTCCAGACGCGCCGCCAGTACGCCGCCAACATCTCCCTGATCGATCACTGGGTTGGCGAGATGCTGAACACCCTTGCACAGCGGGGCATGCTGGACAACACGATAGTGATCTTTGCCTCGGACCATGGTGAAATGCTGGGCGACCACGGTCTGTACACCAAGAGCGTCGCCTACGAAGCGTCGTTGCGCGTTCCCCTGATCCTATCCGGTCCCGGCATTCCGGCCAGAGAAACCCGCGACACATTAGCGGAACTGTCGGACATCAACCCAACCATCTGCGAACTTGCAGGGGTTCCCTACCTGGGATCGGAGGCCAACTCGTTGGATGCCAAGTCACTGATGCCAACAGTCAGGGATCCCGGCACACCGCACCGTGACAACGCCATGTCACAGTTGCGCGGCTTCACCTCGCTCCGCACGGACACGCACAAGCTGATCCTCAACTGGAACAGCCAAACGGAACTCTATGACCTCGTCGAGGATCCCGGAGAGTGTCGCAATATTGCGGATCAGGAACCCAATCTGGTCAACCACCTGCAACGCCAACTTCAAAACCGCTCCCTGGAAGGAAGCTGGCACCGCTGAGGCATTGAGGAACGACCGGCACCCTGGTCCCGTCGAAACAATCAGTTGTCTGAATTTGCCAGGAGTTTGAATTTATGTCGCACAGCCTGCAGAGACCAACTCTCTCTCACGAAGTGCTGGAGCGTTTTCGCTCACTGGTCTGCATTCCGGCGCCTTCCAGCCGGGAACACCAAATCGCCGCCACAATCTGCGAACAACTCCAGGCGATGGGACTGCAACCCGAAAGGGATGCCGGTGGCAATGTAATGGTGGAAATTCCGGGCCGCGATCCGGAACTGCCCCTCTGGTGCTATGCCGCCCACATGGATGAAATCGCCATCGTCGTGACCCGGATCCGTCCATCCGGGGACTTGGAAGTCGCCCGGTCCGGCAGTCTCTATCCCTGGAAGCTGGGGGAAGGTCCCGTGGAGATCCTGGGGGACAAGGAGTCCGTGGTCGGCATATTCAGCATGGGTTCCATGCACATCCCCCTGTCCGAACGCAAACCCGTAGGCTGGGAAGGCGTATGGATAACCACAGGCATGACCGAGACGGAATTGGCGGAAGCCGGGGTACGGCCCGGTTCACTGGCGGTCCTCCATGCTTCCCGGCGGGGGCCTTACCTTTTCGGCAGTCCCGACAATCCCATGGTGGCTGCCTGGTCGTTCGATGATCGGATGGCATGTGCCTTGCTTCTGGAGCTGTTGGCTCACATGCAGGCCACGGGGGAGAAACCGCTCCATCCCAGTCTCTTTGCTTTCACGCATAACGAGGAAGTAGGAGGTTGGGGTATGAAAAACCTTGCCCGGATGAAGGCGCCGGAAGCCATCATTGCCCTTGATTTGGCTCCAACCCCTCCCGGCACTCCGTTGCAAATGGATGATCGGCCCGCGATTTGGAGTAAGGATTCCCATGGCCACTATGACCACGGACTAATCCTGGAACTATTGGCGGCGGGTCGCGAAGTGGATGTCGATCTTCAGACTGTCGTATATGAACGTGCCGCCAGTGATGCTTCCATCGCCTACACGGCCGGTTTGGCTGAACGGGCTTTGTGCTTCGGTTGGGTTTGCAGCAACAGCCACGGCTTCGAAACCATGCGTCTGGGGGCACTGCGGAACATCATGCTTACACTGCACCGGTTTGTCACCACACGCTGAAGCATTCTTCCGCAAACGTCGCGATTTCCGGAAGACCAGCTGCACCCAAACCCTGCTCCCTGCAAGCGTTACCGGACCCATCCACCACAGTGGAGCCGGCATCAGGCACACCAGTGGCAGCGGGACGCCGGCAAAACCGGCACCCCACTGCCTTATGTCAAAAACAAGGACCTGGTTTTCCAGATCCTGCACCGTCCAACGTCAGACAGGCTGGATGCGCACCTGTTGGGTGGCCGTCCGGCCCTCCTCAATCAGCAGCGCGACACCGCCGGACCGCAGGCCCTGGTCCGGTACGTCCCCGGACAGTACTTCCGCGCCATCCACGGAACACGCAATGCGTCCGTCCTTGGTGCTGACAGCCACTTCGTAGGTCTGCCCGAATTCAACTGGATAGTCCGTCTCGGCCAACACCTGTTCGTCGCCGTCGAACGCGTGGACCAGCCGCGCCTTGCCGTCGGCGGTCAGCAGGAAACCCACGTACCGCTTCATGCCGTGGACGTTGACGCCCACACCGCAGCTCTTCACCATGTGCGGGGTCACGTCAGCCTGCACCTGGTAGCCGTCCCACTCCCGGCAGCCCGTCATCAACAAGCCCATGCCTTCGTTGTGGATGATGCGGAATGTCTCCGGGTAAAACCTTTCGTAGTGGTCCACGCCGTTCACCCAGGCATGCTTCCACATGATCCCGCTCTGCTGGAACCGGTTCTTGCGCGTGAAGACATCCGGGATCCGGAATGTCGTGTCCGGCACCCCGTCCCAGGTCAGGTAGTCCAGGAAGGCATAGCCGTTGAGGGCCTTGTCGGAGCAGAGTTCCAGTCCCACCTTGGCCACCGGACTGCCACCCGTGTCCGGAATCGTCCACTCGAAGACGTGCACACCGCCCGGCTGCAGCTCAACGCAATCGGAGCGCACAATCTCCAATTTGTCGTCCTTGCCGAACACCTTCACATACAGGCAGGCCATCAGGTTGCCGCCGTTGTGGGGACAGGCTTCCAGGCGCGCCTTGACGGTTTGCCCTGCATACAGGGCCGGGGAGGCATACAAGGCATAGCCGCGGTTTGCGAAGTACTCGTGTGTTTCGCGGTCCGGCACAAAGACATCCGTGTCAACCCGGCTGTTCTTGCCCAGGCCCATGCCGCGGAAGCGGATGGCCAGTGAACGATCTCCACTCTCACTGTGGCCCCGGATGTTGCGCACCGTCGATACCCCAACGGAGTCGCGGGCGGGATCCTCCTGGAACCCCTGCACCGAACCGGGGAACGAGAAATGGTAGCGGGCACCGTTCTTGTAGACCGGCGGCTCCTCTCCCGCCAGCCGGGCACCCATGTTTACCAAGCGTGTGGTCTGCGTCACCGCGTCCGTTACGGCATTGCCGCCGTCGGCCGTGGGCAGCAGTATGCGGTCCGCGACCGGTCCGCGCCAGTCGGGGCCGCTTTCTTCAATGCCGGCCAGGCCGTTCTTGATACCCAGCAGGCAGCCAACGTTGCCGGAGTTGCAGTCGGTGTCCCAGCCGCAGGTGTTGACAATCATCAGGCTCTTCTGGAAATCGTCGTCCCCATGCAGCAGCGCATGGATGATGAGGGCGTGGTTGGGCACCATATGGCAATTGCCGCCATATTGGTCGTACCCGTACTTGCCGGCAATCAGCTCCCGACCCTTGCGCCAGTCCGGTTCCTTCTGGTGCCACTCGCGCAGTTCGTCGATCATTCGATAGATCACGCTGTCACCGGGAATGAACGAAACGGCCGTGTCAATCAGTTTGTTCAGGTCGTTCTCGACAAAGGCCTGGGCTTCCATGGCTGCCACCACCTGGGCGCCATAGACGGCCTCGCCGCCGTGGGAAACCATGGATGCCTCAGCAGCCAGCCGCGCCGCGCGTTCCGGGTCTCCGGGATAGATGAGAGCCCAACCGTCGATGAAGATCTGGGATCCGATCTGCTCGGCCACCACCTGTCCGTTGGTCTCAATCGAGCCGCTGTCCGGCCCGTCGATGCCGCTCTTGAGGCGCAGGTAGGCCGTATGCTCGGTCGAGTTGCCCAGGCCGCCCCACCAGAGGACGGTGCGCTCCTCAATCAGGTAGTTGAGCCAGGTGCGGCCGATGTCGCGGGCGGACAGGTCCTGCTTGAAGTGGTAGTCCTCCATCGCCCGCACAAAGGTGAACGTCCCCGAAATGTCGTCGTCGGTGACCACCAGCGGCACGTCCAGCATGTCGTGCACGTAGTAGTTGATCTCACCCAAATGCTCATCGATCATCTCGATGGGCCAGCCTTCAAACGGGCGTCCCAGATAGACGCCGATAATCTTGCCCAGCACGCCCGCGTAGACGCGCTCGGCGTAGTCAGCCTGTAATGCCATTGATCGTTGCTCCTTCAAATGGAACGGGAATGGAGTTGTGACTGGAATGTTCGCGTGCGGACCGATCCGCAACCGTAACCACAAGGCGGATGAACCGCGGATGCTTCCCTATGCCATCGCTGTCAGACGATTGTTCACCTCGGCCGCATGTTGCGCCTCGGCCTGTGCCAATTTGAGCGTCAGGTCGGACAAACCGCGGGCCAGCGAGTCCAGATCCATGCGGTTGGCTTCCGCGACTGTCCGGCGCCAATGCCCCGGGACGGTGTCGGGCGCCATCGCCCCGGCGATGCTGCCGGCCATGCCGGCCGTGGAGTCGCAGTCCCGCCCGTAGTTGGCGGAAGCCTGCACCGCGCTGACGAAATCGCCACCGGTTACCAGCAGGAGACCGAGGGCCGCAGGAACTTCCTCAATACTGTGCTCACGGCTGGGCGTCCAGTCATTGGTGCGGTTGCCCCGGTCCCGAAACACCTCCGGTGCCGTGTCGTAAGGGGCGATGGCCGCCCTTACAACCGAAATGCCTTGACGCCAATCGGAGACGCCCTTCACGGCCTCTCTCACCGCCGTCAGACAGTTGCGGGTGCCTTCGTGGGCCCGTTCCTCAACCACGTCAAAGAGTTCGCCAATGGAGATACCGGGGATGAAGGCCGCCGACACAGACACGGCCATCAGGCCCGCAGCCTCAAGCCCAAAACTGGTCTGGTGGGCCGAAAAAATGTCAATCGCATCCCGGTAGGCCAGATCCGGATTGCCCGCGTTGACAATCCCAACCGGCGCGGCATACATGGCGGCGCCGCAGTTCACCATGTTGCCGGCACCCGCGCTGCGCGGTTCGGCGTTGGCCAGGGCATTGCGAATGTACACCCACTTCTCCGGGAAAAACAGCCGTTCCAGAAGCGTGGCCTCCCGGCCATACTCCGCAATGAAGCGGGGTTCGTCCGCGATGCGGCCCGGCATGATGTGGGCGAAATCGTAGACGTCCAGCCGCTTGTCCTGCTCGATGTAGATCTCGGACAGCAGCCGGATCATGTGCGTGTCGTCGGTATGTCGACCGTCCCCCTTGCCGATGTCCGACGGACCGTCCCAAGGCTCCACAAAATCCAGGATTTCGCCGTAGCGTTCCTTGATCTCCTCCGGATCCTTGCCTTCCGGCGGGGCGCCCAGGGCATCCCCAATCGCGCCTCCGTATAGGGAGCCGGTAATTCGTTCAACAAGGTTGGGCGAGGTTTGATCAGGCATGGAAGTTCCGAACTTGAAAGAAGTCGATGGTCAGGAGCATGGATAAACCGTCAGTTCCTTGGCGTCCTTTGTTGTATCACGAAAACGTTGAGGCGCGTGTTCCGCCGCCAATATATGACAGGGAGAACTGAGGCGGGGCAGGGCGGTTGGCCGCGCCCATGTGTTACAGCAACTACTGGCGTGTGGGGATCGGTGGGACGGCCCCGGCAGCGAACTCCTCCTGGAACAGATCATCCAGGCCCTGGAGATACTCCTCGGCCGTGATGTCGCCGGACCAAACCCTTTCGATTTCCCCGTAGATGTAGGCGTCGCTCCTGGGCGGCCAGAAGGTCCATGTGGTGTAGCCGTAGCCACCGCTGTCGGAAGCCACCGCCAAGTCGATGAAGATGGCCGCAATGCGCGGATCCACACCTTCCATGGCGTCGTCGGTCAGCCGAACGGGGGCGGGAGCCTTGCCGCAGTTGCGGAGCAGTGCAGCCTGACTCTCGGGCGAGAAGCTGTAGGACAGAAACTCGGCCACCGCTTCCGGATGCTCGGAGTTGCGATTGATGGACCAGGTGTCGCCTATGCCGATTGTGTAGATCGGATCGCCAGTCTGGGACGGGGTTGGAACCCAATCCCACTCCATGCCGCCGTTTTCCTCGGTGAAATACAGCGTGTCGAGATCGGCCGCAACCCAGGCAGCCTCGATGTTCATGGCCGCTTCGCCACGGCCAAGCATGCCGCGCACCTGATCGAAGGTCAAGGTGTAGTAGAACTCAAGGCCACCGGAGAACCAACCGTTCTGCTGTGCTTCGTCCAGGAGCTTGACGGAGGTCACGAAGTCCTCGTGCGTCCACGAAATCTGGCCGGTCAGGGCTTCGTAGACGCGGTCCGGACCTGCCACATGGTTGAAGTACTCGCCCACATGCCATTCGTTGGCCGGACGCCACTCGGCATTCGTGTGTGCGAAAGGAACGATGCCGTCCGCCGCAATGACCGCCGCCAGCTCGTACAGCTCGGCGACCGTGGAGGGCGGGGTCCAACCCTTCTGCTCGAATAGGGTCTTGTTGTAGTACAGGACTAGGGTTTCAAGTTCGTCGGCCAGCGAGTAGACGGTGCCTTCAACTTCTCCCAGGCTCAGCGCCCAGTCGACAAACAGGTCGTCCCACCCTTCGGAGACGGCGTAGTCATCCAAAGGCAGCAGTTGACCGGTCTGCGCCAGCTCGACTACGAAGGACGGACCGGGGGTACGGACAATATCCGGGCCTTCACCGGCCGCAAGGGCCATACGGGTGGCATTCCAGGTTTCGGGCTGGGCCACAGCGTCCACGAAGATCGTGTCGCTCATCTCATTGAAGGGATCAATGACGGTGGTCTGGTAGCAGGTGGCACCTTCACCATCCGCCGACGGGTCGTACCAGAACGAAATCACGGCTTTTTCAGCTTCGGCAGCCGCGTCGCCGGTCGTCGGCACTGAGGCCCCACAAGCAGACAGCACCAGCAACAGCAGGAGCAATGGGGGAACGACCAGTTGTTTGTGCATGCAGGGATCCTGCACTCACATGGGATGTTTTGCAACTGCGAGCGGACGCACGCGGTTGTCCGTCCCGAAAGGGTGGCCGGATTGGAACAACCTCCATCCTCGACAGTTCCTCCAGGGGCCTGACTCAGGTAGACAGTTCCCGAATGGCGGTGTACCCGGGCTGTGGGAGTTAACACAGGGAGAAGTATTCAGGAGCATCCGAAACAGCTTTGACAGCAGATCCGGTACGCGGAACCGGATCCGTCCCATAGCCCGTCTCACCTGCCGTACTTGGTGATTTGTGCCAAGATTAATCCAGCAACTGTCCGCCCCAACCGCATGCCATGGCCCTGTCCGACCGCAAATACAAGCTATTGTTCGACAACGACGGCATTACACGGGCCTGGATCTCGCTCGCCTGCCGACGGCTGGAGTTGGGCGATCCCGACCTGGACTCCATTCGCGACCTACCCACGGTCCGGAACCTGTCGGCGTGGGGCGACCTGCTGGAGCAAATCCAGGACCGGTGTTGGCGCTTCCACACCCGGCAGGGCGAAAGCGTGCTCCTAGCCTGCGAAGTGCAGTCCGCGCCGGACTTTCTCATTATGATGAGGCTGTTGGCCTATGCCAGCGGCACGGTGGTCGCGCTTGACCGCGCGGAGCACTTCAGCCGACGGCGGCCCCCACCCCTGCCCTGCCTGCTCCTGATCTACACCGGGGCACGAGCTTGGAATCCACCGGGTATGGACGTGCTGACGGGCGGGCGCGTGTCCAATCCGGCACCCTTGTTCCCATACCTATACATGGATGTTCTGCACGGCAATTTCCGCACCTGGGACCTTCCCCAGGAACTGGAGTTGATGGTGCAGGCGGAACGTACGCGGACCCCCTCCGCACTGCTGACCGGAAAATTCCCGGAAAACGTCGCGGCCCTGCCGGACCCGCATACGGTGCGCGCCCTGGTGGACTTCATGAAGTTGACGATGCTCGCCTGGGCGGAACAGAGCGCTCACGACCGGGCGATCCAGGATGCACTACACTATGACCTGCGGGAAATTACCACTCCTGAGGAGTTGGCGATGGCGGCACAGGAGTACCAGCGCGGCTACTTCGCGGTGAAGGAAGAAGGACGACAAGAGGGGCTCCAGGAAGGACGACTGGAAGGACGGCTGGAAGGGCTTTTCCAAGCCAAAGTCGACCTGATGGTCGAGATGCTGTTGCCTGCAGCCGGAACAGAGTTCGAAGAGGAACTTCGATTGCTGCTTGGCGACGAACGGCTTGTCTCCCGTCTGGACGTGAACACGATTGTCGATCTCAGGATTCAATACGGTGCGGATCCGGCCGGCCTGCGCCAGGCCGTTCGCACCCGGTTGGGCAGTGCCGCCCCCGCGAGCTGACCCTTCGGAACGGCACGGGCGACAGCCGGCAAGTCGCTTGGTGGAATCTGGCGGTCCTTCGGAAATCGATCGCGGTTGGTCGAATGACACTGTGTCAGGTTTGGGATCGGTCGTCGAGACACCATCCTGTGGCATTCATGTTTGTCCGCGTCGGCAGCCGATTGATTGGGGATCTCCCATCCCGCTGAGTAACAACGCCGCCTCCACTGGCCAGTTCCAGCCACTGGAGCAGCACAGTCAGCACAATCTGTGCCACGCGTTTGCAGCAGCTGGTGTCTGGGATTACCGGACTTGCGGACACTTCGGGGGTATGGCTCGGGCTTTCCGGCAGTTGCACACCCCCATCCTGCATTGAAACCCACTGCTTCCACAAGCTGCGACTGCACCTGTTGATCTGCAGCCCCCGGCCGTCCCCTTCCGACCTTCCCCGGACCCTGTGCTAATCTGCCGGCCGGCCATCCCGGCCGGAATTCTCCGTCCCAGACCAACCCCAACCCGTTTTGAATTTCCATTCACCGTACCGCCACGGTTTCGTGCGCGCAGGTCTCTGCACGCCGCGCGTACGGCTCGCGGACCCCGCCGCGAACGCCGGGGAAACCCTGAAGGCCCTTAGGGAATGCACCGCGCGCGGCGCGGTCCTGGCCCTGTTCCCGGAACTCGGGCTCAGCGGTTACAGCATCGATGATCTCCTGCACCAGGATGCGCTCCTGCAGGGAGTTCTCGACAGCCTGAACGGACTCTTGGCCACCTCCCGCGATCTGCCTACCGTTGGCATTGTCGGAGCACCCCTGCGCTTCGGCGGCCACCTCTTCAACTGTGCGGTCGTGTTCCAGTCGGGCACTATCCTGGGCGTGGTACCCAAGACCTACCTGCCCAACTACCGGGAGTTCTACGAAAAACGACACTTCACCTCGGCCAGCCACACCCATCGGACCCAAGCCGACCTTCTGGGCCAAACCGTTCCCTTCGGCAACCACCTGCTCTTTGCCGCCGACGGGATGCCCGACATCACGTTCCACGTCGAGATTTGCGAGGACGTGTGGACACCCATCCCACCCAGTTCCCACGCGGCGCTGGCCGGGGCTACGATTCTGACCAACCTGTCGGCCAGCAACATCACGACGGGCAAGGGCGCCTGGCGCCACCAGTTGTGCGCGGCCCATTCCGGCCGTTGCATTGCCGCCTACCTATATGCCGCCGCCGGCTGGGGCGAGTCAACCACGGACATGGCCTGGGACGGACATGCCATTGCCTACGAAAACGGCCGGCTGCTGGCGGAATCTGAACGGTTTCGGCACGACAGCCACACAACCCTGGTGGATCTGGATTGTCGGCAACTCGTCCAGGACCGCATGCGGCTGACCAGTTTCGGAGACAGTGCCCGCATCCACCGCGAAGCCGTGGCGCGCATGGAAACAGTGACCTTCCGTTGGGACCCGCCCGACCATGCCCGCGGCCTGTTGCGTGCGATCGAACGGTTCCCGTATGTGCCCAGCAGCCGGACCGAACGCCACGAACGCGCGGCAGAGGTATACAACATCCAGGTGTCGGGGCTGGCACAGCGGCTTGAGGCGACCGGGATCCGCAAACTCGTCATAGGTGTGTCCGGCGGCCTGGACTCAACCCAGGCCCTGATTGTTTCGGCCAAGACCATGGACACCCTGGACCTGCCGCGCACGGACATCCTGGCCTACACCATGCCGGGGTTCGCCACGACTGCCGGTACCCGGTCCAACGCCCATGCCCTGATGAACGCCCTTGGGGTTTCGGCCAGGGAGATCGACATCGTTCCCAGCTCCATGCAGATGTTTCGGGACTTGGAACACCCGTTTGCCGAAGAGGAAGCGGAGTACGACATCACCTTCGAAAACGTGCAGGCGGGAGAACGAACGTCCCATCTGTTCAGACTGGCCAACCACCACGACGCCTTGGTGGTCGGTACCGGTGACCTGAGCGAACTGGCACTGGGTTGGGCCACCTACGGCGTAGGCGACCAGATGAGCCACTACAACGTCAACGGCTCCGTGCCCAAGACCCTGATTCAGCATCTGATCCGCTGGAACATCCACTCGGGGCAGTTCGATGAGGCAACCGGTGCCGTGCTGCAGCGCATCCTGGACACCGAGATCTCCCCGGAACTTGTGCCGGGAGGCGATGGCGACAACCAACCGGCCCAGAAGACCGAGGAGACGATCGGCCCCTACGAACTACAGGACTTCCACCTCTATTACATCTCCCGCTTCGGCCATGCCCCATCCAAGGTGGCCTGGCTCGCCCTGCAGGCCTGGGGGGACCGCGGCAGGGGGGCCTGGCCGGAGTTTCTGGCCGAGGATGCGCGCAACGAGTACTCGCTGGCGGAGATCAAGCGCTGGCTAAAGGTGTTCCTGTTCCGGTTCTTTCAGATATCGCAGTTCAAGCGCACGGCCGTACCCAACAGTCCCAAGGTGGGTTCGGGCGGTTCCCTGTCGCCCCGCGGCGATTGGCGCGCACCCAGCGACTCCCCGGCCACCGTCTGGCTCGATGAACTGGCTCGGAACGTTCCGGATTGACCCAACTCCAAACCGACAGAGCCGATCCGTGCAAAAGCAGAGAGGGGACCGACTTCGGTCCCCTCTCTTCACCTGGCGGAGACGACGGGATTTGAACCCGCGACCTTCGGCTTGACAGGCCGATATGCTAACCGCTACACCACGCCTCCGCGCTGGGACCGGAATTGTAAACCAGATTGGATCGATTTGCCTTGATTCGGTTCGAATTTGCCCGATGTCACCAGTCGGGTTCAAGGTTCCGACGTTGGTCCCCAGAGTGATCTCCAGACAGATGGCCCCGACAATGTGGAGTCCCAATTGGCGTTCCGCAATACCGTAGTGAGAGAGTTGGGTTCTCGTAGGCATTGGATGAGTTTGCGGAGGGAGTCTGGCAACGCGGCCTGTTTGCGCACTGGTATCGAGCGGCCATACGCCTCACTACGCCGCTATTGGCCGGCTCGTGGATGGGTGCACCGGGATGCACCGCAAAGGAGGCCGCGCAACCAGCACTCGTGTTCAATGGTATCTGACTGTATCCAGATGGCGGCCAATGTAACCAATTTCAATCCCACGAGTTGCGGGGATCACGCGCAGATGGATCCGGTAGGCGGAACCCACCATGGCGTGAAGGCGGTACGAAACGGAATCACCATTCGGGTCTCGAAACCTGCGCTGATCGCCGAACTGTTGCATGGTTGGCTTGCTCTCATCATGGCACTTGGGCAGCTCCGGAAAGATCTTCGTCGGGTCAAGTCGCCATGTACGGGACGCGGCGTCCAGAGCTACCAGCTTCCCGACCACCACTCCCAGAATCTCACGCGGAAGCACTGCCAGATGACCATCCACGTCGCGGCCGAACCCCAAATGTGGGAAACATTCATGCTTTCTGTCGGCCAGAGTCAACGGGTCATCTCGTAGCTCTCGCCTGCTCCGTTCGAGCCGGAGTTCCGACAGGTCCTCAACTTGGGAAAACCTGGACAGGTTGAGGGCTTCAACCTTGTCCGACTGCTCCTGGCTGTCTTCATCGAACCACATGCGCTGCAGTGGAATCCGAATTCGGCACCATCGGTCCTCGGATCGCAGGCTGATCCCAATTCCCGCCAACAGATAGGCGGCACCAAGTCCCTTGGCCTCCACACGGTTTCCTGCTTCGCCATGAGTTTCTTGAGAGATGGCGAACTCCGACAAGTAGAATCGATCGCGCAGTGCCTTGTCCACCTCTTCCGGAAAGTCGTACTTGCTGGCAATGCGGAGCAGGAGACTCTTCCGATCACGATCCGTTTCCGACAGCCAGTTCGTCACAGTGTATCCGGGTGCCAGTTCGGCTGCCCAGAGATTGGGTTCCCCAACCATCACCAACGTCGCAGAGCGACCTGCCATCATGGTTGCCACCGCGAAGACCATCTCGTCCATGCGTCTGCGGCCCTGGTGAATGACAGGAGCCGAGACGCGGGCCGACAGTTCGTTGAAGACCAACCAGAGCTGCGATCCGTCGGATGTCACGGTAAAACCTAGGCCGAGCCTCCAGTAGGAGCCACAAGACTGATCAGCCGGGACAGATTCCGTTCATGCTGATCGAAGAATCCCACGGGCCAGACATCCAACTGGCCGTTGGAAGCCAGCATGGGAGTGGTAACCCGCACCTCAAGCCCTTTCCGCTCGAAGTAGTGAATGACCACTTGGTCAGGAGATAGGATACCGTCGCGTACCGCGAGGCGCACACCATCCAACACATGGTCACTGTGAGTCTCCAGAATCACTTGGGCCCCGCCCGCAACCGTGCGGGACGCCAGTTCGGACAGCGAAGTTTGACCGGCGGGATGCAGATGTGCCTCCGGATTCTCAATGATGACAAGGTGATCGATGGCACTTTGGACATTGCGCTTCGGAGCCAGCAGGGCAACGATCGGGGAAAGCCCGTAACTCAACCCGAACCCCACGTTTCCTGCGCGAAACGGAGAACTGGACACATCACTGGGTCTGGCATATTGAAAGGTTGCAACCGCCTGATCAGCCTCGGGAATTACCTTGATCTGCAGCTCAGCCCCCGGGCTGATGACACTCAGCCACGCACTCGTCTGGGCCGCGAGGGTGTTCTTGGGATCGGCAGGATGTCGAACGCGACGGTGGACCGGGGAATCACCGAACTTGTCTAGATACCAAAGCACATGCTCCCCACGTGTCCCCAAGGGTGTAGCCGAAACGTGTCCCTCTTCCAAGTAAGGCAGCGTATGGCGCGGACCAAGCCGATCGGCGGACAGATAGAAAACGTCTCCTTGAAACCACTTCTCGGCATCGGCGTTTACCTCTGTGGCTTCACTCTCGCCACCGCGCGGGGGCGGGTCCACCTCAAGACACGCCTTGCCCTTTTTCTCAAAGAAGGATGCCTCGATCCGAACCGAGTCGTCTGGAGCATCGCTATGAAGCACATCACTGAACCGCCCAAGATTCACCAGAGAACCACGCCACGGTGACACCGGCATTGGCCCCCATCGCTGGCGGAGTGCCAATACGGCCTGAATCACACTGCTCTTGCCAGCACCGTTGAGACCAGCAAGAATGGTCAGTCCACCAAAGGGAATCGTCTCGTTTCGAAAGCACTTGAAGTTTCTTAGGCGAACATGATCGATCACGGCAAAGCTCCCCGTAACATCTTCCGCATTCGCTCAAAACGGATCGTTACCTGTCTCGTCGTCTGAGTCCCCACAGTGATGCTCTCGAGGAATTCTACATCCGCATGCATCAGCTGCGCGAGGTCTTCGACAATCTCCACCTTCCGCCTCCTTAGTTCTTCGATATGCTCATCAGAAACTTCGGCTAAGACCACCGAGATACTCTCGAAAAGGGGCTTGTTTATGGGACTCCTCCATCGTGCTGCATATCCTGGTCGATTCGGCTTTCGAAAGGCCTCTCGTCCAAAGATGTCCGACGCTAGCAACATGGCACGACGGAAGTCATCCTCCAATGACGTGTGTTGTTCCGGTACGCTGTTCAGAAACCTCATCGCACTCATCAGAAAATCATCAAGCTTACCTCCATATTTCGCTTCTCCCAAGGATCGGAAGGCCAGAAAGCGCAGTACACATTCCCGATCCGCCATCCGCTTCGGGTTGACCGTACCGTCGGTTGCTGTCAGGAATTCATCCGAACGGGCCAGTTCCTCGAGAAGATCGCGGGCTGGACCCGGATTCAGCGCATGGCGAATTTCCTGTCCCACTAATGGCCTCCCCTCGGTGTTGATTCGTTTGAAAACGTTGAACATCACTTCAGGCGGCGTGCCAGGCTCGATAACATGACAGGAAAGTTGAGTCTCGGTGATCCGGCGCTGCATCGGACGCGGAAGATCATCAAAGGAATGACCGTCAAACTGACTCAAGTACTCCAACTTTCGTAGACGCAGCGTTTTTTTTAAAATAAAGTCGCGCAACGCACTCAACCTCTGCAATCCATCCACGACTTTCCAGTTATCATCCTCGTCAGCCGCCATATAGAAAACTGGAAGGGGAATCCGGAGGAGCAGCGATTCTATCAAACGACTGCGTGTCGTCCGCGGCCACACGTCATCGCTTCGCTGGAAGTCTGGCTGAAGGGTGATTTCTTGGTGGTGTATCCTATCGATAACCAAATCCACAGTCGGCTGCTTTGTTGAAATCTTGATCCTCGTTGGATCAAAGGGATCATCAATGGCCGCAGTGCCGGATACATCCTCCAACTGCTCCTTCTCAACCCCCTCCCCGGCAGCGGTCCCTTCTTCTCGGTCATCGTATGCGGGATGCTTGGACCTCAGGCCGACCTCATTGGACGACATATCGAGCATGCCGTTTGGCATTGCTTTGGCTGGTGCCCTGAAGTGGGACTCGGTATCAGCTGAAGCCGCTTGTCTGCACGACTCATCCTGGTCGTCTCTCACATCCCGGCTCCGGTTTCCGCGTTCATGATCCGATTCCTGCATGTCGTCCTATCACCTCTGAATGAAATGGATTGGGAAATCGCATTCCGTGAAACCTACCTAGTGTAGCCTAGCAACTCGTTGTTGCTGCCGGAGGATCTGGCCTCAATCTCCCGGAACCCGTCTACCATCACAATAACTGTCACGAAACTGTGCATACGGTCCGTACAGCACAGTGCCAACGGTAGACATATGAATCCGGCAGTCATACCGATGACGAGTCCAGGTGACATCATCCTGCGGCCTTAACGGAACGACCGGATTGGAGTTTGATCGATTGGCACCGGTCACAGGTGTAGTCGAACACCGGCCCCTTAGCGCCCCAGACGCCGATCCTCGGCTGCCAGCCACTCCCAGGGATTGAAGGGTACGGGGTCCGGTTCGGGCGACAGGCCCGCGGCCTTCCTGAACTCAACCAGAGGATGACTGCGCGGCAAACCCGCAATGGAAACCAGCCGACGCTCCACCGCGGACAGGAAAATGGCATTGATCACCTCCAGGACGTGGCGACCTTCCTGTCCGCTGCTGGGATGATCCCGATCTTCGTCCAGGGCCCGCACATAGTGGTCCACAAAGGTGTACTCGTCCACCTGACAGTCCATGCCCGGATCCCAAGTGTCGGGAACAAGAGGTTCCAGCGGTTCCCAGTGGGCGTTTTCTCCGGGCGGGTTGCTGAGGTTCGGACCGGGAGGGATTGCCGGGGAAGGCAGCCAAAAGGCACCGTGTGGCCGCCACAGAAGCCGCCCCTCGGAACCGTACACCTCGACCACATGGGCATTGAGATCCATCGTCTCAAAGCGGTGTTGCAACAGGGTGGCGCAGACTCCGTTCTCGAATTCCAGCAGGGCGGTCACATTTTCGCCGGCCACAATGCCCATGCCGGCAGGAGAATGCAACACGTCCTCCGGGCCAATGTCGCGCCCGTCGGTCAGCACGCTGGCCGAAACCGTTCGGACGCGGCCGGCCAATTCGAAGAGCATGTTCAGGAGGTGGGTGCCGATGTTGGGCAGACCATAGCCTCCGTAGTATCCCTTGCCGCTGGCATACATGTAGCGCAACTTGCCGATGCGGCCCGCCTGCAATGCCTTGGCAATCGCGGCCGCAGCCGGCGCGGTCCGCCATTGGTGATGCACCGCAATCCGCAGTTTGCGGCTGCTCGCAAGACTTAACAATTCGTCGGCTTGGTCGAGATGTTCGCTGATCGGCTTTTCCACATCGATGTGGCATCCGTGTTCCAAGACCCGCTTGGTCAAGGGGAAATGAAACTGGGTGGCAGTCGGAATCAGGACGATGTCCGGACATTCCTTGCGGATCATTTCATCCAAGTCGGCGTACAAAGAGGACACTCCCAACTTCGCCCCCAACTGGTTCAGCCGATCCCGATCGATGTCGCACAAGGCGCGCAGATTCATGCGCGGATGGGCCTTGTAGGCCCTCGCCTGGGCCCTGCCCCGGTGACCGCAGCCAAGCAGACAAACCTGATACACATCTTTCATGGAACTATCTGATTGATTGGATGTTGGCGGGAAGGGTTGTTGCAGAACCGCCGCGCAAACTCGGCAATCCGAAAGCGTGCCGCGGCGCAACAAGGAAATTATCCTCTCTTCCGAACCATGCACGTGCACCGCTCAGGATCCTCCACCGCAGATGGGATGCTTCAGGTACTGCCGATCACAGATCGGCCGGCTCCAAGATAGATAATGCAGGACTGGACCGGTGGCTCCCACGTGCATCGGAACCCGGATGTCCGGCCCTCACGGTCCCGTAAACCCATGGGATTCGAGCACGCTGTTCCACCCGAGTTCCCGACAAGACCCCAACCCGCATTCATGAACAGCCAGTCCCCACCGGACGATGTCCGATCCGCCATTGTGCGGATGACCGCGGTCGCGTCGGATCAGGAATTCAAGCGGCGCCTCGACGATCTGATCGGCCGTTTGCATCCGGAAATCATTCTGGAGGGAGTTGTGGATTTTCTGGACGACGCGGACTTCAAGACGCGCAACACACTCGGGCGGATCGTGAGGCGTCTTGATCGCCAACGGGCAGTCGAGGTCCTCAACGCCGTGATCCTCAACAGTCGACGATCATCCCAGGCACGCCTCTCCGCCGCTACGCTTCTGGAAACCTACCTCGAAACCGAAGTGGAAACGTCATACCTAGAGGATGTCGGCGACCAAAACGAGGTGATTCTGGCAAGTCTCAGGGAGGCGCTGTCGGCCCGGACCCAATTCCCGGCCGTCCTGGTGGAGTATGCCCGGCAGTTTGCCGAGATTGAGCCGGACCAGCGCGCCCGTGTTCACCAAGTGCTGCGGTACCTGTCGGAGCCCGACGCCTGCGCGGTCCTGGCCGCCATGGCCCTGAACCCGGTGGATATCGTCGCGGAGGAAGCACTCGATCACTTGGGGGCACTGCCTTCCGCCGCGGCGGAAGGCACACTCTACTGCCTGATGCACAGCCTCTATTTGCATCCTCAACGCCAGGTCCGGACCCGGACCCTGTGGCGTCGCCTGCGATTCAGCGGTTGTGGACACGCACCCCTGCCGCTGGATCAGGGCCTGACGGCAGAGATCCTCGGCTTCGGTCCGGATGCATCCGTCATTGCCGTGTTGGCCGCAAACGAGGACGAGCCCCTACTGTTCGCCTTCAACATCGTGTCCGGCATCACGGCTTGGTCCGGGTTGCCGCAGGTGCCGGCGCGCAACGGGCCGGCACCACAGGGCAGGTTCCTTGAAGAGCCGGTGCAGGTTCCAATCCAGGCCTTCTTTGGGTTCCTGCACAACACAATGAACAACCTGGTCATCCGCGACGAGATTCGTCTGCGCGGTACATCAGGCGCGAATGTTCCGGCCTACCCCGACCTGTACCAGGCGGAAATCCAGCGTCTGTGGAACTTCCAGCCACCGGAACCGGTGGCGAGGTCCATTGACATCGGCCCGTGGGAGGGACCGGACGTCCACAATTGGCTGGCGGCCCACCTACCCAATGCCACTCTGGCACGCGAACTCAATGCGGGAAGAATGTTCCAGCCGCTGCTGAAGGCCTCGCGGGACTGGCAAGTTGGCCAGGAGGTTCACAATCCGGTACTTGGCGAATACGAGAAGCTGTACTGGTGGCTGGAGGCCCACATCTTGATTGCGCAAGCCAGCAGCGGCACGGCCCAGGCCGACCTTCTGGTGCAGGTTCAGGAAACGGTCAGACACCGCCGCGACGAACTATGGAGTGCGGTTGGGCAGCCATAAACCACTTCAGATATCGATCTTGCGCAACCAGGAAACCCAAGGCGCGTCGACTCCCAAGTTCCCGGTGGCCGAACCCTGATTGGATCCGGCCACTGCGGAAGGCCGGGGTACGGGGCCCGTCGGGCAACGAACCTGCCGGCCCCCACAGACGCGCCGCGCTAACGCGGAAAACAACTGGCGGAAAGATGCGTCTAGCCGCGGGACACCACGGGCTGTCCGCGTCCGATGCCCGGGGACAGGTGTGCGGACACCAGCGCTTTTGCCGCTCCGGGAGCGGCAACCGGAAGCCACGGGCGCGCGGGAAGTCTGGCAGGGAGGACCAGTACCGGGGCTCCGGAACGTCTCACCAGGGTCGACGCCACACTGCCCATCATCCATCTTGAGAGTCCGGTACGTCCGCGGGTGATCATCGCGATCAGGTTTTGGGGCGTCTTGTGTGCCAAGTTCAGGAGAGCCCGAGCTGCCGGCCCTGCCAGTACCTGACTCCGGACTGTCAATCCCTTGTCTCTGAGATGTTGCGCAACCTGTTCCAGATATTCGGTGGCTTCCCAGTTCATTTCCTCTCTGAATTCGGGCACCCAAAAGCCCAATTCAGTGTCGGTGTAGACGGGGTACTCCGTTCTAACTACCCTGGTAAGCAGGACCTCCATTGAAAGAATACGGGCCAACCGCTCAACATAGGGCAGTGCACGTTGTGAGAGCTCGGATCCGTCGAGAGGCGCAACGATGGTGGTTAGAGGTGCACCTTCCTCCCGGTTCTTCCTCGCCCTCACCGGAGTCACGGTCAGCACCGGAATGTTGGAGGCACGGATCACCCTGTCGGTGATGCTGCCCAGGATGCTGCGGCCGATCGGGTTTCGGCCATGGGTTGACATCGCAATCAGGCCGCACCCTTCTGCCTCGGCAACGCGCAAAATCTCCTCGGCAGGATCTCCGATGGTAACGGTGGCCTTTGCCTCCATCCCATCATCCTTCAGACGGGCGGCAACCCCGTGCAAGGTGTCCTGGGCATGCACCCGGGAACTTTCCTCAATCCGGACCCGGCATACGGCCGTGGGTTCCCCAGCCGACGGAGACTCGGCGGACATGACCGAGGCGGGACAGTCGATGGCATCGGGATCAACAGCAGTAAACAACACGAGGGGAGTGTTGGCCTTCCCGGCAATTTGCAAAACGTAGGGAAGGATGCCTGTTGCCACATCGGACCCATCCAATGGAACCAGAATGGGCTGGGACAGGATATTGATGGCGCCGTCTTCGACGACATCATTCATAGTCATGGCTACCCCCTGCCTTGTGCGACGTTCTATAACCGCATCGTAGTACACGGTCAGGAAGGCGAATGTACCCCGAAGACAGACGACGCTGCTCCGGTTTCGTTAATGTTGGTCTGCACCCGGCATCGGCACCTCCGGGTGAAAAAGCTCCATTGCCCCTGCCTCAGGCCCTGGTGTGCTCGCTGCGCACCAGGTACCGTCGGCACTCCAAGCCACAGGCCATCCACGGCCCGCGGGTCAATACCATCGTCGGGCGCGGCCATCGCCGCGCCTCTTCGGATCGCCCCACCCTGTTTGGTCCGCCGGGCCAACACGTACCCGGCTCGGAGCCCGGGTGTGCCGTCAGTAGATGCCCAGTTCGTCCTTGGCCTCGTCGGACATCATGTCGGGCGACCAGAAAGGCGTCCACACCAGATGCACGTTCACCGTTTCCAGTTCCGGGAAGGCCTTCTGCGCCTCGTCCTGCACCGACTTGATGATCTGCGGACCGGCCGGGCATCCCGGGCTGGTCAGAGTCATCGTGACGTCGGCCACCGTTTCACTGGCCATTTCCACATCGTAGATCAGACCCAGATCGACGATGTTCATCATCAGTTCCGGGTCCATGACGTTTTCCTGCAGCACGTTCAGGACCGCGTCCTTGTCGGGCATGGCGTTGCTCCTTGCAGTGTCTTGGTTGGGCCGAACCGCTCCCGTTCAGTCGGGCACGGCCACCCAGATGTCGGTTCCGTCCACCCGCGTCTCGTACCGGACGGCCGGTTGAAAGGCCGGCATGCACAGCGCCGCCCCGGTCCTGATGTCAAATCGGGCCCCGTGCCGCGGACACTGCACCTCCTGGCCGTCGATGAGGTCGCCCTCCACCAACGGGCCTCCGTCGTGCGTGCACATGTCCTCCAGGGCATGAATCTCCCCGCTCAGGTTGAACAGGGCGATGCGGCTCAGCCCCACCTCGACCAAGTGGGGATAGCCCTCTGGAACCTCGGCCAGCGTGGCCACTTTCACAAAGCCGTTCATGTCGGCGGTTGCGCCCATCAGTCGAGTTCCTCTTCTTCCAGTTGGTCCAGGCCGTAGATGCCCTTCTTGAGCACCTTCAGCGACAGCAGCGCGCACTTCATGCGCACGGGGCCAATTTCGATGCCCAGCATGTCCAGGATGTCATCGCGCGTCCAGGTCTTCACCTCATCGAGGCTTTCATGGAGGATCTCCTCCATCAGCATGGAGGCCGAGGCCAGGCTAATGGCACAGCCCTTGCCATCGAAGGCCACACCCCTAATGATCCCCTCTTCGTCGACCCTGAGCTCGATCGTCAGTTCGTCGCCGCAAAAGGGATTCAGGTCGTGAGCCTTGTAGTCCGGAGCCTCCAGGCAGCCGTAATGGCGCGGATGCTTGTAGTGATCGATGATCGCTTCACGGTACAGTTGATCCATGGCGTGGAACGCTCCGGTCAGAAAATCCGACGAGCCCGTTCGATGCCGGCTGCCAGGCGATCGATCTCGGACTCGGTGTTGTAAAGGTAGAAGCTGGCCCGCGCACTCGCAATCAGGTCCAGGGACCGATGCAGTGGCTGGGCGCAGTGATGACCGGCTCGGATCGCCACGCCATCCAAATCGAGGATGGCCGCGAGGTCGTGCGGATGGACTTCATCCACGTGGAAGGACACCAGGCCCATCCGATCCTCCGGGCCCGGTCCCAGAATGTGCACGCCCTCGATTTCGACCAGCTGGTTGTAGGCATAGTTGGTCAAATAGGCACCGTGGCTGGCCACATTGTCCATGCCCAGGTCCATCAGGTATGCCGCCGCGGCCCCCAGGCCCACGGCCTCGGCAATGGCCGGGGTTCCCGCCTCAAACTTGTAGGGAAGTTCATTCCAGCGGCTGCCTTCCAGTGTGACCTCCCGGATCATCTCACCGCCGCCCATCCAGGGAGGCATTGCATGCAGCAGCTCGCGTCGTGCCCACAGGAGACCGATGCCGGTCGGACCGCACATTTTGTGTCCGCTGTAGGCGTAGAAGTCGACCCCGAGCGCTTGCACGTCCACCGGCAGATGCGGCACTCCCTGCGCACCGTCCACCAACACCAAGGCGCCCGCGGCATGGGCCTCCGCCGTCAGTTCGGCCACCGGGTTGATGGTGCCGAGCACGTTGCTTACATGGGTGAAGCAAACCAGCTTCGGCTCCTCGGCCATCAGGGAACCAAACACGCCCCGATCCAAGTGCCCTTCGGGGGTCACGGGCACATACCGAAGGTCGAAACCCCGTTCCGCCTGCAGAATCTGCCACGGCACAATGTTGCTGTGGTGCTCCATGGTGGTGGTGACCACCATGTCGCCCGGTCCCAGGTTGGCCCGGCCCCAGGACCCGGCCACCAGATTGATGCCTTCCGTGGTGTTGCGAACGTAGACACACTCTCGGCTGCTGGGCGCGTTGATCAGTCGACCCGCATTCTGGCGCGCCTCCTCGTAGAGCACCGTGGCCTCCTCGCTCAGCGTATGCACGCCGCGGTGGACATTGGCGTGGCTCGTGCGGTAGTAGCGGGACATCGCCTCCAGGACCGCCGCAGGCTTTTGGCTGGACGCCGCGTTGTCCAGATACACGAGCGGAATGCCGCCCTGGACCTTGCGTTCCATGATTGGGAACTGGGAGCGCACGGCGGCCCAGTCCAGGGTTTCGTCGGCGGCTACCGCCGCACGACCGTTCAGGTTACGGGAAGTGGCCATCGCTCAACCGCCAATCTTGCGTTCAATCACCTGTTCCAGCTTGTGCACCACGGACTCCACCGGCACGCGCTCCAGCACGGCCTGGAAGAATCCCTGCACGATCAGCCGTTCCGCCTGCGGACGCGAGAGGCCGCGCGCCATCAGGTAGAAGACGTACTCGTCCTCGACCTGGGCGGCCGTGGCCGCGTGCGTGCAGCGCACGTCGTTCGCCTCGATTTCCAGCCCCGGAATGCTGTCGGCCCGGGTACTGGAGTCAAGCAATAGGTTGCCGTTCCGCTGGAAGGCATCCGTCTGCTGTGCCTCTGGGGTAACGCGGATGCTCCCCATGTAGACACTGCGTGCCCGATCCTTGAGCGCACCGTTGAACAGCAGATCACTGAAGCAGTGCGGCGCCTCGTGCAGCTGCAGAGTCTGATGGTCGATGTGCTGTCGTCCGGTCGGAAAGTAGATGCCCAGCAGGTCGGCATGACCACCCGGGCCCCTCAACACCAGATCCAAAAACGCCTTGGTCAGCATGCTGCCCCAGCTGACCTGGATCCAGCGGAGATCCGCATCCCGCTCCAGATGGGCCCGGCCGTGCATCAGGTTCCAGGCCGACATGTCCAGGTCCTGAAGATGCATGTAGCGCACCTGGGAACCGGGTTCCTGCACGATCTCGATAACGGAGTTCTGGAGTCCGCGGCGAGCACCCAACAGATCGTCCATCACGGTTACCTCGGCGCCTTCCTCCGCAACCACCAGTGTGTGGTGGTGGCCGGCCTGGCCCTCGCCCTGCCAGTTGATGATTTGCAGTGGCAACTCGACCCGGGTGTTGCGCGGCACATGGATGAGAGTGCCGGAGTCCCAGAGTGCAGCGTGCCGAGCCGTGAACACATCGGTCTCGACCGGCACGACGCGGGTCATGAAGTATTCCCGCAGCAACTCCTCATGTTCCCTCGTAGCCAAGTCCAGCGGCTTGAAGATGATTCCCTGTTCTTCCAAGGCCGCCACTCCGGTGCGGTAGCGCATCAGGCCATCCTCGAAGATGAGCGTCGCGGCACTCTCCATCTCGTTGAGTTCGCCCTGGAGCAATGGCGACAGGGCCTCTTCGCCCACGCGACCCTTGTGGGTCGGGCTGTAGCTGAAGTTGTCCGGATCGAGGCCGGTCAAGCGCGTACGCCGCCAGGCCTCGTCCGTCAGCGAAGGCCAGGGCATGGCCTTGGCGGCGGCCCAAGCCTGTTCCCGAAACCGGCGCATCCAAGCGCCTTCGCCGCGGGCCTCAGAACGGGCCAGCAACGCATCCCGGGCCGGGTCGGTACCATTCACCGCCGGGACGCTCGTCCCGTCCAGTACTTGCGTATGGTCGTCCAGCATGGTTCGTGCCTGTGCCCGGTCAGCCAATGCTGCCTTCCATCTGAAGTTGGATCAGCCGGTTCATTTCCACGGCGTACTCCATGGGCAACTCCTTGACCAGCGGCTCGATGAAGCCACCGACAATCATGGCCGCCGCCTCGTCCTCGTCGATGCCACGGCTCATCAGGTAGAACAGCTGCTCCTCCCCGATGCGGCTGACCGACGCCTCGTGGCCAACCTTGACATCATCCTCTTCAATCTCGATGTAGGGGTAGGTATCCGAGCGGCTTTCCTCATCCAGAAGCAAGGCGTCACACACCACGCTGCTGCTGCTGTGCACCGCACCCGGCGCAACCTTCAGTAGGCCGCGGTAGCTGGCGCGCCCCCCGTTCTTGGAGATGGACTTGGAAACGATCTTCGAGCTGGTGTCGGGTGCCGCATGTACCACCTTGGCTCCGGCATCCTGGTGCTGCCCCTCGCCGGCAAAGGCAATGGACAGGATCTCGCCATGGGCCTTGGGGCCCATCATGTAGACGGCCGGGTACTTCATCGTTACCTTGCTGCCCAGGTTGCCGTCGATCCACTCCATCGTGCCGCCGGCCTCCGCCACAGCCCGCTTGGTGACCAGGTTGTACACGTCCGTGCTCCAGTTCTGGATCGTCGTGTAGCGGCAGCGAGCGTTCTCCTTGACGAAGATCTCCACCACGGCGCTGTGGAGCGAATTGGAGGAGTAGACGGGAGCCGTGCAGCCCTCCACGTAGTGAACGTTGGCCCCTTCCTCGACGATGATCAGGGTGCGCTCGAACTGGCCCATATTCTCGGCGTTGATTCGGAAGTAGGCCTGCAGCGGGATATCCAGGTGCACGCCCTTGGGCACGTAGACGAAACTGCCTCCGCTCCAGACCGCGCTGTTGAGGGCCGCGAACTTGTTGTCGGCGGCCGGAATCACGGTCGCGAAGTACTCGCGCACGATATCCTCGTGCTCGCGCAGGCCGCTGTCCATGTCCTTGAAAATGACCCCGTTCTTCTCCCACTCCTCCTGGAGGCTGTGGTAGATGACCTCGGAGTCGTACTGGGCGCCGACCCCGGCCAGGAACTTGCGCTCGGCCTCGGGGATGCCCAGCCGATCGAAGGTGGTCTTGATGTCCTCGGGCACATCGTCCCAGCTGCGGCCCTGGTTTTCCGTCGGCCGCAGGTAGTAGTAGATGTCGTCGAAGTCGATGCCGGACAGATCGGCACCCCACTCCGGCATGCTCTTGGCCAGGAAAATGTCCAGGGCCTCGTGCCGGAAGGTGCGCATCCAGGCCGGCTCTTCCTTGATGTCGGAAATCTGGTCGACGGTGTCGTGGGAGAGCCCCTTTTCGGTCTTGAAGACGCCTTCCACGTCGTCGTGGAAACCGAATTCGTAGTCCTCCTTGACTCCCGAAAGGTGCTGCTGGTCGGCGATTGTGGCCATGTCGTGTATCTCCTTTGCTTGCGGCCCGGTCAGGCCGCCAGCTCCGCTGGGCCGAACTGTTCCTCGACCCAGTTGTAACCCTTCTCCTCCAGCTCCAATGCGACTTCCGGACCGCCGGTCATGACGATTCGTCCGTCGTGGAAGATGCTGACGTAGTCGGGTTTGATGTAGTTGAGAATGCGCTGGTAGTGTGTGATCAGCAGGAAACCCCGATCCTCGGTGGCCAGCTTGTTGATGCCGTCGGCCACTACCTTGAGGGCATCGATGTCGAGACCCGAATCGGACTCGTCCAGGATGCTGAAGCGGGGCTCCAACATCGCCATCTGCAGAACCTCCGTCCGCTTTTTCTCGCCGCCCGAAAACCCTTCGTTGAGGTAGCGGCGCGCGAACGACGAGTCCACCTGGAACTCCTTCATCTTGGCCGTCAACTCACGCCGGAACTTGCGCATCGGCATGAGGTGGCTCCCGACCACACCGCCCTCCTGGCTGGCCAGGTGGGCCTCCTTGGTAAAGCCCCGCACGTTGGACACCGCGGTGCGCAGGAAGTTGGCCACGCTGACGCCCGGCACGGACACCGGGTACTGGAACGCCAGGAAAATACCGGCCTGGCACCGCTCGTTTGGCTCCATCTCCAGGATGCTCTCGCCATCCAGCAGGATGTCGCCTTCGGTCACTTCGTAGTGCGGATGGCCCGCGATGACATAGGCCAGCGTGGATTTGCCGGAGCCGTTGCGCCCCATCATGGCATGGATTTCGCCCGGTCTCAGTGTGATTGAGACACCGCGCAAAATGTCCTGGCCCTCGACCCGGGCATGTAGATCCCGGATTTCCAATTGACTCATTCCTGAACAATCCTCTCTTGGCTGGGATTCAGCTGAAAGCCGAAGTTGCAGCTGCCGGCATCCTCCATGATGCAGTCCAGCAGCTCGACGGGAGCGCCGACCGCCTGGCTGATCATGTCGCGGTCCATGTCGCAGATTTGGGGATGCTCGGCCGCCAGTTCGTGGTACGGACAGTTGAACAGTTCAAGCCGCATGTAATCCCGGCCCGCCTCCGTGTGCACGGAGCAGATGATCCCCTGCCTTTGCATTAGGACCGCCAGTTCATTGACGCGGCTGCGCACGTCCGTGGTCTGCATGTGCGACGAGTAGTCCAGGGCCACCTTCTCGGACACCCGCGACATGAGACCGACCAGGGTCTCGGCTGTCACCAGGCTCGAAATCTCGCCCAGCAGCGTCACGGCCAGCGAGCCGCAGTGGCAGTTGAAGAGGGAACGGGCCTGCTCGGAGTTCGCATACTCCAGGTGCGGGCGTCCCACCCCGGAATGCACCGTCCGCTTCTCCAGGTAGCCGCCGGCCTCGAGGGTCGCCAGGTGCTCCCGCACCGCGGTGCGGGTCAGGCCCAACAGATCCTCCAAGTCCTTGACCGACGCCCAGCCCTCCCGCTGCAGGTACTCGACGATGGTCCAGGCGGAAGCCTGTATCTGTTTCGGTGGCTCGACGGGAAACGGTACGTCCATCCCAGACACCCGTGGTTGAACAATCCAACGCCCGGATTGTACGGGTTGGGAAGGGGTTTTGTCAATATTTCCTGCCAAAACTGTCTAAATCAGTTTCGGCGTATTCGGGAAGCGGTCAGTTCGCCGGGCCGGGAGAGGGGGCCAGTGCCGGTGTCGGGGCCGGCGCGCGGGTCGGAATCAACAGAAGCGCGCCCGCGAGAATGGGCAGGAAGGCAAGGGTGTACATGACGGCCCGCAACGTGAAGATGTCCGCGAAGAATCCGGCCACGCCGGTCATGACGGCGCCGCTGGCGAACATGACGCCGAGCGCAAGACCGGAGGCCAGTCCCTCCCGCTTCGGAAGCATGGCCTGGGCCTGCACGACAATCACGCTGTGCGAGGTATTGGATATGAAGCCGGCCAGGGCGGCACTCAGGTAATAGTAGATCCCGTCCTGGTTGAGGGTCAGATAGAGAAAGGGGATGCTGAGCCACAACGACCACATCATGAGGTGCTTGCGCCGCAGACGCCCGTCCAGCAGCCCTCCCACCAGCGTGCCGAGGGAACCGCCTAGTACCAAGGCTCCGGCTCGAGCCCCGTAGCCGGCCGAATCCAGTCCCTGATCCGCGAAGTACTTGGGCAGCAGGCTCATGAAGTTCTGCAGGGTGGCTGACCGCGCGACGACGTAGAGAATGAAGATGGTAGGCGCAATGACGAGCGCGCTCCGTGCCACGCGTGCAGCGCGATTCCTGGTGGTCCTGCTGTTGGGGACCGCTACCGGCCTGACCGGTGGCATGGGTCGGTGCAACAAATACTGCATGATGGCCACCATGGGCAGCACCGCCAGCGCCATGTACGCAATCCCCATAAGGCCGAACTCGCGGATCAGGACACCGGCGATGATGGGGCCCGTGGACAACCCGATCTGCCCCAGGAAGAAGAAGATCGATGTAGAGAAGCTGGCGTGGTGGACGCCGCCTGACAGCGAGGCAGTGCGCGTACCCGTCGCATGAAAGGCAGCGCTGCCGAGGGCACCCACGGCCAACACCACCAGCAGCAAGGGATAGGTCGGGATGAACGGAACGAACAGGAACGCCACGGCGGTCCACAGGACACCAAGCTGAGCCAGCCATCGTCCGTTCCACCGATCGGCCAGAATGCCGAACAACGGCATGGGCAGGGAGGCCATCACAAAGTAGAAGGTGATGCCCCAGGCAAGATCGGCGTTGCTGAGGTCGAAACGGGCCACGAGGGCCGTCAGGAAGATGGCAACGGCCGCATTGAGAATATCGATGCTGCAGTGGCCAAAGGCCACCGCGCCCAGGTATCCGACCCGAACCCCGTCCAGCCGCTGGCTGAACCAGGCCGATGCGGCGACACTCATCGTCCGGACGGCGGAACGGCAACGTTCCGTGCGGTGGAAGTCAACATGCGATATCCGAAGCAGCGATTCCTGTTCCAGTACCCAGGTAGTGTAGCCCCTGCAAGCCGGCCTCTGTCCAAACAACCGGTGCAGCAAGTCCGTCGTCCCATGGAATCCATCCCGGATGCAGGCTGCCTATGCTGGCGATGGACATCGCCGTGCAAACACCCAGGGTCCCTCCAGCCCTGGATCGAGCCAGCGCAGGCAGCAGTGACACAGTAGCCGCGGGACTGCCCTGTTGCTTCACCTGAGCAGCATGAAGGTCGACAGAGGCAAACTCACAATGCGGGGATCGTCCGCCTCGCCCGCGTCGTCCTGGGTAATCAGTACCCCGAAGGGTGCGTTGTTCACCGACTTTTCAAGGAAGGACCGCAGGCCCAAAGTGTCCCGGAACTGGTCGATCCGCCTCTGATACTTGATTTCCACAGGGATGCGCCATGCTCCCACAGTCAAGACAAAGTCCACTTCCCGATCCATGCCTCTCTCAGGGTAATGGGCTATGTCCAGGCCCCGTATGGTGGAGGCTACGGAACCAAAGACGCTCTCCGCCAGATGTCCGGCCAAGGAGGTTAGTTCAGGATGTTCGGCCAGAGCCGCGGGTGCAAGTGGAACCTCCTCCTGAAGCCAACTGACACGCAGGCCGTGGTCGGCCAAACACAGCTTTGGGCTCCCTCGCTTCCGTTTGAGCCGGATTTCCAAAGGTGGGATGAGACGCACCAGCAAGGTGTCGTTCAGAAACTTCAGATAGTTCCCGACCCGTTGCCCACTGATGTCCGCCCCCAAAGCCAGGCGCGCTTCCTCGGCAAGCAAACCCGGGGAAGGAGTTTGTCCGGCATACCGGCAGCAGAGGCGGAAGACCTCCTCAAGCAGTGTGGCATCCCGCTTGCGGCCGCGTGCTCCCTGGCGCAGGTCGTGCTGGATCACCCGCTTGATGACCGTCTCGTTCAGGTAGTCCGACAGGTCGCGAAAGTCCCGATCCTTCTCCCGGTGAACAACCGGATACCCTCCCCGGGCCGAAAAATGGCCGAATGCCTTGTCCCTGAATCGCCGATGTTGCACTCCATGGTGCCGCAACTCCTTCCAGAATTCCTTGGATGCCAAGGGGCCCGGACCATTTTCCTCAAGGAATGGGTCGGGACGGTCCATGTCTCTCAATTCACCGATCTCCGTCAGGGAGAGAACCCCGGCTTCGATGGTGTCGATGCGCCCAGCCAGGCTGTCTCGGCCCAACTCAATGCGAAGGGCCGAACTGCCGGTCACCACCACCTTCACCGCGGAATTGTCAACCAGCGACTTGAGTTGCGAGTCCCACCTCGACAGGTTTTGCAGTTCATCGAAGAAAAGATAGGCTCGTTCCCCTCGGTGTGCCAGCGTGTTGAATCGGGCCGTTGCCACATGACGCTCGAACCACTCGGCTATTCGCAGCAGGGGATCGCGCAGGTCCGCCATGGTTTCCAGGTCATCGAACTGAATGCGCAATATCCGTCTCGGATCCGTTCCTCGGTCCAGGAGGTCGCCGATGAGCTGGTTCAGTGCAGTGGACTTGCCAATTTGACGGGGTCCGCGCACGACCGTGACCGGAGCCACATTGGAGGCCAATCGCCACCCAATCCGTGCCACCAGATGCCGCCTCGTTAAAGGTTGCGGTGGCATGGGGTCGCTCTCCCACCAAGGGTTGAAGCTGTAGAGGGAATTAACCAGATCTGCGGGCAACGCGGTCCTAGCCAACATCTCCGCCTGATCAAACATTCCGTACCTCAAGACGATCCACGCGTCATTGATGTTAACAGGCAATCAGTTCGCCAACAGGCGGGTGCCAACGAATTCCCGGACTGGTTTCCCTCCGCGCTTGCATCGTGGTCCCATGATTGCTCGCGCCATCTTCTGATTCTTACGGCCTTCTCCAGCTTTGGGCTGTCGCAGCGAGCATCCGTGCGATCAAGCTGCCAGCAGAGCAGCACATCCACGACAACTCCGTTCCGGACCCACACCAAACCACCACAAACCACCATGACCCTCACAGCGCGGAAGGGGCTTCCCAATGCCTGTGCACCCACCCACCGGCTGTCAGGCCTGAGGCACCAGCCATCCAGCCTCTTCAAGGCAGAGGCCATCCGATGCGGGAAGGCCGTAAGCTTCCACGATATGACTGGTGCCGCTCGCCCGGGACCCCTAGCCCGCGTCCTGGACTATTTCGGAGCGGGGGCGACACGCGTATAGAGTTTAGACAGACACCCCATAGAGGTCGTTGAGCTTCGTCTTCAGATAGCCCACGTACGGCCCGGCATCAATTCCGGTGCCGATGCTTTGCTCCAAGAGTTCCCCGGGGGTGTAGCGCCGGCCATGCCGATGGATATGGATCCGCATCCATTCGAGCAGCGTGTCGAACTTGCCGCGCCGGAATTGATCCTCCAGGTCCGGATGGTCCCGTTTGGCCGCCTCGTACAACTGCACGGAAATGATGTTGCCCAGGCTGTAGGTCGGGAAGTAGCCCAAGTAGCCAAAGCTCCAGTGCACATCCTGCAACACGCCTTCCGCATCATCCTCGGGGCGCACCCCCAGGTACTCCTCCATGCGGTCGTCCCACTCGCGTGGAAGATCCTCCAGGTCGACCTTGCCCTCCATCATCGCCTTCTCCAACTCGAACCGCAGCATGATGTGGAGGTTGTAGGTCACTTCGTCGGCCTCAACCCGAATCAGGCTCGGTGCGACGCCGTTGATGGCCCGGTAGTAGGTCTCCTGAGGCACCGCGTTGAACTGCGGAAAGTGGGCCTGCAGGATGGGATAGGCCCAGTCCCAGAACGGACGCCCGCGCCCGACCAGGTTTTCCCACATCCGGGACTGGCTCTCGTGGATACCGAGGGAACATCCGCTGGTAATCGGCGTCCGGTCCCAGGCCGCATCAATGTTCTGGTCGTACAGCGCATGGCCGCATTCGTGCAGCATGCTGAAGAGGCACACGTTGAATTCGTGGGAATACACCCGCGTGCAAAGCCGTACATCGTCCCGGCTGAAACTGGTGCAGTACGGATGGGTGACCTCGTCCACGCGCCCGCGGCTGAAATCAAAGCCGAAGGCGCTTACCAGCGTGCGGCCCAAGTTCACTTGGGTTGCGTGATCGAAGTTGCCCGCCAGGCAGGACTTGTCCAGTTGCACGCCCGAATCGGCAACGGCCTTGACCAGGCGAACGGTTTCGGCCCGCAGGGGCGTAAAGATGGCCTCCACCTCCCGGGCCTTCATATCGGGTTCGAATTGATCCAACAGGGCATCGTAGACGTGTTCGTCGTAGCCCTGGTAGTCAGCGTACTCGTGTGCCAAGTCCACGCACTTCCGCAACCACGGCAGGAACTGTCCATAGTCGGCGGCATCCCGGGCCTTGCGCCATGCCTCGTTGGACAGTATGTGCGTTTCGGTTGAACGGTTCACGTACTCGGCCGGAAGGTTGCGCTTGCGCCTGTAATCCCGGACCGCGACCTTGACCAGATCCCGATCCTCCGCGGCCAGATCCCGATCCTCCGCGGCAGGTTGCAGTTCCTCCAGCCAGACTCCGACTTCGTCGGCAACAAACAGCTCGTGGGCAACCCTGGACACCGTGCCCAATTGCGCCGCGCGCGCAGCCGCAGCGCCTTCCGGCATGACCGTTTCCTGGTCGTGGTGCATCAGGCTGGCGGCCTGGTTTAGATCGGTGACGGTGGCCAGCCGTTCCTTGAGTTTGTCCAACGGGTTGCTCATTACCGGTCATTCCATGTGCTCGATGAAGAGAAGCCATTCTGCCACCGGGATTCCAGTCCTACCAACAGGGGAAACCATCAAGGCACTGTTTCAATCTCGTTGATGTTGGTTTCGGACCGTCCCGGGCGACCTTCGTGGAAGCGGGTTTCCGGCTTTGGTTCAGGCCATGCCGTGGGCCATCAGGCGCACGAGGTTGAGGGCTTCCGTCTCCGTTTTCAGCCCCCGCACCTGTACTTGCCTGCGTGCACCGGCAAACTGGACAAACCCCAGACAGATGGCCGCCGTCCTCTCGTGGCGCGTGGCCATGCGACGGCACTACTTCATCCAGTCAAGGAACCGTCTTCCATGGACCGAACCAGTTTCTCCCCATTGGCATGGAGCCCCCTAGTGTTGGACTTGAGTTTTGTCGCGGGTGCATCAGGAAGGGGTCGCTTTCAGTCGGGCGTAGACGATCCCTTTGCCTGAACCTTACCCTCCGGGTTCTGGTGACAGACCGGTACTCCATTCCAATCTGTCCGGCCCAACACGAGGGCAAATATGTTCTTGCAATATGCATCGCGCACAGCAGTACACGCGGAACTCGTTCAGCGGAAAGCCGTCATTCACGGTGACGCTGTTTCCGTCGTCTTGACTGGCAGCCCGGGCCACGCGACGGTAAGACTTGACTGCTCCCACAATCAGAAACCCAATCCTGGCTGCGGCCAACACTGCCAGCACTGTCAACACGGCCAATCCGGCACCCAAAATGACCAGTGGAATGGCTAGCGGAGCACCCATGAACAACCCCACGATGAGGCTTCCCATGGCTAGGTAGAGGACCAGCAGAACCAGGGACGGCACAATTAGACCAACCACTTTGATCACGGCTATCCAGACCGCCGCGGTCCACAAACTCGTGAGTGTGCTCTTGGCCATATCCTTTGCAGCCTGTTTCCCGGTCTTCCGACCACGTCTCCAGTGAAACCAATTCTCCAAGCCGGCCACGATAAATTCGAGTGCGGCTGCCAGAGCTGCCTGTCTGGCCACAGACTTCCCCAAAGCCTTGTATCCGGCTCTTTGAGTATCTGCCCAGGCCGCTGCCCTTTCCGCTTTCGTCATGTCGCGGGCTCCGCGGCTGCGGTTTCTGCTGGAATTCTCCCAGACAATGTTTCTGGGTTTCTTGGCCAAGCCGGGATACCGCGATACAGGTTTGATGTGGCTTGCATCTCGCCCCTTCAGAAATTGCAGGGTATCCTCATTTGAATTGCGACTGGACTTGGGAATGCTTTCATACAGTCTTCGGGCCTCCGGCGGAGGCCGGGAACCCAAACCGCGTCCCAGACCTCGGGTCCGGAACATGCGTTGCGTGCCTGATTCAAGACGGTTCCATCCGCCCTTGCGCCCGCCCAACCCACCAAACCCTGGAGCCGCGCCGCCCCAACGGTGCAGCTTCCGCGCCTCTGGATTGGACCGGGCACTGGTTGATTCGGGCCAATCAAAGAATGTCCAGAAAAACGCCCGGGTGTTTGGATGCATGGTCTCCCGGCAACGTTGACAGGAAACAGGATCCTCCACTATCTCCCGCTGCAAGTGTTCCGGGGCCAGAGTGCAACAAGGGACAGGCGAGCCGCCTTGGTCCCACTCGAAGCAGGCGATGCAGAAGTTCTTGTAGTCCGATCGATGGATGCCTGCCGGCAGAGCCCAAGGCAACTGTGACAGGCAGGCCGCACCAGCCGGAATATCGCTGTTGCACTTCGTGCATTGCATGGAGCCTTCGGCTCTTGCATACCACATCATGGGTATTCTTCCCCGAAGCTGTCAGGACCGTGCCGCTCGGCAAACCCAAGGTACCCCTAGCGCGGGAGATGCCGATGGCGGGTTCGAACCAAAATCAACGAAACTGAAACAGTTCCGGCAAAAAACAACCAGGAACGGCCCCGCCGGTTGCTCGGGGCCAAGCCTCGGTCGCAGTGTGCGGACCAGGAAAGGACAGGGTACCCCGTCACAAGGAATGGGCCTTGCGATTAGTGCACATGCAGACCAAGACCGTGAACGGATCCCGTGGGAATACACAAGGGGACTGACGGGATGAAATGCAGTTGGGAGGTGACTTGGCCCAAAGTGCCAACTGGCCACTTCCATGATTCCGCGTTCCGGTTTTGTACCAAGTCGAGTTCGGAAGAGAAGCAATTGCCGGAGCCTTTCACCTCCAACGAGGTCAGAATCTCGATTGCCACATGGGATTCCGGGATTGATTGGCTCGGAGAAAATAGCCTGTCTCCGCCGGGCTTGTAGTCCTCCTTGCCTATTTCGCCATTTGTTTTAGGGCCGTATAGAGCGGCAAAGGCTCCCCGTCAGCAGTGTCAGCAAAGACAATGCTCCACACTGTCCGTTCCGTTCCAGGGGAAACAACCCTGAAGTTCAAATTCCATAGAAACGCGGGCCCAACCCAACCCCAGTCCCGCATCATCGTGTAAGCCTGAACGGTCCAGTCTGCCTGCTCTTGATAGCTGTTGTCGTTCGCATACGCATAGTTGTGAGGGGCAAACCCGTTGCCTACGGCCCAGCCGAATTCAGTCGGCACGACGGGCTTGTCGGACGCGTCGTATTGCACTGCCAGATCACGATAAAACTCCATGGTGGAGCGGAAGCTCCAGGAATGATGGGGCACGTCACAAGCACCGTTGAAATAAGTGTTACCGGATACCTGGATGGCTGTGCACGCCTCCTGCCAAGTGTATTGAGGCGGAACATTGTAGCCACGAGGATGGGCACCGATGCCATCCACATGATTTGCCATGCCGGATTCCAGCATCTGTTGCATATAGACAAAGTCATCCACAACGAGGTTGGCAACACTGCCTGCCGGCGTGAGTGCACCGGAGATGATCCGCATGGAGGGACAGGCTTCCCGGATCGCAGCCGAAGCGGTCGCCAGCATTTGCACGTAGGACTCGGCACTGAGAGTGAGATTTCCCCATGCGTAGTGCAGATTCTGTTCGTTCCAGACCTCTATAGCATCAAGTTGGCCGCAGTAACGGCTGGCCAGCGCCCCCAAATAGTTGGCGAAGTCCTCATTGTCGGCAGGTGGGCCAGCCACGCTCCGATCAGCACCACTCTCCCGAGCCCAGAGCGGTGCAGCCACCACGCTGAACAACACATTCACGCCCCCCTGCCGGTCGGCCTCGGCCAACAACCTGTCCATTCCGAGCCACTGCCTTTGCCCGCGGTGGGGTTCCATGTCCTCCCAGCGCACCTGCTGCTTGAGCCAAGTGAAACCCAGGTCACGGACCACAGCCAGAACCAGCTGACCAACTTCCTCGCCCAAGGCGTGTCCCTGAATACCGTAGGCAAACTCCAAGGGAATCGCCTCCGCGGTAGGAAGCGGGGCGGGCAGCGACTCCGCAGTGAGCTCGCCGACAGCCGGAAGGACAAGATTGTCACCAGGACGAATCAAGCTGCATTCCGTAAGACGGTTAGCAAACAGCAAGTCTGTAAGGGACACTTCGTGATCGAGGGCAATCCCCAACAGGGAGTCCCCCTCCTGGACTGCATATGGAACACCTTCCATCGCGGCATCGATTGCGGAAGGCCAAGTCCATCCCAGCCTGGGTATGCACAGCACTTGACCAACAGGCAGCAAGTCGATGTCCGTCAGGTAGTTGGAACGGGCAAGCACCTCCAAAGACACACCGTGATTCAGAGCGATCTCGGAGAGAGTGTCGCCGCCTGTGACAACATACCTCTCGCCTCTGGTTAGCGGAGCAGATACGACCCGAGACCGCGACGACGGATCCGCTGCCTCGCCGGGTATGCAGAGTGTTCTGCCAACCGACAGCGGATCGGCATCCGTCAGGTCGCTGGCTTGACGGATTGCGGTCACAGCAACGTCGTACCGGATGGCTATCGCCAGGAGCGTATCCCCCGTCGCCACTGTATGTTGGCGTGCACAGTCAAAGTTGGAGGCTTCCGCCTCCGCAGCCTGAGTGTCTCCACCTTGATCTCCATTGGCGGTGTCATCTTCGCCAACCTTGTTGAGAGCCTGTCCTCCTTCGGGCATCGTGCCATCCCGGTCCGCCGGTGAGTGTGAAGCTTCCAAAGTCCGCTCCTCCAGTGGTCCTTGGGCTACAACGCCGGTCTGCAGCAAACCCAGCAGCAGGCAACAGAAAACAAGGCATAGTGGCAAAACCTGCCTCACTCCTTTGTGCAGCATTCCAGCAATCATGCTTCCCCTCCTGCGAACTCCAGTCGGGAGCTCACGCATCAGCTGTGTTGGCCTTTCGGCACCGGCTTGTTGGAAGCGAACCATGGGATGAAGGCCGTGGGTACTCAAGAGGTCCGGTCCCGACAGCTGACACCGAGGTCAGTTAACCGGGCCGTTGGTTGCTGGAAAGGCCGCGTGCATTGCCATGCGGTCAACGCCGCATGACAGTTGGAAGACTGTACGGAAACAAGCCTTGCCGACTGTCGCGAATTCCAAGTTCCTTGCTTTCAGAAACTCTTCAGGAGCCATGAATTCGATCTCCCCACCAACGGCACAGGCCCGACTCTGCGCGTTGTCCTCAATCCCTTGTGAAGCATGTTGTCCCGGATCAGTCACTCAACCCAAAAATGAGGATTCCATGCGATTTCCCAAAGGTAGCCATCAAGATCGGCAAAGTAACCGGAGTAGCCTCCCCAAAAGGCATCTTGGGCCGGTTTAACCAGTGTGGCACCGGCAGCTACGGCCACGTCCAGCAGGGCATCCACCTCTTCCTGCGTACGGACGTTGTGAGCCAGGGTGACTCCGGAAAAGCCCTTGCCCTCCGTTGCCACACCGACATCGGCGGCCAGGGCATCCCGAGGGTATAAGGCCAACCACGTACCCCGGGTCTGGAAGAAGGCGATGGATTCGGTGTTTTCATCCACGAGGGGCAGTCCCAATCCATCCCGATAAAACTCCACCGAGCGAGACAGGTTGGTAACGCCTAGGGTAACAAGGCTAATACGCGGTTCCATGGGTACTTTGTTCATCCATGAAGAGATATGGACATATACAAGGATGCGCCAGGTCCCGCCACTGGATGCACGGTCTGGATCGATCGGGCCTGCATCCAGGCGTGTCGGCTGCGACAGACCACAGCTACCCGGAACCAGTCGCAGCCCGATACACCTTGGCGGCGCCAGTCAACACGTCGTCCAGGTCCTCTTCCGACCACAGAGGGCCCACGTTCAGGACGATCGACCGATTCATCAGATCCTCCGACCGCGGGCACATTCCCATGCTGTACTCCACGGGCTCGGGGAAATAGGCGGGGCAGTCGAAGGGACAACCTCGTGCGGCCAGACGCTGGTTCAGCACCTGATCGGCGGCATAAACCGGAACCCCACCGTAGATCTTGCCGACGGGCAACCCTTCGGCGCGAAGCCACTCGATGCGCTCGGAAGCGTCCTCGGCACTCTCGGCATAGTCGATGACCCAGACGGAATGCCGATCGCGGCCTTCGGCCCGGGGCTCCAGGCTGGCTCCGGCCAGTTCCTCCATGCCAGTCCTGAGGGCACCATTGGTGGACTCGATGCGATCCAGAACGGCGGGCAGCTTGCTCAGTTGGCAGCCCATGATGGCACCTGCAATCTCGTTCATGCGAAGGTTTTCGCCAACAATCGGATCGGCCTGCAAACCCTTGAAGTGATCCCTGACTCCCGAATGGGATGTCCAGAACTGGCCGCCCTGATCGGAATAGATGGTGGCCCGACGGTAGAGTTCCGGATCGCTCGTGATCAACGCCCCGCCTTCGCCACTGGTAATGTTCTTCTCCAACTGGAACGAGAAGCAACCCACATCACCGATGGTGGTCACGGGCCGGTCCCGATGGACACTGCCTACGGCCTGGGCCGCATCTTCTATTACCTTGAGGCCATGGACTCGGGCAAAGTCGCACACGGCATCCATGTCCGCGCACTTGCCTCCCAGGTGGACGGGCATGATCGCCTTGGTCAAGGGAGTCAGGCACCGTTCCAGATCCTCCGGATCCAGAAGCATATTGGCGTCTACCTCGCAGAACACGGGCCGGGCACGGCTGGCGACAATGGCGCCAACCGACGCAATGAAGGTGGCGGCTGGTACGATCACTTCGTCCCCCGGACCGACCCCGAGGGCCGCCAAGCCGAGGCGCAGCGCCGCTGTGCCGTTGGCGGCGCCCAAGGCAAACGGCACGCCTAAATAGTCCGCCAGGGCCTGTTCAAAGGCCGCCACCTTGCCGAGGTGGTTGGGACCGTAGTACCGGAACAGGGACTGGGCGTCCAATACTTCCATCACGGCCTGCTTCTCCTCGGCTCCAAGCAGACCGGCACCCTTGAACAGATTGAGATCACGGTCTACCGCCTTGGGGCCGCCATGGATGGCCAAGACACTTTCGCCAGCGCTGGGGGTTTGGGAGTTGAGGTTCATGGGCGGAACACCAATGGGTAGGAACCAAGACAGGCGGAACACCCCATCAGTGTACTCGCAAGTCGAGAACGCACCAGACGCTGCCGCCCGGAAACCCGAGACATGACGCAGCCCGGATTGTCCGCATCCACGATCCGGGTCCTGGCCTCGGGGCTGGGCTTCGATCTGTGCCGCATTGCCGCCCCGCGGTCTGGGGCTGTGCACGCCGACTACCTGGAGGCCTGGCTGGAGGAAGGCTGCCACGGCGACATGGCCTGGCTGGCGCGCAACCCGGATATCCGCATGCATCCGGACCGCCTGCTCGTGGCCGACAGCCAGCCTGTCCGCACCCTGGTGGTGCTTGGTGTTGACTACCTGCATGCGGATCTGCCCGAACACGTACGCCGGGATCCGTCGCGCGGCATCTTTGCCCGGTATGCCTGGCACGAGGACTACCACGACCAAATCAAACCCCGGCTCTTTGAACTGGATGCCCTGATCCGGAAACTCAGCGGCCGTACTGCCCATGCCCGATGCTGGGTGGACACGGGGCCAGTAGTGGAACGTGACTGGGCCATGGCCTCCGGTCTGGCATTCACCGGCAAGAACTGCTGCACCATCAACCCGGACCTGGGCAGCTGGATTTTCCTGGCCGTCCTGGCCATTCCGGAAACCGTCGCGCCGGATCCGGCTCCCGCGGTTCGCTCCTCGGCGCCAACCTTGTCGCCCATCGCTGTTATGGACGGCCTGCCGTACGAACAGGACCTAGGCTCGTGGAAAAGCGCAGAGGCGGGCGATACCACACGCACCATGACTTGCGGCCGGTGCACCCGCTGCCTGGACCAGTGTCCCACCGATGCCTTCCGCGGGCCTTTGATGCTGGATGCCCGCAGGTGCATCAGCTACTGGACCATAGAAGCCAAGGGGGCCGTGCCCAGGGATCTCCGCAGCCGATTCGGCAACCTGGTGTTCGGGTGCGATGTCTGCCAAGAGGTCTGTCCCTGGAACCACGATCGACAACCCGGTGCCGGGTTTCTGGCGAGCCAGCCGATCCAAACCGAGTGGATGGCACCCAGGCTGTTGGACGGCTTTCGGGAAAACCATCCCTATTGGCTTGACGATAGGGCATTCAGAGCGTACTTCCGACACTCCGCGGTCAAACGGGCCAAGCGCACTGGAATGCTCCGCAACGTATGTACCGCCTTGGGCAACTGGGGAGCACCTGCAGCCCTGCAGGCCTTGGAAAAGGCACTGCAGGAGGATTCGGCCGCGGTTCGGGAACACGCCGTCTGGGCATTGGGGCAGGTCATGCGCAAATCCGCAGGCTCGAATGCAGCGGACATCCTGCGGACACACCAAGCCGGGGAAACCAATGCCGGAGTGCGCGAGGAACTGGTGGTCCAGCTGATCCGGTGAGCGGACCGGATTCCGGAGACCAACGTTCCGCGCACCAACCCCAGCGACGCGGTTGCCCGGTTAGGGACCGCTTCGGTTGACCTGCGTCGCGGCTCCCGCTTCAACCATGTTCAGGAACAGACGGTGCCAGCGCAAATCCCCGGACAATTCCGGGTGAAAGGCCGTCCCCAAGATGTGGCTCTGACGCACAGCCACCTGGACAGCGTTGCCGTCGGGATCCGTCCACTCCGCCAGAACTTCCACATCTGGACCGGTTTCGATGACGGCCGGCGCGCGAATGAACACCGCCGGTGACGGGGCATCCCAGCCGGCAACCTCCAGTTCCGCCTCGAAACTGTCCCGTTGGCTGCCGAAGAAGTTGCGATCCACCGACACGTTCAGGCCGCCCAGCAGTGGCTGTCCGTCCCGCTTCTGGCCCGTGGCCCGATCCGCCAGAAGGATCAGCCCGGCACAGGTTCCCCAGACCGGCCGGCCTTGGGACACCCACCGCCGTAGGGGGTTGACCAACCCCCAACGTTCCGCGACGAGGCCCATGGTTGTGGACTCGCCGCCGGGAATGATCAGCCCGTCCAGCTTACCGAGCTGGTCCGCCCGCCGCACTTCAACGGCCGCAGCTCCCAGAACTTCCAGTTTTTGTATGTGTTCCCGAAAAGCTCCCTGCAACGCCAGTACGCCGATGCGCAGGGGTACGGCCTCACTACCAGCCGCGATGAGCCATCTTCTCCGGTTCGGACAGCGTATCGAGATTGATGCCGACCATCGGTTCGCCTAGGTCCTCGCTCACTTCGGCCAGCACTTCGGCATCGTTGAAGTGGGTCACCGCCTGCACGATGGCATGGGCCCGCTTGGCCGGTGCTCCGCTCTTGAAGATGCCCGAGCCCACGAACACACCGTCCAGGCCCAGCTGCATCATGAGTGCGGCGTCCGCCGGGGTGGCAACCCCGCCGGCCGCAAAGTTGACCACGGGCAGGCGGCCCAGGGTTGCCGTCTCGTTGACCAGCTCCACCGGTGCCTGAATGTCCCTGGCATACGCATAGCGCTCGTCGGCGCTCATGGTCGAGATGCGCCGAACCTCCCCGAGCACGCTGCGCGCATGGCGCACCGCCTCGACCACGTTGCCCGTACCGGCCTCGCCCTTGGTTCGGATCATGGCGGCGCCTTCGGCGATGCGCCGCAGCGCCTCGCCCAGGTTGCGGCAACCACAGACAAAGGGAACCGTAAAGTTGTGCTTGTCGATGTGGTTGTTCTCGTCGGCCGGGGTCAGGACCTCGCTTTCGTCGATGTAGTCGATGCCGAGGGCCTCCAGAATCTGGGCTTCGACAAAGTGGCCGATGCGCGCCTTGGCCATGACGGGAATGGTGACGGCTTCCTTGATGGCGCGAATCACCTGGGGATCGCTCATGCGGGAGACACCGCCTTCCTTGCGGATGTCCGCCGGAACGCGCTCAAGCGCCATGACGGCGCAGGCACCCGCCTCCTCGGCGATCCGGGCCTGCTCGGGTGTCACGACATCCATGATGACGCCGCCCTTCAGCATCTGGGCCAAGCCGGCCTTGACCGTATATGTACCGGTCCGGGCTCCGTTGCTGGAATTGATGTATCCGTTCTTCTCCATTGTTTCCATCCCTGCCTGCCGCAAGCATCCATGCAGACCTGTAGATTCGACTATTTTAGTCCAGTGGCCGAGGTCCACACCAAATCATCCGCCATTGCAGTGCAATCTCGCCACCGGATTTCCGGCTTCCGGTTCAGGACCTTGCCATGGCAGCCAGATACGGAAGGAAAACCGCGGCTCCGACTGCAAGGCTGACCACCACAGCCACCAGTACTGCACCAGCGGCAACATCCTTGACAACGCGGATCTGCTCGCTGCGCACGAGTCCGGTTGTGTCGGCCAAGTGTTCGACCGCGGTGTTGAGCAGTTCCGCGGACAGCACTAGGCCACAACAGATCACAACGACCAACCACTCGATGCGTGTGATTCGCAACCACCAGGCCATCGCGAGGGCCGCGAGGCCCAAGGCCAATTCAATCTGGAAGTTGCGCTCGCGTCGGGCCGCATGGGCCAGTCCGGACAGGGCATGCCGGACCCCGAGCACGAATCGATTCATGGCTGCCTGGATGCAGCGGAACACCCGCGATACGTCGTCCGAGGGCTATGTCCGAGCCTGCGCACGACCCGGTCCTGCAGGTGGAACATCACATCTTCCTCCTCCGGAGTTCCATGGTCCAGACCCAGAAGGTGCAGAAATCCGTGAACGAAGCACAGGAGCAGTTCCGCCGCAGGCTCGGTGCCCACCCGCCGGGCGTACCGGGTGACATAGTCGGGGCAGAGCACGAGTTCGCCAAAGACAATCGGCTCCTCCAGAAGCCGCATATCAACCGGGAGGGCATCCGTGTCCTCCCCGAAGCTGAGAACGTCCGTGACACCGTCCACCCCGAGAAACTCGTGGTTCAGGGCTCGGATTTCATCTTCCGCAGCGAACAACACGTTCAGGACGGAACCTCGCGGGGGAGACAGTCGGACCTTTGGCCCCACCTCGACTGCCACCAGGGCAACCGCCTGTTCCAAATCCCCGGAATCGAGGCATCCGGGAAGGATACCGACGAACTGCAGCCGAGGAGTTTCGATCACTATTCCAATCCCAACGGACCGACATTCCCGGTTCCGGCGACCGGCCAGTCGACCTCAAGGCTACATCTGGACTTGGGTGTGCGGGGGCGCTGCCGAAATCGTCTTGGCGGACAACGTCGACGGCCGCGCCCAACCCTCGTCCGAAATCGGATAGGGAATCCGGCGGTGGTTGACCGATTGAAGCATGGCCCCCACGATTCGGCGCACCGTCTGGAACTCCGCCAGCCGCAACGGACTATCGATCAGCGATCCGTCCAACAGTCGGGCCTCGAATTGTCCGCTCACCAACTCCTGGACGGCATCCTCGGTTTCGGGGCGCATGGCACGGAACGCGGCTTCGCAGGAGTCGGCCAGGAACAACACAGTAGTTTCTCGGGTTTGCGGCTTGGGACCCGCGTATCGGAACGGTTTCTCACCGACCTGGACGTCGGTTCCCGCCTCCTCCAAGGCCCGGTGGAAGAACGGCACCATGATTTGGTCGGCATGGTGTTCCCTGATGAAGTCGAGGATGCGCGGCGGCAAGTTGTGCTCCTTGCCCATTCTGACCCCGTCCGCCACATGCCGAATGATAATCTCCGCCGACTCGCGGGGCGACAGATCCTGGTGAGGATTGTCGTCCGGCCCCATGTTCTCGACGAACATGCCCGGGTTCTGCAGCTTGCCAATGTCGTGGTACAGCGCGCCCACCCTGGTCAACAGAGGGTCGGCTCCGATGGCATGGGCCGCCTTCTCGGCCATGTCGCTAACCAACAGGGAGTGCTGGTACGTGCCGGGGGCCTCTTCCCGCAACGCCGCCAGCAACGGATGATCCGGGCGTGCGAGTTCCGCCAGGCGGAAGCTCGTCACGCGGCCGGTCGCGTCCCCCAATCCGTAGATCGCTCCCAAGGCCAGGCTGGACGCTGTCAAGCCGTGCACCACGGCCGCCAGTCCCATCAGAAAGGGGCCGCGGGCGAAGAAAGCCGGACCGGTCTCCAGCCAGTTGCCGGTCGAGCCCGACAGTTCAGGCAAACCGGGCGACTTCTGCAGCCAGCCGGGAACAATCAGGAGTGAAGCCAGAATCGCCACCCAAACACCCGCTTTCATGAAGTCGCCGATTCGATGTGTCTGGCGCAGCGCGACCAATCCGGTCGCAACGGTCATCGCCAGGAACACCATGTGCGGGAGCGTCATCCGAGGCACGAACCCACAGACAATCAGGAAAACCAACATCACCATCGAGGCCACCCGAAAACCGGCCAGGGCCCTGACTGTCATGCCCAGGGCGGCCAAGGGAATCATGTACCGGAGCCAGGGTGCCAGATGCGCTTGCAGGCGAACCACCAGCAGGCCGGCGGCAATCAGCAGCACCAAGGCCTTCAACTCCCGTGGCTGCTGTACCAGGTATTGGTTGGTCTCCGGGATGACGCGGTACAGAAGAAACAACAGGCCGACCACGACCGGAAACAGAAACAGAAAGCGCGGTGTGATCCACCCTGTCCACACCAAATCCAATCGCCTCAGAGCCGCGACCTGCACGCTGTCCAGCGGCATGCCCGGCACGGCCACGGTCGCACCCGAGCCAAAGGCGCCGGCGGCAGCCCGTTCGGAGATAACCGGCAGCAACAGGGAAAAGGCGATGTCCGCCTGCCCCGGCGGTAGGTTGTTCAGTTGCCTGTACAGATGGTCCCGGTATCCGGCCAGATCCTGTGGGACCTGCGTTTCGGTGTCCACCAGTTGCAGAGCTTCATCCAGGGCGTGCCTCAAGGCCGACCAAGCATCGTCCGACATAGCCAACAGCTCGGGCAGCAGTGCCTTCTGCAACTGGCTGTAGCCTGCCGGTGAAGTTGCCGGTTGGCTCCCGGACTGCCTGTGGACCGAAACGGCATCCAAATAGCTGCGGAGGTCCGGTTCGCCGGCCCGTGCGCCGTCGGAGGGAGACCCTTCGCCCAAAACCAGATCGAAGGGCGCAACAATCCGAACCGGGAGCGTGCCACCCGTTTCCACCTTGAAACGCGTGACCCCCGGAATCTCAAGTGCCACCACGGACGTCAAGCCCAACGCGAGCACAACCAACGAGACAAGGTGAGCCGGTCTCCGGACCAAACCACCCGCCGGTATGTTCATTGCCGATTGAAAGGCTAGTGAACGAAATGGGCCCAAACCGGGCCCCCAGGTACCAACATTGTCGCAACGGTCAGAAACGCGGGATTATACACTGTAGATTCGGCACGGATCCGCAACCCCTGAATCGGATGCACCGTCCCCAACCAGCCTCCCGACAACCATCACGGAACCCATTCCCACAACATGTTCTTTGACCGAGCGCGAATTTGGGTCCAAGGCGGCCAGGGCGGCGATGGCATCGTGGCCTTCCTGCGGCAGAAGCACGCCCCGCGCGGCGGCCCGTCCGGCGGCAACGGCGGCCGGGGCGGACATGTTGTTGCCGTGGCGGACGCATCCATGAACACTCTCCACGGGCTGCGCCGAAAGGTGCATTACCGGGCCGGCAAGGGAGGACGCGGAGGCAATACGGTCAAGCAGGGAGCGTACGGCGCGGACCTGGAGGTGCGGGTGCCCGCTGGCACCCTCGTGCGCAATGCCGAGGACGGCAATCTGATGGCGGACCTGACGGACGAGGGTCAACGAGCCCTGCTGGTCCGGGGCGGGCGCGGCGGCCGGGGCAATGCCTCCTTCCGTTCAGCTCGTCACCAAGCACCGCGCCTGGCGGAGAAGGGCGAACCGGGCCAGGAGCACTGGCTCGACCTGGAATTGAAACTGGTGGCGGAGGTCGGCATCATCGGGGTGCCCAACGCCGGCAAGTCGACACTGATCAGCCGCATCAGCGCAGCCCGTCCGGAGATCGCCGACTATCCCTTCACAACCCTGGTGCCGAACTTGGGCGTGGTGGAACTGGACCACCGGCAACGGATCTTCGTGGACATCCCCGGCTTGGTCGAAGGGGCCCATCAGGGCACGGGACTGGGCATCGAGTTTCTTCGTCACGTGGAACGCACGCGCCTGCTGGTACACCTGCTGGACGGATCGTCGAACGATCCGGGCGGGGAGATGGCGATAATCGAATCGGAGCTGGCCAACTACAGCGAGGCACTCGCCGCCAAACCGAGGGTGGTGGTCCTGAACAAGCGGGACCTTCCACAGGCCCGCGCCGCCGAAGCGGAACTGAAAACGACCATGGACAAGCGCGGGTTGCCTTTCTGGTCCATCTCGGCCGTCACCGGCGAGAATGTGCAAGACCTGCTTTGGGCTCTGGATCGCCAACTCGAGGAGATTCCCGCAGTGGAAGCAAGCACCCTTCCCGACCTTCCGGAGATCGCCGTGTCGGAAGACGACCGGGCCTTCACCGTGACACGTCTGGGTCCCGACCGCTGGCAGGTCGCCGGTGTCGGCCTGGAACGAATTACGCGCATGACAAATTGGGATCTGTCGGAGTCCGCCCTGCGCTTCCAGAACATCCTCGACACTTGGGGGGTTTCCGAGACCTTGCGCGCCCAGGGCATCGAAGAGGGAGACACCGTGAGGATTGCCGAATCCGAACTTGTTTGGGGGTTCGATAATGCCTTCTGAGTTCCCGACCATCGCGAAAGACACACTTTGGCACGGCATCCACTGCACCATGAGGACGATCGGTGTCCGCCACACGCCAGACCGGTTTTCGATGGCCGGAAATGCGATACCCCGCCTTGGAGTGTTCGGAGGCACGTTCGATCCGGTCCACGTGGGCCACTTGCTTCTGGCCCAAGAAGCGGCCCTGCGCCTTTCCCTGGACCAGACCTGGTTCGTACCGGCCAACTACCCTCCCCACAAGGCTGGCGAGGTACAGACGCCATTTACAGATCGCCTAGCCATGGTCGAGCTGGCCGTGGCCGGCAATCCCGCCTTCAGTGTCTCACTGCTCAATGCCGACGATGCTGTGCCGAACTACACCGCGGATCTGATGGAGATGCTGCAAACGCAACTCGCCGGGCGCGCCAATCTCTACTTCCTCATGGGCATGGACAGCCTGCGCGACCTGCATACTTGGCACAAGCCGGACTGGCTTGTCCAAAACTGCGAACTGGTGATCTTGAACCGTCCTGGCGTGGAGAAGATCTGGCTCCGGTTGGACGAAAGGTTTCCTGGGATCCGGAACCGTGTCCACTTGATGGAGATGCCCGGGGTCGACTTGTCCGGCACCAATATCCGGACCCGTATCGATGCCGGCGAACCGATCAGATATCTGGTTCCGCTGGCAGTGCACGACTACATTGAGGACCATTCCCTGTATGTTCCGGAGATGGGAGACCCGGGATCCTGAAACCTGCGAGGCTAGCTCCGACTGCAAGCTGATTCCGGTCCCATCACCCACGCCGACTCCCACACCCCTGCTGGGGGCCACCGCGGTTTAGCGACCTACGGCAGTGTTCGAACCCGACGCAGTCCACCTACTGGCTACCCAGCTGACCGCCGGAACCGTCGCATCCGGCACCTTGGAGGTGGACAGGATCCTGATGCCCGACGGCCAGACCTTGACCACTAATGGCAGGGGCACGACGCCGGTGTGGCCGCCCACGACCAAAATCGAACTGACTGCCGAACTGGTGAGACCATGGTTTGCACCAATGTGCACGGCCTTGTCGACGGTTGCGACACGTTACCCGCGGCCGGCCGCCAACCCGCCGGGATACCAGCAGCGCTGCCGGCGGCGCATTCTGCAGCGCGCTCGGAGATGTGACCTTCACCAGAACCTTAGTCCCGTACTGCTGGTGGTGGCCACCAACACCTCAAGTGGCAGACCCAATCGCTGGGAACTGTTCCTGTGTGTGACCACTGGGACCCTGCCCGCGGCAACGCCCAAGCCATGGCTACCGCCAGTGCCTACACCAACGCCTCCGACACCCTCATCGTGGACCGGCACCTCGCCAACCGGGTAGCCCAACCCTCGGCCACGCCCTATGCGGGCAGTACTCCTTGGTAAACGCAGATTCCCTTCGACCGCCGAGGAGCTGGCTAACATATACTGGCTGCCTGTTCAGTAGTAGCATTCATCCAACGGAAACCAGCTCCGTGCCCACCGATGCCCACCCCCAAGACTATCCGCCTGAGTTGAAGAGTGCCATTGATGACTTCAACAAGGCATATAAGACCCGCACGCTGAACTATGTGAGGCACTGCGGGCATCATGCCGAAGTTGTGTGTGAAACCGCACGCAAGGCGAAGATAACCTTGCGTCGCCTCAAGGGCACATCGGTAGGTATAGAGACCCTCCGACGACTGGCAGTGGTCAACCAGTGCACCGATGACCAATTGGCCCAATGTACCAGTTTAAGCCAAGCTTGGCGACAAGCCTACGGGAGAGGCTGTGAGCCCAAGATCAAGCAGAATGGTCTGCCCTCTGTGCCGCCATCACCAAAATCCTGGGTGCATGCTAACCGCTTGAATTGTGGAAAACAATTTCGGGTAGGCGAAACAGACAGACACCCTGCGCAACGAGCTAATGAGAACTCCGCGCTCCAGAACACCTTCGAGGCGGAAGAGTACGCTTGGTGGGAACGTCCGTGCCCTGAACTCAAGGAAGCCGAGCGTAAGCAGCTTGAGGAATTTCTACACCATAACCTTGTTGAAAAAGGCTACGAAAGAATGGGCACACTGGGTGGAAGGCGCGGAGACATGTTCAAGTTCAATGAGCGTTTCCCTGAACAGGCAAAGCAGGATTTGAATCAGCTTGCCGACAGCTGGTTCAGGATGCGCGCGGTGCGCGCAAGTGGCGGTCCTCTCTTTTCAGCGTGCGGCTTGGCTCCGCAAAGGGAAGCAGACATACAGACATACAGTAGGACTGTCGCTGAGGGTTGTGATACAAGGTTGTAAGTACACAGGTACGGCCACGCTTTTATTCCGTCAGCCTGTTCTGCAGTGGAAGGACAGCACCGCGTCGCGGCAGTAGCGCTTCCGGGTCACGGAGTACGAGCCCTCCAGGTCCGGCAGTGGGTCGGCTGTTGTCCGTGCCATAGAAGCCATCCTCGTGGTCGTGACTACATGCTTCGCCTTCAACCGCCGCCACCCACACCACTACTAGGCATAAGCACAGGACCATAGCCGTGCAGAACAGCCAGACCTTACGCAGATCGCCCCACCGGGTCCGCCTCCGCTCATGCTCATCATCGGCGAAGTCCGCGGGCACATCGTCTGTCGGCAGCAATGTTATCCGGAGCGGCGCGTTTTCATCCAGTTCAGTCAGCGTGTTCGGAGGCAAGCGGTTTCTTCAGTCGAAGCCATGGAATGGCTTCCAACTCATCGAAGATCTCCCGATAACCCTCAAGGTTTAGTCGGACCTCGGAATACTGTTCGGCAAAGAAGGCAAGTCGTCCAAACACCGCTTGTTTCTGGTCGAACGACAGTCGGGATGTTCGGCCCTGTTGGAGGATATCCATCTCACGCTGGAATGCCTTGAATTGGGCATGACGAACCTCGACCACTGTCCATATCTCCTCATTTACTTCAACCGCCTGCGCTCCGTAAATCAGATCCCGGTACTTCTCAATGGTCCGAGTGAGGAATACCCTCTGATTTCGATATTCCAAACGCGCCTTCAACCCTCTAGGGGCAAACAGGATGACTGAGGCCACGACAGTGCCCAAAACCCCAATGACAATTCCCTGAACGACATCTTTCGTATCAAATAGATCCATGCTTGTATTTCCTCAGGGCATTGACAATGTCAACACAGAGCAATGTTCGGCACCAAGTCAGCAGCTTGCTGGTCCGGGATTGTGGTCAGGATAGCCATGAACTTGCACCGGACAGTCGAACGCGGCACCCATGAACACCCGGGCCCCGAGATGTAATCCGCGGCCACTCCGCTTCACCAGCTGAGGTTGCAAGCCGTCGGTGATTTGCAACCCCAGTTCGTTCGCACAGCGGCGGTCCAGACCGGGTAGTTACGATCATGGTTCCTTGATCCGCCGCCTCCGGATACAGATGTCCTGTGAACTCCCACACCCAGTGAACCGAATCGGCAACGACATGCCACGCATCCATTGAATCCGTTGGACTCCAGCGGACCGTGTAAGTTGGTTGATAGCAGGGATAGGACGTGCTTCATCAGAATCAGACTCGTGACTGACACCATAGAACAAAATCGTGATCAGGAAGACCAGACGTTGTTCAAGGGTATCAATCCGGGCACGCGCCGTCTCGGACAATTCGATGCCCTACAAGCCAGCAAAAGCAGCCCGGTATTCGACCATGCACATGGTGTCAGCCACGAAGCGGATCATGACCACGCAGCCGGTCACCATCCAGACAACGACCGCGCCCGTGGCCGTGCGGCAAGGGGTCGCCACTGCCGCATAGCCGACTGCCATCAGAACTAGGGAGCCCAACACAGGAGTCCATTCAGCATGACGGTGGTGCTGCGTGCCCACGACCACACACCCGGAACACCCAAGCCATGGGACAGCGATTCCTTCTCAGGTTCTTGGTCCGAATATCCGATCCGAGTCTTCCCTGATCATGACCTTGGGGCATGCACAGAGGTACGCAGAGGACCATATGCTAATTGGCGCCTCCGCCTGTGGCACGAAATAGCCCCGTCAGCTGCATGGAGCCATTCCGGGAAATCGGGACAGAGCCTCAACAGTGAAGTCCACAGGCTCTTCCGGGGGTTGTCTCCGTAATCTGCCCACCGATGGACAATTCTATTCCTTGTCTCCGTCCCTTCCACACCGAGACGCGTCCGCGACCGAAGGTTCAGCCCCTCCCGACAACATACTCCAAAAATGATGGTGCTCATGGGGTATGCTGCGACGAACACTGGAAAGGGGTGCCGCAGGCAAACCCTGCAGGTCCGGCAACATCAACTGGAGACCGGTCATGAAACTGCAATCTCCGCGGGAACCGCGTCTGCCGCGGCGCGGCGACCGAGACAAGGAAAGGGAAACCCGTTACGCTGACTGGGAGGGCATTCAGCCCCTGGCTGCCGCGGACACGGAACGCGCGTTCGACTACGAGGATGAATGGAACCTACGCTTCCAAAACCTGCGCGCGAACCCCGCAGTCCGAGACCGGATCCGAGAGGGTCTGGAACGCCTGGAGCGCAGCATAGCCATCGAGACCGGTGTGATCGAGGGCCTGTACAACCCCACCCATGGCGTCACGCAGACCTTGCTGCGGGAAGGCTTCCGCGTAGAGCATGTGCGCCGACAGGGCGTGGACGTGGAGCCGGAGCATCTGGTGACTGTGCTGCAGGACCATATGGCAGCCGGCGCAAGGGTCTACGCCTTTATTCGCGAGGACCGCCCCATCACCAAGCACTCCATGCGCGAGCTGCACGCCCAAATCACTGCCCACCAGGAAACACACCATGCAGTGGACATGCTGGGACGGCCCGTGCAGCGCAGGTTGCGACGCGGAGTGTGGAAGGATTACCCCAACAATCCCACGCGGCCCGACGGCACGATCCATCTCTACGCGCCGCCGGAGCAGGTGGATCCTCAGCTGGACCTCCTGCTGGAACTCTACGTGACCTACGAACCAGCCTGGAATCCGCTGCTGACGGGGGCCTGGCTGCACCACCGCTTCATCCAGATCCATCCCTTCGCAGACGGTAACGGGCGCACGGGGCGCGTGCTCCTGAACTGGCACTTGGTCCGCAACGGCTGGCTGCCCGTTCTGGTACACCGGCAGGATCGCAACGCCTACCTATACGGTATGCAGCAGGCAAACGCAGGCGACCTGTCGGTCCTTGTCGACTTCCTGATCGCCATGGCGCGCAAGTCGATCCGCATGGTCATGGCTGATTTTGCCGCGGAGGAGCGCATGCAGGTGCTGGGTCCCGACGATCCCGATTACGTGTACCACAAGGAGGACGGTTGGCGGAACGGTATCTGAACCCCCACCAACACGCGGAGTCATGACATGAAGCCACCGGCAAATCATCGGGGCATTCCTTGGCTGAGGCTGGACAGCCGCCAACCCAAGGCAGCCTGGAAACAAAATCACCGGAATTCCGTACTCAGCGCATAGACTGACCGCAGTTCCCAACAGCCAACCGCACGCCCTGTGGATCCTGACATCAAGCTGACGACGCTGGCCTCCTGCGCCGGCTGAGCATCGAAACTCCCGCCCAGGGAGCTGTCGCAGGTCCTGCGACAACTGAACGAAATGCAGGGCTCCGGCAATGGAGCCTTGCGTGCCGGCATCCAACGGCCCGACGATGCCGCCGTATGGACCCTGCATGAGGATCAGGCCCTGATCCAAACCGCGGACTTCTTCACGCCCATCGTCGATGATCCCGAAACCTTCGGGGCCATCGCGGCCGCCAATGCCATGAGCGACGTCTTTGCCATGGGCGGCGAAGTCCTGTTTGCCCTGAATATTGCCGGCATGCCGGAGACGGTTGGCCTGGATACCTTGTCCGCCATCCTGGCCGGCGGTGCCCGCAAGGTCCGGGAAGCCGGAGGCGTAGTGGCCGGCGGGCACACGGTGACGAACCCCGAACTGTTCTACGGACTGTCCGTGACCGGCCTGGGGGACCCGGACCATCTGCTCACCAAGGGCGAAAGCCTGGATCCGGGCCAGACGTTGTGGCTGACCAAGCCCCTGGGGACCGGAATCGTGACCACGGCCCACATCGTGGAGACACACTCGCTGATTGATCCCGGTGACCTGGAGGCGGCCATCCAGTCCATGTTGTCGTTGAATGCGGCGGCCGCCACAGCAGCCCGGACGTCCGGTACCAGGCGCGGCACCGATGTGACCGGCTTCGGCCTGTTAGGCCATGCCTGTGAAATGCTGGGCCTCGACACACAGAACCATTGCGGTCTCCGCATCAAGGCCGATTCAGTGCCTCTGCTGCCAAACGTCCTCGCCTACGCGCAAAACGGAGTGCAGACCCGGGCGGCACAGCGTAATCCGGAGCACTTCGGACAGTCCGTGCGCTTCGCGGACACCGTGGTGCCCGAGCTCCGGCAGGTACTTTGGGAAGCAGAAACCAGCGGCGGACTGCTACTCGCGGTACCGCAGGGAAACGAGGAAACCTTCGAAAAAGCTTGCCAGGACCTCGGTCAGGACTGCTGGTGTATAGGTGAGGTTGCGGCCGGATCGGGAATCAAGGTGACATGACCGCAAGGACAACTGCCGGCTCGCACACGGCCGCGATGCGGACGCGGGTTCGGAATGAAGGGCTGGTGGCGATTGTGCGCGGAGGCTATTCGCTGCCGGAGATCATTGCCATCGCGGATGCCATGCTGGCCGCGCCCCTGCCGTTGCTGGAAATCACCATGAACACGCCGGACGCACTGACCGCAATTCAAACCCTTCGCCAACGATACGACGACAGCATGGCGATCGGAGCGGGCACCGTCCGTACTGCGGACCAGGCTGCGGCCGCCATTGAGGCCGGCGCCGAATTCCTGGTGTCTCCCTGCCTTGATCCGGCCAGTGTTCGGGTCGCTGTCGAGGCCGATGTGCTGTTCCTGCCGGGGATTTTCACCCCCACCGAGGCACAACAGGCCTGCCGGCTGGGCTGCACCATGGTGAAGCTGTTCCCCTGTCCCGATCCCGCCTATCTCAAAGCTGTCAGAGCTCCGCTGTCTGACATGGAGTTTGTGCCCACGGGCGGCATCGACGCCGACAATATCGGCTCCTACCGCCAGGCTGGTGCCGCGGGCGTGGGAATCGGCAGTTCGCTTGTGGGCAGCGACATTCGCCAAGACGTCCTGATCACCAAGGCCCGCCTGCTGCTGCACAACTGGCAGGCCGCGAAGTAACTCCCTGGCGCACCGGCGCACCTGTCCCGGTTGGGTGTTGCCGCAACCAGGCCGACATCGGCAGACCGCCCGCGCCGGCGGCTCACTCCTCGTCGGGATCGATGCCGAACCCCTGATCCGGTATCACCACCTCCAGCACATCGCCGTGGTAGTCAATCACGACTCGGAAGCCCAGCAGCGCCAGTAGGTCCCGTTGTTGCGGTGGCATCTCGATCCGCTCGATCTCGTCGACCCGGTCCAGGGCAGACTCGATGGCCGCCTGCTGGAAAATGTCGCCGTGGGTCAGGGCCTGCAGGGCCTCCGGCGGAATCTGGTCGCGGTGTTCGACAAATATCTGCTTCATGTGAGACCAGATCGCAGCGTCCACCTTCCCGGCTTCCAGGTGCCAGTCGAACCCGTCCTCGCGGACCACGTACACCTCGTCCGCACCAACCTGGCGTACGTTAACAAGGTCGCCTTGGCTGTCCTGTACCAGCCCGCCGAACATGGCGCGGGTAGCCATCGAACAGCCCTCCCGCAACCCGCCTCAGCCACCCAGGTGGCCGGCGATGAACTCGTAGCTGTTGGTGATGCTCTGGACGTAGTCGCCGGGCATGTCGTGCTCCACGATGTACCACCGGGCACCTGATGCGCTGATCTGAGGGAAGATGGCGTCCCAGTCCAGGGTGCCGCTGCCGACGTCGGCCAGACCCATCTGATCCTCGTTCTCCCCCTCCGGGGCGAGATCCTTCATGTGGACACAGGGCACGCGGCCGGCATATCTGCGCAACAACTCGACCGGGTTCTGGCCGCCCTTGGATATCCAGGCGCAATCCGGTTCGTATCCCAGCACATCCGGTTCGGTATCGGCCAGGAGAATGTCGATGGCCAGTCGGCCGTCAAACTGTTCCATTTCCTGCCAATGGTTGTGGTACAGCAGGTTCATGCCGGCATCGCGGCACCCCTGGCCAATGGAGCGCAGACTGTCGGCCAGCCGCGCCCAGTCTGCCGCCCTGTACTCGGTGCCCGGGCTAAAGAAGTTGCCACCCGGGGCCGGCACAATCACATGCTCCACACCCAGATCGGAATAGGTGCGCAGTGTGCCGTCAAGGTCGCTCTCGAAAGCCTCCTGGGGCACATGGGCCGACACCGCGCGCAGACCGTGGCCGTCCAGAAGCCTCTTCCAATCGGCACCGGACAGGTCGGTCCGGTGCACGGTCTCCACATAGGCATAGCCGGCGCCTTTGACGGCGGCCAACACCTCGTCCTCGGTCGCATCCATGTTGCGCAGGGTGTAGAGCTGAAGGCCGATGGGCAGTGCGGATTCGGTCATGGCGAAAGTCCTGGGGATGGTTCAGCCGGCAAACGGAGCAACGCCGGCGGGAAAATCGAAATCAAAAGGGAACGCCCTCCGGAACCTCGTCCCGGCTCAATTTCAGGGACAGTCGCTCCAGGAGCGCGGTGTGGCGATCCCTGACCAAATGGTTGTTGACCGCCATGCGCAGCGCCGCCTTCTGGCCCACGATGACCACCAGCTGCCCCGCGCGCGTGAGCGCAGTATACAGGAGGTTCCGGCGCAGCATGATGCTGTGCGCCTTCATCATCGGCAGGACCACGGCCTTGTACTCGCTGCCCTGACTCTTGTGGATGGTCATGGCGTAGGCCAATGCCAGATCGTTGAGCTCGTCGCGCTCGTACTGCACGCCCCGGCCTTCGAAGCTGACCACTGCCTCCCGCGTGTCCGGGTCCAGGCGCACGACGTATCCAAGGTCCCCGTTAAACACCTTCTTTTCGTAGTCGTTGCGGGTTTGCATGACAGGGTCGCGCGGGCGGAACACCTGACCGTTGGCAAGTTCGATCGTCGGAAGCGAGGAGCCGTTGATGGAGGTCTGCAGGGCCCGGTTGAGTTCCAGGGTTCCGATCGGTCCCCTGCGCATGGGCGACAGCACCATGATGTCGGATGGCCGGAGCCCCGTGAATTCGGGCAGCCGCCTGCGGACCAGGTCGGTGCAAAGGTGGCAGGCCCGCACCGGATCCTCTTCCGGCATGAAGAAAAAATCGCGGAAGCGCCGATTGTCGAGGACGGGCATCTGGCCACGCCGGACCTCGTGCGCGTTGGTGACGATGGCGCTGTCCGCGGCTTGGCGGAAAATCTCCGACAGGCGCGTGACCCGTGCCCCGGAGTGGCCGGGCTCGACGCGTTCGGCATGTTCCTCGACCGCCCGAATGACGTCATGCAGGACCGTGCCCGAACCGACGCTGGGCAACTGGTCCACGTCGCCCACCCACAGCATGTGCATCGCATCGGGCACCGCGCGAACCAGGTGGCTGGCCAGGTGTACGTCCAGCATCGACGCCTCGTCCACAATCAGCAGGTCGCCGTCCAGCGGATTTTCCTCGTTGCGGTCGAACTCCAGGCTGCCGTCGACATTGGACACCTCCAGCAACCGGTGCAGAGTCCTGGCAGGGTGGCCCGAGGCTTCCTGCATGCGCTTGGCCGCCCGGCCGGTGGGAGCCGCCAACTGCACATCCAGGCCGTAGGTGTCGCACAGTTCCAGGATGGTACGGATGGTAGTGGTCTTGCCGGTGCCCGGCCCTCCGGTCAGAATCGTAAAGGGATGGATCAGAACCGACTCCACGATGTCCCGCTGGCCCCGATTCAACGGGGTGCCCCGCTCCGCGGCGGCGTCCAGCAGTGCTTCCACGTCGAAGTCGCGGCCGCATAAGGGTGAAAGCTCCGGTCGCCCGATGCGCTTCAGCAGCCGGTCGGCCAGGTCCGTTTCGCTGTGATAGTTCCAGGGCGGATATACCTGCCGGCCGCCGCCCCCGGCTTGGACCGACGAAGCGCGTTCTTGTGTCCCATCCTCGTTGCGGACTGGATCCTCGGGCAGGACAGTCCAATCGGTTTGGGGTTGCCAGCGCGCGTGGCCGGGCGCTTCGGTAACGATGAGGTCCTCGTCCCGGATCAAGAGTTCCAGCTGAGCCTGCACCTCGTCCCGCGTGGCCGGTGGCCCCACCTGTTTCAGAGCTTCCTCGACGAGCTCGTGTTCCGGCAGGAACACGTGGCCTTCGCGGGTAGTCTGCTCGCCCAACACATACTGCAGGGCTGTCCGGAGGCGACTGGGATCGTTGCGCCTTATCCCGACGGACAGGGCCATCTGATCGGCCCGTTGGAACCCGATCCCCTGCATCCGGGTCAGGAGATACGGGTTGTGCTTCAGGACCTGGACTGCGTTGTCCCCGAACTCTTGGCGAATTCGGCGCGCCAGGGTCAGGGACACCCCCAGATGCTGCAGGTAAGCGGCCAATTCCCGTTCGCCGGCCACCTCTCGCCAATGGTCGCCGATCACACGGGCCTTGCGGAGGGAAATTCCCTTCAGTTCCGCCAGGCGTTCGGGCTCACTGTCGAGGATTTCCAGCGTCCGCTTGCCGAACCTGCCGACCACTTGGCGGGCTGTGACCTCCCCGACGCCCTTGAGCAGGCCACTGCCGAGGAACCCGATCAAACCATCCTTGCTCGTGGGCTGGATGAATCGGTGGCGGCCGACGGCGAATTGCCGACCGTGGGCTTGGTGAACCCGGTACTCCCCCTCAACCTCGAGCCGTGCTCCTTCGCGTATGCCGGGCAGAATACCGGTGATGCGCTCAAGCGTGTCCGGTGGAGCGGGCGCCGCCGGGGAATCGGCATGGCCGTCGGCACGCTGGTCGACATGCAAATCCGCCACCACGAAGCCATTGCCTTCGTTACAATAAACGACGGAGGCTACCGTCCCGACCAGCCTAGGCATAGGACGGGATCTTAGCACCCGGCCGTGGCCGCCCTTGGCTGCGGCATCCCTCCCTCGCACACAGACGCGGCACCGGTACCGCTGAAGGATTTGTCCATTGAGCCAGCAATACTACGGCGGCCAAGCCATCATCGAGGGCGTCCTGATGCGCGGCGCCTCCACATTCGCCGTGGCCGTGCGCACCGCCTCCGGAGAAATCCGTCTCCACCACGAGCCGCTGAAAGCCTGGATTTACACGAGCCGGCTGGGCAAGCTGCCCTTTGTGCGCGGGCTGGGCCTGTTGTGGGAGGCACTCGGGCTCGGCGTGCGGGCCATCATGTGGAGTGCGGACATCGCCGCCCAGGATCTGCCCCTGGACGATGACGACGCGGATCCGGACGGGGAGGCGGAGGACAGGGAGACCCTGCGCTTCCAGGGCCCCCTGGCCTGGGGCACGGTGGCCCTCAGCTTTGCCTTCGGCATCGGCCTGTTCTTTCTGCTGCCGACGCTGGTGTCCGGATGGGTCGCTGAATTCTTCGGGGCCTCCGCCTATACGGACGCGGCGATCGAGGGGGCGGTCAGGCTGGTGCTCTTCGCGCTGTATTTCTTCGCCATCAGCTTCATGAAGGACATCCGACGCATGTTCGGATTCCACGGGGCCGAACACAAGGCCATCAATGCCTTCGAGGCCGGCTCCAACCTGTCCGTCTCCGACGTCCAGCGGCACAGCGTCCAGCACGTGCGCTGCGGCACGTCCTTCATCCTGTTTGTGGTGGTCATCAGCATCATCCTGTTCTTCCCGTTGTCCTTCCACGGCGTGGAACCGGCCTGGCTGGCACTGCTCCTGCGGTTTGCCAGCCGTTTGCTGCTGCTGCCGATCGTGGCCGGAATTGCCTACGAGCTGATCCGGTTCAGTGCGAGACATCAGGAAAACACCCTGCTGCGCGTCTTCATCCAGCCGGGCCTGTGGCTACAGAAGGCCACCACGCGCACCCCGGACGACGAAATGGTCCGGACGGCAGTGGCGGCCCTGATTCCGGTGCTCGAATCCGACGGCGTCGAGGTGGACCCGGCCACGCGAGCACTCCTTGCGGACCGGGTGGTTCTGTCCTCCATGACTTCCTGAAGGCGCGATTCCGTCCCCGTGCCGCGCGGCATCGGCCCCTAAACGAAGTCGACCGGAACCGTGTACCCATCGTACGACACAACATCGCCCTGCCGCAGCTTGCGGCCGCGTCGCTGTTCGACCTTGCCGTTGACCTCGACCAAGCCACGCTGGACCACAGTCTTGGCCAACCCTCCAGTCGCACACAACCGTTGGACTTTCAGGAACTGGTCCAGGCGAATGGTCTCGCCATCCGGCGGGCGGTCCTTTTGGTCGGGCCTGTGCGGGTTGTGGGTCATTCGCCGTTTCATGCCTTGTACGATTCCATCGTAACGGTATTTGCGGATAAAACAGCCCCTCGCAGGACGGTACGTCACCATGTTTGAAATCAGAGAGTCCGACGGCACTTCCACCAGCTATGCGGCCATGTCCAACATTCTCATGGCGGTGGCGCCCAACAATCCCGTCTCCGGGGACGACTTGGCCAACGAGGACCTGAGCCTTGGGGAATCGCATCCGGGCTACCGCTGGTTGACCTGGAGCGGCGATACCCCGGCCGGTTTCTTCGCAGGTGCGGAAGAGACGTGGGACCGATCCCCGGGGCGCTTTCGGGTGTATGCCGCGGTGGATCCGCGCTGGCAGGGTCAGGGCGCGGGACGCGAGCTCTGGAACCACTGTCTGTCGGCCCTGCTGGACAAATACGAAGTCACGGAGCTCGCTTGCGAAACGCGGAGCGATCAGGAACGGGGCATCCGATTCCTGCAGGACAGGGGATTTGTCCTCAAGAAGTCCGCCCACGAAAGCGAGTTGGAGGTCATAGGATACGACCTGACCGAGCCACTGCGCCGCCGGCGCGGCCTGCTGGCACAAGGCATCGAATTCCTTTCCGTGGCCGAGTTGTCAACGGACGATCCCGCCTGGTTCGAGAAATACCACAAGTTGCGCATGGAGTTCCAGGCCGACATGATGTATCCGCCAACCCCTCTGACGCTGGAGGAGCACTGGGCGGAGCATCAGTCCAATCGCGAGTTTGATCCCTCCATGACCTTGGTGGCCGTGCGGGACGGGGAATGGATGGCCTATACGGCGCTGCGGCAGTCGGGGGCGGACCCGACCCTGTGGTGGACATCCCTGACCGGTGTGGGCCGCGCCCACCGCCGGCTGGGTCTGGCTTCGGCCCTCAAGACCACGGCGATCGAAGCGGTACAGCAGCGCGGCGGTTCCCGCATCCGCACGGACAACGACGCCAGGAACCCGATGTTCAAGATCAATCAGGCCTTCGGCTTTAGGCTTTTGCCGGACATACAGAACTGGCGCCGGCCGTTGCGAGGCGAGGCCGACATCCGTGAGGTCCTGCGTTGAGCATCCTGATACAGACCTGCAAGCGTGCGCCGAACGCCATTGGTCGTGTGGGCCGCAGCTGCCCGAGCAGGAGCAAGTCGGCCCTGTCGTTGCCCTCGACGAAGCCCCAAACCCCAACCTTGGCGAAGCTCTTGGACTGACACAGACGCCAGAACCGTTCCTGTTGCATGACTTGCCGCTGGAGGTGGCCGTGCTTGTGCGGCTGGTCCGCCCCTTGCCGCTCAGTGCCCTGTACGATTCAGTCACAACAACGACATTGAGATTCCGCGCCCGTCCACCTGCAACCAGCGGCCATGTTCGACATCAGACAATCCGACGGTACCCCCGCCAGCTATGCGGCCATGGCCGAGGTGCTCGCGGCCGTGGCACCGCACCACCCCGTCTCAGGGCAAGACTTGGCCAACGAGGATCCGAGTCTTGGGGAATCTCATCCCCACTACTGTTGGCTGAACTGGAAAGGAGATACCCCGACCGGTTTTTTCGTGGGTGCGGAAGAAACGTGGGACCGGTCCCCGGGACGCTTTCGGGTGTATGCGGCAGTGACTCCGCGCTGGCAGGGCCGGGGTGTGGGACGCGAACTCTGGAACCACTGCCTTTCCGCCCTCCTGGCCCGGCACGAGGTTGCGGAGCTTACCTGCGATACCAAGTCCGATCAGAAACGCGGAATCCGTTTTCTGCAGAACAGGGGATTCATCCTCGGAAAGTCCATCCAACAAAGCGAACTGGACGTCACCGGCTACGGCCTGACCGAGAAACCGGATCGGCGACCCAGCCTGTTGGCGCAGGACATCCAGTGCCTATCCCTGGCCGAGGTGTCTGCCGAAGATCCCGACTGGTTCGAGAAATACCACGAGCTGTGTATGGAATTCCTGGCCGACTTGGTGTATCCGCCTGCTCCGCTGACACTTGCAGAGCACTGGGCAAAGCATCAGCGCAATAGCGTGTTCGACCCTTCGATGACGTTCATTGCCGTCCGAAACGGGGAATGGCTGGCTCTGACGGCGCTGTGGCAGTCAACAGCGGATCCGACCCTGTGGTGGACATCCCTGACCGGCGTGGGCCGCGCCCACCGTCGGCTGGGACTGGCCTCGGCCCTCAAGACCACCGCGATCGAAGCCGTGCAACACCGAGGGGGTACCCGCATCCGGACGGACACCATCGCCGGAACCTCGATGTTCAAAATCAATCAGGCGTTCGGTTTCCGGCAGCTGCCTGATGCACAGACCTGGCACCGGTCCTTGTGTGGGGAAGCCGATGTGCGGGAGATCCTGCGATGAGCATCCTGATGCTGTCCTGGGAGTATGCACCGAACATCATCGGCGGCCTTGGCAAGCATGTGACCGAACTGACCGAGGCCATGGGCGGTGGCTGTCAGGGGCAGGAGCAGTTCGACGTCCACGTGCTCACCCCGGCCGCGGACGGCGCACCAGCCCGGGAGGACCGCAACGACAGACTGCACATCCACAGGGTCGACCTGCACCCTCCCGAGGAAGGCGACTTCTTCGACCGCAATGTCGCCAGCAACGCCCAGTTGGCTCATGCCGCGCGCGAACTGGCCTCGGAGATTGACTTTGAACTGATCCACGTGCACGACTGGCTGCCGGCCACCGCTAGCCTGGAACTCATGCACGACTGGAGGATTCCGCTGGTGGCAACCGTCCACGCCACCGAGCACGGGCGGTACATGGGGCACCTGCACACGGAACTCAGCCGCAAAATCCACGATCTGGAATCCCGCCTCTGCCGGGAAGCGTGGAGGGTCATCGTCTGCAGCTATTTCATGCGCGACAGCCTGATGCGGACTTTCGGCCTGGACCGCGACGTGGTGGATGTCATCCCCAACGGGATCAGCATCCATCCACCCCAGGCTCGGGACCAGGCGCGCGAACAGCAGCTGCGACAGCTGTACGCCCAACACGGCGAATTCCTGCTGCTGTTTGTGGGCCGTCCCACCCATGAGAAGGGACTTCACGTCCTGTTGGACGCGATGGTCCTGATTGCCGAAACCCAGCCGGACGCGCGCCTGCTGGTCGTAGGGCGCGACAGCAGAAAGCAGATCATGGCGGTCCAGCAGCGGGGCCTGGCCGACAAGGTGGACCTGCTGGGCTATGTGGACGACGTCACCCGCAACTGTCTTCTGAAGGTGGCCAACGCCGCGGTTTTTCCCAGTCTGTACGAACCTTTCGGTATTGTTGCACTGGAAGCCATGGCCGCGGGATGCCCGGTCGTGGTATCCGACGTGGGCGGACTAAGCGAGGTGGTGGAACACGAAGTGACTGGACTGACCGTCTATCCCAACGACCCGCACAGCATTTGCTGGGCGGTCGAACACATCCGCAGCAAACCCGACCAGGCCCGCGTCCGGGCCCATCGCGCCACCCGTGTCGTGAGAGACCAGTTCAACTGGGATCGGATCACGCGGCGGGCCCGCTACACCTACCGCACCTTGATTGACTACAGCAGCCGTGTCCCAGCCTGAATCACGATTGACGGCCGTCATCTTCGATTTCGACGGCACGCTCATCGACTCCGAACGCATGGAGTTCGAGAGCTGGGCCCGCATCTTCGAGGACCACGGGGCCGAACTCACGACTGACATCTGGGCCGAGTTCGTCGGCATTTGGGTGCATCCGCGGATTTTCGATGTCCTGCGCGGGCTGACCGACAGGGATGTGGACGAGGAAGCCATCCTGGCCCGGCACAGCGAACTGTATCCGGAACTGAGCAAACACCTGACGCTGATGCCCGGTGTCGAAACCCTAGCCAACGCGGTCAGGGAGGCCGGCCTGCGTACCGCCATCTGCACCAACTCGGATCGCGAATGGGTCAACCAACATTGGCAGCGCCTGGGCCTGGACCGCTGGTTCGACGACGACCACGTCTACACGGGCGACATGAACCGGCGGCACAAACCCGCGCCGGACCTGTACCACCTGACCCTGCACGGCCTGGGGGTGCCGGGCCACGAGGTGGTAGTCCTTGAGGACTCGGTGCACGGTGTGACGGCCGCCCTGGCCGCAGGCCTCACCGTCTTCGCCATCCCGACCGCAGTGTCGCGACAGGCCGCCTATCCGGGAGGAGCCCGGGTCGTCGATTCGATGCACGACCTGACCGTGGACGACTTGCGGCGGGCCCTATGTGAAAAGGTCGTCTGAGAAATGCCCGCCATGTCTCCATCCTCACCCACGATCACGATCATCGGGGGCGGCCTGGCGGGCTGCGAAGCGGCCTGGCAACTGGCGGAACGGGGCCGGTCCGTTGTCCTTTACGAAATGCGTCCGGTCCGGCGTACCCCGGCGCACCAAGGCGACCGTCTGGCCGAACTGGTCTGCAGCAACAGCATGGGATCCCTGCTGCAAGACCGGGCCCTGGGCATCCTCAAGCGGGAACTGTTGCTGCTGGGCAGCCTGCTCGTACGCACCGCCTGTGCGCACTCGCTGCCGGGCGGCGCGGCCCTGACCATCGACCGGGAAGCCTTTGCCGCGGAGATCACCTCCCGCATCAGCTGCCACCCGTTGATCGACCTGAGACGGGACGAGGTCTGCGCAGTCCCCGAAGGACCGACCATCATCGCCACGGGGCCGTTGACCAGCCAGTCCCTAACCAAGTCCATTCAGGCCCTGACCGGCGAGCGGAAACTGCACTTCTTCGACGCGGTGGCACCGATTGTGTACCGCGATTCCATCGACATGTCCGTCGCCTTTCGCCAGAACCGCTGGCAAAAGGCGGAGGACGGGGCACCGGACGGGGACTACATCAACTGTCCGATGAATGCGGACCAGTACTCCGCCTTCGTGGCCGCGGTCAGAGCGGCCGAGAGCAATGCCCTGTCCAAGGCCGACGCCGACTTGGAACGCTACTTTGAAGGCTGCCTGCCGATCGAGGTCCTGGCCCGGCGCGGGGAAGACGCCCTGGCCTTCGGGCCCATGCGACCGGTCGGCCTCAGGGATCCGCGCACCGGGCACCGTCCGCACGCGGTGGTGCAGCTCCGCCAGGACAACGCGGCCGCCTCGCTGTACAACCTCGTGGGTTTCCAAACCAACATCAAGTGGGGACGACAGGAAGAAATCCTGCGCTTGATTCCGGGCCTGGAGCGGAGCCGTTTCGCCCGCATGGGCCAGATGCACCGGAACACCTTCATCAGCAGCCCGGAGCTGCTGTTGCCCACCATGCAGTCCCGGGTTCGGGACGACCTCTTCTTCGCGGGTCAAATCACGGGCACGGAAGGCTATGTCGGAAGCACCATGGGCGGTCTGGTCTGCGGCCTCAACATGCACCGGATGCTCGACAACCAGAGTCCGTGGACATTTCCCGCGGAAACCATGGTGGGAGCCCTGCTCCGCTACATCACCCACACCGATGCCCGCCACTTCCAGCCCATGAAGGCCAACATGGGCCTGTTGCCGGAACTGCCCGAACGGGTACGGCGCAAGCGGGAACGCTACCAGGCCTTCTCCGAACGGGCACGGCAAGCGCTGTCCGATTTCATGCAGGCCGGCCGGCTCACACCCCTGGACCTGGACGCGGCGAACCTCGACTTGGTGACACGCCTGACCCGGATGGCGGAACCGACGCCCGAGACGGCCGCTGCAGGCTGAAGGACAAGCGTGGCCGTTCCGTGCCGTCCCCGGACGTTCAGCCGTTGCGGCTGAACGTTGCCGCGGGTCCCAGCTCCGTCTCCCCTTGCAGAGCCCTGCGGCCGAGCGTGCACATGCGGCTTCATGAAATTCCTGCGGCAACACACGGCTGACCTGCGCGCCGTCCTGGCGCTGGCACTGCTTCCGATCCTCTGGTACAGCCCGGTCCTGCTGGCACCCTGGACCGGCCTGACCATTCTGCCGTACGACACGCTGGCCGTCACCGATCCGTGGCGCGGCCTGTATCCGGGCGTGGTGCCGCACAACCATGCCGTCGCGGATGCAATCCTGCACCACAACGCCTGGCATTACCTGCTTCACAGCTACCTCCAGGCAGGGATCATTCCTCTTTGGAACCCCCATCTTCTGACCGGTGTTCCGTTCCTGGCCGGTGGCGAAGCCGGCCTGCTCTACCCGCTGTCCGTGCTGTTGCTGATGGGAGAGCCGGATGTGGCCTTTGCCGCCTACGCGGCGATGCACGGCTCCCTGGCCGGCATTGGCATGTATGTCCTGGGCCGCAGCCTGGGCCTCCACCCCTGGGCCGCCCTAACGGGGGGCCTGGCCTGGGCCTTCGGCGGATACATGGCAACCCGCGGCGCCTATCCGACGGTACTCGCCATCGCGGCCTGGCTGCCCTGGCTGTTGGCGATGGCCGAGGTGATTCTGAGCAAGCAGGAAGCCAAGGGAACCGTCAGTTTCAGGCCCATTCCCTACCTGCTGGTGGGAGCCGTGGCCATTGCCATGGGCGCCATGGCGGGCAATCCGGAGTTGTTGCTCTACGCGATGGTGTTCTGTTCCGCCTACATTCTGCTGCGGCTGGTCGGCCTGTATCTGAATCTGGTGCGGGACATGCGAGGCGCTGCGTTGGCCGCAGCGGAACCCGAATCCACGGATGCGCCGGATCCGCCCGGGTGGTGGCAACCGGCAGCCCTGCACCGCGTGGCCAAGCAGGCGATGTGGATGGTTCTGATGCTGGTGCTCGGCCTGGGCATGGCCGCGGTCCAGATCATTCCGTTCGCGGAGAACTGGCTGTTCAGCTACCGGGACACCACCGCCACCTTCCAGCAGGTGTCCAACCTGGCCTGGCCCAAGCGCCAGCTCCTGACCCTGTGGGTGCCCAATGCATTCGGCAACCCCACCCATCATCAATGGTTTGACATCTGGAACCTGCGCTGGACCGATGCACCCCTGCACCGTTTTGGGCGCGACACGCAATCCTTCGACTACGGCCTGCGCAACTACTCGGTCGGAGCCACCTATGTCGGTCTGCTTCCATGGCCCTTGATGGCCCTCGGGGTGTGGGCAGGCTTCCGGCGCGGCGGCCTCGCGGGCACCCATCGGCGCACCCTGTGGTTTTGCCTGGCAACCGGCCTCCTGGCCCTTTCCTTCACCCTTGGCCTGCCCACCTACCGCCCACTGCACGCGCTGCCTATCTGGAACACCGTCCTGTCGGCCTACAACTGGACTCTCATCTTCAGTTTTTGCCTGACGCTCGCCGGTGCAGTCGGGTGCCAGGCCTTGTTCAACGCCTGCACGGCCAGCCGTTCGCGCTCGGGCATGCGGACCGTCGCGGCCGTCTGCCTCGTCATTGCCGCCGTCTGCCTGGTCCTGTTCGCAGTGGCATGGAGCAATCCAGCCTTTCTCGAACGTCCGGTCCGGCAGCTGTTTTGGCTCAGCGAATACATGCGCCACATGTTTGGGCAGCCACGCCTATTTGTGGGTTACCAGCTGCGCAACCTGCTGCACTTAGCCCTGGTCGCCTGTGGAGCCGGCCTGCTGCTGTGGCGTTTCGGCCACTCGATCCGCACCGGATCGGGAACGGGTCCGGCCATGCTGCCCCTGTTGGCGTGCCTGCTTCTGGTCGCGGACCTTTATGTGGCCCACGGCCGCTACCTGACCGGCGCGGACCGCAGCGTGTCGCCCACGGATCCGCTACCCGGGGTGGCGGAGTTCCTGGCCGAACGGGAGGAACACGACCACGAGTGGCGCCTGACCACACTCAGTTCCAGGGCGCGCAGACCCTGGAAAGCCAATCTCGGCTTCTACTTGGGCTGGCACGACCTCAGGGGGAAAACCGGCTTGATTCCGGCCCAGTTCCAAGCCGTGTTCAGCGAACTCGGCGTACCGGGATGGCGCGGCCACGAGGTCGATCTGCGGCTGGACCGCGCGGGGTATTTGTATTCCGAGTTGGGCAGCCCTTCCTTCCTGGACTCCCCGCTCCTTGATCTGTGGAACGTGAAGTACCTGCTGACCACACACCGGGTCCGCCGGCCCGGCTGGCAGGAGGTTTACCGGAATGACCATGCCGGAATCTACGAGAACACGGACGTGTTGCCGCGTGCGTTCCTGGTGCCTGCGGCCGTGCGGACCGGGGATGGCGGAACCACCCTGGCCGACCTTGATGTCCGCACCGCCGTCCTGCTTGAAGACCTGCCGTCTCCGCGGGCGGGGAATCCCGCGGCCGATCTGACTGCCTCATTGGCAAGGATGGATGCCTACTCACCGAACGAACTCCGAATTCGAGTGGAAACCGACCCGGCAACGTGGCTGGTGGTGGGGGACGCCTGGTTTCCCGGTTGGAAGGCCTGGCTGATCCCCGACGGCGCCGCGGAAGAGCGCGAAACCAAGGTTCTGCGCGCCAACGGTTCGCTGCGCGCCGTCGAACTGCCTGCCGGGTACCGCGGCGACGTGCGCATGGTCTATGAACCAGGCAGCCTGCGCATGGGACTGTTCTTCTCCTTCCTGACCGCGGCCTGTGCCCTGATGATGCTCCTGTGGTGGAGCTGGGGCCGCTGGCGTCAGCCGGACGCCCAGCTCACGGAGGCGACCGTGGTGGCCAAGAACTTCCTGGTACCGCTGAACCTGACGCTGATGACGCGCATCATCGACTTCGCCTTCGCCATGTTCTATGTGCGGCAGCTGGGGCCGGTGGGCACCGGCCAGTTCGCGTTCGTGGTCGCCCTGTACGGAGTGTTCGAACTCGTATCGCGCTTCGGGCTGGACACCCTGCTGACCCGCGACGTGGCCCGCGACAAGAATCTGTCGAGCCGGTACCTGACCAACGTGTGTGCCTTGCGCACCCTGATCTGGGCCGGCGCCACCATTGCCATGGTCGGCGTGACCCTGGGGTTCCGGCAGGTGGACCGCATCACGGACGTGGAAGTCGTCACCATCGTGATCTTTTCCCTGGCCATGCTCTTCGCCGGCTGGTCGGATGCCCTGAGCGCCGCTTTCCATGCCTGGGAAAAGATGGAATATCCGGCCAGCCTGACCACGGTCTCCACACTCCTGCGCTCCGGCCTGGGCGCCCTGGTTCTGTTGCTGGGTTGGGGCCTGCCCGGCATCGCCTGGGTGGCCGTGGCAACCGTCGTGATGCAGGTTGTCTGGTTTTATGTCATGTTGCGGCGCACGTTGTTCCATTGGCGCTGGGAATGGGACTGGCCCCTGCAGCGCTGGATGTTGGCCAACGGCTTTCCGTTTATGCTCAACTCCCTGCTGGCCACGGTGCTGTTGAACATCGACATCTGGATCCTGCGGCTGATGTCCGGAGAGGTCGCCAGCGGCCTGTACAGCGTGGCCCTCAAGTACCGCTTCGGGATCACGTTGATCCCCAGCATGTTCAACTTCGCCATCTTCCCGTTGTTTTCCCGCTACGCCCGGCAAACCGGCGACGGCTTGATGGGTGCCTATCGGCTGAGCATCCGCCTGCTGACCCTGGTCAGCGTGCCCATCGCCTTCGGCACCACACTGCTGGCCAAGCCCCTGGTGCTGGTGGTGGGCGGCGCGGAATTCCTGGGGGTCGAAGAAACGTTCGAGATCCTTGGACGCAGCTATACCTTCACCGGCGGATCCCATCTGGCGTTGCAGGTGGTAATTTGGACCATTGTCTTCAACTTCATCAATGCGGTCACGCAATATGTCCTGATCGCACTCGACCAACAACGCTATCTGACCAAGGCATTCATTGCCGTGGTTGTGTTCAATGCCGTCGGCAACCTGCTGTTGATTCCGGTGTTCGGCTACACGGGAGCCGCGGTGGTGACGATTCTCAGTGAAATGTTCCTGTTCATTCCCTTCCAAGCCGGAATTCGCCGGCACCTGGGCACGGTGGACTGGATGCCCCTGGTTTGGAAACCGGCGGTGGGGCTGGCTGTCATGGCGGTTCTGGCCGCCGGTCTGAGCCGTTTCGGCTGGTCCGTCTGGATAATCTTCCTGGCTACCAGCGCGGCATACATGGCAACCCTGTACGCGACCGGCGAAGTTCGCTACCTGATGGAGCGGTTGCCCCTATCCAACCTGAAGGCGTTGATCAAACCTGCTGGTTGACGTGGGGGGATCTACTTTCCGGAACCCCAGGCCACCCGGTCCCCTGCGCCGAAACAGTGCCTACTCCGAAAATACCAAACCGGTCTGGGAATTGGTCGGGCATCTTCCGAGTGCGGCTCGAACCGCAAGTGCATCCAACCCGGAGGCTGAAGCAACAATACGGGGAGCATTCAATTTCCCGGCTCTTCTGTCAACCGCCACGGCCCGAGACACCCGAACAGGGCTGACCCACTCCCCAGAAATACCGGCACACGACTCGCATCAAGGCCAATGAAACTGCAACCAGTGTCCAAAAGGCGAATTTTTGCCCAGTGAGGTATCGTCTGGGATACAATTCCGGCCCGAAGGAGGATCCATGGTTTGGGACACGGTTACGGAACAGCAGTTCCTGGAAAGACTTGACACCTCACCCAAATTCAGGGATGAGGTCCGCAGGCGCGTGCTGTCCGCCGAGTTGATCGCCATGCCCGAGAACCTGGCGGAAACATCCGCTCAATTGGCGAAGTTGTCAAAGGAGTTCGGCGTCTTCGCAAACGAGCAGAGGACAATCAACACCGAACTCCGCACCGACGTTGCCGAACTCCGCACCGATGTCGCCGAACTCAAGGAGGGCCAGGCCGAACTCCGCACCGACGTGAACGAACTCAAGGAGGGCCAGGCCGAGATCAAAAACACACTCAAGCGGATCGAAACCGACGTGGGCGAACTGAAGGGAAATGCAGCCTATTGGATCGCATTGTCCCGCTATGACGAAATCCTGGAGGACCTGAACCTGGAGTGTGTACGCCTTCTGGCCCGCGAGGATTTGACCAAGATGGTGCGCGGGTTTGGTGCGAACAAGTTCGAATGGGGCGATCGGCGCAGTTTCTACAGGGCCGATTTGGTTATGGAAGCCACGGAAGTTCAAGATCCCGATACAACGCGCTACGTGGCGGTAGAAGCCTCGTACACCGGGGCTCACCGGGATACAAGCCGCGCGATCCGCAATGCGGAAATGCTCAAACGGTGCACCGGACACGAGGCCTCAGCCGTTGTCGCCAGCGTCCGCAACGACCGGGACATTCAGCCTGTCATCAATGCCGGCAGGGTGACCTGGTTTCAACTGAACCCGGCTGACTTTCAGGCTCCATAAGATCAACCCCGAATTAAGGGGCGAAGAGCCATCTTGGCCGCTTTGCCGGTGAAAGCCCAGCGAGACCGGGAACTTGCCTTTAAGACCACGAACGGGCAGGGCCAAGGGCAGGCAAGGTGGGGCTCACCACTTTTCGATTTCCCCCAGCAACAATCTTTGATCCTGGGTGCCGTTGGCCCGCAACTCCAAGACTTTGGGGCCGTCGAACGGCTCTCGCGACTTGATCCAGGCGTTTTGGTAGCACATCAGGCAGGTCCGCCGCCGCCCTTCCGATTTGTTGGCCATGCCGCGGTGGTAGATCCAGCCGTCGAACATGACCGCCTGGCCAGGTTTGGCAAAGACGACGAGTTCGTCAGGGAACTTGGGATGTCCTTCCGGAGGCTTGAACAACGCCTTCTGGCTGCCGGGCACCACCGCGATGGGACCGTTTTCCAATGTCAGCGAGTCCAGGTAGTAGCCGCAGTTGATCTGGGCAGGAACGCTGCCGTACGGCGTCCCTTCGGGATCCACGGGCCAAGGCATGTCTCGATGCCAGTCCTGATCCGGCGTGCCGGGCTCGGTCACGCGGGCGGTGGCGCTGTGCAGCTGCACGCAATTTCCCAGAATGGCCCGCATTCGGTCCAGTACGGGCGGATTGTCGAGCAGGAATGCGAAACGGTCATCCTCCTCCAGTAGTTGGTGAGTGAACATTTCCCCCTTGCGATCGAATGTCTCGTCCAAGGCCTCCCGCAGCGTTTCCACCTGATCGGAGGTGATCGCGTCCTCGACTATGAGGTAACCCCACTTCCGGAAGAACGCAACATCTCGCTCCAATTCCGCAGTCAGCAGAGGATTCATCTGGTTGGGGATGATTGAGTAATCCGGGCGCTCCATAGCTTTCTCCAAATGCCGAAATGGTTCGGGATGCGAAACAGGCTGCCTACGGCAAAGGCCGCTAGCCTTTGCTTCCGGACAGCACGATGCCTTGAATGAACAGGCGCTGCGTGAAGAAATAGATAATCAACACGGGCACCAGCGCGAAGGTGGCTGCGGCCATCATGTGGCTCATTTCCATGCGGTAGGAGTTGCGAAAGCGCGACAAGCCCAAGGCTACCGTAAAGAGCTTCTCGTCCGTCAGATAGATGAGCGGTGTGATCAGGTCGTTCCAGTGGTAGACGAAGGCGAAAATGGCCACCGTCGCCAGCGCGGGTCGCGCCAAGGGCATCACGATGCGGAAGTAGATGGTCAGGGAATTGGCACCATCCATGCGCGCAGCATCCTCCAATTCATGGGAGATGCCGAGGAAATACTGGCGTAGCAGGAACGTGTAGAACGGCACGGCGAAGAAGCCCGGCACGATCAGGGGCAGCAACGTACCGTTCCAGCCGAAGAACTTGAAGAGCAGAAAGGTGGGCACGATTGTGACCCAGATCGGAACCATCATGGTACTGAGCATGATCAGGAAAAGGACGCGCCGCCCGTTGAAGCGCAGCCGCGCGAATGCGAAGGCGGGCAACGAACTACCGAAAATGTTGCCGGCGATGTTCAACGCCGCGACCAGCGTGGAGTTCTGGGTATACGTCCAGAACTCGCCTTGGCTCCAGGCCTCAGCGTAGTTGTCCCACTCGACGGGCTTGGGAATAAATTCCGGGGGAAACAGAAAAATCTGTTCGGTAGGCTTGAGGCTGGTCAAGACCATCCAGCCGAGAGGGGTCAGAAAAACGGCGCTGCCCACCAGGAGCACGGCCAGCTGTACAACGGCCCGCCGTGTCTTGTAGGTGAAGGTCCAGCCTTGCGGCTTGTCCGCGGGCGCTTGCAGACTCACTCTTTTTCTCCGGAATAGAAGACCCAGTACTGAGATGTGCGCAGGACCGCCAAGGTCATGACCAACACGATGACGAAAAGAACCCAGGCCAGAGCGCTGGCGTAGCCCATACGGGCATAACCGAACGCGTTGTTGTAGAGATGCAGGACGTAGAAGTACGTGGCAAAGTTGGGTCCGCCTGCGGTCATGATGTAGGCATTGGTGAACGTCTGAAACACGGCAATGATGCCTACCACCAGGTTGAACAGGATGGTTGGAGTCAGCATGGGCAAAGTCACGTGCAAAAACTGCCTTGCCACGTTGGCCCCGTCGATCTGAGCTGCCTCGTACAGGGTCTGGGGAATGGCCTGCAGCGAGGCCAAGTAAATGATCATGAGGCCACCAGCACCCCAGAGGCTCATGACCGCGAACGCGGGCAGCGCCCAGCGCGGCTCAAGCAGCCAGGCCGGGCCTTTCACGTTGATCAGGTCGAGAGCCCAGTTCAGGAGTCCGAACTCGCTGTTGAAGATCCATGCCCAAAGCATGGCCACGGCCACGCCGGAGGTGACCGCGGGCAGATAGTAGATCGTACGGAAGACCCCGATGCCGAAGACCTTCTGATTCAGGAGCAACGCCATGGCCAAGGCGACCACGATACCGGCGGGCAGCGCCATCAGGGAATAGTTGAACGTCACCCCCAGGCTCTTCTTGAACAGGTCGTCTTCGACAACCATCAGCCTGAAGTTCTCCAGGCCAATGAAGTTCATACCCAGGCCCACCTGCCAGTCCGTGAAGGAAAGGCCCAGAGATGCGAGGATAGGGCCGATGGTTAAGACCAGAAAGCCGATGATCCAGGGCAGCAGGAAGAGATAGGCTTCCAGGTTCTCCCGGCGGGCGATGCCCAAACCGCCCTTACCCGTCCGAGTATTCAAGGTTTTGTCATCCAGCGCGTCATAGCCGTGGACCACCCTGCCGGGCCGGGGAGCGCGTAAAACTAACGGTCTCCGCCACTGTCGAAGGCGGCAATGACAGAGCCGGACAAGCCGCAGGTCCAGTCCCGGCCGCCCTCGTGTGAATTCAATGGCACCATGGGATGGGCCGGCCGAAGGGTATGGGGCGGCAGGTGGTGGACCGTTGGAATGGCAAGGGAGAGGCGGACCTGCGCCTCTCCCTCTGCCTTTCTAGACGTACTTGTCGAGTACTTTTTGTATTTCCGCCTGGATGTGAGGCAGCGCTTCTTCCGCCCTGGACTCTCCCGTCACGAGGATCGGCGCAATCAGATTGGGGTAAACGTCCTCAATCTCCTTTTCCGCCGCTGTGACCGGCACGCTGCGGCCCGTCTCCAAGGCCGTAATCCAGTGTTCCGCATGGGCCGGCATGCCGGAACCCGTCGAAAGCACACCGTTCAGCCAGTCCTTGGCCACTGATCGGCGTCCCGGCAACGCCCAGTTGTCTTCAACGATGAACACCTGCTGCATGGACGGCAGAGACAGGTACCGAATCAAGTCCCAAGCGGCATCGGGATGCTTGGTTTCAGCTCCCATGGCGTACCCCGCGCCGTAGTTGATGGACAGGTTCTCCCCAGGATTCAGAGGGTTCTGAGGGATCAAGGCGATATCCCAAGCCATGTCTCCGACCTGATCCCGCGTGCTGGTGATTTCCCAGACTCCGGCCATGTTCATGGCCAGCCGGCCGCTGGCGAACATGTTGACGCCCTCGGGAATGTCACCGCTCTGCGGAATCAGCCGATCGCGAAACCTCATGTCCTGCAGCTGATTGAGAGACTTCACGTTCTCCGGCTGGTCGATGATGCACGTGTTGGTATCCGTGTCCACGATGCCGGCGGGCAACCAGATCCAAGCGAAACCGCTGTATTGGAACATCCAGCCGGCGTCAAACCCCCACTGCGTAGTCTCGTCACCGTCCCTAATGGTCAGCTCCTTGACTACGTTCGGCCACTCCTCGTAGTAGGACCAAGGCTCATCCGGCGCGCTGAATCCCGCTGCCTCAAGGGCTTCCACCTGATACCGCATAGTGATGGAGGAAATGTTCTCCGGGATCAGGTACCAGTCGTTCTCGTATTGCAGCTGAGGCACCTGAATCGGCCAGAAGTCGTCCAACAGCAGATCTTTGTCAGGATCGGCGTCGATGTACCCGGTGATCGGCAGAATCCAGCCCAAGCGAGCGCGTGCCGATGTCTTCTGCGTACGACTGTAGAAGACGTTGGGCATGGTACCGCCCGCCGCCCAGGTAGTCAGTGACGCTTCCCAATCCGTGGTGTAGTGCGTGTAGTCAACCGTAATGTGTGGAAATTCCGCCTCAAAGTCCGGAATGATCCGCTTGTAACGCTCCTCCCGCCAACCCACGTCGTTGGTGTAGAACGTCACGGACACTTGCTCCGCCTCTGCTTCTGAAGCAGGCCCAGCCGTGGGCATGGCACAGGCGGCAAGGGCTCCCAAGGCAGTGAGACCGCCCGCTACCCGCAAAAATGTCCTACGCGACAATCGGTCAGTCATGACTTCTCTCCCCTTGGCAATGGGATATGGCTTGCCTTGAACCAGAAAGCGTCGAAACTCCTCCCGGGCGGCAGACGGTAGTCGACGGTACCCGGCCGCCCGAGGGGACCCCGCAGGCGTCAGGTCAGGATGCCGAAGACCCGCGGGATTATAGCACCCACCCCCTACGTTTCTCCCTGAAATATTATGTAAAATTGAGCTTCCAGCGGAAGTCAACTGAGCGCGCAGAAATCGGTGTCAACGGATGCTCTGCAAACCGACGATTGGCCATGAGGAGCATGTACATTGAACCAACTCCAACCTCGTTCCAAGGGACACTACACTGTATTGCACAGTCTTTACAGACCCATCCCGTCCAGGCTTTCCAATCCCCACTCCAACCAGAAAGGTGCGCTCAATGCAACCGTTCATTGTTTCCAACGACCTGTTGCACGAACCGTCCGCACTGCGCGACCGGGCTGATCGCGACGGATATTTGTTCATGAAGGGATTTGTCAATCAGGACGACATCCTGGAAACCCGCAGGGACATGGCCCGGCTCCTCCTTGAGTGCGGCTGGATTGCCCCGGGCACCGACCTTCTCGAAGCCATCACCCATCGTCCAGCAGCCATCCATGGCGACGAGGAGCACCAGCCGGTATACGACCGCATTCAACTGCTTGAGTCGTTTCATTCACTGGCTCACGACCAGGCGGTCATGGACCTGATGACCACTCTGCTTGGCAGCGATGCCATGCTGCACCCAGCCAACATCGCCAGAGTCATTTTCCCGTCCGCAACGGAACACACCACACCTGCACATCAAGATTTTTTCCACATCCAGGGCAATCCGGATGTCTGGACCGCCTGGATCCCGCTGGGAGCCTGTCCTCAAAGCCATGGCGGATTGAGCGTGCTGGCAGGGTCTCACAAGTTCGGCATCCTGCCCGTAGCGCCTTCGCTTGGTGCCGGGGGCGTAAAGACCCTGACGCAGGGTGTTGAAGGTGAATGGGTGACCAGTCCCTTTGAGATGGGCGATGCCCTGTTCTTCCACAGCCACACCGTGCATCGGGGTCTTCCCAACCGTTCAGGCGACAGGCTTCGCTTGTCCGTCGATTACCGATATCAGCGGACTACCGAGCCGATCGTGGACTATGTGCTGGTGCCACATGGGACACAGCAGACTTGGGAAGAAATCTACAGGGACTGGAAATCCGACAAGTATCAGTATTTCTGGAAGGCACACGACCTTACGCCGGTGCCGAGGGTACCCATCACCGTGGTGGATGAAGAGACCGGAGAGCCTCTGAGGCAGCAGTGACCGCCGGGCCACACAGATACCGGGTCCGGCCACGGTCCACCATGGCTATTCCGGAAAGTAGACCGGTTTTCCGGTTTGTGCGCTCTCCAGGAGACCCTCCATCATCCGCTGGACCACCAGGCCATGCCTCAAGGGGGCTTGGCATTCCACGCCGTCCAGAATGCAATCGATGAAGTGTTGGGCCACGTTCAGCCAGGCCTGTTGTTTGTCTTCCGGCTGCTCCACCGCGATGTTCTGCTGCTCGCCGTCACAGGTTCGAAACAGCGTCAATGGGTGGAGCGTCGCGCCACCCTCCGTACCGAACAGCTCAATCTGCCGTTCCGGTTCCTGGTGGCTGGCCCAAAAGCTCTCGATGATCAAGCCGGCACCGTTCCGAAAACGCACGATTCCGCCTCCGTAGTCGTCCGCCTTGAACTGCCGCCAGTACTCTTCCGGCGGCCGAACCCGGCCCTCCGTCGAGAAGTAACCTTGGCCGCGGGGGCCGAACTTGGCTCCGGCCACCCCCATCACGGACTCCGGTTCCGGCAGGCCCATCACCCACCAGGCCGAGTCCAGATAGTGGACCCCCATGTCCCGGAAGGCACCGCCGCCCTCCCGTACAAAACCAGGGCTCCAGGCCGGGATTCCGTCCCGGCGCACGCTGCGTGCCCGCGCGTAGTAAATCTCACCCATGGTCCCTTTCTGCACTTGGTGTCCCAGGAACTGGATAGCCGGGCTGTAGCGGGTGGACAGGGACATCATATTGACCAGTCCCGTGGATTCGGCAAGCGCAACTAAGTCCTCGGCGGGTTGGAGGGCATCGGCCAAGGGTTTGGTCACCATTACGTGCTTGCCAGCCTTGAGCACATCCATGGCCACCGGCACATGGAACTGATTGGGCGTGCCCACGAAGATCGCGTCCACCTCGTCACTGGCGCAAAGTTCGCGGTGATCCGTGAAAAAGAGATCCGGTTGGCTGGGAATCTGAGCGGCAATCTCGGGCATGCGCTCAGGTAGAATGTCGCAGAGGGCCGCAACCCGGCAGCGAGGGGACGAATCAAGGGCGATTGCATTCGCGCGCCCGATGCCCATCCCGACAATCCCCACTCTGAGTTCCTGCATCTTCGCTCCCTCCTGGACGTAATTCCGGTATCGACCTGTCCTCCGATTCTGCACCACTTGGGCGGCCGTCAGCCATTACCGATCCGGCCGCACACAACGAATTGCCCCCCAACATGTTCTCCGATCCATTGCGCATCCACATGTGGTCAGGACCGCGCAACATCTCCACGGCCACCATGTACGCGTTCCGTCAGCGGTCCGACACGCTGGTGGTGGACGAACCGCTCTACGCCTCCTACCTGACGGCCACCGGCGCGGATCACCCCATTGCCGCCGAAGTGATCGCCAGTCAGGAGCAGGACCCGCGGAAGGTCATCGCGCGACAGTTCCGCGGTCCCGCCGCGAAGCCGGTCGTGTTTTTCAAGCAGATGACCCACCACTTGCTGGAACTCGACCGATCATTCCTGAGCGAGGGCCGGCATTTCCTGCTCATCCGCGATCCCCACTCCATGCTTCCATCACTGGGAAGGGTACTGGCCGCGCCACGGTTGGAGGACACGGGCCTGGCCCTGCACCTGGATCTGTACCAAACCCTTGAAGGCATGGGACAGGAACCCGCCGTCGTGGACTCGCGCCTGCTCCAGAACCAGCCGGAGGCCGTACTGTGCCTGCTGTGCAGGCATCTGGACATCCCCTTCGAACCCGCCATGCTGTCGTGGCCGGCCGGTCCCAAACCCGAAGACGGGGTTTGGGCTCCCCACTGGTATGCAGCGGCCCACAAAACCACGGGGTTCAATCCCTGGGTGGCCCCTGCGGAACCGTTTCCGGACCACCTGAACGATCTACTGCAGGAGTGCCTGCCGTACTACACGGCCCTGCGCCAAGTCGCGTTGGAACCAAAGGAAGACCAAGCATGACACTGGACCCCGCCCTTCCGGACAGCCGCAACGCGGACATACTGATTCACGTCGGTGGGAAACTTCTGCCCCGCGCGGAGGCCAAGGTCTCCGTGTTCGACAGCACCGTGCAGGGCGGCGACGCCGTGTGGGAGGGCCTGCGCATCTATGACGGGCGCGTATTTCAGCTGGATGCCCATCTGGACCGTCTCCTGCGGTCCGCACGGTCCATGCACTTCACCGACATTCCGAGCCGGGACAGCATCAAGCAGGCTCTGTTCCAAACCCTGCAGGCCAACAACATGAGGGACGGAGTCCATGTCCGCCTGACACTTTCACGGGGCATGAAGGTCACCTCCGGCATGGACATTCGGCTCAACCAGTACGGCAGTTGCCTCATCGTCCTGGCCGAATGGAAGCAGCCAATCTACAAGCGGTCCGGCATCCGCCTCGTCACCTCAACCTGGCGCCGCAATTCGCCTCAGAGCCTGGATTCCAAAATCCATCACAACAACCTGATCAACAATATCCTGGCCAAAATCGACGCCAACCTGGCCGATGCGGACGATGCCATCATGCTCGACCTAGCCGGTTACGTGGCGGAGACCAACGCCACCAACCTGTTTCTGGTGCAGGACGGTGAGCTGCGCACTCCATGGGCCGACAGCTGCCTGCCCGGCATTACCCGGGGCGTTGTGCTGGAGATGGCCCGGAACCTCGGGCAGCCCTGCCGCGAGATGCGCGTTACCATGGCCGATGTCTACGGTGCGGACGAATGCTTCACCACCGGCACCATGGGCGAACTGGCCCCAGTGCTGGAGGTGGACCGTCGCATCATTGGCACCGGAGCCATAGGTCCGGTTACATCGAAGCTGCAGGCTGCCTACGCCGACCTGACGGCGGCGTCCGGGACTCCCCTGCCCTTCTGAGGGGACTTATATGCAGCGGCGGCGATACTGACGCATCGCCGCAACTTTCTCCGCGACCGGCATGGTGCTGAAGCGGATGATGCATGTATGAGGCAATCACCGTACGAAGACCAGTTCGCCGAAGTCCTTGTCCTCGGTGATCAAGATCCGTTCTTCAACTCGCGCCAGGGTGAGTAGCTCCCCGCCGGTAGCCCGCGACGTGTGCTCCACGCCGACAGCACGTCGTGCCCGAGCGCAGTCAATGTCGTCTGCATGCTGCGCGATGCGGGGCAAACATCGAACAAGAACCTCACGGCCTGCTGACTGGCACGCGATCGTGCACATCCTCACCGGCGATCGAGCGGTAAGCGTAAAGCAGGCAGGCTTGAATGTCCTCGGGCTCCAGGAAGGGATATTCGTGCAAGATCGTCTCAGCCGTATCGCCGGCTGCGAGCATGCCGAGGACGTGTTCCACCGCGATTCTTAGATCGCGAATGATCGGCTTGCCACCGAAGACATCCTGGCGCACGGTGATGCGTTCCATCAGTTCGAGACGCGCGGTCATGCTGTCACCTCCGAAGGCTGTTGTTTCCAAGTTAGGGAACCGCGAGCAGCATTGCGGCCAGCAGCTGCTTTTGGTCGCTGCCCCATGAACAAAGCACCGTGAGCGCGTTGATCAGGCACAGGAAGGCGGGACCGCGTTCCTGTTCGGCGCGTAGGAGAGAGCGCAAGGCCGTTCTGTGGCCCGATGCCTGCAACAGCATCGCGACGTGAATCCGACCGAGCATCAAAGTGTTGAGAGGGGTGTCAAGCTTTGCGACCACGCGTCTCCGCCGTCGCCGGGCAGAACAGCCACTCCTGACCTCTCGATTGCAGGGCTAGACAAGCCGTCCCACTGAAATCCAGCGATTGCCCTGACAGGCACTGTTTCGCTCTCGTTGATATTGGTTCCGGTCGCACAGATGACGAGGGGTCCCTGCCATGGTGTTGCCAAGACGACCAAAGAGGACCCGTCGTCGTGGACTGCCTCAATATCACCCCGGGTCCAGGAAGGTTCCTCCGCCCTCTGGCAGGACCTCGTCGCGTATTCCCAGCAGTTCGCCCAAGACGTCCGTTTCGCACTCCAGAGTGATGTCGTTCTTGTTGCGACGGAGGTTCAGGGATACGGCCACCACTTCCAACCCGCGGTTCAGGTGTTCGCGTCCGTACTGCCGGTCCCGAATCTGCCTGCGGGCCGCGACGAGGGACTTGTTGTACTTCACCTCGAAGACATACATCCGATTGCCAAACCGGATTTCATGGTCGGAGCGTCCACCCAGCGTGGACTTCTCCGACTGCGTGGGCAGTCCCATTTGCAGCAGCAGGGACTGCAATAGGGTGCGGAAGGTGTCCTCGCTCCGCAGATTGTGAAACAAGAAGTGGAAAAGGTAGTCCTCCAGGCGTTGGTGGAAGGCACCCTTCACGTCCCCGGCTGCCAGGGCCGCCTTCAGATCGGGGACCAGCTGTGCGTGCCGGTCGGACGGATACCTCCCCCGATCCAGGATGTCGCGGGTCCATGACTCAGCCACTTCCAGGTTGGGGAAGTTCAGATAGGCAGACGTGGCGTCCCCGCCTCCGTGCCAAGTGTAGTAGCCGGTGTCGACCATGAGGTCGGCATAGTTCGGATGGGTCAGATCGCCCATCCCGGCGGCCTGTGCATCCCGGGCCTCCACGGGGCCGCCGGCCGGCAACGCTTGGCGGATGTCGGCAGCGAGACGTGCGATGAGACCCGGATGCCCCGACTTGCTCCAGGCGGACGGCCAGATGCCGTCCGCAGCCTGGTGTCGCAGTCCTTCCACCGCCAGCACGTCGGTCAGCCCATTGGTCAGGGTGAAGGGGTTGTAGACGCGCGGGGCCTCGGGCAGGGGGGAGAAGCGGTAGCCGTTGTAGCGCGTTCGCCAGTCGGCAAGGATATCGCGGTGGCGCAACCGCGGTTCCATATCCGCCAGGGCCTCCCGGTAGGGGGCCAGATCCCGGTCCACTTCGTCTTCGGTGAAGCCGCACAGCGCACCGTACGGTGGCAGTTCGGAAATATCGCGGAAGTTGTTGGCGGCGGAGAACAGGTGGTGGCGCGCAAAGCGCGTGATGCCCGTCACGAACACCCCGTAGAGCAGGCCCTCATCGTCCTTCAGTGCGCGGAAGAAGTCCTGCAGCGCTTCCACCGCAGGCTGTAGATTGCGGTCCGTGCCGATGTGCTTCACAACAGGGGCGTCGTACTCGTCCACCAAAACCACGGGGGAACATCCGTGGGTTTTTTGCAGGGACCGAACGAGAGCGACCAAGAGATCCGAGGGCGACTCGGGGGGCAGGGTTCCGGGCATGTTGGACAGCCATTGCATTCCGCGGCGGTGCCAAACCCCGATTGCCTCCCCCAGATAGACCTGCAGGGCCCTGTATGTGCCTGCGGGGTCGGGGTTGTTGACACGGGAGAGGTCCAGGCGGATTGCGGGATGCCAACCGTGTACGCCGTGCAGGTCTTTCCCCTCCAAACCCTCCCACAGCCATGCGGGGGATGTCCAGCCCGTTGGCATGCCGTCCAGGTTGCCGGCCAGGCCTTCGGGATTTTGCGGGTGGTTCGGCGACAACCCTTGGAACCAGGCCTCCAGCGTGTTAATCAACAGCGTCTTGCCGAACCGCCGCGGACGCGCCAAGAACTGGTGGCGGCAGGTCAGCGGCGGACTGGAGATGGTGCTTGGATACGTCTCAAGCAGGTCCCGGAACAAACCGGTCTTGTCCACATAGAAGCCACCCCGGCGGCGAATGGCGGCAAAGTCGGCATCGCTGGGGTGCAGGGGTGGAAGTTGTGTTGCCGGCATGGATCTCCTTCCATCAACGCGGGCACCCCTTGCGGGCGGATTGATCTGCCGACCTTGGCAGGTTGGCAGAAAACCTTGTTCACCGGATATCGGGCCAGCCTTGAATTCATTCTACAACCTTGTTCGGCGTGTCCGGGGGAGACCTGCTGGACAATCAGGATTGGTGGCGGCCGAGCACGTACCTGGGCTGGCATGTGCAAGTTGCTCACCGTTCTGAACGCGGTGAGCCGGGACCAAGTTCCTTGGCAAACGGAACCCTTGTCAACGGCGATTCCTACTTGACAAACAACATGCAAGTTGTTGGTGCACCGCGAGATCACCGCCAAGAACGGCATTGCCGCCAAGCGCAAGCCGGTATAGCCGAGGAACACCCAGAGCCGGGCCGAGTCCAGCGGCGGGGCTTTTGCATGTTGGGGCGCGGCAGGGACCGTGCCAAAGGGAATTCCCGATCAAGAGGGTGAGACGCACAAGGGCCAGAGTGTAGTCAAGAGGGGGCAAGGTCTCGGATGTCGGGCGACCCGGTGATGGGATTGGCGACCGACACTGGGTGCCTGCGTCCGGTCAGTGGGCCAGAAACCAGCGTCGCTTGTTCGTGACGTTGTGCAGGGGACGACCCGCGGCAAAGCGTGCCAGATTGTCCGCCACCACCCGGATGTGACGCTCCCGAATGTGCGGGCCGCGGGCAGCAACATGGGGTGTGATGATGACGTTCTCCATGGCCCAGAGTGGATGGCTCTCCGGCAGTGGCTCAATGGCAAAGACATCAAGTCCCGCGCCCGCAATCCGCCCCGCCTGCAACGCCTGCGTCAGGTCGTCGAGGTTTACCACCACGCCCCGGCAGATATTGATCAGGTAGGCACTCGGCTTCATCAGGTTCAGTTCCCGGGCGGTGATCAGGTTCACGGTCTCCGGGGTGTGCGGGACGCACAAAATCACAAAGTCGGCCCGTTGCAGCACTTCGTCAAGGTCCTCGATGCCCGCGAGTTCGTCGACTCCTTCCGGCTTGTCGATGGGACGCACTTCCACGCCCAACACATGGGTTTCGAGGGCCTTGGCCCGCTTGGCGGTCGCCGCACCAATCCCGCCGAGCCCCACCACGGCCACAGTGCAGTCCGCCAAGTGGCGCACCGGGGCGTTCTTGTCCCAAACCCGTTGCGCCTGGGCCGTCCGGTAGACGTGAAAACCCCGGGCGAACATCAACAGATAGGTCAGGGCGTGGTCGGCGATGACATCGCTGTAGATGCCAGCCATATTGGTAAAGACCACATCGCTCTCGGCCAGGGCAGGAAACACGTAATGCTCAACCCCCGCCACTGGGGCCTGCACCCAACGGAGTTGGTCCGCTTGTGCAAACAGCTCAGGAGTCAAGGCACCGTAGAACCCGTCGGCATCCGCGATGTGGGCCTCCGCTTCGGACAGAGATGCGGCGTTCACCACCTCGCATTGACCGGCCTTGGCTTTGATCAGGTCCAACTCATCGGATGGGACAGCCGGAAAGATCAGAAACTTCATCGCATCACCACAGAAATGTGAGAAGGGCTACTCGGACGACCGGGGCGACCTGCCCTCGATCTGGTCAGGCCCAAGCACCCTTGGCCATCATGCCGCCGTCCACGTTGACCCACGAACCGGTCATGAACGAGGCGTCGTCGGAAGCCAGGAACAACACCACGCGCGCGATGTCCTCGGGTTGCCCAATACGGCCGATGGGATGGCTCTCCGCCCAACTGTCGCGCAGGTCCTGGAGCGAGGTTACGCCCGGTCGTACACTGGCCGCCGCGGCTTCGGCCACCAAGGGTGTATCAATGGTGCCCGGGTTTACGGACAACACCCGGATGTTGTCCACGGCATAATCGAGCGACAACTGCTGCGTGAGGGAAAGGAGACCCCCTTTGCTGGCAGCATAGGCCGACACCATTGGTGCGGACTGCAGACCCTGAACACTGGCCGTGTTGATGATGACACCCCCGCCCTGGGCCTGCATATGCGGGATCGCGTACTTCGCCATCAAAAAGGCGCTCTTCAGGTTTACGTCAAGAATCCGGTCCCAAGCCTCCTCCGGAAGCTCATGGGCCCGGACATACGAGGACATGGGCTGAATGCCGACATTGTTGCAGACGACATCGACCCGGCCCCCGATATCCATGGTGGTCTCAACCAGGGACCGACAACCGTCGGCCGTTGACACGTCGATCGCCACGAAGTGCACGGAACCGTCAAGGTCCGCTGCGGCGGCAGTCAGGTCCGCTCCGGCCGGCTCATCCACATCGGCGCTGACGACGGTGGCCCCGGCCGCGCCAAAGGCCAGGCTGATCCCCCGGCCAATGCCCTTGGCCCCGCCGGTGACAATCACGACCTTGTTGGAGTAGTCAAAGCTCATTGAATCTCAATCCTCACTGGGTCCGGACAAGCAGAGGCACCCGGATGCACAACCCCTTCGGCAGCAACTCCCCACGAGCGCTCCGACGTTCAAATTTGGCTTCTGGCCGGAGCGCGTCTTTCCGGGCCTAAGCGATTCTACAGCTTGAAGACTTGGACCGCAGTCCGGCCGACGCCAAGCACCAAGGAAGGGCACTGTTCAATCCCGTTGATTTTGGTCCGGTTCCGGCATCGGCATCCCCGAACCCGAAGCGTGTGCCGGCCGCATCCCGCCTTGTGGGTGAAAGGGTCCGATTCCGGTGGCAGCCCAGCGTCCGCAGGTTCCGTATACGACACGGGCCACGGCTGCCATTCACCAGTACTTGGCGGTCGCGGTGCCTTACGGCAACATCGGCTACCGGCGGGCCGTCCGATTCTGCTGACTGGCATCAAGTCTTGGCTGTTCTCCCTACTTTCAGCCAAGACCTGCCACTCGGTGAACCACGCCCAACGACTCCTACTGGGGGATGTCCTGCCAGCAGCTCCGGAAGAATAGAGCTTGCGACGCAAGGGCTATTGGCAGCCGCTGAATGCTATGACGCCTGAAACTCCGACCAGTCTATGCCCAACTGTCTGATGGCCGCGCGCAGAGTTCCGATTTTCAGATCCCGACTGCCCCAGTCCGGGAGCGTAGCATCCTTTTGAACTTGGGGGTTATGCCACTTCCGATGAGAGCCGCCGCCGCGCCTGGGAACCTCGTAACATCCCAGCCTGACCAGCTTCCTGGCGACCTCCCGGTATCTCATGGAACGGAGACAACGGCCTCAACGGATACCGGGCCACTGACATCGTCCATGTATATACCCGCCGGCAATGAACAGCCGCGGTCCTGGTAAATCTCCACGACCGCGGCGAAGGCATCCTCCACGTTTGCCAGAACCTCGGCTATGGTGTCGCCCTCGGTAACCAGTTCCGGCAGCAGAGGAGAGGTAACGGTGTACCCCCCTTCAGACTGCGGCTCCAAGACCAATGGAATTCTCGCAATCATCGGTCAACTCTCAACATCTACGCCATATCTGCCAACGCATTGATTCTAATCGTGCAGCGAACTTTGATGGTGTTGGAACAGCCACTCGCAATACTTCCACCTGCGCCGTGAAACCACTGCCAAGGGCGGTTTCACCTCCAAGCGCAAGCGGGCCGATTGGAACGACAGGTACCTGTTCAGGGGCCTGTCAAACAATAAGAATGCGGCTTCCCTACGCTGTGCAGAGCCTCCGTCATGACCATTCGCGGGCCAGTTGCTCCAGCAATGCCGCGTCCATCAGGACCAGCATGTCTATCACCGCGGCAATGGGCCTACCCGGACCTGTGACGTTCCTTAGGGCCTTGGCCTCGGGACTCCCGGCCCTGGGCAACTCCGTTGTCAAAACCAGCAACGGGCAACGTTCATCCTCCGGCACGGCGGAAAGCACCGCGGCCTTGCCCAACACCTTCCACAACACATCAGCCCGTTTGAGACCGGGTCTGTTGCCGGAATTGGGACCCCCCAGCAACACGTTCACGCGCCGCCCGCCCGGTGTCCTGGCCACGAAGTCCACGTCAATGCCCTGTGCAGTCAGTTTGCGGTTCTTCCACTCCACTTCAAATCCGCACAACCGGAGCAGGGCCTCTCCGATTTCCGCACTGCGCAGACCGCGGTCGGCAGCGGCATCCATCAGTTCCTCCACCGTTGCAAACTCCTTCGATGGTCTGCCTCCGGGCACCAAGGCCGCTCCGGTACCTGCCCAATCCGTCAATTCGGGACCCTGCAGCCTTTCGTGGGCCAGGGCGATATAGTCGGGGTCCAGATCGAATCCGGCAAACTGCCGGCCTGTCTGCACCGCGGCCAGGGCCGTTGTGCCCGATCCAAGGAACGGGTCCAGGACCACATCGTCCTTGTAGGTGTACAGCTCTATCAGTCTTCTGGGAAGCTCCACCGGAAACGGTGCGGGATGGCCCACGCGCGACGCGCTCTCGGCCGGGATTTCCCAGACATCAGTCGTGTACTCCATGAAGTCTTCCTTGGTCATCGTGCCGATGTGCGGCAGGTTGCGCTTGGCACGCCGCGCTCTGGGGACCGCCCGGTCAAACCGACCCTTGCTGGCAATCACGATGCGCTCCGTGGTATCCCGAATCACGGGGTTGGCCGGGCTTTGGAAGCTGCCCCAGGTACAGGAACCGCCCAGGGCGCGGGCCTTGACCCAGACGATTTCGCCGCGCAGGAGAAAACCAAGGCCCTCCAGAATCCGAATCACTTCGGCCGTCAGCGATCGGTAGGGCTTGCGCCCCAGGTTGGCAACATTGACCGCAATCCGACCGCCAGGCTCCAGTTTGCGCAGACACTCGGCAAACACATCCCTGAGCAGGATCAGGTAGGACCGGTAATCCGAAGGCACCTCGCCCTTGCCCAGCTCGATTTCATAGTCCTTGCCGGCGAAGTAGGGCGGTGACGTGACCACCAGGGCGACGGAGTTGTCGGCCAACACCGGAGACCCGGGCTCGGCCGCGATGCAAGCATCCATGTCGCGGGCGTCGCCCACCCAAAGGTGATTGATCGTCGTCTCGCTCCCCTGCACCTCCTCGGCATCCTCAATGACCGGGGATTCGAACCGTTCATAGAAACGGCTTGCGTCATGGCCCTCCCGCCGCGAGAAGCCAAACGACGAGGTCCGCGTGCCCTTGCGGGAACCTTCGGGAGGCTGTTCCGTGGTTGCGTGTCGTTCGTCAGACATCAGAGCGCATCGATCCTGCCGGACGCCTCACGTGGATTCCCTTGCGCGCGACGCGACAGATGAAGTCCGATGGATCTCTTGGGAGAAGGCCGCCAGCATGCGGGTCAACCGAGAACCGTCACGCGATCGGCCTTGTCCCGGTCCAACTCCATGCCCAAGCCCGGCGTGTCGGGCACGCTCACCATGCCGCCCTCCGGATGAACCGGATGCTTCAGGAAGAACTGGTGGACCGCATTCCACTTGATCAGATACTCGAGCATCGGGCAGGTCGCCACCGGCCAGGCCGCAATCAAGTGGATGGAGGCCGGAGTGGAATGGCCGTGCGGAATGACCGGCAGGTCGTAGGCCGAAGCCAAGGCACAGATTTTCATCATCTCGGAAATGCCACCGGCCCAGTAGATGTCGGGCTGCAAGACATCGCAGGCCCGTTTTTGCATCAACTGGTGCAGGCCCCAGCGCGTGTACTCGTGCTCGCCGCCGGAGATCGGGATCCTGGACTCGGCCCGGATTTGGGCATACTGGTCCACCTTGTCGGGCAACACCGGCTCCTCCAGCCAGCGCGGCTGGAACTCCTCGAGCCGCCTCGACATGTCGATGACGTAGGGCACGTCCCAGCTCATCCAGCAGTCCAGCATGATATCGATGTCGGGACCGGCCGTCTCCCGCAGCGTGCGGACCAGTTCCAGGTTCAGGCGGCGGCCCTCCCGCCCGTCGTGCGGTCCGTGCCGGAAAAACCACTTGGTCGCCCGGTATCCCAGATCCGCAATCATGCGTACGCGCTCCGCAACCAGGTCGGGTTCCAGGGAGTAGCCCAGTGCACTTGCATAGGCGGGCACTTCGGTTCGCACCGGACCACCCAGCAGCGAGCAGACCGGAGCGTTGAAATGAATGCCCTTCAGGTCCCACAAGGCGCAGTCCACCACGCTCAGGGCCATCATCTCGATGCCTTTGCGGCCATGGACCGCCGACCGGTAAAGCCTGTCCCAAATCCGTTCGATGGCTAGGGCATCCTGGCCCATCAGCAGGGGCCGGAAGGACGACAGAATGATGCGGCCTTCGGTTTCCCCGAACGGACCGCCAATGCCGACCTCCCCCGTGTCCGCCTCAATCTCAAGGAAACACGGCTGCAGATGCAGACAACCCGGAGTCTGCTCCAACATATTCTCGCGGGTTTCGTGCTTGTGCTCGGGGTAGATGTCGATTGGACGGATCAGGCGTTCTTCCCAGAACGGCCCATCGTGTTCCAGCACGCCTTCTAGTTGAAGGACGCGCACGTCGGCGATTTGCATAGTGGTGCAACCTAGGTTGGGGAGGGAGTCAAGGTCCAGCCCGATTATACGGAGACCGGAGGTGTCCGGCATCCCGCTATCGCAGACTCCCGAGGCAATCGCACTTACATTGGGAGCGCATTATTGGGTACCCCTACCCCTTGCGGTGACGGAGTACCGGGCGCGTGTGGTGCGCTGCCGAGTCTAGACGCGGGCACCCTTCCCGACCGGCATTGCTGGACCGGTGCAGTTCAGTCCGCGCTTGGACGTCCTGGTGACCTACCTGCCAGTAGCGCTGCTGGTCCGGCCGTTACGGGAGCTACACGGCGCGACCCTGACGACGGACACGGTCGAGAACCTTTGTCGCTGCGTGGCCGGGCGGCTGGCCGTCCCTGTGGGACATGGCCGCGGTCTGGGACAACCTCCTTAACCGGTCTTGGACCACTACGCAGGCCTGACATCACCCGCCGCCGCGGCCACAAACTGGCCTTGGCGTTTTAGGGGTACCGGGATGCCTGACTGCGTTTCCTGACCGACCCGCGCGTGCCCATCACCAACAACCTGGCCGAGCAAGCCCTACGCATAGCTAAGCTGTAGATGAAGATCTCGAGCGGCTTCCACACCGTGGTCGGCGACGAGCGCTCCGCCCAAGTGCGAGACCTGCTGGAAACCGCACGCAAGCAGAACTGACCCCTCTTGGACACACTGACGCTCCAGAACGGCTACACCTCTGTTCTGGTATCCAGATAGTTACACTTCGGGATTGCAATCGACTAGGATTGGTGGATTGCGGAGCTGAGCGAATGCACCGTTCCCATTGATGGTTTGGTCTTCGAGAATGGCAATGAGCACAGCAGCCGCGATCATGAAGACCGATGGTGTGATGTGGAAGTGGAGCAGAGCGTAAGTCGAATTCCTATGGACGACGTTCAGACTGCATTCTACGGATTGCGGTTCCGTGTGGCGTTTCTCGAGAAGAAAGGCACCGAGTTCCAGGACTGGTTCGTCAGGCTCGCGGGGCTTGCATTCGGATCGGATTTCGAGGCTGTTCGTGCGTACGGTGGTAGTGGAGATCTCAAATGCGATGGTTACCGGGTCAGCACTGGCACGGTTTTCCAATCCTATGCACCGTACGAGATGAGGGAAGCACCATTGAACACGAAGATCGAAGAGGACTTCGTTGGGGCGTATAAAAACTGGGACAACATGGCGGAATGGGTGCTAGTGCACAATGACGGTCGAGGCTTGCCTCCTTCATCGATTCAGCTACTTGAGCGCCTGCGAGAGGACTACCCGGTCGTGATGATCAACGTCTGGACTGAGGCATCATTGCGACAGCTCGTTGATCGTCTATCCTTAACAGACCTGCAGTCCCTATTCGGTTTCGCACCGTCGAAATCCGGATTGGAGACACTAGCGATGGATGACCTTCAGCCCGTGATTCGCCAGCTTCAGTCAATGGAGCCCGAACCAGGTACCGAACCGCTCACGCCACCGTCGGTGGACAAGTTGGAGAAGAACCAGCTCTCGAAGGACGCGGCCGAATTGTTGCGTGTGGGGCGACGCAAGGAAGCGCTAGTCGAAACTTGGTTCATGAAGGATCGCCAGGCCGATCGAGGTGAACAAATTGCAGAGGCATTCCGCCAACGTTACGCGCAGTTGAAGGAGAGCAACCAGTCGCCGGACCAAATCCTGGGACATCTCCAACAGTACGTCGGCATGGGTGGCGACCCTAGACGGCAGACCGCAGTGCTGGCAGTACTTTCGTACTTCTTTGAGCGGTGCGACATTTTCGATGATCCGGAGGCAAGACATGATTCTGCCAACGAAGCACATTCGGTCTGATCGCGCGTTGATCGGCGTCGGCGGTCAAGTACTCGACGTCCTTCAAGAGCCGATGACCGTATCCAGGTTGTGGGACAAGATTCGGGCACGACGATCCGTTGAAGCGTCGTATCCAGTGATCGATTATCGCTGGTTCGTGCTAGCACTCGATCTACTTTATACAATTCGGGCGGTAGATCTTGAGCGGGGCTTGATCCACAAGGCAGAGCGATGATTCATCAAGTCAGTGCCGACCATGAGCCGTTCAAGACACTAACGTTCGGCCCGGGCCTCAACGTCATTCTAGCCGACAAGAGCCGAGGGGCAGGTGATCGGCAATCTCGCAACGGCGCAGGCAAGACCAGCTTCGTCGAATTAGTCCACTTTCTGTGTGGCGCGGATGCCAAACCCGCCGGAATTTTCCGCTCGGCAGCCTTGCAGGACTGGACGTTCACTGCGTTGATCGACGTGGATGAAAGTCGCTTATCAGTTTCACGAAGTGGTAGCACGCCCAGCCGTGTGTATGTTGCAGGTGACGACACGAATGGGCCAGTCGCACCAAAGCTGCAACTATCTCTGGTTCCTGACGAGGCACCACAATCGGCAGCGCAGCAAGCGATCCCGAACACCCAATGGAAGGACACTCTTGGTGCACGTTGGTTCGGTTTACCGGTTGACGACGGTGACGATACTAGGAAATTTCGACCCACACTTCGGTCGCTGTTCTCCTTCGTAGCCCGCCGACAAGAGAACGGTAGTTTCCAAGACCCAGTAAAGCACACACCGATGCAGCCGTTGTGGGTTCAGCAGGTTGCTGTCTCTTACTTGATCGGCTTGGATTGGACAATCTCAAGTCATTTTCAGGAGTGCCGAACAAGGGAGAAAAGCATAAAGGAACTTCGCAAAGCCGCACGATCCGGAGAGCTCGGACGCCTTCTGGGGAACGTTGCCGAATTGCGAACTAGCTTGACTGTCGCCGAAGATCGGGCGAATCGCCTCCGTAGGCAGCTCAGCAATTTTCAGGTGGTACCACAGTACCAAGAATTAGAACGTGAGGCAAGTGAGTTGACCGGTCGGATTGAAGCACTAAATGTTGAAAACATCATTGATCGAGATTTAATTCGTGAATTTCGAGCATCGCTTGCTAAGGAGAGCACCCCGGACTTCCAAGATTTGGCTAAGCTGTATCATGAGACAGGAATAGTGCTGCCAAACCTAGCGCGCCGACGGGTCGAAGAAGTTGAGCGATTTCATGAAGCTGTTGTCGAGAATCGACGTTCACATCTTGACAGCGAAATTAAAAGTGCAGAAAATCGTATTGTAAAACGTGATCGGCTCATAGATGAACTAGATCAGCGCCGTGGCCAGCTCATGAGCCTGTTAGAATCAGGGGGAGCCCTAGAACACTACACTGGGCTACACGAAGAACTTGCGAGAATTGAAGCTGACGTCGAAATAATGCGCCAAAAGCGTTCCATGATCGAGGAACTTGACACTATGAAGAATGAACTAAATCTGGAACGCGCTCGTTTATTTCAAGCATTGAGAGACGATATCCATGGACGCGAGGAATTCGTTCGAGAGATCATTCTGACGTTTGAGGCGCTGTCACAGTCGCTCTACGAGCGGGCTGGCAGTTTAACGATCTCTGAAACATTAAACGGGCCGTTGATTAATGTGCATATTGCAGCGGACCGTAGTAAAGGAATCACGAATATGCAGATCTTCTGTTTCGATTTCATGCTAGCCGAGATCTGTACCCGGTATGGTCGTTGGCCGGGATTTCTTATTCATGATAGCCATCTCTTCGACGGAGTCGATGAAAGGCAAGTGGCTAAAGCACTTCAACTTGGGGCACAACGTGCCACTTCTGTTGGCTTTCAGTACATTGTCACATTGAATTCTGATTCTATGCCAACTGACGGATTCACAGATGGATTTGACCTTCGGGATTATGTAGTCGAACCTAGATTAACCGACGCGACCGAAACAGGGGGTTTGTTTGGTTTAAGATTCAATTGACTATGTAGAATGCAGTAAACCAATAGATATGGTTTGGATACATTTGCGACCTAATTCTATGTACTATGGTTTGGACAGATTTTGAGGCCTGAGCCGGTGCGCGGTTCCGGTCCGGGGGCCGTGTTCAGGGGCCGGCCGGCCCCGTTTCGGGAGGGGGTGCCCGCAGCCAGAGGCGTTCGGGCGGGATGCGGCAACGGCCGGCCCCGGCATTGGGGGCGTTTCGGCCCGTGGCCGACCGGGCGGCAATGCGTTTGTGGATTTCCTCTTCCAGCTTGTGTCGCTTGCGATGGCGCAGGGAAAAGGGACCGAGAGGCCGCTCCGCCTGGAGCCGGGCCTGCAGGCGGGCCCAGAAAAGAGCCGCGAACACAAGGTTGAAATGAAAGTGCTGCCGAGCCTGTGAACGGGCCTGGCCGTCGTTGAGGCCCAGGTGCTGCTTGGCGTCGCGGAAGGCAAACTCGATTTGGAAGCGGGCGCCATAGAAGCGGAAGATGCGTTCCGGCGCCAAGTCCAGGTCGGTGCTGTAGAGGAGCACACCCTCCTTCGTTTCCGGGTCGGCGCCGCGGGGCAGGACGTAGACCACCTGCAGCCAGCATGGCCAGGCCTTGGCATGCAGGACCGCGTGGTACAGGTCGACCTTTGCCTTCTTCAGGGGGGTGCGGGCCATGCGTGCCGGGTGGCGGCGGTCGAAGCAGCCGTCAAACTGGCGCTTGCGGCCGGGCCTTCGCTCGTGGGAGCCAAGGTAGGGGAAGCGCAGGACCGCGTCCTTGCGCAGCCGGCCCACCGTGTGCAGGTCCAGCTGGCGCACACCCTCCACGAAGGGGCGGCGGGCATAGCCGCCGTCGACGGCCACCCAGCGCGTCCCGAGGGTCTCCTTGGCCCCGGCCGCGACCGCCTCTCCCAGCAGGGCCAGGGCCGCGTCGAGGGCCGTCTCCCGACCGGTGTCGGCCCCGCACGCCTGCCGGCGCGACCGGACGGTGCCCGGGGACTGCCGGGCGCAGAGGGGATAGGCGCCGCCCTCCGCCACGTCCACGGCCGCCAGCAGCGTGACCTCCAATCCCCAGCGGGCGGCCCGGGCCATGCCGCTCCCAAACCAGCCCGTGCCCCAGGTTTGGTCGCCGCTCTTGGCCACGAAGCTGGCATCCATGGCCAGCAGTTCCCCCAACCCCTCGGGCACCTGCGGAGGCAGCGCCCCCAGCGCGGCCACGGCCAGGCGCGCAAAGGGGAAGGGCCGCGCGAACCAGCGCGCATGGGTGCGCGCCGAGCGCCCGCCGTAGTGCTCGAGGTTGGTGAAGTTGAGGCGTCCGGGCAGCCACTGCAGCAGTCCGGTCACGTGGGCAAAGTGGGATGCCTGCGGTTTGCCGCAGGGCGCCAGCGCGAGTATATTGCGCAACCATCGCACGGAACACCTCTTTCGATGATGCGTTGAACTACATCAACGATAGCAGGCTCCGTGCGGTTTTCCCCGGGGGCTGGAGCGTCTCCCCCCCCCAATTTATCCCCTTGTCATGCCGGATGCAGTGCCAGGCCCGGACATGCAACGGGAAAACGGCTCAAAACTGTCCAAACCATAGATGTAACGGGTCGACTTGGGGATCGGGTTCAGGGTCCGGCCGGCTTCATTTCCAGAGGGAGTGAGGGTAGCCACTAGAGCAAACGCAAAGTCGCGTGGAGCGGGTGAATCGGAGCGATGAAGGGCCGGTTCGGGACGTGGACTTCGCCCGGTTGGCGCGAAACAAATTCGCCGGCCATTGGAGTTAATTCGGCACGGACAGTCCACATTGGGGGCCGGTGGCGAGCCTCCGGAAGCGCCCAAAAAAGAGGACCACTGTGCATTCTGTGGGATGACAAAAACCTCACAGTCCCCATGGAATATATTGTCGCATGCCCCGACCCCGAACTCCTGGCGACCCTGTGCGCCTTTACCGACCAACTGGCCACGCGGCCCGATCCGCGCGACCCGCGCGGCGTGCGCCACGCCCTGCCCGTGCTCCTGTCCACGCTGCTGTTGGCGCTCGCCGGCGCCAACAGCCTGGCGGCCGTGGCCGCCTTCACGCACGACCACCGGGCCTGGTTCCTGCTGTGGCTGCTCGACGGCACCAGCCTGCCCGGCCTGGAGGAGTTGATCCTGGCCCTGAACGGCAAGGCGGCGCGCCGGTCGTGCGACCTTGCCGACGGCACCCGGCCCCTGCACATGGTGAGTGCCTTCCTGGTGCGGGAGGGGCTGACCCGTGGCCCAGGAGCCGTGCGACGCCAAGAGCAATGAGTTTGCGGCCCTCCTCCGTTTGCTCGACCGCATCCACCTGCAGGGACCGTGGTCACGATCGACGCGGCCGGCTGCCAGACGGCCATCGGGCAGGCGTTGCGGGAGGCCGGCGCCGACTACGTGCTGGCCGTCAAGCGCAACCACCCGACCCTGCACCGGGAGGTGAAGGCGGCCTTCGACAACGCCGAGCGGGGCGCCTTCTGGCCTCAGGCCGAGGACCGCCGCGAGCGGCGCCGCTGCACGGTCCTGGGCGAGTGGGGTCGCGGACCCCGAAGCCTGGCCCGGCCTGCGCAGCCTGGTCCGCGTGCAGGCGGAACGCTCCGGCCCCTGGGGCCGCCGGCAGCGCTCCGTGCGCTACTACATCTCCAGCCGACCCGTGGATGCCGCCGCCCTGCTGACCCTCGTGCGCGGCCACTGGGGCGTCGAGAACGGGTTGCACCGCACCCTGGACGTGTAGTTCCGCGAGGACGACTGCCGCATCCGCACCGGAAACGCGCCCGCCATCATGGGCATCCTCAGACGAGCTGCCCTGAACATCCTGCGCACGAGTCAACGGAAACTCGAAACGGACGTGTCCATCGGGTTGCTGCGCGACCGCATCGGACGCCAACCCTAGATCCTGGCTGCCGCACGGCCCTGACATCGACTTTGCGTTTGCCCTGGGGTAACCACTGGTGTTGCAGTGGGGTCCGGCAAAGCACTGCCGCTGGGCGGCGTTTCGGCCCGCGGCCTACCGGACGGCAAAGCATCTGCCGATTTCTTCTTCAAGATTGCGGCTTTGGGTTGATTTAGGGCAAAGGGGCCTAGTAGTGCAACGAACCTTCATAGCGTTGGAACAGTCGATCACAGTACCGACGGCAGGTGGCAAGGGGCACGGCGAAGCGTACGATAAGGGAATCCCAACATTGCGCCTCTGACTATCTCAAAGCTTCGTTGCACCACTAGACCGACAGCCTGTGACACATCGAAAGTACCTTGGAGATGGTTAGGTAGGAGAAGGGACTGGTACCAACACGTAATCCTGCCAACCTCTTCCACACTGCTGGTATGAAAACCGAAGGATGGCCTACAACAACCGCTTGATGTGGCCTGAGTTCAGGTAATCTCCTCTTGTTGTAATGACAATGGTGTGAACAGTTTTAGAGATATGCAATGGGGAGGAGGGACGGTCGTCCCTGCGGGCTTGGATCGGGGTTGAAGATGCCGGGATGGGGGCAGTGACGGCGAATCCCGGTGGATTCGCTGCCGCTTCAGGTGGGTTTGGGCTCGATTTGGCCCAGGGCGAGCAGTTCCCGCAGGGCCTCCGGATATTTTGGCAGGGTCCGGTCCAACCCGTCCCAGGCAAAAAGCCTGGCCAACACCAGTTCGAGGAAGGCCTTGAGCTTGACGTTGGCCATCGAAAAGCGGGCCAGGGCCTCCCGCGCCGCGTGGCGCAGTTCGAGCCGGGTCCATCTCCGGGTCCGTACCGAAGAGGATCGTGGGCCGGTCCTCGGCGGGGTCGGCGTCGGCATCCAGGACGAAGACGACCCGGAGCAGTTTCTGGAAGGGCTTGTAGTACAACGGCGCGTGGTACAGCCGCGTGCCCTCGTCCGGCAGGTCGACGGCGGGCAGCTCGCCGAGACGGGTGCGGTCGAAGCGCCCGGCGTACTTGCGCGGCCGGCCGGGCCGGCCCGTGGGCGGCCCCTGCCAAAGCACCCACAGGACGGCGTCGCGGCGCAGCTTGCTCACCAGGACCAGGCCGCGGGCCGCCAGCCCCGCGACCATGGGCTCGCAGGCGTAGTGGCTGTCGCCCACGAAGACCCGGATGTCGGGGCGCTGCTCCGGATCCACGGCCAGGGCCTCGTCGAGCAGGGCCAGCATCGCCGTCACCGCCGCCCGCGGCGGACGCGTGCGCCGCACCGACCGCCGGGTACGGGGCCCCGACGAGGGCTGCAGGCACCCGTGGACGGGATAGGAACAGTGTTCCTTCAGGTCCAGGACGGACAGGACCCCGGCTGCTGGCCCCAGGCCACCCCCCCCAAGCCCCCCGGGCCCGGCCAGCCCCCCCCCCGGACCATGGCCCCACAATGGGGCGGGCACGGTCCGGCCCCCACCGGGGCAGCG
>VXMJ01000006.1 GCA_009841145.1 Caldilineaceae bacterium SB0661_bin_34 | reverse complement strand
GGAGAGGATGCCCCTGACCGCCCGCCACCAATATCAACGAGATTGAAACAGTGCCCCAATTTCCCATGTGGACTGCTGCCTGGAAGACACGAGCTGGGGCGAACCAAGCGCCGAAGATCCACTTCCGGTTGCCTCCGGGACCATTGGCAACGGCCACCCCGGTATTCGCGTTGGGATAGGCCTGTCTCATCAAACCGGAACGGAATCGGCACCGCGCGGTCCGGCCTCTACGGAGGCGTTTGTAGTAGAATTCAATCCTCGGAAGATTGGCAGCGCCCCTTGGGCTACGCCGAAACTTCCTGAGTGCGTACAGATTGCCCCGGGGAGGTGGTGCCAATGGACAGTTCATGTAGTCGCCAATCGTGCATCGCCGGTAGTTTGCTGGTCACCCGGTAAACGATCGGTCACACGAAGACTAGGAGACCCTCACCTTTCGGTGGGGGTCTTTTTTGGTCGCTACAATAGCGTGCCGGGATGCTGTTCCGGCTCGTGTTGTTCTGCGGCGGGGTCCACATACCGTTCCGGACTTGCCTCCGCCCCCTTTTGTTTGACCAGCGGAAATCCAGGAGCACATGACCGTGGCCGACATCACCCGGATTGACTACATGGGCTGGAGTCAGGTCCAGCGGATAGCCACCAGACATCTTGAGGTGGTGGTTGTACACGAGGTCGGACCCCGCATTGTGTCCGTCTCGCTTCCGGGCCGCCACAACATGTTTGGCCAGTTGTCGAACGAGATGGGCCAAACCGGGGGAGGGGATTTCCGCCTGTACGGAGGGCAACGGCTGTGGTCGGCGCCGGAGGAGGACTCGGCGTTCACCTATTTCCCCGACAACGTGCCGGCGAAAGTATCCCAACCTGATGTGGGCACCGTCGCGTTCACCGCACCCGTCGAACCGGGCAACGGCGTGCAAAAGGAGATGGTGCTGACCCCGTCGGAGGATCAGGCATCGATCCAGGTGCTCCACCGCATCACCAACCGGGGCACGGAACCGATTCGCCTGTCTCCGTGGGCCGTGTCCGTCATGAACCTTCACGGTACGGCCATCGTGCCCTTGCCACCGTTCGGGTCCCACGACGACTTCCTGGCTCCGGTCAGCAATCTGGTTCTGTGGGCCTACACCGATCTGACCGATCCGCGCTGGACCGTCGGCGGCAAGTACGTGCTCCTGCGTCAGGACGCCGGAGCGGGAACGCCCCAGAAAGTCGGCTTGCGTGTCTCCCAAGGATGGAGTGCCTATATATTGGACGAGGTGCTGTTTGTCAAGACCTTTGCCGACCAGGCCGAGGCCGAATATCCCGACCTCAACAGCAACGTTGAAATCTACACCGATGCCCGGTTCCTCGAAGTGGAGACCTTGGGCCCCCTGGCCTCGCTTGCGCCCGGCGAAGCCGCAACCCAAACGGAAACCTGGTATCTGGTTCCCGGTATTCCGACACCGGCCTGCGACGACGACGTGGAACGGGATGTCATGCCTGTGGTCAACCGCATCCTCGAAACCGGACGCATTGCGTAGGCTGGAGGCGTCAAGGACCAGATCAGGGACTCGCGGTTGTGCGAGTTCCACTCGGATTCAGTCCATCCAGTGCCGGTCCAGCTGATCCCGGGCTTCGAAACCCAGCAGGGACTTGGCCTTGCCCAGTTCGAACCTACGGTGCGGCAGGTCCACGCTGACGTGGAACTGCTCATAGGGTGAAGGCAGGGACAGCGCTTCCAGAGCCGCCCTCAATGAGCGCGCCGAGTCCTCGTAGGTCACGGCGAACGGCGGAATTTGGTGCGGCTCGTCCAGGGCGGCCAAACGCCAGAAAAGCATGACCGGCACCTCCAGCTCATGGTACTCGGCGAAGACCCGCAGGATTTCCTGGCCCAGGTACTTGGTGTGGTGATAAAGATAGTCCAACGGGCGACACGGTGCGTCCACCGGAATGTCGTAGTCCCAGACATAGCTGCCATAACCCGGATCCATCTGTTGAAATGGTCCCGTCTGCACGATACGCCGAATTCTGTGGGCAACGGCACCCAATCCAATGTTGAAAGCGCCGACAGTGTTCACCTTGAAGGCGGCGTGAAGCTCCGGCCGCAGCACCGAACAGTTGATGATGGCGTCCATGCCGGCACACGCGTCCACGACCTGTTGTGTATCCCCCATGTCCACCCGCCGGAACTCGTGCGGTGCCTCCAGTTGCACCGGCTGCGGCCGCGACCCCATGCCCGAGGACCAAGATGTGAGAGCCTCCGCAACGGACCGCAGGTCAGACTGCCGAACCGTATAGACGTCCGCCAACTCCCTTGACGTTGCGGATCCCATGGGTCCGCTGGAACCGAAGATCACGACCTTGCGAATGGGACGTCCCGGGATCGGGTCCCCCTCGGCGACGGCATCCTGCCATCGGACACTACGGTCCGGTGACGGTTCGGGATCAGGCCATCGACTTTGAAAGCCGTCCTTAGGTGCATAGCTGAAAGGCGACACCGAACTGATCGATCGCTCCTCATCGCCCGTAGTGTGGGTCACTCTGATCTTCGAACGCGGGCCGGGCGCTGTGATGTGAAAGACATGCCAGTCCGGTCTGGTGGCATTCTTGGTCCTTGCCGCATCGAACAGCAGGGCTCTCTCTATGCCGTGCACGGCATCCGCGGCCGAGACCCAAGCCGGGTTGTAGGGTTGGTCGCCCAAGGTTGCCGGATCGACCACGTTGGCAAACCGCAGGCACACAGCCAACAACGAACCCGCCCTGACGGTTTCCCGCAGCGACAGTTCCGCGGTCCAACAGCAAAGGTCCGACAAGGAAGGCGTTGGACGCGGCCGCCACATTTCATTGACTTGCCAATGGGCCGGGAGCCGCGCGAACAGGTCGAGCGAACTTGCCAGCACCAGACGCTCAACCCCGGTCATCTGTGCCCCGCGTGCCAGGTTGTAGACACCGCAAGTATTGCGGTACACCGCCTCGCTGGGCATCATGTCGGGCTGCGCGGCCAGGGCCAGCGCCTCCAGGTGCAGCACCTTGTCCACACCATCCAACAGCTGCTCGACCTGATCCGGCTGGGTCAAATCCGCCTCGGTCCAATTCTTGCCAGCCAACCAAAGCGGCCGCTCTCCCCTGTCCGAAAACCTTAGGGAATGTTCATCTCGATCGCCCAGCGCCTCGGCCACATGTCTGCCGAGGTCGCTGTGGGCACCGGTCACCAGGATGTTCAACCTACTCTCCTCAATTTCTGTTCAGCGTGTCGCACGGCAGACACATGCGCCGCGCACAGTTGGACCGTCGTCCCGGGTCTGGTATTGACTAAAACCGAGTGTAGTAATCGATGCCGGTGCGACCAGTCCTGCGACCCGATACAGCCGTCGCGTGCTTGTCCAGAACGGTCTCGTTGAGTTCAATGCCCAAGCCAGGCTTGGAAGGCGGAATGTGATAGCCATCCTCCCACTGCAGAGGTTCCAGCAGGACATCGGCATGGAAACCGCCCCAGTCGTCAATCCCTTCCTGGATCAGGAAGTTCGGGGCACAGGCGTCAATGTGCATGGAAGCGGCCGCCCCGACCGGCCCGCCGTACAGGTGTGGCGCGATTTGAACGTAGTTGGCTTCCGCCATGGCGGCAATCTTGCGCGCCTCCAGGATGCCACCCGAGATGGTCAAGTCGAACTGCAGGATGGACGCCGCCTTTTGCTCGAGCATCGTCACAAACTCGAACTTGTTGAACAGACGCTCGCCCGTGGCCACTGGGATGCTCGTGGCGCGGGCCACCCTGGCCATCTCCGATATGTTCTCAGGCGGCACGGGCTCCTCGAACCAGAGTGGATCGAATTCTTCTACCCGTTTGGCAAACCGGATGGCACTGTGGGTGTTGAACTGACCGTGCGTACCGATCAGAATGTCGCACCGGTCCCCCACCGCTTCCCGCACCTTCCGTACCACCAGGGCCGCGTCGCGCAGGCCCTCCAAGCGGTCCGTGGTGCGCGGGTCCACGGGATCGAACTTGACGGCGGTGAACCCCTTCTCCAGGTAGGCCAGAGCCATCTCGGCTGCTTTTTCGCCCGACTGTCCGGCACGCCAGCCCGACAGGTAGGAATAGGCCCGCAGCCGGTCGTTCATGCGCCCGCCCAGCAGGTTGTAGACGGGTTGTCCGGCGGCCTTGCCGGCGATGTCCCACAGCGCAATGTCGATGGCGCTGAGGATTGGCGAGGTGATGGGGCCGACGCGTCGGACAAACCGCTGCTCGTAGATGCCGTTCCAGATCTTCTCAATTTGGAACGGATCCTGGCCAATCAAGTACTCCTCGGCGAGTTCGTCGACCAGAGGCAGGGCCGTGTGGTCCATGCGGGTATGGTACGTCGCCTCGCCGACACCGGACAGCCCTTCGTCGGTCCCGATTTTGATGAACAGCCAACGCGGTCCGCCGAATTGTGGCGGCGGGTTGTCAACCAGGAACGATTTGACCGAGTCGATTTTCATGGCTACTCCCGGAATGGACATGGATGAGAGACACACAGAAGGATTGGCCCTGTGGCCGGTGCGAACCCGGAACGTACCTACGGCGCTCACCGGACAAAAACCGGCAACCCGAGTTGAGCGGCGTTCAGGGAATGGGTCCGGAGGCACACAATGCCCCGCAGGCGAAAGCCCTTCGGGAACAGGACCGGATCATTGTAGTCCCGACTTCCTGCCGCCAATCAATCGAGGCGACAGGGAACCACGATGACCAAACGGTCAGAACATGCCATCAATAGTGGAGCCGGGGCCGTCGATTTCCTAAGATAGGGTCCGCAACCTTGTCATTCGATCAACAGGCAGTCGATCCCATGTCCGGAAACCACAATCCGACCCTGCGGTTCATGTTTCAGCGCGGCACCGACCAAATCAAGGAACTGTGCGACGGCCTCAGCAACGCGGATTCCCTCAGGCAAATGCCGTTGGACCACAACTGCATCAACTACACAGTCGGCCACGTGATCCATTACCGCCAACACATTCTCAAGACCCTCGGCGTCGAAGCCTTCGACTGGCCGGAGGCGCTGGCCGAAAGCTACAGCGGCAACATCGGAACCACCGAGGACGCCCTGGCCGGGGCCGGCCAGGGCCTGACCCTGGACCAGTTGTTGGCCAAGCTGGACGAAAGCCAGGCCCTGCTTGACAGTGCGCTGGGCAGCAGGGACGTGGGGAATTTTCCGGAAACCAGGGAGTTCTTTGGCAATCCCGAAGCCACGGCGGCAGACGTGATCGGATTCATGTCGTGGCATGAAAGCCAGCATCTCGGCCAGCTGGACGTGCTGGTGCAGGTCCTCAGGCTCGCCTGAACACCAAAGTTCCAAGATGCACACAAAGCAAACGACCGGGCTTTGGCCCGGTCGTTTGCTGCTTGCCAAGGATTTTCGGTCCGACTTACGCAACCGCCATTGCAGGTTCGTATGTGCCGTACCGGGCCTGGTGGTTGGCCATGGCAACCGTGTGGAATGCCTCCTGGGCCATCAGGCTATTGTCGGCCTCACCCAGCCACGCCTGAAGTACCGGTTGCTGCAGGGCCCTGCCGTACGAGAAACTCAACTCCCAAGGGTGGGAACCCAGCGCGTTCATCGCGTTCAGGTTGAGGGTCGCCTCCTCGGGCGACTGACCGCCGGAAAGAAACACGATGCCGGGAACCGCCGCGGGAACGGATCGGTAATAGGCCCGCAACGAGGCTTCCGCCACCTCCTCGGGAGTGGCCGTCTCACCCGACTGCTTGGCCGGCAGCACCATGTTGGGTTTGAGGAGCGTACCCTCCAGCTTCACACCCTGCAGGTGAAGTTGGTGATAGGTTGCGTGCAGCACGCCGGTCGTGACCTCTTCGCAGCGCTCAATGCCATTGTCGCCGTCCATCAGCACTTCCGGCTCGACAATCGGAACCAAATCGTACTCCTGGCACAGGGCGGCGTATCGGGCCAAGGCGTGGGCGTTCACTTCAATGCAATGCGCGGACGGCAGCGTGTCGCTGATATCGATCACCGCGCGCCACTTGGCGAACCTGGCGCCAAGATTCACATACTCGGCCAGTCGGTCGGCCAGGCCGTCCAAGCCTTCGGTCACGGATTCCCCCGGACAACCTGCCAGAGGTTTGGCCCCCGCATCGACCTTGATGCCGGGAATGATGTTGCGATCCGCCAGCACGTCGGCCAGCCGCTTGCCGGAGGACGACTCCTGGCGAAGGGTTTCGTCATACAAAATGACGCCACTAATCGCCTCCTCAACTCCCGGTGTGGTGAACAACAGTTCCCGGTAGTCGCGCCGGTTGTCCGCCGTGGAAGGCACGCTGATGCTGTCAAAGCGCTTCTGGATCGTTCCAGAACTCTCATCAGCAGCCAGAATGCCCTTGCCTGGCGCGACCAGATCCCTGGCAGTTTGGCAAAGCTTCTCGAAGTTCATTGTCCGTCTTCCCCCGCGCCTTGATTGGCAGGTTGGCAGGTATAAGAAGCGTGCCAACATCCTTTGGCACGCGTCCGCATTATAGCAACCGATGCGGTTTCAGGACCCAAGGTACGGCGCAACGCAACGTCCCGGAAGCCTCAACGATGACTTCCACGGGCAATCGGTCCTGGACCGGTCACGGGCAAGGACCACCACGCCGGTTCACCCGGCCAGGGACTGTTCGGCCTGCCGCTGCCCAATCGACGTCAAACCAAGCCAGTGGGTGTCCACCCGCCTGATCAGTCCCCGTGCCTCCGCCAACTCGGTGATGCGGCGACTGAATTCCGCGGACCAGCCAAGATGTGCTTCCAGATGACCGGCATGGTTTTCCTCGGTCCGCTGCCCCAGGGCACGGTGCTGGAAAAGATGTATGACCAGCATCCGGACTGCAAATTCCACCCGCTGCCGACGGCGTCGGCGCCAGTCGGCAACCAGCCCGCGCCGCGGGGAAGCCAGCAGGACCACTACGAACATGGCGCCCATCACCAACGAGATCGAACCGCCAACCGAACCGTTCACGGTCCATGCAATCCAAAAGCCGCCCAACGAGGAGACACACCCCAGGAGGATGCTCAGTCCCAGATACCGAGCAAGGGAGTCCGTGAGCAGCCGGGCGGTGACCGGCGGCACCACCATGAAACCAATGACCAGGATCGATCCCACCGAATCGAAAGCCCCCACGGCCGTGACGGAGGTCATCAACACCAGTCCGAAGTGCACAAGCGCAGGCGAGATTCCGAGGGTGGCCGCCAGCACCGGATCGAAGGTCGCGATCTTGAGTTCACGATGGAACCGGAGAGCCAACGCGCCGTTGAGCAAGAAAATTCCCGCCATCTTCCACAGGGTCATCGGCCCGAAACCGCGGCCTCCCAGTTCCAGGCGCTGGAACACGGAATAGACCAGATCGCCCTGAAACACCATGTGCTCGTCCAGATGGGCGTCGCGGGCCAGCAGCGAAATCAGCAGGACACCCAGGCTGAACAGAGCCGGAAAGGTGATCCCGATGGCGGCGTCCTCCCGGACCAGCCCCGTCCGTTTCAGCAGATCGATACCCAGGACGGTCACCACCCCCATCACCGACGCGCCGAACACCATCAGGGGGTGGCCGTAGAGCGGCACGATCAGGAACGCCAGCACGATGCCCAGAAGGACTGTATGGCTGATCGCATCCGCCACCATGGACATCTGACGCAACACGAGATACGCCCCCGGCATCGCACAGGCCGCGCTCACCATCATCGCCGTCGCCAGGATTTCGAATTCCAGACTGGACACCGCTCAGCCCCCTGAGTCCCGGCCCAGCCGTTCGGCCTCGGAGCGCCCGCGTTCCGTCAACGACCAGTCGCCATCGTGTTCGTCCGCCAAACCGGCTTCCCGCAACACAGCCAGTGCCTGACCAACCTGAGCGGACTGTCCCACCGCCATGCGGACGACGGCCTTGGGATGACCGCGAACCGTTCCTGCGTGGGCGGATTCCAGTGCACCCAAGGCACCCAACACCGTGTCTGGGTCGGCCAGCTTTCTGCTTCGCCGCTGTCGGCGCCAGTGCCACACCAATCCGCGCTTATACCCCAGAAACAGCGAGACCAACACGAGCGCAGTCAGGACCAGGACCACCACGGGACCAGTCGGGATTTGGGGGCCGAATGCCGAAACAACCGCACCGGCGGCCCCGCTCGCCCCGCCAACCAAGGCCGCGACGAGAACCATGATCGACAACCGGTCGGTCCACTGCCGTGCCGCGGCAGCCGGCGCAATCAGCATGGCACTCATCAGGATGACCCCCACCGTCTGCAAACCAATGACGATGGTGACGACTATCAGCGTCACGATCCCTCCCTCAAGGATGGTTACCCGAAAGCCCGCGGTTCGGGCAAAGTCGGGATCGAACGTGACGATCTTCAGTTCCCGCCACAACAGCAGCAGGGCGACCAACACCGCCCCTCCGACCACTAACAGCACGATCACATCCGACTGCACCAGGGCGGCTGCTTGACCGAAGATGAACTTGTCCAGGCCGGCTTGGCTGGCCGTCGGCAGGTTCTGGATCATGGATAACAAGAGGACACCAACGCCGAAGAACACGGCCAGGGCAACCCCCATGGCCCCGTCGCGCTTGATGTTGGTCCGCGTATCGACCACCTGAATCAGGGCGGTGGCCAGCAGGCCCGTGCCGGCCGCGCCGACCATCAGCACTCCGATTTCCCGCCGTTGCCAGGCCAGGAAGGCCAGCACGACCCCGGGCAGCGTCGCGTGGCTGATCACATCCCCCAGCAACGATTGCCTTCGCAGGAAGGCAAAGGTGCCGAGGCTACCGCTGACCACGCCGATCCACGCAGTGCCCAGCAACACATTGCGGAGGGTGTAGTCGTCGAGGAATTGAAGGAACGTTTCCATCGCCTTGGAGCGCCTTGGCCGATATTGTTCAACCGGCCGCTGTCACCGGCGGATTTGCCCATTCGGGGGCCGAACCACCGAATGTCTCCCGGAGGTTGCACTCCGAGAATGCGGTGGCCATCGGGCCACTTGCAATCAGGCGCACATTCAGGAGTGCGACCCAGTCGAAGTACGCCGGTGCCGTGCGCAAGTCGTGATGCACCGCCAACACGGTCCTGCCCTGTTCCTGGAGACGCCGCAACACCGCCACCATGGACTCTTCGGTCACTGCGTCCACACCTTGGAACGGTTCGTCCATCAAATAGAGATCGGCGTCCTGAACGAGAGCGCGGGCCAGGAAGACCCGTTGTTGCTGGCCACCTGAGAGCTCGCTGATTTGCCGGTCAGCCAGGTCTTCCATGTCCACAGTGGCGAGCGCACGTGCAACCCGCTCGGCATCTCGACGGTCCGCACGCCGCCACCGTCCGCCGCGGTTGTAACGTCCCATCGCCACAACGTCACGCACACTGGTTGGGAAGTCCCAGTCCACGGACGTGCGCTGGGGCACATACCCGATGCGCCGAACCTGCTGTCGTCCGGCCGGCTCGCCAAACACCTGCACGGATCCGGCCGCAGGCTGCATCAAACCCATGACGGACTTGATAAGGGTGGTCTTGCCGGCGCCGTTGGGACCGACCACGGCCATCAGAACCCCGGTCGGCACCTGCAGGTCGATGTCCCACAAAACCGGCTTGTCCCGGTAGGCAACCGTCAGATCGTTGACTTCTAGTGCTGGAGGCATGGCCTGCATGACCGAACCTCAGTTGCCATCCCCCGGAATCGGTTCAGCCAAAGCCAAGTAGACGGTCACAGCATTGTGCTGAAGCATGCCCAGATAGGTCTCGCCTTCCGATCCCTGCGGCCCCAGGGCATCGCTGTACAACTCACCGCCCAGCCGAACGTCCCATCCCCGGGCGCGGACCGCCTCGCGCACGGCCGTCACCGCGTCCGTGGACACCGAAGACTCCACAAACATCGCCGGGATCCGATGTGCGACGATGGTTTCGGCAATCTGCTGAATGTCGTATATCGACGCTTCGGACTCGGTGCTCAACCCCTGCAGGCCGATGCTTTCCAGATTCGCCACCGCCGTGAAGTAGCCGAATGCATCGTGGGCTGTCACCAAGTACCGCACCGGAATGCGGTCCCCGGCGAACAGTTCGGCGATGAGCAATCCAGCCATGGTAATCCGTTCCGCCACCTTCTCCGCGTTTGCCGCGAACTCGGGCACAGGTTCGGCGTACATTCCCTCCAGGACCTGCGCCATCCGCAAGGTTGCCAGGGACCACAGCTCCGGATGATTCCAGATGTGCGGATCCACCAGCCCATCTTCGGTGTGAATGAACCGGTCCACCAGGTTCTGATCCTGGTACAGCAAGTCCCCCAGGGCCACCACACACCGGCTACCGGACAACTCCTCCAGTGCTCCCAGCATCTGGGCTTCCAGGTGCAGGCCGTTGTAGAAGATGACATCGGCTTTGTTGAATTCTTCCGCGTCGCCTAGGGTGGGTACGTACAGATGGGGATCAACGCCGGGCCCCAACATGGTGTGTGTCTCGACGGCAATTGATGGCCTGACCATCGCAGCCAAACTCGGTTCCGCGCCGGCATCGATCGATGCCAGGACTGCGATACCGGTTCGTTCCGCCAGTGTGCCGGGGTCCCAAAGCCCGTCCGGAATCTGCTCAAGTCCCAGAATCAGGTCCACCACGCTGCCGATTTGTCCGGTGGTGGACAGAACCCGCAACGGATCGTCCTTGGTCATGCCAGTGGCACAGGGATCCGCCGCGGGTGCGGAATCCCCACCGTTCCCATTGCCTACACAACCTGCAATCAGGCCGCCGGCAAGAACGACTAGTAGCAACCCCGGCACCCAGCGGCATCCACCAACCATCCTTGCCCAATCTGTGTTCATTGCTCATCGGTTCCTGACACGAGCAGCCTTTGCGCCAAGTCGTGGCCGATCACGGCATCCCTGCCGTTCACATCCAGCCGCACAGGACCATCGAAAGGCAGCTTCTCCTTGACAACGATCGGGGCACCCGGCCGCAACCCAATCTCCCCCAGCCAGGTCAGCACATCCGACTCCTGCGACAGAACGCGCACCACGCGGCGACACGCCCGTTCCGGCACTTCGGACAGCAGCTGCCCCGACACCACCGGCATGCGCCCCTGTTTGTCCGGGATCGGATCGCCGTGCGGATCAACCTGCGGACTGTTCAGCAGGTTGTCAATCGCGTCTTCCAACACCTCGTCCAGATCGTGCTCGAACTTCTCCGCAATCTGATGAACCACCTGCCACGGCAGATTTAGGGTCTCGGTGAAGAACAGTTCAAGCAGGCGATGGTGACGCAGGACTTCTAGCGCGATCAATTGCCCCCGCGCGGTCAGTTCGACTTCCTGGTACCGTTCGTACGTCAGCAGGCCCATCTCGCCCAGGCGCTTCGAATGACCTGACACCGCCGCCGGTGTCAGGCCCATGGCCTGGGCCAATTCGGAGTTCGTGACCGGAGTCCCGGCGCTCCGCAACAGATAGGCTGTTTTCAGAAAGTCTTCCTGGGCCCGGGAGACGTCCATCGGCTCGACAGTCACTTGGCACACCTTGGCTTGCGCGTGGTTAGAAGGATACAACACAATTATTAACCTAACCAAACAATTTGATGTGGCTGCATCAACAATCCTGCTTGATGCGCTTGACACCCGACCGAACCCACTGGCCGGACATTCGGAGCGCGGCTGCCGATACAGGATTGGTCAACCTTTGCTACCATTGCCATCTAACAGGCTCGCTGCCTCTCCGCCGGGACCAACCCGGTCGCTGCCCCATGACGTCGAAGCCGCCTCGCCTCATTCCCCCTTTGCGCTCGCCCGGTAGGATCGCGGGCGCCGCAGCCGCCGCGGTGGCCGCGGCTCTGTTGTTGCTGGGATTCCCCTTGCCGCTTCCCGCCGAGAGCTTCGAACAGACTGCCGCCCCGCAGGAGGCGACAGTTCCCGGCCAGTCCGCATCCAACCGCCTGATCGTGGAGTTGCAGTCACCTGGGATTGCCCAAGTGTTCGGCCGCGAGCGGATTGCGCGCACCGACAGTGTTGCCTTTGCCGCCCAAAACGACGCGGTGGAGGTATACGCCTACCAGCTACACAACGAACAAGAGGCGTTCCGGAGCGAACTGGACAATCTGCAGAGCGAAGTCGCCGCCAGTTCCTACACAGGTCTTGACGGGGTTGCCCATCCACTTGCGTTCAACGCAGTCACGAACGCGATGGTCCTGCAATCCAGCTCGGGATTCGGCCCCGAGGCCGCGGCGGCCATCTCATCGCTCCCCAACGTTCGGGCAGTGCACCGGGATCTGGAGGTCCAGGCACAGCTGTATGCCGGTCCGGAGTTGATTCGTGCCTGGATCCGCACATCTGACGGCAATCCTGACGGGTTTGACGGCAACGGCATACTGGTTGGCTCCATTGATGCCGGCCTGCACCACCAGGCACCAATGTTCAACGGCAACGGGTTCGCCTATCCGGACTGGTACCCGGACGACGGACTCGGGATCACTGCAGCCAACAACGGCAAGATTGTCGTGTCCCGAACATACTTCCGGACCGCCGATCCGCCACGCAGCAACGACTTCCACGCCTGGCCTGGAGCCGGTTCCTCACACGGCGTCCATACCGGTGCCATCGCTGCCGGCAACGTAGTTACCGATGCAGCCTTCAGGGGGATTGCATTGCCGACCTTGTCCGGCATTGCCCCCGAAGCCTGGCTGGGAAGCTACCGGGTGTTCTACAACAGTCAGAGCGGAAGGACGACGTTCTTCACGGCGGAAGGTGTGGCGGCATTGGAAGATACTGTCAAGGACGGCATGGACGTGGTCATCGGTTCGTGGGGAACCGGTCCCAGTGTCAACAGCTCTCCCTACAATTTCCTTGATTCGGCCCTGGTCAACACCGCTTCGGCCGACCTGATGGTCGTCATGGCAGCAGGCAACTACGGTCCGATGCCGTTTTCCGTGGCCAACCCGTCCGACAGTTACCTGACGGTCGGTGCCGTGTCAACCGGAGGTCGGTTCAGTATGCAGTCCGCCGACGTGAGTCGGTTGGGGCAGCCAAACCAGCGCCTGCTTACGGATCTGGAATTCAATCAGGCGGAATTCGGACCGCGCTTCAGGGCTGGTCAGATCCATACCTATCCGCTCCTGGACGGGGCAACCATCGACTCGGCCAACCCGTACGGCTGCCAGGCTTGGCGGCCCTCCTCGTTGACAGGCCGGGTTGTGATCGTCGAACGCGGTTTCTGTTCGTTTGTTTCGAAGGTGATTAACGCACAGGCAGCCGGCTCCTCGGCGGTAGTCGTTCACAACCATGCCGGCGGCGGCAACGCCCTGGTGCGCATGTCCCAGGACAATACCAACCGCGCCGTTCGCATCCCCGCGTTGTTCATGGGCCACGACACCGGAATGGCAATTCGACAACACTTGGCCCAAGCCTCGCTCCAACTCATTGTCTCCACCACTCCCACCCAGCGCGGCAACCACCCGTTGGTGGTGCCGGAATTCAGTGGACGCGGGCCGACTGTGTTCGGAACGCTGAAACCGGACCTGGTGGCACCCGGGGCCAACATCATGTCCCAGGGCTACGCCTTGTCCCCAGTCAGTGAACTGCGCCACAAGGGATACGGCCAAGCCTCCGGGACTTCGATGGCAGCACCCTTTGCGGCAGGGGCAGCGGCTCTGCTCAAACAAGCACATCCGGAATGGACCAACGACCAGATGTTCTCGGCCATGGCGAACACCGCCGACTTCCGCGGGCTGCGCAATCCCGACGGCTCGCCGGCCGGGCTACTAGACATGGGAAGCGGCCTACTGAACATCGAACGCGCCCTCGCCAACACATTGTTTCTTGTCCCCCACAAAGCCGACTTCGGTCTCGTGAGACAGGCAACAGGGAACTTGACCCGCTCCATCACGATTGCAAACACCGGTTCAGAGGACAGATCCCTGCAGCTTTCACTGGTGCAGGCCGGTACGACAGGCCTGCCGCCGTTGTCCCATGTTTCCGTGATGCCTTCCCAGGTCGACCTGCCGACGGGCGATGCCATCACAGCCACGGTTACCCTTGACTTGGATGCAGTCTCGGGTCCCGGCATCCTCGAAGGATTCCTTTTGATTTCAGATGGCTCGGATGAGTGGCACGCCCCGGTGTTCGCTTGGCTGACCTCTCACCCCCCTTCGCCGCAAGTCGTCCTGATTGATGCCGACCTCAGCCCGTTGTATCCGGATGTTTCACCCTGGTACAGGCGGACCCTGACGGCTCTGGGGATTGATTTCCTCTACTGGGACACGGCTCTCAATCTGGTCAATGTGCCGCCAGCCCTGTTTGCCGATACGCCCCCGGAATGGGTCATCCTGTTCACGGGCGATCATGTCGGCAACCCGAAGGCCAGCAATGTTCCTCTGCCGTTCTCGGACGGCGACATGGATCTGTTGGCCCAGTATCTGGCGTCAGGCGGCAATTTGCTGGTGATGGGGAAGCACGGTCACAAAGTCCTCGGCTCTTCCGAACTACGACTGGCGCTCCTCAACGGAGTAGAGATCCAGGAACAGACCGCCGACCGATACGGACGCTCCCAGCTTCAGGTGTCCGGTGTTCAATCCGGGCTCGATGGCTGGGGAGATCTGGTGCTGGACCTGGCGCGGCCCAATACGGATTTGGGACAGACCTCCCTGACACCCACCGGCACCGGTACCTCCGAGGCCAACAATCCGCTCTCCGGGCGGGTTGCCTGGTCCCTGCAGCCAGCCACTGAATCACTGCTCATGGACATCACCGTAGACGGTTCGGCACTCAGGGGTATCAAATCGATACACCTTGTCCACGAGCAAGGAGGGGCGACGGTGACCGGCGATCCACTGTGGTCCACTCCACACCTGGTTCCCATCGACGGCCGGTTCCAATGGCAGGGCCGGGTCAACCTTAGTGCCGATCAGGAAATTGCCCGGCGGCAGGGAAGCCTGCGGCTCTATGTTGAAGTCCAGACGGCCAACACCACCGTTCTGCAGGCCAACGCGCCTGTCCTAGCGTTGCAGGCGGACAGCGCCGACGGCGCGCTGCCCTTGCACACACTGACGACGGGGGCACAGTCCGACAGCGCCGAAGCTTGGCTAGTCCTCCAGAACCAGACCGACGGCGCAACCCGGATTGTCGGTGTCGCTCGGTCCAACGCCGAACACGATTCGGGGCGCGGAACGGCCTACCTGGCCACCTTCGGACTCGAACACATCAACGATCTCGGCACAGGCACCAACCGTGCACAGTTCGTCTCAAAGGTCCTGACCTCCACCCAGGATGCCGGTTCGGATCCGGTGGGAAACTGAACCGCGGGATCAGCGCTGGATCAGCATCCGGCCGCAACTCGGACAGTGGAGGTAGGTGCTGCTGCCATTGCGGGGCGCCGTCGCCACGCTGGTGGGCAAGCTCATGAAACACGCATCGCAGGACGAGTTGGTGATCGTGGTCACCGCGATGCCGTTCTTGCGCTTCAGGAGTTCCTCATAGATCTGCAATGCGTCCTTGTTCATGTCGCTGGCACGCACCGAACGTTCCCGGTTCAGCTCCTTCAGCTCAGCTGCCATGCCTTCCTGTTCTTCCCGGGCACAGCGACGCAGTTCCTCCCATTCCCCGGTCCGCTCCTCCAACCGCTCGACCAGCGGCTGATACTGCTTGTTCTTGTCCTCAAACTCAAGCAGCGCCGCCAAGGCGCGTTCCTCGTAGGCGGACTTGGTGGACTCAAGTTCCGCAATCTGCGACTGTAGTGCGGCAATGTCCTTGGGATCAGTCAGACGTCCGCTGTTCAGCAGGTCCTGGTTGGCCGCAATCTTCTCCTTGACCACCTTGACCTGGCTTTCAGCCAAGGTCTGGTTCTCCTTCAGGCTTTCCTGCTCCTCGCTCATGGAACCGACCGATTCGCGCAACCGGATCAGATCGATCGGCTCGCGAACGCTAACCAGCGACTTCTTGACTCGCTTGACGATGCGCAGACGTTTCAGGTCGATTTGCTGCAAGTCAAACAGCTTCTCTATATCGGTTGCCACGACGCCACGTTTTTTGCTGTGCCAGGTCGTGGATTATAGCACCGGCTGGCGGTGCAGTTCCGTACTCAGGTCCTCGAATCCAGTCCTTGGCATTCCAATTTAGGTGGTGGCCACGGGTAGGTTGAGCGTGGTCTTGGTCTCTGACAAGCACTTCTGACTTGGCCGCCACCCAACATCTCCTATCTTTTGGATCTCGGCCACCGCGATGGAAGTTCTCCGTCGCTCCCGGGATTCATGCCACATGTTGCCAAAGGCACTCTTGTCGGAGCCTCTGATCGTGGACTGGGGATTCGGTCCGGCAGACCTTGAGGCAAGCCTCTCGGGGATCCTTCACGCGATACGTTTGGGGCTTATATCCAATAGTGGACAGTCGAACTCTTGTGCTATAATTGCTGCGAAAGAGAGGACCCGACGGCGAGCCGGGTCCTCGACCGGACACGGTGAAGACGACACCATGGCCAGCAACCCGCAGTCTACAACGCAAGAGCTCCCGACCGTCATACGGACACTCCGCGTGTGTCTGTACCCCGGCACGGCCGCGAACGGACAGTACCTCGAACAACTGGCGGGAGCCTGCCGGTTCGCCTGAAATCATGTGCTGGCCGGGCACGAGACGGACTACCGCACATGGAAGGCGGCCGGCAAGCCGGAGGATGGTCCGGGCAGTCCGACCTTCTTTACGCTGGGCCAGCGGTTCACGCAGTTGCGGAACGCACCCGGCAACGAATGGCTGCAGGACTACAGCTACGAAATCGTTCGCTACACCTGCAAGTACCTGGGCGATGCCTACGCCGCGTTCTTCGACCCGGACCGTCCGGACCATGGGCGTCCGCAGTACAAGGCCAAGCACTACACCAAACCCGCCTTCACCATTCCGTCCCATGTGCGCATCGAGGACGGCCGCCTGTACATCCCCAAGCGGGGATGGATGCGCCTTGGTCCCATCCACCGGTATGCCGACGGCAAGCCGCTGACCGTCCGCGTACGGCAGGAGTCGGAGAGCAAGCAGCCGAAGTGGTACGCCTACATCGTGTTCGAGGTGCCGGAAGACCATCCGGACGTGTGCCGGCCCGCGGAGACCGGAGCGGTCGGCATCGACCGCAACGTGGGGCAGGCCACGGACAGCACGGGCGAAGTCCATGCCCTCCCCGACACGACCGTCGAGGACGCGAAGATCAAGCGGTACCAGCGCAGGATGGCCCGGCAGCAGAAGGGCTCCCAACGCCGCCGCGGGACTGGCGGGAAACTGCGCAAACTCCAGCGCAAGCGCGCCCGACGCCGGGACAACGCCACACACCAAATCAGTCGCAAGGTGGCGGACACCGCCCACACCGTCGTGCTGGAGGACCTGAACACCAAGGCCATGACCAAGAGTGCGAAGGGCACGGTCGAGAACCCCGGTCGGAACGTGAAGCAGAAAGCAGGCCTCAACCGTGCCATCCTGGCCTCCGGCTGGGGACAGCTGGAGTGCAAGCTCGCGTACAAGGCCGGCGAGTTGCGGTTCGTCGATCCTGCCTACACTTCGCAAGCCTGCAGCCAATGCGGGCACACCGCCCAGTCAAACCGACCGTCGCAGGCGGTGTTCGCGTGCGGGGCCTGCGGGTTCCAAGCGAACGCCGACCACAACGCGGCGATCAACATCCTGGTGCGGGCGGGACTTCCGCTTGCACCCGTTTCGGCCCATGGGACTGGGGCTGCTGCACGGCGAGGAGTGCCCCCTCTCTGGTCGGTCGCAAGGCCAGCCACAGGGACTCCCGCGACCCGTGAACCGGATATGCGTGGTGTCCACCATCGTATATAAGCCCCAAATACAGTGGAAGGCATTGGACAACTCGCGAGGTGGTACCCGGTCCCGAAACACAGGTGCCGTCCCGGCACCGCTGCGTTTGGTCCGGGACAGGACGCGGAACTGTCACACCCTGTTTTCGACTGGTTGTCTAGAATTACTTGATCGAAATCAACGGACGTACAGAAGTCGAGCAGCCGGGCACCCCCGCAAGTTTCCCAAGAAGCCCGGCGCGCACTGGCACTGTGCCGTTCCCTGCCCACAAGGAGTCCAGCGTGCGCAGACCTCCTTCACCGCGTGCCTCCAGCCAGGGAGTAATCGAACTGCTCCTGATGATCATCCTGGTTGTGATTGTGTTTCTGTCCATTCTGCTCATCTTGGGAAACGACGTACAGACCTTGGTGAGCGATCTGCTGTCGAACTGGTTTCCGGAAACCGACGGGGGTCCCTAGGAAGTAACCTTGAACATCTGGGTTAACCCAAGCCGTGCCGACGGCTCGCTGAGGGCACGCCGTGCCAGTCCGACGAAAACCGCGGGCCTGTTCGTCACCCTGATGCATCGGCGCTCCGTACAAATCGGACTGATGTTGGTGCTGGCCACGTTCTGCTGTGTCCTGCTGGTGGCTTTTCGCGTTTGGCGAACCGGCAGCATCACGTACCTGTTCCTACTATGGAACCTCGCACTGGCCTGGGTGCCCATGTTGATCAGTTGCCTCCTCAACTACGGCCACCACCGCAACATGCAGGTGCCCGCGGGGAATCTCGTCCTGTTTGGCGTCTGGTTTCTGTTCTTTCCCAACGCGCCCTACATCGTTACCGACCTCATGCACCTGAGTCCAAGGTACCCAATACCGGTCTGGTACGACCTCATGGTGATTGTGTTCAATGCCTGGACCGGGTTCGCCCTGGCTGTTTGCTCCCTATATCAGATGCAGGCATTGATTGCCAGACGGTTCGGCCGGCCTTGGGGATGGGTACTGGCGGCGGTCACGATTCCGGCAACTGGATTGGGGATTTACATCGGACGCTTCCTGGATTGGAACAGCTGGGACATCATGCTTGAACCGACCGCGATTATCCGCCATGTAGTGGCCGACCTACTCAACGCACCAAATGATCCGACTGCCGTGGCCGTCAGCATTCTGTTCAGTGTGCTTCTGGGCCTGACCTATGGCATCGCGCGGATTGCGGCCGGAACCGACTCGCCCTCAAACTCAGATATTCGAGTTATGTAAAATTGAAATCTTGATCCGGAGGTTTTGCTGCCTCGAGCGGCCAATCGAATCCAATTCGGCTTCCGGCAAGCCGGCGATGCTTGCCAACAGGGAACGCGAATCCGGCCAGAATCAGTCGTGATGGCGATGTGCCCTGCCCAGCAGTCGTTGGCAACCGGCCGGGCCGGTTGCCATACCAACTCCAACCGCGTCCTGCCTATCACGTATGCCGCCCGGGAACCACGTCTCGAACGCGGAACGCGCTACAGACACAACCGGCGCACCAGTTCCCCGTACTGTTCGTAACCGGTCTGCAACTGCTCCAGCTCGATAAATTCGTTGACGGTATGCGCCTGGGCGATGTCTCCCGGTCCCCAGACAATCGAATCCACCACGGGCTGATAGTGGGCGGCCTCAGTCCCGTAAGGCACGGTAACCGCTTCGGCAATCCCCGCAATCTCACACAACAGATCGGTGAAGCCACTATCCTTGTTGCCGTAGAAATAGGGAATCTCGTGGTTGCGCAGGTCAAACCCGTACACCTTGGCACGTTCGAGAATGATCGCGACCGCCTCTTCAAATCCCGATTCGGGCATGCTCCGAACCGACAGCTTGCACTCGCAACGCTCGGCCGTCACGTTGGTTGCACAGCCAAAATCGGTGATCGTCATGTTGAAACCGTTGGTCGGAGGATCGAACTCCTCGTTCCTGAATTTGGGGTCTGTCATGAATCGGGTCTTGAGTTCGGCCATCTCCGCCAGGAACGGCGCGATTTTGAAGTTGGCGGAGTCCCCGCGTTCGGTACTGGAATGCGCCGCGATGCCGCGCGACGTAACGGCCATGAACGCGCCGCCTTTGTTGGCGTAGACCGGCACCATCCCGGTCGGCTCGGTCACGATGCCGCCCTCCACGGAGGCACCGGCCAACAGCTCCGAATGCTCAATGATCCATGCAGCCCCGACGTGGCCCACTTCCTCGTCGGCCGAGAAGGTCATGTAGACCGGGCTCCGCAACTGCGCGGCCGGAATGTCGGACACGGCACAGACAAAGGCAGCGATCGGCCCCTTCATGTCGCAGCTGCCCCTGCCGTACAGCCGCCCGTCCGCAACCCTGGCCACGAACGGCTCCCATCCCTCCAAGCCGGGCACCGTATCCGTGTGCGACAGAAATGCCACACCCCCGGTGCCCTGGCCGACCCTGGCCACCAGGCAATGCTTTTGTACGTCTTCCGCATCACGATAGGTCAACCGTTCGGTGACCCAGCCCTGGCCTGCGGCCCGATCCGCCAGGAAATCGATGACTTCAGCGTTGTTGTCGGCGGACACCGATGGAATCTCGATCAATGCCTTTGCGGTGTCCAGAACTGCCTGGTTCAAATCAACATTCTCCCAACCCGTCGTCATTCCCGGCCGGATCCGAACCGGCGCAGCGAATTGTATACTCGGCACGCCAATCGGACCTTCAGGTCCGCGCCGCGGCCAAAGCCATTCCATCCATTCCTGCACACTCGGACAATCCGCATATGAAGACGAACACGGCTCTGGCCAAAATGAGAGCAGGCAAGCCGGCCTTCGGTCTGTCGATGGGTCTTGGAGTCGCTGAAACCGGTGCGATTCTCAGCGGGAGCGGCACCGAGTTCGTGATGGTCGACCGCCAGCATGGAAACTGGGACGAACGGGAGGTCGGAAGGGCCATCGCCCAGATCAACCTCGGCACGGCCACGCCCATGGCTCGGGCAGCCGCCAACGACTATCGCCTCATTGGACAACTCCTGGACAAGGGCATGCTGGGCATAATCGTGCCCATGGTGGACACGCCGGACGACGCCCGGCGCGTGGCCGACGCCTGCCTGTTGCCACCACTGGGCCGGCGCTCATGGGGCTGGAACCAGGCAAGCATGTACGGCGACGACTACGCGGACTGCATCAACGACGAATTGTTTGTGGCAGTCCAGCTCGAAAGTGCCACGGCCGTTGACAACGCCGAAGCGATTCTGGCGACGCCCGGCGTCACGGGTTGTTGGATGGGGCCGTCCGACTTGGCGCTGTCCCTTGGATTCCACCCGTCGGAGATGGACACGCGAGACGAGCACCGGTTGGCCTTGGAACGGGTACTGGCCGCCTGTCGCGACACAGGCAAGATCCCCGGTATTGCCGGGCGCGGCTTGGAGGATGCCCGCAGGCGGCGCCTGCAGGGCTTTCAGTTCATCACCGTAACCAGTGACGCGGCCCTGATTGCACAAGGCGCATCCGCGGCACGCTCCTCATTGGACAACCTGTAGCTGTCCGGCCCGGATACCCAAGTCAATGCCCGTGGGCACCCCGGGCTAGTTCGCGAGCCAGGCTTTTCACTGCATCCGTACCGTTGGGGCCTTCGGCCGCCTTGACCAAGGCGGAACCCACGATGACACCGTCTGCGATCGTGGCCACCTGGGCCGCCTGCACGCCGTTGCTGACTCCGAAGCCGACGCAAACCGGGGTGTCCGTGTCGGCCCGCACCTGCGCCACCAAGTCCGTCAGGTAATCCGGCAGCGACGCACGGGCCCCGGTCGTGCCCAGCACGCTCACCAGGTAGACGAATCCCGTGCTGCGGGATGTCACCAGTTCGATGCGCTCGCGTGAACTGGACGGAGCCAGGAGATACACAAGCGCCAGACCGGCTTCACGGCAGGCTTCCTCCATCTCCTCACCCTCGTCCGGTGGCAGGTCGGGAATGATGAAACCGTCGAACCCTGCCTGCGCTGCATCCTCGACAAAACGGTCGGTCCCGTAGTTGAAGATCGGGTTGTAGTACGACATGGCGCAGAACGGCTGGGTAATCCCTGCCTCCCGCAATTCCTGGGCAATATCGAGACAGTCCCGCGTTGTCATGCCGTTCAATAGCGCCCTATGGGTGGCGGCCTGGATGGTGGGTCCATCAGCCAGCGGATCACTGAAGGGAAACCCGATCTCGAAAAGATCGGCTCCGGCATCGGCCATCGACCGCAGCATGGACACGGACTCCGATCGGGACGGGAACCCGGACGGAAAATACGGCATGAATGCAGCCGTGGCATCGCCTTGCCGTTTGGCAATCGCCGATCTGATGCGCTCCACTCCTGTCATGGGGTCGTTCCCGTTCATGTGAATTGGGCCCTTGGCTGAACTCGGTGACCAGGGGACAGCTCGGAAATGAATTCTGGCACCCCACGCCATGCGGACTCGCCGAAGCTGGGATTATGCCTTCTAGCCTGCGCGGCAGCTTGAATTCCACCTCCGTAGAGGAGCGGCACTTTGGCACCCGGTGGCGGATGGTTTAGCTGGTGGCATCCTTGAGGGTTTGAACGCGACTGGTGACTTCTCCGGCATCCGTCCCAATGTCAGTGCCGTCAGTGCCCGTGAGCACCCTGTGCCAGCTTGCGGGCCAGACACTTCACCGCGTCCGCTCCGTTGGGACCTAAAACAGTGTCAATCAAGGCGGACGCCACAATGGCACCGTCCGCAATCGAGGCCACCTGGGCCGCCTGGGTGCCATTGCTGACTCCGAATCCGACGCAGACCGGGGTGTCCGTGTTGGCCCGCACCAGCGCCACCAGATCCGTCAGGTAGTCCGGCAACGACGCACGGACTCCGGTAGTGCCCAGCACGCTCACCAGATAGATGAATCCCGTACTGTGCTCCGTGACCAACTCGACTCGTTCCTGCGAACTGGATGGCGCCAGAAGATACACAAGTGCCAGGCCAGCTTCGCGGCAGGCTTCCTCCATCTCCTCGCCCTCGTCCGGAGGCAGGTCGGGAATGATAAAGCCGTCGAACCCTGCCCGAGCCGCATCCTCGATGAACCGGGCGGGTCCGTAGTTGAAGATCGGGTTGTAGTACGACATGGCGCAGAACGGCTGGGTGATCCCTGCATCCCGCAGTTCCTTGGCAATGTCGAGACATTGCCGCGTGGTCGTGCCGTTCAGCAGCGCCTTGTGGGTCGCGGCCTGGAGGGTGGGTCCATCAGCCAGAGGATCGCTGAAGGGAAACCCAAATTCGAACAGGTCGGCCCCGGCGTCAGCCATCGACTGCACCATGGCCACGGACTCCATCCGGGAGGGAAATCCCAACAGGACGTAGGGCATGAACGCGGCTGTGGCATCGCCTTGCCGTTTGGCGATCGCCGATCTGATGCGCTCCACCCCTGTCATGCAGTCGTTCCCGTTCATGTGAATTGGGCCTTTGGTTGAAATCAGGCACCAGGGGCCAGCTCGGCCATCACGGTATCCAGATCCTTGTCGCCCCGGCCGCTCAGCGACACCAAGACCACGTCGTCGGACGAAACATCGGACATCAACTCCGGCAGCCACCCCACGGCATGCGCACTCTCGAGGGCTGGAATGATGCCCTCCTGCCGACACAGGAGTTCGAATCCCGCCAAGGCCTGTTCATCGGTACAGTAGAAGTATTCGGCCCGTTCCCGATCCCGCAACAGGGCATGCTCCGGTCCGACGCTTGCATAGTCCAGCCCGGCCGAAATAGAGTGGGTCAGGGCAATCTGTCCGTCCTCGTCCTGCAGGACATAGCTGCGGGTTCCGTGCAGGACACCCAGCCGGCCCATCTTCGGATCGGCGAACCGGGCAGCATGCTTTTGGCTTTCGATGCCGCGGCCCCCGGCCTCCACGCCGAGCAGCCGAACCCCCGGATCCATCACAAACGGGTAGAACATGCCGATCGCGTTGCTGCCGCCGCCCACGCAGGCCACAACAACGTCCGGCAGCTGTCCCGGACCCACGGACGGGTCCAGCATCTGTCGGCGGGCCTCCCGCCCGATCACGGACTGCAGGTTGCGCACCATGACCGGAAACGGATGGGGTCCCAGGGCGCTGCCCAGCAGATAGTGCGTGTCCGGCACATTGGTGACCCAGTCGCGGATGGCTTCGTTGATGGCGTCCTTGAGAGTCTGGCTGCCACTGGACACTTCCCTTACATCCGCCCCCAGAAGACGCATGCGAAACACATTGGGTGCCTGGCGTGCCATGTCCACGGAGCCCATGTAGACCACGCATTCCATGTCCAACAGCGCGCAGACGGTCGCCACGGCCACGCCGTGTTGACCGGCTCCCGTCTCGGCCACGACCCGGTTTTTGCCCAGGATGCGCTTCACCATGAGCGCCTGCCCCAAGGCGTTGTTGATCTTGTGGGCACCGGTATGGGCCAGGTCTTCCCGCTTTAGGTAGATCTCAGGGCCGCCAAAGTGCTCGGTCAGGCGCCTGGCATGTGTCAGGGGCGTGGGCCGTCCCACATAGGTCTCCAACAGGGAATTGAGTTCATCCTGGAAACCCGCGTCCTGCATGGCGGTGGCGTGGATTTCCTCCAGTTCCTCCAAGGCCGGAATCAGTGTCTCGGGCACATATTTGCCGCCGTACGGCCCAAACTTGCCCCGAGAATCCGGGTAGTGGACCCCGTAGTCGTCCGCTGAAAAAATGGCTTGCATGCTGTCAACCATCGGTTTGAAATCCCAGATGTAGATTGAGTTCCCTTCGCATCAGGTCGAGGTCCGGCATCCGGCCGGTCCAAATCTCAAAGGACCGGGCCCCCTGCCGGACCAGCATCTCCATGCCGCCGATGCACCGGGCACCACCGTGTCCGGCCCGACTCAGGAACAGGGTTGCCGGGGGGTTGTAAACCAGGTCGTAGGCCCACTGCCCGGATCGCCAGGGGAAATCGGGAGCCACAGGACATGTGTCGATGTGCGGATCCATGCCCAGCGATGTGGAGTTCACCACCAGGTCCACGTCGCGGCCCGCAGCCGAAACTTCCCGCTCGGAGCCAATCACACGCATCGATGCGGCGGGATAGAGCGCGCGAAAGTCCCGAACCAGTTCCTCCGCCCGCGTCCGGGTGCGGTTGTGGACGCGAACATCCCGGCATCCGGCTTCGAGCAATCCAGTCAACACGGCCCGGGCCGAACCGCCGGCCCCCAACACGAGAGCCGAACCGCTGTGCGCCGACCATCCCGCCTCTCCCAACACGGAAAAGAACCCCCACACATCGGTGTTGTCCCCGGCAAGATCTCCGTCATCGCGTACTGTCACAGTGTTGACCGCGCCGGCCGCCCGGGCCACGGCTGAGATATCCGAGAGATGAGACATGACATTCCGTTTGTGCGGGATCGTCACATTGGCGCCTCGAAACCCCAGCGCTCCCAGGCCGCGGACTGCTTGACCAATCCGGTCCTTCGGGTTTACCGGCACGGGCAGTGGCAGGTACACCCAGTCCATTCCGGCGGCCGCAAAGGCGGCGTTGTGCATCCTGGGCGAACCGGAATGCCCGACCGGCCAGCCGATCAGGCCAACCTTGCGGGTGTGGGGGGTGATGCGCTCAGGCATCCGCAGGGCCCCGTTCCGCGGCGCCGCCCAGGGTCTTCAGGGTTTCCGCAAACCCGGGGAAACTGTCGTCGGTCACTTGCGCGCCTGCCACCACGGTCTCGCCGCGTGCAGCCAGGCCGGCCACGGCCAGCAACATCGCAAGGCGATGGTCGTCACAACTGTCCACACAGGCTCCGTGCAGTCTGCTGCCGCCGTCAATCGCGAAGCCGTCCTCCGTACCCTGGACAACAGCTCCCAGCCGGGCCAACTGCCGTTCGGTGTCCAGGATGCGGTTGGACTCCTTGACTTTCAGCTCCTGCGCGTCGCGAATGCGGGAGGGCCCCTCGGCCTGACTGCAGGCGAGCGCCAACAGCGGCAACTCGTCGATCATGCGCACGATCAGGTCCCCGCCGAACTCGGCGCCGCGGAGCGGCGCGTAACCGACCAACAGGTCTCCGACAGCTTCCCCCGCAGCCTCCCGGCGGTTCTCCACCCGAATGTCGGCGCCCATCTGCAAGAGTGCGTCCATCAGTCCGGTACGGGTTGGATTGAGACCCACGTCCACAATCCGCATCCGGCTGCCGGGAACAATGCAGGCCGCCACCATCAGGAACGCGGCCGACGACGGGTCACCCGGAATGGCCACATTGGTTCCCTTCAGACGTTGCGGAGGCTCCAGCGTGATGCGCCGTCCCTCGGTCACAACACGCACGCCCATTCCGCGCAGCATGCATTCCGTGTGATCCCGAGTCGGACCAGGTTCGATCACGGTGGTTGCCGAATCGGCGTACAACCCGGCAAGGAGTACACAGGACTTGACTTGGGCACTGGCTACCGGCATCGCATATCGCACTCCCTGAAGGGGACGAGCCGCGGGCCGAACCAGCAATGGCGCCGTACCACCTCCATCGGCACCGGAGATGGACGCTCCCATTTTCCGGAGAGGCGCGACCACACGGTCCATGGGACGCGTGCACAGCTGGGGCGAACCGGTCAACTTGGACGCGAACCGTTGTCCGGCCATGAGGCCACTCAGCAGACGGATCGTGGTACCGGAATTCCGGCAGTCCAGAGGCCCGTCCGGCGACCGCAAACCGTGCAGGCCAACTCCATGGACTGTCAGGTCGACAGCGGAATGGCGCTCGACGCCCACGCCGAGCGACTGCATGATGCCAACGGTAGCTAGGCAGTCGCGCCCGTCCAGGAATCCGGTCACCCTGGTCGCGCCTTCCCCCAAGGCTCCCAACAGTATTGAACGGTGGCTGATCGATTTGTCTCCGGGAACGCGAATCCCTCCCGCCAACACCGCGCCGCCCTGAATCCTGAGTGTATCCACACCTTGCTCCCTCTGTCGTCAAATCTCCGGTCGGTTCCGCTCCATCCAGTCCGCATACCAAGCCAGCCGCGCATCCCGGTTCGCGGACAACCGGGCCACCAATTCATCCTCCTGCCGTTCCACCAGCATTGAACGCAGCTCCCGGATCCCCTGGATAAATCGATCCAGTTGATGGTGGACGTTCTCCCGATTGGTCATCAGAATGTCTATGAACATGGCGGCCTCGCTGGCCGCAACCCTTGACGTATCGCGGAAACCGCCTGCCGCGCATTCCCAGACCTCCGGATCCTGCTCACCGGCCCGGACGACGCTGTCCACCAGTGCACTGGAAAGCAGAAACGGCACGTGACTTATGGCGGCCACCACCCGATCGTGCTTGTGGGGTTCCATCATCAGCGGGTGGGCACCGACGGCCACAACCAGTTCGCGAAACACGTCCACAGTCCGGCTCGATGTCCGTTCCAGAGGGGTTAAAATCCAGGTTGCGTTGTCAAACAGTCCCCGTTCCGCCGAGTCGAAACCGCTGGTTTCCTTGCCGGCCATCGGATGCGTGGCAATCGGCTGGACATGTGCTGGCATCCTTGCCATGGCCTTGACCACCTCAACGCTGGTGCTGCCAACATCGGCAACGATGGCCCCCTCCTTGAGATGGCCGGAAATTCGTTCCAGCTGTCCGATTGCGATGCGGACCGGCGAGGCCAGAATCACGATGTCGACCCCTTGGACGCCAGTCTGCAAACTGGTGGTTCCCTGGTCGATGATGCCCTCCGCGATACCGCGAGCCACCGTCCTGGACGAACGGCTGACGCCACGCACTTCGCGGCAAACCTTAAGGCGGGTGAGGTCGGCGCACAGGCTAGCGCCGATCAGGCCCAGGCCGACCACCGCAACGCGGCAGTCGGCCAATGTAAACGACATGGGTCTTCTCGGTGGACGGGTCAAGTGCAGTCCGGGCCGGATCAGATGGAGCGGTCAACCGCTGCCGCCACCCGCTTCAGGTCCTTCATCAGCGCCGTGAAGTTCTTGAGCGTCAGGCTCTGTGCCCCGTCGCTCTTGGCCTGGGCGGGGTTGGGATGAACCTCGATCATCACACCGTCGGCGCCTGCGGCCACCGCCGACTTCGAGATCGGGCTCACCAGGTCCCACTTGCCGGTGCCATGCGCCGGATCCGCGATGACCGGAAGATGGGTCAGGTTCTGCAACACCGGGATCGCGTTGACATCGAAGGTGTTGCGCGTGTAGGTCTCGAAGGTACGGATCCCCCGTTCACACAGCATCACGTTCATGTTGCCTTCGCTGAGGATGTACTCCGCGCTCATGAGCAGCTCCTCCAGCGTGCCGGCGAGGCCCCGCTTGAGGAACACGGGCTTGCTGGCCCGGCCCAGGGCCTTAAGCAGGGGATAGTTCTGTGTGTTGCGGGCGCCAACCTGAAAGATGTCGGTGTACTGCTCCACCAGATCAATGTCCTCCACGCTCATCACCTCGGTGATGATGGATAGGCCTGTCTTTTCGCGCGCCTCCGCCAGATGTTCCAACCCTTCGTGACCCAGTCCCTGGAAGCTGTAGGGCGATGAGCGGGGCTTGAAGGCGCCGCCGCGCAGGAACTGCGCCCCGGTGTCGGCCACCGCGTGGGCCGTCTCCAGAATCTGCTCGCGGGTCTCCACGCTGCAAGGTCCCGCGAACACGGCAACCCGATCCCCGCCGATTTGGGAGCCGTTGACGTTGATCACGGTCTTTTTCTGGGTGAAGTCGCGGCTGGCTGCCTTGAACGGCTGCATGATGCGCATCGTCTTCTCCACACCCGGCAAAACCTCGAATGAATCGCTGTCCAGTTCATGTTCATTGGCACCGATGATGCCGATGATCGTCCTGGCCTCACCCTTGCTGATATGCAAGCTGAAGCCTTTTTCCTCAATGTGCCGAGCGACCCGCGCCGTGTCGTCAGCGTCGGCCGTCTGTTTCATTACAACAATCATGGTGGTCCTTTGCTTGGCTTGATTGAATGGGCAAGGGGTTTGAAACTTGAATGGATGGAAGCTCTACTTCCCCAATCCGGCAATACGGCCCGGCGACAGATGGTCAGGTTCGGGCGCTCTTGGAAAACTGCCCAGCAGCTTCAGAAAAGCCGTGTTGACCAGCAACTGCGTGACCGCCTCCGAGACGATCGGATCCTCGATATGGCCGAGAAACTCCATGAAGAACACATAGTTCCACCTGCGATTGCGGCGGGGGAAACTGCTGATGTTGGTGAGGTTGATGTTCCGATCGGAGAACACTTGCAGGGCCTTGACCAGCCCCCCGGGCTGGTCCGGGACCGCGAACAACACGGACGTCTTGCTGTCCTCCGTACGCTCGGCGGTCTCGTGGCCGATCAGAAGAAACCTGGTCAGATTGCCCGGCCCATCGGCTACGTCCCTGTCCACGATCTCCAGATTCCAGGTGTTGGCGGCTATCAGACTGGACAGCGCCGCGGTTCCCGGAGCAGGTTCCTCAACCAACGACTTGGCGGCTCCGGCCGTGTCGTACCAGTCCACCGGCGCGAGGCCTTGGCGGGCCAGGTACTCCCGGCACTGTTCCAGCGCCTGGGGATGGCTCCGCACATGGGTGATTTCATCCCGCGGGGAACCTTCGGGCGGTCGGGCCACGACCAGGTTGTGGCGCACCGGATAAAGAATCTCCGCAGAGGCCTTGAAGTCGTAGTTCAGCAACAGATCATTGATGCCCGTGACCGCGCCCCCAAGCGAGTTTTCAACAGGCACCATGCCGAAATCCGCCTCACCGGCGTCCACCGCGGCAAAGAGTTCGGCAAAGCTGCGGCAGGGAACCGCCTGTATTCCGGGATCCTCGCCAAAATGCATGAGAATCGCCGCATGGGAATAGGCACCGTTCTCTCCCTGAAAGGCAACTCTCATCACGCCCCTCCATGCCTGCGCATTTGGTCATCCACCCATTGGTTCAACTGTTGCATGTTCACCGGCGGCAACTCCGACTGGTCGGGGCGCAGCTGCACCGCTTCCTTCAGGTACACATGATGAATCTCGTCCTGGCTGCGGTCCGTGTTCCAGTGCAGCAGGATGCGGACGCACCGGGGAAGGCCGTCCGGAACTGCCATTTCATGACCACACAACAGCGGCACGGACATCCAGCCCAACTGACGGGCCGCGGTCGCGGGGTACACGGCAACCAGATCCTGCGTGGTCGTAAAGATGCCCGAGGCAACGTCCTCCGCCTCGATTCCGTTCAGCCGGATCATCATGGCCAAGAGTTCCCGCGTGGCCGCCAAGATTTCCAGGGCATTGTTCTCAACAACGGTGGTGGCGCCGCGCACGCCTCTGCAAACAGTCATAAGTGGATTTCCAGCCGGTCAAGGCGGTGTACCAGGGCAAGCAAAAAAAAAGCGATCCAAGTCTGGACCGCTCCTACGTCGCCTGGTTGTCCGGTATCAGTTGACCTGTACGCAACTCCCTGGCTCGCGGTGCGGTCCCGTCCCTGCAAATCGGTAATAGAAATAGTCGCTAAACGAGAAGGCGCGCGCCGGCTCGGCACCACCGCGTGCGGGGCGATCACTGGCTTGACCGGCGGACTTGTTGATCCGCGACACAATCGCATTGCTCATGCGATCAGACTACCTGACCCGCGTCCCCGTTGTCAACTCAGGAACGCGTCGGCCGTGCGCCTCAACTCCAGCAGATCCTGCCCCGTGATATCCACCATGCGACGATCGAAAGGGGTGAGTTGAAGGCCTGAGACAACCTCAATTTCCCCATCCCGAACCCTAACCGGAAAGCTGAAGACCACCCCCGGCGGAGTGTCATACTGCCCTTCGCCCACGATGGCCATGCTGGTGGTCCGAGCACAGCCGGTACCCAAGTGCCAATCCCTCACGTGGTCGGTAACGGCCACGGCCGCACTGGCCGCACTGCTGGCCCCCCTGACCTCAATGACTTCCGCGCCGCGGTTCTGGATTCTGGGTATGAACTGTTCCTCTATCCAGGCCTGATCCGACAACAGGGGCCAGTCCCTGTGTCCATCGATTGTGGCATGGGCCAGACACGGGTACTGCGTGGCACTGTGATTGCCCCAGATGGCCACATCCGCCACCTGATCGGGCCGCACTCCGGCTGTGCGAGCAACCAAGCTCACCGCCCGGTTGTGGTCGAGGCGCGTCAGGGCCGTGAACCTTGAAGCCGGAATGTCCGGTGCATGGCGATGGGCAATCAGGGCGTTGAGGTTCGCCGGATTGCCAACCACCGTCACTCGCACGTCATCGGCAGCCCGGGCATTGAGGGCTTGTCCCTGACTCTGAAAAATCGGCAAGTTGCTGCCGACCAGATCCGCCCGGGACTCGCCAGCCCCGCGGGGCCGGGAACCCACCAGCAGCGCGTGCTGTACGCCATCGAACCCCTCCTGGGCGGAATCGGTCACGTCGATTCCGGCCAGCAGTGGGAAGGCACAGTCCTCCAGTTCCATGGCCACACCTTCCGCTTGGCGCATGGCAGGTGGAATTTCGATCAGCGACAGGTGAACCGGCTGGCAGGCGTCCAGCATCTGTCCGGCCGCGATGCGGAAAACCAGCGCATAGCCGACGTTGCCGGCGGCACCGGTGACTGCCACTTTGATCGGGGCGGAAAGGGACATGTCCTAGAGTGTGGTTTGAAAGGATATGCGGGAAGGCTAAGATGGCACGGTCGCCCGCATTGAGCCAAGCTCCATCTTACGCGAACCCCGTCCCGGCACCTTAATTCGGCAAGCACCGGATCCGGCCACCCCTCACAACCACGCCCCCGAACATGCCTTCAGGGCCCATGTGTACGGGCCGGACTGTCCTGCGTTGTTCGGATACTGTCAGAATGTAGCGAGATTCCCTGGAACAAGGCTGTGCACAACCGTGATCGAGACTTGGGGCCGTTCCCTATTGGCCCACGTCGAACTACCCGTCGTGCGGTTCCTGCTGTGGTTGCGGGTGACCCCCAACCTGATCTCCTGGACAGGCTTGTGGCTGGCCGTCGCCACGGCCTGCTTGATTGCGGCCGGATGGATCCGATGGGGTGGGCTGGCCTACATCCTGGTGTCCGGCCTGGACAGCCTGGACGGACTGCTGGCCCGAAAAACGGGCCGTGTGACGCGATACGGAGCCTGCCTGGACAGCACTTTCGATCGTCTTTCCGAAATCTGCGTCCTGTTGGGGCTGCTGATCCATCTGCAGCTTGGCGGGCCGATGCGCCTGCCGTTGAGCTGGAGCATTCCATTGACGGCAGCGGTGATTGGAACATCAGTGGTCGTGTCTTATGTCAAGGCCAGGGCGGAAGGTCTTGAGATTCCCGGCAAGGCCGGCTGGCTGCAGCGCAGCGAACGCATCGTGTTGCTGGGTGCCGGCCTCATGTTGAACGTGGCAGATGTGGTGCTGATCCCCATGTGTCTGGCGCTCCTAGTCACAATCGGCCAGAGGCTGCACTACGTAGCCCGCCACGATCGCGGACTCTCCCGGGACGAATGAGGTGGCTGCGCCCCCCGGAGTGCGGTCGAATTTTGCTATGTACAGCCCCGACAGGCCCTGCGACTGCTATCGTTAACAGTACGGACGAGTCTGCGGGTCTCGTTTTTCTCCCTTCTTCACAGCCCGGCCCGACGTGAGAGTCAAGATTCCCTCCGATCTTCTGGATGACGCCCGGAACGGCGATCCCGATGCCTTCAACCAGCTTTTCGATCTGTGCTCAGGTCACATTTTCCGATTCATCTACACGCGCATCCCCGACCTTCAGCTGGCAGAGGACCTCACGGGCAACGTGTTTCTCAAGGTCTACGAGGCCATCAACAGAGGCCAACCGTGGAAGTACACCTTCACCTCATGGCTCTACACCATTGCCAACAACCAGATTCGCGACCATATCCGCCGGGACGTGCGGGCCGCATTCTTCCCCATCGACACGCACATGAACCTGCCTTCGCGCGAACCGGACCCGTTCCGCGCCACGCGGGATTCCCTGGATGCCGAATCCCTGAGGGCGGCCATTGCGCGCCTACCCGACTCCCAGGCTCAGGTAATATCCTTGCGCTTCCTTGAGGGCTACGGCGTTAAGGAAGTGGCGGCGATCATGGGCAAGACCGAGGTATCCATCAGGGCGATGCAGTTCAGGGCCATTAAGGAACTCAGGGCCGCCCTGGCGCGGGACCTGGGTTGACCAAGGAGAATCCGACATGCCCCCGTTCGATCAACAAACGGAGTTTCCTCCGCTGTCGGAGGAAGATTGCCGCGTTGGCAAGCTGTTCGCCAAAGCCGATCACCTGGCAGGCAACAGTGAACTTCAGGATCGGTACTTGGCGTCCCTCTCGGCCTCCGACCGCACCGTCGTCGAGGAGAGTCTGATCATAGCCAACGCGCTGCGGCTGCTGGCCCAGGAGGCCACCCCTTCCATGTCGGGCCGGGCGCGTGATCGGATTCAACGCATGCTGTACGGCGATCTGGACCCAATGCCCAACGACGGTATCCCGAACGCTGGGCAGGCCGATGAAGGTTCCGTGTCGGAGCTCCGCTTCAACCCCCTCAACAACATCGAAGACCAAGACCTCTGACCGGGCGGTTTCCCAGCCGGGCGCGATGCCTGTCCGGAAACCGCAAAAATTGCGTCTGAAACTCGGCCGCCGCTACAATGTGCGGTCCTGTTCGATCGGGCCGGACGACGCGGTTCCCCACCGTCCGATTTGACCCCATGTGCTTGCCGGCATGTTCGATTCGCTGAGCCAAAGACTTCAGAACACCTTCGACGCCCTGTCGCGCAAGGGGCGCCTGGACGAGAAGGACATTACGGCCGGCATGCGCGAAATCCGCATGGCACTGCTGGAGGCGGACGTCAACTACCGGGTGGTCAAGGACTTCACCCAGCGCATCCGGGAACGCGCCGTCGGGACCGAAGTCCTGCAGAGCCTGACCCCCGGCCAGCAAGTGGTCAAAATCGTGCATGCGGAACTGATTTCTCTGCTGGGCGAACCGGCGCCGCTGAACTTTGCCGGCCAGGCTCCCCATGCCCTGGCCCTGGTGGGCCTGCAGGGTGTGGGCAAGACGACGATGGCGGCCAAGCTGGCCGTGCACCTGCGCAGACGGGGTCAGACTCCGCTCCTGGTGGCCGCGGACGTACAGCGGCCGGCTGCGATCGATCAACTTGAGACTCTGGGCAGGCAGATTGATGTTCCCGTGTTCGCCCAGCGCGAAGGTGCCCGGGCACCCGACATCGCGGCCCGCGCCATGAAGTTCGCTCGCGGCAAGGCGCATACGGTCTGCATCCTGGACACGGCCGGCCGAACCCAAATCGACTCCGTGTTGATGGCGGAGCTTGGCGAGATCAAGGATCGGGTCAATCCGGCCGAGACCCTGCTGGTTGTGGACGCCATGACCGGCCAGGAGGCCGTCAACGTGGCGGAGGGCTTCCAAGCCAGTGTGCCCCTCACCGGGTTGATCATGACCAAGGTGGATGGCGATGCCCGCGGGGGTGCCACCCTCAGTGTGCGTCAGGTGACCGGGGTCCCCGTGAAATTCATGGGGACCAGCGAACAGATGGACGGGCTCGATGTGTTCGAGCCCGAACGGATGGCCAGCCGCATTCTGGGCATGGGAGACGTCCTTACCCTCATCGAGAAGGCCGAGCAGTTTTTGGACAGCGAGCAAAGTGAACGGCTGGGCGACAAAATGGCCCGCGGCCAGCTCGATTTCGAGGATTTCCTCGACCAGTTGCGTTCGCTCAAGAGGATGGGCAGCCTATCCGACCTTCTGAAACTCCTGCCGGGCGCCCGGAATCTGCTCGCAGATCTCGACGAAGAGGACATGGAGCACAGCCTGAAGCAGAGTGAAGCCATCGTCAACAGCATGACACTGCAGGAACGGCGCAACCCCAGCGTGCTCAACGGCAGCCGACGCCGCCGCATTGCGGCCGGCAGCGGTACGCGCGTACAGGACGTGAACGACCTCCTCAAGCGCTTCCGCGAGGCACAGGGCATGATGAAGGAGATATCAGGAGGCGGCCGTGGCCGCCAGCGTGGCCGCATGCGGCACATGAAGCGACTGATGGCGGGGCAGGATCTCCGCTGACACCAACAACCCTCAGGAGACCCCAACACAGTGGTTCGCATTCGACTGGTGCGCAAAGGCACCAAGAACAAACCGACCTACCGCATCCTGGTCGCGGATCAACGCAAGGCCACCAGCGGCAGTTTCATCGAGAACATCGGGCACTTCAATCCGCGCACCGAACCGGAAACCATCGTTGTGGACGTGGAACGGGCCAACCACTGGATTGCCCGCGGCGCACAGCCGACACCGGCCGTGCAGCGTCTGCTGAAGGTGGCCGCCGCCGAGGCCGCGCCCGCGACCGAAACGGACGAACATGTCGAAGCATGACGTGGACAGCACCATCGACCGCATCGGCCAGCTCGTAACCTGGGTCGCCTCGACCCTGGCACAGCATCCGGACGATGTCGAGGTGGAAGCGCACCAGTACGACCAGGACCTGGAATTCAACCTGCTGGTGCACCAGGAAGACATGAAGTTCATCATTGGGCGCAACGGGGACAACATTCGTGCCCTTCGGGCCCTGGTCAAGGCGTCGTCGACCAATCCGCACGCGCATGTCGCCCTGCACGTGGACTCCTGGCAGGAGATCGGCGATGGCCTGACCCCGACGGAACGCGGGCAGGACGGCCAGGCCTGAAGCGCTCCATTCCGGTAGCCGCCGATGGCTCCCCCCTGTCCCGACGACCACTTTGTCGTCGGACGCGTCGAAAAGCCCCATGGCATCAAGGGCGAGGTGGGCATACGCGTCATCACCGATAACCACAGGCGATTCGCCCCAAGGCAGATTCTGCACAGCAACCTCGGGCGGAGTCCGCTGACGGTCCTGTCCACGCGACGCCACAAGCAGGCGCTGCTTGTGCAGTTCGTCGAGGTTCGGGACAGAACGGCCGCCGAATCCCTGCGCGGTGCCTGGCTGTCCGTGCCGGAAGCGGATGTGCCGGAGCCGGAGCCGGGAACCTGGTGGATTCACGACATCGTCGGTTCATCCGTGACCACTGATACAGGCCTGCATCTGGGTGTGGTGACCGACGTGGCCGCGACCGGAGCCAACGATGTCTGGGAGGTGCGTCCGGATCCGGATCTGGGACTCAGCCAACCAATTCTGCTGCCTGCCATCCGCGAAGTGGTGACCGAGGTGGACATCCCCGGCCGATCCGTGATCGTGCATCTGCTGCCGGGTCTGCTGCCAAAGTAGGATAAGATATCGAGCAGAACAGAAAAGGGTCCGACCGCGCAGTAGCCGGTTGGATTCCCTGCCACGCCATGGAAGCAATCATCGATGATAGGCGTAGTCCTAGCTGGCGGCAGCGGGAATCGCCTGTGGCCTCGCAGTCGGCAGCAGACACCCAAGCAGTTTGACGATCTGCTCGCGCAGGGGGAATCGCTACTGCAAGCGACCTGCCGCCGGATCTCTCCCCTGCTGCCATCGGAGCGCACATGGGTGGTAACCGGCCGCAGCACTTCCCATTTGGTTCCCCAACAACTTCCACACCTTGACCGGGCGCGGATCCTGATCGAGCCGGAAGGCCGCAATACGGCCCCTGCCTTCGCCTGGGTGTTGGCCCATCTGCCGGCGGACCTGGACGGCGAGATTGCGATTTGGCTGCCATCGGACCACTGGATCCAGGACGAAGTCGTTTTCTGCCAAGCCCTGACCCGCGCGGCCGAACTCGCGGCCGACGGCTCCCTAGTGCTGCTTGGTGCTGTGCCCGACCATCCGCACACGGGATACGGGTACATCAGGCTCGGCTCCCCACTGGCCCCAACCAGCACCCCGCCCGTCGCGCGCGTGCGCAGCTTCCGCGAAAAACCGGACGCCGCGGCCGCCGCGCGTCTGCTCGAGCGTGGAGACTGCCTCTGGAATTGTGGCATCCTCGTCAGCCGCGTCGACAGCCTGCGCCACCGTCTGGCTCAATGCGCTCCGCACCTGCTGGAGGTAGCCCACAATCCGGGTCCGAACGGCGAAACCTGGAAGGCATTGGATCCATGCAGCATCGATCAGGTGGTTGTTGAACAGACCGCCGACTGCAAGGTGGTCCATCTTGAGACAGGCTGGACCGACCTGGGCAGCTGGGATGCACTCGAGCGCATCCTGGAGAAGGACGGAGATGCCAATGTCGTGGTCGGCGACAAGGTTGTCACCGTCGACAGCCGACACAACATCGTCTTCGCCAACGGACGCCTGGTCGCCATGGTCGGCGTTCAGGACTTGGTCGTTGTGGACACTCCCGACGCCCTGCTGGTGGGACGCAAGAACCACATGCAGTCCGTCAAGTCCATCATTGCAGCAATCGAAGAATCAGGCCTCGGTGGAATGACATGATTCATGTTTCCGATTCGCGGGTGAGGGGTTTCGTACGGCCCCTCATCAAGTATGTGGTCGTCATCGCCTTCAGCCTAGCCGCCGGCATTGCCCTGGCGTGGTACGCGTGGCCCGTTCAGTGGCAAGGAGCGCTGCCGGTCGATCTGCTCGGCGCCTACAAAATTCTGATCGTCAACAGCCTGGCCGAGGACCAGCAGATCAGCGGTTCGGACTCGCTGTCCCCCGGCGCGGCCAAAATTCTTGGCTACATTGCATCGGATCCAAGACTGGCGGTCAACGAGGCGCTGGGTCTCCTGCGCGCCGACGGCAATTCCGGCCTAATCCTGGACGAGGGCGAACAGGAATTGATCGAAGCCAATCTCCTGGCCCTGCAGGGCATGCTCATCGACGGTCCCCAGACGCCGGATGGGAGTGCCTTGCCCGTATCGGAAGGAAGTCCGCCTCCGGAACTGGTCAGGGACAATCGGTTCATTCAGTTGTTCTCGCTGTTGAGCAGTTTGGTCCTGGTCGCGGGCCTGTTATTTGTGGCTTGGCGCTTGATTGCCCAGGAGGCGGCTGCGGGAACGGAAGGCGAGGCGGTGGCCAGCATGCACTCGGATGTCGATCTGGGTGCAGGAGGTGGTCTCCGGACCCCATTCGGGAAGTTCACCGTCTTCCTGGAACAGGCCCGCACCCGGTTGCGCGATGTAGGCCTAACCCGGTTTGGGACCGAGGATTCAGCTTCGGAGGACGAGGCCGCGGAGTTGGAGGACCCCGAATATCAGGAGTACCGGGAACCGCGTCCCCGACGCTGAAGCCGGAGGGGCAAAACGGATTGGTCCGCCCCTCAACGGAGCCGGGCGTCCAAGTCCAGCAGAAAGCGGTCCGTCATAGTCGCGATATAGGCGCCGACCACGGCTCGCCGATCCCGGCAGTCCAATTCGCCCCGCCAGGCCGGCGGCAACTGCAACGGCTCCGACACCAGAGCCGCAAACACGCGGCGAATGGCATCCACGCCCGCCATGGCAGGGCCCCGCACCTTGCAGGTCCGGTAGAAGTTGACCATGAGGAACCGCCGCAACTCGTCGTACATGGCTTCCAACTCGGAATTCAGACGCACTAGGGGCCGATCACCGCACCGCCGCACGTCGGCGAGACTGCGAATGTGGCAGCGCTGCAGGTTTCTGACAGTGGCCTCCACGCAGTCGCCGATGGCCTGGCCCACCATTGCGGTAATCAGCACCTTGCGCGAGGTCGAAGAGTCCAGGTCGGCCTCCTCCAGTTCGCGGCTTGCAACATGTGCCCGCATGCGCCGGTACACCTCCAATTCCCGGACGGCCCCGGCCAAGCTTTGGCCATTCCCTTCACCAGAGCGCATCAGGTCGTCCAAATCGCTTGAGTTATAGGCAATCTCGTCGGCCAGGTTGCTGATTTGGGCCTCCAGCGACGCAGCTTCCCAAGGACGCAGCCCTTCCTCTGAGACGCGTTCGATCTGGCGGGCCGACGGCGTGGAGCCGTGCTTGAGAACGCCTTCCCTCACCTCGTACGTGAGGTTGAGACCGGGCCTGTGCGGTCGGCGCCGTTCCCGCACGTCCAGCAGTTCAAACGTAAAAAGGTTGTGGTCGAAGCCACCGACGTCGGACAACAGCTCGTTCAGGGTCTGTTCCCCTTCGTGTCCGAATGGGGGGTGTCCCAAATCGTGGGCCAGGCATATGGCCTCTACCAGATCCTCGTTGACGTTCAGCCGACGCGCAACGGAACGGCCTATCTGCGCCACCTCCAGACTGTGCGTGAGCCGCGTCCGGATATGGTCGCTGCCAGGCAACGGCTGCACCTGGGTCTTGTGGGCCAGACGACGAAAGGCACGCGAGTGAACAACCCTGTCCCGGTCCCGCTGAAAGCACGTGCGCCACTCGTCGACTGCCTCCGGTTGGACGCGACCACGGCTGTGCAGGCTGCACACGGCGTACGGCGCCAGTGTCGCGAGCTCCCGCTGTTCCAAGCACTCCCGATCCACCAGGGCCGGTCGGACAACGGCAGTCCCTCCCTGAGTCGGCATCAACGCGGCCTGCGGTGCATGGCAATACTCTCCCCGCCATCGATGAACAGCAGTGATCCGGTGACGAAGTCCGAATCAATCAGGAAGCGCACGCCGCGCACGACGTCCTCGGGTGTTCCCCATCGGCCCAGAAGCGTCGCGTCCGCCACGCGTCGGCGGGCCTTCGGAGACAGATCGGGCTGGGGCAGCATCGGCCCCGGCACAAGGCCGTTGACCCTGACCCTGGGCGCGAGTTCGAGCGCCAGCTGCCGGGTGAGGGCCTCCAGGCCAGCCTTGCCCACAGCGTGGGCCGTCAATCCGGTTCTGGGTTGACGCACGATGGTGTCCAGAACATTGATGATGCAGGGCGAGGACGACTTCAGCAACAGGGATAGCAGTTCGTTGCAGACGTAAACGCACCCGTCGATGGACGCACGGGTCACGCGATGCCAGGATGCATAGTCCGCCAACGGAAACGCATCGAACTCCCAGGGACTGGCGGAGTTGATGCAGATGTCCAGGCCGTCCCCCCGATGGTGCAGATGGTCCCGAAGACTGCGCACATCCCGAAGCCGGGTCACATCGCACCGCACTGCGGAGGCTCCCGCATCGATGGCCTGCAGCTCGGCCAGGGTTGTCCGGGCTTGACGTTCGGCACTCAACCAGGAAAAGGTCACACTGGCACCGGCGTGAGCCAAATCCAGACAGATGCGGCGCCCGATGCGGTGTGCACCACCCGTCACCAGCACCCTCCGTCCGGCCAGGGACATTGCCGAGGGTTCAGGTGAATCAGCCACAGTTGAAACCAGTCGAGTCAGGTTCATCCTCCCGGTATTGGATTATCACACATGGATGCATGACCAACAGGAGCGGGAGGGGAAGCCTTCAGGGCAATCGCAAGATTGCATGCACCGTCAAAACCAGTGTTGCCATCCGGAGTCGCCAAGTCGGCCGCAACGTCGCCCACATGGAGACAGTCCTGAGCCTCGCATAATCTTGCGATTGCCCAGGGGAAGCCTTGGCTCCGCCCCATCCGGCCCAGAACGACACTATTTCACACTATTTCACTTTCGTTGATTTTGGCTCGGGGCTGCAGGTAACAACAGAAAGTCTGCGCCGAACAACCGTCGGGGCCGGGCCCGATGGGATGCCGGGAGCCCATCCATCTGTCTGGGGCAGGCATCCGCATCAACGAGAAACCAAAGCCGCCCAGACCCTCCCGTTTGGGGAATGAATCGGCTGCGGCCTATAATTGTGTCCCGCCATCCTATCCTCCGCGCCTTCGGCAGTCACACCACCACCCGTACCAACAATGGACAACACTCCCGCGCCCTCCTCAGGGCAGGTCACCGTCTCCGACGGCATCCAGGGCGCACAGGACCTCGCCACTGCTGCGCCCCAGCCCGACCCGCAGGCTGCGGATTCCACAGCGCAACAAGCCGGTCCCGAGCCGGTCAAACAGCCCAAGCAAAAGAAAAAGATCATTACGTTGGCCGTCGGAGACCGACGCGACGGGACCGTTACCCGCGTTACGGACCGCCAGGGCGCCTGGGTCGATATCGGAACGGGCAAGGAAGGGTTTCTCCACAAGAGCCAGTTCCTGCCGTATCTCCGTTACAACAAAGAGAAACTTGAGGCCTTTCAACCTTCGAGGCACCTCAAGCGCGGTGACCGGATCCATGTCTGGATCCATAAGCTGAACCGGGAAACCAACAAGATTGACCTGACGCTGATTCGGCCGGACTACAAGTCCATCAAAAACCTGAAGGTCGGCGAACAGCGTCACGCCGTGGTCAAGGCCGTCATTGATGCCGCAGCCTTTTGCGACATCGGTTCCGACAAGGATGGCTTCCTGCCGGTGAGCCGCCTGTCCCAGGAACGAGTGCAGGACATCCATGCCGTCGTCAAAGTAGGCGATGAGTTCGATGTCTGGGTCACCGAAATCAGTATGCCCAAGGAAAAGGGCAGCAAGTGGCAGATTGCCGTCAGCAAGCTGTCACCCGATGTCAAGCTTATCTCCGATTTGCGCCGAGGAGCCCGAATCAACGGTACGGTCAAGGGCTTCAACGACCGGGGCGCCCTGTTGGACGTCGGCGTCGGTGTCGATGCCTTCATGTCCCTGGACGAAATCGATCATCACCATGTCGTGAACGCCGACGACGAGCTGGAGGTCGGCCAGGAAGTCGAAGTCATGATCCTCATGGTCAGTTCCCGGCGCAGGAGACTGGATGTAAGCCGCCGCCGACTTCTGGATGCGCCGGACGACGAGGAGATCGAGGATCCCTTCGGCACCAACGACGCCCCGCCGATGAATGCAATGGAACTGGCATTCATGAAGGCACAACAGGGACAGGGGTCACGGAAGGGGCGCAAGGGGCGCAAGCGGAAAGACCAGTTGTCCGATACCGAGCAACTGGACATCATCACACGCACGCTACAGTCGGGCGACTGACTTACACACCAGCTACCACCGGCCGTGAACGTCATGTAGGCATCCACTTCAGTCAAGCACGCTGGGTGGCGTGCCCCCCATTCCACCCCTTGTTCTGGTCAGTTGACACAACAATGCCATCCCACACCGCACCTGATGAACAAGACGAACCATCCGTCCTTTTCGCCTCCCACCCCTCTGCACAAGAATTTTCATCCGGGTCGTGCACCCGGGTAGTCCCTGCCAGTGAGAATCGAAGGCGCGGCGGAGCCACGTTTTGCGTGGTTCTTGGGTTTCCGGTCCTCAAGGAACACCTGCCCCGCGCTCAGGTAGGGGACCTGATCACCGCATTCAGCCTCAGGGTCTGTCGCAGCTACCTCCTGTCCTCCGCCAAGGGCATCAGCGCCTTGACCGATTCCCTGGTTGCACTCCACGTGTACCTGGGATACATCCGCCGCGACTACCCCAACATCCAATTGGTGGGCACGGCCTCGGTGGCAGAGGTGCGGGGCCGCGAATTGAAAGTCGCCTGGACTGACGGAACCTGTCACGTGGTGACGGGGCAGGCATCCGCAGACGTGTTCCCCACCGGTTCAGTGCCCGCCCGCGGTCTCGCCGGCGGGCCGAACCGGCTCCTGCCCGGAACCTACCAAGGCCGACTTGCCCCGGGCCAGGGATGCTTTTTGGCCACATCCGACTGGCTGGCCACAAATGACTTGCAAGCCACTGCGGAGGCTGCCAAGCAGACACTGGCCACCGCGGTAACCGACTTGGCAGACGGAACGCGGCCGGAACGATCGGACTGGTTTGCCGACCAGGCCCGCCGTCAGGGGGCCCCCGGGCTTCTGATCGCAATCCCGACCCCGGTCTCCAATCGCCAGGCCGACCAGGCCAACAACACCCGGTTTGTACCTCCAGCGCATCCGGATGCGACACGGGTACAAGCCCGACCGGACGCACTGCCGGCAGGCAGGATGAAGGAATCCGTTCCCGAGGCTGCAGCAGTCCCGGAGGCAATGGATTTTGAGATGTCCGAACCGAAAGTCATCCTGGCCTCGGCCGAATTGGAGACCCCGGCAGTACTCCGAAGTCCGGGCGCGGAGGCGGACACCAATCCCGGAGGGAATAGGGAACGGAGACCGGCACCCGCGACCGTCCTGCAGTCCGCACTGGACACGCGCGGCCACGGACTGAATGCGGGAAGCGGCTGGTTTCGCGGAGGCAGACGGTTCCTGCGATCGGCGGGCCAAAGACTCAAGGTGTGGTTCGGCGAAGCATTTCCCGACCCGAACGCCGAGCCACAGGCCGGGACAGAACCCGCCGCCATTGTGGAGCCATCCACAGAGAGCCCGCGCGAAGCGGTCGTTTCGCCCCACTCCGCACCAGCAGCCGCACCGAATCCCGGGAAGTCGGTTGCCCTTCCCAACTTCCAGGAGATCCACCACGCGCTTCAGGAACGACAGTCCAGGCGGAGAATACCGAAGTCGTGGTCGGCCATGTTGCTCCTGTGCCTGCTGATAACGGTGCCGGCCGCCACATACTTCGCGTATCGCATCAACGAACCGGTGGGCAGCCAGGACGATCCGGTGGCTCTGGCCCTGATCCAACAGCAGGTGGAGAAGGCGGATGCGCTGCTGGGACGCGAGCAATACGAAGCGGCCCAGCAGCAACTGCAGCAGGCCCGCGAACTGGCCCAAAGCATTCAGGAGACGCAGGGGCCGTCACCTGGCCTGAACGCCCTCCAGTTGAAGATTCTGGAACTTTGGGACGATGCCTTCCAACGCATTCCGCTGCTAGGACTGACCGAGCCCCTGTTGACGTTTGGACGCGATCACCCTCCGGCACTCATGGCGGTCAACTTCCAGGATCTGTATGTCCTTGCCAGCGATCGTCGAACGGTTACCAAATACCGGCTGGATTCCCTGCGCCGGAAGGAGGGGGGATCTCCCCAGGAGATACTGAGCCAAGACACTGTCATCGACGGCGTTACGGTCGGCCGGATCGTGGACATGGCATTCCAACCGACCAAGACCGCGCACAGCGACAAGCCCAGTCTGTATCTCATCGACGACGACCGTCATCTGTTCCAGTACAACGACACGGACCTCATCTCCCACGTGACCCTCGGCAGCAGGAATGCATGGATCAATCCGGTCCAAATTGACTTCTACTCCAACCGGCTCTACGTGGCCGACGGCGGCCACGGGCAGATTTGGCGCTACAACCTCAACCAGGCCGTCGTGCAAGAAGAGCCCTGGCTGCCGGAACCAATCGATCTGAGCAGCGCAGTCGGCATGCACGTGGGCGACAACATCTGGTTGTTGTTCGACAACAACTCCGTGGTATCGCTGGGCCGGCAGGATTCCGGCAACCCAGCCAACATTCAGTTGCCGTTTGCGGTGCATGGGGCCGTGGGCTTCAACAGCCGATTTGTCGATCTTGAGGCCGACACGGACCAGAACAACTACATGCTGCTCGTGGATTCCGGACGCGGCAGCATCCTGGTACTGGATCCCAACACGGGTGCGTTTCGGCACCAGCTTGTTCCCCCCAACGGCATGGAGGAAGCCTTCGACGGTCTCCTGGACGTATTCGTGCACAGGGACACCATGTATATCCTGACTGCCCACGCCCTGTTCGAGCATGCCTTCAACCCCTGAACAAACCGGCACCCAATGCAGGCAAATGCGGTGATAACATTAGAGTGCAGTGCATCCGCCACCCGCCTCCCGTCCCGTCCACTGGCCAACACCTCCTAGCTATCCTCAATCCACCGACCCGACCTTGTACATACAGGTCACGGGCCGGTTTGTCCACTTGTTGGCCAGCCCCTGCCCTCACTGCTTCCCAGGATTGTCAGGCGGAGCTTGAACATCCGGGTTTCCACGCGCCCCGGGCTGAATCCCACCGTTTACCATGGACATGTCGACCGACGCCGTTACCGGGCCTCCTGCCCGGTTATCCCAACCCAGGCGGCTAGTCTGGAGCGGTACCATCGCCGCATTGGGTGCAGTTCTGGCCGTCTGCGTCTACATTGTCAGCAGGCTCGTGTTCAACATGGCCTATGAAGAAGCCGTGAACACGACCACAGTCACGATTCACATACCGCAACCACCCAACGGGACCCCTGCCGAAATCGCGCCCGCGACTGCGCCGGCAGCCGACAACCCGCCACAGCCGGAGGTACCGGCATCGCCGCAACTCCCCGACCGGGAACCAGTCTTCTCCACCGTGCAACGGGAAGATCGCCTGAACATCTTGTTGTTCGGTTTCGACACCCGCGTGCAAGATCCGTCTGCCCCGCGTACGGACACACTGATGCTCCTGAGCTGGAACCAGGACACCAATGCGCTTGACATCCTTTCGATTCCCCGCGACCTGTGGGTTCCGGTGCCCGGATTTCCTCCGACCAAAGTCAATCTGGTCTACTCGCTCGGCGAAACCGTGCCTTCCACCGGCGGCGGCGAACGCCTCTTGGCCGACACGCTGTCCGCATTCCTGAATCAACCCATCGACCACTACGCCTGGGTCAACTTCGACGGGTTTGTCCGCATCATCGACCTCTTGGGCGGCATCGACATTTATGTCCCGTGGGCCATTTACGACGAGAAGTACCCAACGCCCGACTACGGTGTCGAAACCTTCGAACTGCCGGCTGGTTTCCAGCACCTTGACGGGATTACGACCCTCAAGTACGCCCGCACGCGCACCCAGGACGGCGACTATGGCCGAATTGGCCGGCAACAGGCTGTTATCAGCGCAGTGCTTCGTCAGGTATCCGATCCCAACAACACCGCCGGTCTGCTGGCGGCCGCGCCCAACATCATCCGTACGCTACGGGGCAACTTCGGCACCGACATGAACGTCGCTCGGATGTTGCAACTGGCCCAAATGGGAGCGGCCAACACCCCTCAAATGGGGCGCAGGCTCATCCTGGATCGACATCATGGCGAAGAGGCCATCTCCGAAGAAGGCATGTGGGTCCTGATCCCGGACCGAACGGCCATTCGAGCCGCGTTGTCCGACTTTTTTGGCGTTTTCGTGAAACCATTGCATGCCCCGTCGGTGGCCGCCGACGCCAGTTCCTAGGCCGTGGCCGCCGACGGGACCGCGGCGAACCGGATCCTGCCATGGCTGCGCCTGGCACGGCCCCAGCAGTGGACCAAAAACCTGTTCGTGGTGGCCGTCCCGTTTTTTGCCGGCACCCTGCTGGATCCCGGCGAACTGACCTCCAGTGTTGTTGCGGTGGTCTCGTTTTGCCTGGCCTCAAGTGCCGCCTATGCATTCAACGACACGCAGGATGTCGAACTGGATCGGCTGCACCCCCGCAAACGCGGCCGGCCAGTGGCCGATGGCTCCTTATCAATCCGAGCCGCTCGAATCTTTGCCGCCCTACTGGCAGTGACCAGCCTCTCAGTGTCGGCGGCGGCCGGCGGAACCGCCACCTTTTGGGTGGCAATCTTCCTGTTGGTCAACACCCTGTACTCGGCAGGTCTGAAGCAACATCCGGGCCTTGACATCATCATCATCGCCCTCGGTTTTCCACTACGGGTTTTAGCCGGCGCCGGAAACGACATCGGCAACACCAGCCCTTGGCTCCTGGCATGCGCTGGCATCACTGCCTTGCTGCTGGCTGCGGGAAAGCGCCACTCGGAACTCGGTTCCCACGGTGGAGTCGCCGTCCAGTTCAGGCCGGGACTGCGCAAAGTATCGCTGCGTACAACGGGCGCGGCCGTTTGGGCCTCTGCCACCGTCCTGGCAGGGGCCTATACCCTGTATGCACTCGCAGCCTCTTCGCGCACGGCCCCCGGTTGGTCGATGGGGATCACCATCCCCTTTGCCGGCCTGATAATAGGGCTGTACCTGTGGCAGGTTCTGCGCCATCACGCCGGCGAACAGCCTGAACTCCTGCCATTTCTCTGCAAACCGTTGCTGCTGTCCCTGCTGGGATATCTGGCAGCCACGCTCACAGTCATTTATGGGATGCCGATGTGGACAAGGTAAGACCAGCCAATCTACTGTTCATCCTCTCAGACCAACACAATCCCAGGGCCATGGGCAACGCTGGGAGTCCGGAGGTCCACACGCCCAACCTGGACCGTTTGGCTGCGGGCGGAACGCGTTTCAGTGCAGCCTATACACCCTGTCCCATCTGCGTACCGGCACGGGCCTCGCTGGCCACGGGCCGCTATGTCCACCAGCTTCGAACCTGGGACAACTCGATGCCGTACACGGGTTCGGTACCCAGTTGGCACCACCGGCTGCGCGAAGCGGGCCACAGAGTCGACTCCATCGGCAAACTTCATTTCAGGGGTGCGCAGGACGACAACGGCTTCGGCCGCGAGATCGAACCGCTGCACATCGTCGACGGACAGGGGGACATCCTGGCTTCCGTACGACGGGATCCACCGCGCCGACAGGCCTGGCGCGGGGTGCGCGAGGCCGGTCCGGGCAACTCAACGTATCTTGAGTACGACCGGCGCAACACCGCCAACGCCAAGGCATGGCTACAGGCGCGCGCAGAAGCGGACGAGCCTCCGTGGGCCCTGTTCCTGTCCTATGTCTGTCCCCATCCACCATACATCGCCCCGCCCGAGTATTTCGAGTTGTACGATCCCGACAGCCTGACACTGCCCCCCGAACCCGCAGGAAGCGCCCATCCAGCCTTGGCCTGGATGCGGCAGTTCTTTTCCCTTGAGGACGTGACGGAAGCCGAGATGCGGCACATGATGGCCGCCTACTACGGCGTCTGCACCTTCCTGGATGACCAGATCGGCCAGATACTGAATGCCCTAACCGATCTGGGCCTGGCCGCCAACACCCGGGTCCTGTACAGCAGCGACCATGGGGAAAGCCATGGTGCGCGCGGGCTGTTTGGGAAGTTCAGCCCTCATGACGAAACCTGCGCCGTGCCTCTCATCATGGCGGGGCCGGAGATTCCGGCCGATCGCACCTGCGAAGTGCCCGTCAGCCTGGTCGACTGTTTCCAGACCGTGCTGGAGGCCACGGGCGTCGCCGAACAGCCGGAGGATCGGGATCTGCCCGGCCAATCGTTGTTTGGCACCTTGGCGGACGAGGCTGGCGACCGCACCGTCTTCAGCGAATACCACACGGTCGGCACGGAGGATGCCTGGTACCTGTTGAGAAACCGTAGGTACAAGTACGTGCACTTCACGGGCCGCAGTCCATTGCTGTACGACATGCTTGAAGACCCTTTGGAATTAACCAACCTTGCCGATCTCCCCGAACACGCGGCAAGGATGCGAGGATTCGCGGATGAGTTGCGCGCGCTGCTGGACCCGGACTCCGTCAACGCCGAAGCCCATTCCGACCAGGTTGCCCGCGTGGCCGCAGCCGGTGGTCGGGCGGCGGTATTGGCGCGCGGAGCGTTCACCAACTCCCCGGTCCCGGGCGAACAGCCAGCCTTCAGGTCCTTCGCTCAATGATCCAAGTGTTCCGGTGTCGTGCGGAGCGAACTGGAAGGCAGGTTTGACGACGCCTCTTTGGCCGAACCATTGCCACCCAACGCCTTTGGATCCGTTTCAACCGTCGACACTGACGAAAGTGTCCGACCACGGCAGCGGATCGGCTACCACCAAGACAACTGCTTCCACAGTGCTCTGCCTTTGCGGTCGGACAGGGCCGTCACCGCCTGGTCCTGCATTTGTTGCGTCGCTGAGCTGGTGACGCCCAAATCCGCGTATGGAACGTAGCCGCAGGCGACGCCATCCCAAGTAGTTGGTACTCGACTGTCCCGGCCTACACCCTGGGTTGCGGATCCCTGGAAGTCACCTTGGGCAGTTTCAGGGGCAAGTCCAATGGCAGGGGCCGCGGCTCCGACTGCGGATCGCGCTTGGCCCTGCTCACCCAGACCGTGTCCACGTTTGGCTCCAGGGCCGCTTCGAGCACCTGGTCGACATCATCCACTAGGACAAACTTCAGCTTGCGGCGAATGGCTTCCGGTATGTCAGACAGGTCCGCCTCGTTGCGCCGGGGCAGCAGGATGGTGGTCAGGCCCAGCCGCTCGGCGGCCAAAACCTTTTCCTTTATGCCTCCCACGGGCAACACCTTGCCGCGCAGGGTGATTTCCCCCGTCATGCCAACCTGCTTGCGTACCGGCCGCCGGGTCAACAGCGATGCCAGCGACGTTGCCATCGTAATGCCGGCGCTCGGCCCGTCCTTGGGGATGGAACCGGCTGGAATGTGGACGTGAATGGAGTGGTTGGAGAACATGCCGGGTTCGATACCCAGATCGCGGGCTCGGGAACGGATGAAGCTCAGGGCGGCCTGGCCACTCTCCCGCATTACGTCCCCCAACTGGCCCGTAATCTGGAAGGCCTGCTCGCCGGGCATGATGATGGACTCAATGAACAGCACGTCGCCGCCGGTCATGGTCCAAGCCAGACCGGTGGCCACACCCGGCATGTCGGTGCGGTGGGAGAGCTGTTCGCTGTGGTACTTGGGCTTGCCCAGGTGCTCCATCACCTGGTTCTTGCGGACACGCGTAATGCGTGAACAGGAACCGGTGGCAATGTCCGTGGCGGTCTTGCGACAGAGCTTGGCGATGTTGCGCTCCAATTCGCGGACACCGGCTTCGTTCGTATAGCCGCGCACGATGGTTTGCAGGGCACCTTTCGTGAAGCCGATTTCATCCTCGTGCAGGCCATTCTCCCGAACCTGGCGCGGCAGCAGGTAGTTCTGCGCGATCTTGACCTTCTCCTCCTCCGTGTAGCTGCTCAGCTGGATGATTTCCATCCGATCAGCCAGGGCCGGCGGAATGGCCTCCACCATGTTGGCGGTCGTGATGAACATCACATTACTCAGGTCGAACGGCACGTCGAGGTAGTGATCGTTGAATTCCCGGTTCTGCTCGGGATCCAGCACTTCGAGCAGGGCACTGCTGGGATCGCCGCGGAAGTCCGAACCCAGCTTGTCCACCTCGTCCAGCATGAAGACGGGGTTGTTGGTTCCGCACCGCCGCAGGTTCTGGATGATGCGGCCCGGCATGGCCCCCACATAGGTGCGCCGGAAACCCCTGATTTCGGCCTCGTCGCGCACACCGCCCAGTGCCAGACGCACGAATTCCCGCTTCATGGCGCGGGCAATGCTGATGCCCAGGCTGGTCTTGCCCACGCCGGGTGGCCCCACAAAGCACAGGACCACCCCTTCGCGCTCCCTGCGAATCTTGTCCCACAGGTTCACTTCCTCATGCTGCTCGGACCGCCGGGTCTGGCGCAGCTTGCGCACCGCCAGATACTCGAGGATACGGCTCTTGATGTCCGTCAGGCCGTAGTGGTCCTCGTTGAGGACGCGGCGGGCCCTGCGCAGGTCCAGGCTGTCGGACGAGCTGTTGTTCCAGGGCAGGCCGACCAGGGTTTCGATGTACGACTTGATCACGGAATATTCGGCCGCCTGAATCGGCACCCGCCGCAGCCGGTTCAACTCACGCGTCGCCTCCTCCGTGGCCGTGGGGGGCATGTTCGCCTCGGCAATGCTGGCCTCCAGTTCCTTGATGTCCACCATCTGGTCATCTTCGTCGCCGAGTTCCTTGTTGATGACCTTCATTTGTTCGCGCAGGAAGAACTCCCTTTGGGAGCGTTCCATCTCGCCTTGGGCTTGGGACTGGATTTGCTGTCCCAGCTCCATGATCTTGATTTCCTGGTCCAGGATGCCCAGCACGATGCGCATCTTCGCCGCAGTGCTGTCCTCGCCGAGGACCTGCATGCTCTGCTCCACGTCCATGGGCAGGCTGCCGGCAATCAGATAGGTGAACTGCAAGGGGGAGCGGGTGTCCAACGCCATCTCGGCCACTTCGCTGGGAGTCTGGCGGTCGAGTTCGGCATATTCCCGGTACCGAGTGCGCAGCAGCCGCACCAGCGCCGTCATTTCCTCTCCTTCCTCAACCGTTTCCGGCTGGGCCTCCACCTCCGCCCGCAGGTACGGGTCCAACTGGCTCCAGGTAGTGACTCGGACCCGGTCCAATGCCCGTACCAGCACGCGCAGGACGCCGTCCGGCGCCCTCATCACTTTGTGGATGACCGCGACCACACCGATACCGGAAATTTCGTCCGGGCCGGGTTCCTGGTCCTCGGATCGGGAGGCCACCAGCACAACATGGCGCTGGGTGGGCATGTTGTCGCGGATGATGCGCAGGCTGCGGGGCTGCCCCATGGTCAGGGGTATCCACATGTACGGATACACAACCAGACCCTGAAGGGGAATGACCGGCAGATCCTTCAGGTGGTCCGCCTCCCCCTCCGACACTTCGGGGTCTCCCAGATTCCTGATCTCGTCCGATTCATACAGAACCTCTTCCTGATCCGAGTGGTTGTCTACCCGTTCGTCATCCATCTGGGGACTGTCTACCTTCTGCGCCAGGCAGGCGGTTTCTGCCTTGGAAAAGCGAGTCTAGCACAAGGATTCGCCGCAAAACCGGCCTCCGGCGAACCTTAACGGAACACATACACAGACCGTAAATCCAACAGTCAAGGACACCGGATATGGGACCGCGGCCTGGTTAACAACTTATAATCGCGCGTTCCGTCGGCTCCTTGCCCCCATCCTTGAATTCGTTCCAGTCCATCCCCACCGCCGCGTTCCTGGACGCCCTTGCGTCCCGCGAGCCCGTTCCGGGTGGTGGAACTGCCGCCGCCGTGACCGGCTCCCACGGAACAGCCTTGCTGTGCATGGTCCTGAATCTGACAGTAGGCCGCAGGCGGTTTCAGCGCCACGACGGGATCCTGCGGCCGATCCAGCAGCGGCTGGAGGCCAGCCGTTTGGAGTTGCTGAACCTGGCCGATCAGGACGCTGCCGCGTATGCCGAAGTGGACCGCTGCCTGAAGCTGTCGGCACACGATCCATCTGCACGGGCAGTCCGACGCGCGGAACTCGACCGGGCTCTGCACACGGCAGCCACCGTGCCCCTTCAGGTCGCGGACACCTGCCGGGGGGTGCTCGGGGACACCTGGGAAGTGGCAAACCGCGGCAACAGGACGGTGTTGTCCGATGTGATGGTAGGCACCCACCTGCTACTGGCAGCCGTTCACAGCAGCAACGTCAATGTGCATGTCAACCTGTGCATGGCCACACCCGGTGCGGAGCAACAAGCGTTGGCAGCCGACATCGCGGCCTGCATCAAGGATGCGGTCAGGTTCAGCAGTCGCACCCTGGACCGTTGTACGGAACGCATGGATCAATCTCGGTGACTGCCAAACCGCTCAAGGGCCGCGCGTTGGCCCGGCGACTCCGACGCCGGACCGCGAAGGATGTGCGCGAATTCCAGGAACGCACTGGCCATGCGGCCACCATCGCGGCCGTGATTGTCGGGGACGATCAAGGTGCCCTGAACTATGCGCGCGCCCAAAGCAGGGCCAGCGCCAACACGGGCATCGGCTATCAACTTGTGCGACTACCGGGAGACTGCCGGATGTCGGACGCCATGGAGGCCATCGATCGACTGAACCTTGCTGCGGAGATTACCGGCATCATCTTGCTGACACCCGTGCCGACCCATCTGAATCAGACTATGCTGCAATGGAGAATCGCACCTTCGAAAGATTTGGAGGGCGTGTCGCCCGGCAACATGGGCCACCTGCTTGCCGATACCGGCATATTCTTCACACCCCCCACCCCGGCTGCCGCAATGGCCCTGCTGGACAGCCTGGACCTTGAGTTGAGCGGTCAGCAGGCGGTGGTTGTGGGCCACAGCGCGATTGTCGGAAAACCACTGGCCATGCGCCTGCTCAACCGGCGCTGTACGGTAACCATTGCCCACGCGCACACCAGGAACCTGGCATCCCTCACCGCGGAAGCCGACATCCTATGCGTGGCAGTAGGCAAGCCAGGTCTCATCACCGGCAATCATGTAAAAAAAGATGCCGTGGTTCTTGACATCGGGACCACATATGTCGGTAAGACGGTGCTGGGAGATTGCGATCCGGATTCAGTGGGTTCCAAGGCCGGTTGGTTGACTCCGGTACCGGGAGGCATTGGACCCCTTACCACCATTATGCTTATGCGCAATGCCTACAGGGCTCTGGCCCGCCAGCTTGGAGAGGCGATTTGGACAGAATGGGATTGGCCATCCGTTGAGGAGTAGATTCGTTGATCACCCTTAGAATCACAGCCCCCACAACCCTGTAGGGAAGCAATGCACACTGCCGAATCTTTGCAATCAAGCTAACAGCCTCCCGGAAAGGCAACACCCGTGCGCGGGCTCTCGACTCCCTTTCCACCGAGTCATGAGCCTCATGCCACTGCCCGCCTTTCTCATAACCTTAGGAGGGCTTCAAGGGCTGGCAAGGACCTGTTCCGGACTCTTCACAACATCCAACATGGCCACTCCAGCAAAGCTGTGCGGTCCTCGATGGAGGTGTGGGAACCATGAACCCGCATGGACCGTGCGAGCGTAAATCGATGATGTGCTAGGCACAGATCGCACCACCAATTCCATCGCGGTGGCGACCAATTCACCGATAGTGCGCCGCCCCACAAAACACCATGGGCACCGAATCCCAACTGGTCTTGCGTGCGACCATTGCGAGGGCTCATCGCCAAGCCCGGACCTGGATCGAGAACAACGGCAGGGGTTTAAGGATCTACAACACCCACCACTGCGCGATTAGGTGTATACTTGAAATATTGACTCAGCCAACGAGGTCCTGCACCAGCCAAGACCGCCCTTAAGGTTCGCGCCAGTCCTGAACTAAATGGTGTGAACAGGCCAGCAACACTCTCCTCTCCTTCTCACAGCCCTCAGCCTCCTCACCGAGGGTTGTCCGCCCGTTCTACTTCGCAGACAGCTCAGGCCAGCGCCACCTTGATCGGCAAAGGCCGGCACCGCGCAACAAGCGCGACACGCAGAACCCGGCTAGCTCGGGAGCACGTCCATGCACGGGTACTTTACACGCAACCTACCGGGGCAAACGGTGCGAGCCTTGGCCCTCGCCCTGCTCTTTTTGTTAACGGTAGGTGGATCCACAGTTTTGGCACAGGCTCCTGTCGGGTCGGGCTACTATGTCCAGCATGGCGACACCGTGCACAGCATTGCCGTTCGGCACGGCATCACCGTGCAGCAACTGGCGAGCATTAATCCTGGCATTCCGACCCATGGGTACGTACAAGTCGGAACCACGCTGAATGTACCGATTCCGGGGTTGATCGGGCCTACTCCATCCCAGTGCCCACAGATGCACACCGTCAATCCCAACGAGACGCTGGCATGGATTGGAGGTGCCTACGGAGTCAATCCGACCGCGCTGGCGCAACTCAACAACCTTCATGCCGGTGCCACAGTCAATCCGGGCAATATTCTGTGCCTACCGTCCTACGCGAGGCTGAACTACTCGTGGCAGGGCACCGGGCCCGCTCCGGCACCCGTACCAGTCCCCGCCGCACCCTCCTACGTGCCCGCCCCACCGCCCATTCCGGCCGCACATGTCCCCGCAGGGCCGTGGAGTGCCAGCTACTACCACTACCAGCCTCCGGCCGCGTTGGTCCTGACCCGAACGGATCAAGCGATCAACTTCAACTGGGGTCAGGGCAGTCCTGGACGGGGCGTGCATGCCGACTTGTTCAGCGTGTCCTGGACCAACACATTCCACTTCAATGGCCGGAACTACCGGTTCGTGGCGCTGTCGGACGATGGCGTACGGGTGTGGGTGGGCAACACCCTTGTCATTGACGGCTGGGTACCCCAGTCGGCGACACTCTACTTCAAGGACTACGCGCCGCCCGCCGGATCCCACTTGGTCAGGGTCGAGTACTACGACTCGGGCTCTGCCGCCCAAATCATGGTGGACTGGGCTCCCAACTGAGGGACCTACCTTTGAGAACTCGCACAGTACCCAGTCGGTACCCTGACACTCAGGCTACAACTCAACCCGTCCCTCACGCCTCCGTAGGAGAGACACCGTGAACAGATACTCGAAACTCCCAGCCAAGTTCCTGTTGGTGTTGCTGGGCACCATTCTGATTGTTGTCGGCCTGACCTCAGTCTCGCTGGCGACCGATACCGATCTCCACGGCAGCTACTTCGATGTGGTAGAAGCTGGATCCAGTTACGCCTACTTCTCGATCAACAGGAGCTGTGAAGATAAAGACGAAAACTGTGCGGTCAGGGTATCGGGGACGTTGCCAGATGTGACAGCTGTCAACAATGCCACTGGCAACCCCAACAAATGGGCAGCACTACTGGACCACCGGCTAACCTCCGAGACCACTTGCTCCGAAGGAAGGCACGACGAGCGCTATGAGGACTTCGAAAATTGTTGGCCTTCTAGTGAAAACTTCACCGTAACTTGGCCTTCCATCAATCCCGGCGACGACTTTGAGATCACCCCGTACTGCAAGCGCGGCGATGAAGTGTGCGCCGAAGAACTGCACATCTGCTTCAACGCCAACGACTGCGACGGCAACAGCTATGGCAGAAAGTCATGGACGCAAGTGGGCGAACTCTGGGACGAGGCGGGTTCGTGCCTGCACGACGGCGACGAGAACGATGAAGATGTCTGGGAGTGCATCGACGATGCCCTCGACGACTGGCTCGATGACAACATGCGCAGCGGCGACGATTACAACGACCTGGACGACGAGGAAGACGACACACGCGGCTTCACCCTGGAGGACTACGAAAACGACCTGGACGATGTCGGCGACCAGCCGTACACTCGTCGCACTCCTCGGCGACAGCCCACACCTGTGCCTCCGGCACCCGTGTACCAGCCTATATACCAGCCTTCCCACCCTCCGGCACAGCCGCGCCACAGTGGCACTCTGTACCTTGATGCCGTATACGTCAACTATGGCGGCTACCTGGACACGGCCAGCGGCTTTGGCGAGTGCAACACGGCGCAAGGCTGCATCAGTGTAATTGGTTCCGGCACGGGAATGTCCGGCCACTTAGGCCGTGTGTTCATCCAAATCACCGATCCGCAAACCAGGTCGTGCCTCTCAGCCCAAGGAATCCCGTACTCCGGCCCGACGGTGATGGAGTTTGACGACCCGGTACTCCAGGCGTGTGATTCGCGGATCGCCACAGCCAACGGTGCCTGCCCGACACGAGGCATCGGTGTCAAGGAAGAACTGCTCCGAATGTATAACCTGGGCCTGCTCAGAGGTCTTCTGTCACCGGCCCACGCCCAAGTTCTTCGTTCGGAAGTGGATTCCGCACGGCGCCAGGCGGCAGACTGCCTGTGCCGGTCCGGATTCAGCAATCGGGACTTTGTATCGGTTGCCACAGGCAACCCCTGGGACTACAACGCGGACGCCCGGCAGCCGCTGCTCTGCCGAAGCTGATCCGTTGTCATTGAACGGGCGGGACTGGGAGTTGTTTCCAGTCCCGCCCGCGGCTATTCAACCCGTTTGGCTGCACTTCCTCCCGCCAACACATAGATTTGTCGGAGTTGTTACCGGTTAATCCGTACGTTGCTCGCTCTCCGACGCGAATAGGTCCCGGTCAAGAGTACGGCAACAACAACATCGGTTTCGGATGGCCGCCCTGCGGCATCAATTCCGGTGGGTGGGTAGGAGGAACATCCACTCATTAGCGGTAATGCACGGAGCGTGCCGCGCTTTCCAGAGACAGTGAACCGAGCAGCGTCCACTGCTCGGTTGCTTCACCGCTGCTCGGTGTTGAGAGGGGTCCATTCCGCATCAACATCACGCACCGGCCGTTGTGCTCCCTCAATGCATACTTGCCCATCCCCGGTCTTGGTTACGTGCAGGGCTATACAGGTGACGTCTTTCGTTTGTTCCAACTCCATCAACAAGCTGCGTCCATACTGTCGGCGGTCGGCCTGTACCTGTGCCTCCCGCAGACTACGGTTGTACTTCAGTTCGAAAACACAGGCCCGGCCGCGGAAGATGGCCGCTAGGTCGTACGTCCCGGACAGCTCGCGTCGCTCCGACCGAGGCACAATTCCCATTCCCAGGAAGATGCCGTGTAGCGCAGCGTGGTGGGAGTATTCGTCATCCATGATGTTGTAGGGAAACGCGTACAGGCAGTCCAGCAGGACTTTCGGCAACTTCCGGTAGTCCCCCGTTGCCAGACATGTCCGGAGCCGTTCGATTCCCGGAAGCTCATGTCCAACATGGGTACGCGCCAGATCCCGCAACACCGTCCGCGCAACTTCCCGATTGGGCCAGCCCAGCTGCGCAGGTTGACCGTCCCGTGCAGGATGGTGTGTCAGATATCCGCTCTGCAACATCAGCGACTTTAGGCCGGTCGCACGGTTGCTATAGAAGTCCGCATCCAATTCGTCTAGATCCAAAAATGGTGTCGGATCGACTGCCGAAGGTTGCCGCCGCAACGCATCCACCAAGGACTTCGACACTCCGGAATCCGACCAGTGCGCCGGGAACCCCCGTCGTTGGATACGAGCCCGTCCCTGCGGCACCAGCAGGTCGGTCAGCGCGTTGCACAGTGACCACGGGTTGTAGACCGCCGGTCCGAAACCGTCCGGATCGAATCGATAGCCGTTGTAGTTCTCCCTCAAGCGTTCCCGAAGTTCATCGATTGGCATGCCCAGACCTTCCGCCGCCGTTTCGGTGTAGGTTAATAACGGGGCTTGGTCCAAGTCGCCTTCCGTGAAGCCACAGACCGCACCGAATTCTTCCTTCCAAGTACAGTCCCGCAGGTTGTTGAGCGCCGAGAACATCTCACCGTAAGCCCGCCGCGTGATTCCGGTAATCAGAACCTTGTGCAGGTCCGATTCACACTGCTTGAACAGTCGATAGAATTCTCGGAACAACTCAAAGAACGGCTCAACTGCAGCTGGTTCGTGGCCCAGCAACTTCAAGAGTGGTGTGTCGTACTCGTCCACCAGTACCACCGGGTCCCCCGCCTGTGACTTGAGAGACTGGATCAACTGTTCAAGCATGACCTGGGGTGTGTGGGGATAGCTGGTTGAATCCCGCAGATGCATCAACTCGATTCCGGGATCGAGTCCCCGCCTATACCAAAGCAACCCCTGATGCGCGACGTGCTGCTTCAGGGAAATCCTCATTTCCACCGGGCTATCGCCCGCAACCGCGCTCATGTCCAGTCGGATCACCGGTCGTCTGGGAGTTTTGGCAGCACTCGATTCCCAAGATGTGCCTGCAAACAGGAGGTCGTCCGGTACCTGAGGGATCGAATGAGCCATTTCCACGAACGGATCCCGAACATTGGGCCGGTCCCCCTGAAACATGCACTCGATGGTTGACAACATCAGGGTCTTCCCGAAGCGACGGGGCCGGGCCAGAAACAGGAACTCGCCTGAGTCGAGCAAGTTTGCCAATTCACGAGTCTTGTCGACATAGGCGTGATTGGCACGTCGGAGGCGTACGTAGTCCGAGATGCCGGGCCGCAGCACAGGCCCATCGTTGTCCGGACAGTGCTTCCGGGCAACATCGATTGGGATCTCGCGCTCGGCCATGTCCAAATGCTCCCACTACTTCCAGTACACCTCGGGTATTGACAGTCAATCCGATTGTAGTCCGAGAACGAACGACTACCGGGGAAGAACCAGGCAAACACGATGGGCCGGATCGCAATCGCTGCCGTTGCTGTCTGGCACCCCAAGCATGAACTCAAAACAACGCACAAGGATTATCCGGAGCACTCTCGGTTTCCCAACCAGCATCCTATCTTTCGAGCCGGGAAGGGCCGCAACGGCAACCCGGACCGGCTTCGCGTACAGTACCTTCGATCCAGCAGCTTGTGTTCTGGTCACCGTCTCCTGCGGTGCTTGGGGGGATGTCCCCGCGCGTGGGACGGTTCCATGCGCCTGCTTCAGGCCATGGCGTCCGCCATCGGATCTGGAACATTGCGCGCCCCAGTGTCATACGCGACCGCGATTTGAAGTGTGCGAACCTGACTGCCAGTCGGTTGGTGCGGATGCCTACAACGACATCCTGGCCGACAACCCAAGAGCTAAAGAAGAACCCGCACCGATTGGTGCGGGTTCCACACGGGTGTCAAGACTGCAATGGCATTAGCCGCAGGCTTGGTCGCTCCACTGCTGCTCCAGGACCGCGGCCGGACTCATCGGCAACCGGGTCAACCGCATGCCGGTGGCGTCCGCAATGGCGTTGCCAATGGCTGCCGCCGGGGGCACGATCGGAACTTCACCCACGCCCCTGACCCCGTACGGATGGCCGGGGTTGGGCACCTCGATCATCAGCGTCTCGACCATGGGCAGGTCAAGTGCGGTCGGCATCCGATAGTCCAGAAGGCTGGCATTCACCAGATGGCCGTCGTCGCTGTAGATGTACTCCTCGTTGAGCGCCCAGCCGATGCCCTGCACCACGCCGCCCTGGATCTGGCCTTCGGCGTAACTGGGATGGATGGCCATCCCCACGTCCTGGATGGCCGTGTAGTTCAGGATCTGCACCTTGCCGGTTTCCACATCCACCTCCACATCGACGATGTGGGTGGAAAACGCCGGACCTGGCTGTGGGGGAGAGACAGAGGTGCTGGCCACCACGGGGGTTGAGTTGGAAGCCAGTTCGCCCGCAACCTCGGCGAAGTTCGCCGACTTGCCGTTGTGGGAGAACACGCCGTCCTTCAACTCGACACTGCCCTCTTCGACCTCCCAAACCTCGGCGATTTTCTCGCACATCTGCTGGCCCAGCTTCTGACCAAGATCCCAGGCTGCATAGCCGGTCGCGAACGTCACACGGCTGCCGCCGGTGCCGTCGTTGTAGCCGACCGCGTCGGTATCCACGACCTGTGGATTGATCATGTCGGAGGAGATGCCCAGCGATTCCGCCAACTGCATGGCAATCGAGGCACGGGTACCGCCGATGTCCGTCGAACCTTCCAACAGGTTGACCATGCCGTCGGCCTCAACAGAGGCCGACATGCTGGAGCGACCGCCGCCGTTGAACCAGAAGCCGGAGGCCACACCGCGTCCCCGGTGCTTGCCCTCGAGCGGAGTCGCGTAATGGGGATGGTCGATGGCGGATTCCACCGTTTCCTTGAAACCGATGCGATGGTAGATCGGACCGTCGGGACGACGATCGCCTTCCTCCGCCGCATTCAGCAGTCGGAATTCCAGGGGATCCATGCCCACCTTCTTGGCCAGTTCGTCGATGACGCACTCCGACGCAAAAGCTGCATTGGTGCCGCCCGGGGCCCGGTAGGCCCCAGTCTTGGGCTTGTTGACCAGAACGTCGTAACCGTCAATCCGCACGTTCGTGTGCTTATAGGGCGCCAGGATGACCCCGGCCCCTGCACCCACGGGCGATCCGGGAACGGCTCCGGCCTCGTAGATCAGCGAGGCTTCGCTGGCAGTGAGGCGGCCGTCGCTGGTGGCTCCCATCTTGACCTTGACCACCGAACCCGAGGTCGGACCGGTGGCTTGCAGCACTTCCGTGCGCGACATGGTGATCTTCACGGGCCGACCGCCACTCATGCGAGAGAGCACAGCCGCCGGCAGATCCGTGTAGCAGGTGAACTTACCGCCAAAGCCGCCGCCAATCTCCATTGGCGTCACCTTGACCTGGGACAGCTCCAGCTTCAATAGGCTGGCCAGTTGTTCGCGAATCTGGAATGCACCCTGAGTGGCGGTCCATACCTCGACTCGGCCGTCCTTGCGCCAGACGCATGTGGAGGAATGGGGTTCGATGTAGCCCTGGTGAACCATTGCCGTGTGGAAGGTGCGATCCACGATGTGGTCCGCTTCGGCAAAGCCGGCTTCGATATCCCCGAACTCGTAGCGGAAGTGCGAAGCCACGTTGGTTGGCTCGGTCCCTTCCTCTCCCATCGAATTGGTGCGCAGGTCGTCCCAGAGAATGGGCGCGTCCGATTCCATTGCCTCTTCAACATCCAGCACCAGTTCAAGCAATTCGTACTCGACCTCAATCAGTTCAATGGCGTCCAGGGCTGTCTGCAACTCGGTAGCCGCCACAGCCGCCACAGGGTGGCCATGGAACAACACCTTGTCGCGGGCCATGACATTGGCGCTGAGATAGTCCTGAGCCACTGAATCCTCGCCCATCTCCACAATTTCGTGGGACACGGCCGGCAGATCGGCCCCGGTCATGACGGCCGTGACGCCGGGGAGGGCGGCCGCCTTTTCGGTGTTGATGCCCTTGATCACGGCATGGGCATGGGGGCTGCGCTTGATGGCGCCGTGCAACATGCCGGTGAGGCGGACGTCGGCTCCGTACTTGGCCGCGCCAGTGACCTTGTCGACACCATCGTGGCGAATGGGGCGCGTGCCGATAACCTTGTATTCAGAATTGGCCATGGATGAATCCTCGGTGTGAAACAGGGTTGTTGAAAATGGCTTGAGGAACAATACGGGACTTGATGGGACAGGAATCGGGGAATGTTCAGGCAGGCGCAGACCAACTGGCCGTGGCCTGCACCGCCTGTCTGATGTTTGCCAAACTGTTGTCCGTGGGCAGCGTGCAGTCGGCACCCACCATGAAGTTGCGATCCCCGACATCGTCAAGGACGGTGTGCACGGCCTTCTCGATGTCATCGAGGCTGCCATCCACAATCACGCCGCGATCGTGCAGGCCGCCGACCACCGGCCGCTTGAATTGCGCCAGGCCCTCGGCCATGCTCCAGTTGCTCTTGGCCGCTGCCCAGTTGACCGCGTTGGCGGGATAGTCGGTGTAGTGCTCCAGCCGCACGTCATCCTTGCAAATGTGCAGTAGGTTGAACTCGGCCTTGCCGTCGATCACCTCCAGCACCGTTAGGTCACAGGGCTTGAGATCGGACAGGAACTGTTCCTCACTGAAGCGATCACGCTCACCGCCCTGAGCCGAGAAATAGATGCCGTCCGTGCCGCAGTCGAGAAGGGCCAGGCTGAACTCGGCCAGACTCTCGGCGATCACCTTAAGTCCGTGCGCCACGGCCGCCGGATCCTCCCGGTAGTGGTCCGTAACCAAACCGCCAGTGGCGTGGTTGCCTTCCCCGAACGGTCCGAACACAGTAGTCACGGTCAGGCACTGTCCATCCACGGCTTCGACGATGGCGCGGGTTTCCTCCAGCATGGATTGGAAGAACGGAGACGACAGCGGAGCCGGCCGCAAACGGCCCCAGTCCGCCGGTTCCTTGATGTCGAACTCGGTTTGGTAGGGGTGTTCGTTGAATATTTTGAGGAAGTCCACATCCGTCTCGGCCAGGTAGTCCATGTGGGACTTGACCGAGGCGGTTCCGTGCTTGGCCCCTTCCGGGAAATGGAACCAGAAACTAGCCGGAACCCGGTCCGGTTGTTCACCGGCCAGGACGGCGCGAACTCGCTCTGTCTTGTTCATGCGGGGAGGTGCAACGGTGGAACAAACCGCCGAGTCAGCCATTGCATGACCATGTCCGCGACGGTGCGCGGAACTCTCGACAACCAATTGTAGCACCGTGGCATGTGACGACCTGCCCCTTGTCTACTTCGACCCAATGCCGACATGCCGCGCGGTACGCCGGCCGGCACAGACGGTCGCAAGCCGGGTACAATGATGCCGCTTGCAAGGGAGGCGACCGATGGCCATCACCAAACCCTGGACAGTACCGGAGGAACCGCTCACGGCTAAACCGGTTCCCTTGGTGGACCTGTCCAAGCCCATCCCTTCCTGGAACACGCCGGAATACCCCGCCGAATGGCCCAGGAGCGATGAGATGTCAGTGGCCCCGAGACACGTCGTCATCCTGCACTACCTGTACAGTGCCTTGTCCACCCTCCTGAGGAGGCGCGGTCGCCCCTTCGCCGTCAACCAGGAAATCGGGCTCCACTTTATCGACGCCCGCGGCCAAGCGCAGCGGTGTGATCCGGACCTGATCATCATGCCCTTCCCCAACACCGGAAGGGGTTCCCTGCGCCGCCAGGACATGCCCTGTCCACCGGACTGCGTCATCGAGGTCGCATCCCAATCCACTGCAGACAACGACCTGGGAATCAAGAAGACATGGTATGCCTGGATGGGAGTTCGCGAGTACTGGATCCTGGATCCGATCGACTCCAACGACCCTGCCTACTTCGAACGCGGCGTGCTGCTGCCCGGCGGCCCCCTGATGGGCTGGCGGCTGGAGCAGAGCCGCTACGAGCCGCTGAAAACATTCTGGGACGCGGCCGCACGCACGTGGACCGCCTACTCGTCGGTCCTGGACTGTGACATTCTCCTCTCGCAGGAACTGCACAGGGAGGAAACCGACGGTGGCTACCGGATTCTGGATCCCGAGACGGGCGAGCCACTGGCCAGTAGCAACGAGAAGGACGAACTGCTGGCTGAAAAGGACGAACTGCTGGCGGAGCAGGATGTCCACTTGGAACAACAGCGGCAACGGTTGGAAGACCAGGGCACTGAAGTCGCTGCATTTATCACCGACCTCGCGAGGTTCCGCTATGGGAATTCGGTTGTGGAACAACTGGAGGAGCTGATGCAGCAGAGTTCCGCTCCAATGCCTGCGCGGCAGATGGTGCAGGCTTGGATGGCAGCCCCGTCCACCGAAGAATTCCTCGATGCGGCAGGCCGATATTTCGGAGTGTCCCGTACGGGTCCGTAGGGAACGTCACATCGCCATTCGGGAACCGGTGTGGCATGCAGCCTGTGCCGGGCTTGCCGGGGTTGTCAATATTGCACGCACACTCCCGGCCATGGATTGAATGAGGCGGATGCTCGGTCTGGAACCTGCACGCCAGAGTTCCGGGTTCCCGACGGTAGGGGATGGAATCAGAGTGCGTGCCGTTGAGTTCAAGAGCAGCAACAATCGGCAACCCTGAAGCCGGCACTGGTGGACTGACCGGACCGCGAGCCTGCCTCCAATGCAATGGCAGGCTCGATGCCTCACGACCTCGGAATCACTCTTGGCCTTCGTCCCACCGGCGATCCTGAACGCTGTAGCCCCCGTCCACGGTCAGGCACTGCCCGGTGACGAAATCGGATGCCGGTGCCGCCAGGAACACCGCTGCACCAGCCAAGTCATGGGTCGTGCCCAAACGTCTGGCGGGGGTCTTGAGGGCGATGTCTTCGCCAATCACGGCCAGCAGCGGCCTATTCAGGTCGGTGGTATGCCAACCCGGACAGATGGCGTTGACCTGGATGTTGTACTCGGCCCATTCCACCGCCAAGGCCCTGGTCAGGCCCACCATGCCGGTCTTGGCCGTGGCATAGCCGGCGGCGTTGGGCGGCCCGAAGAAGGAGTACATTGACCCGATGTTGATGATCTTGCCGCCGCGTCCGGATTCCGACATGTGCCGCGCGGCGGCCCGCGCGCAATAGAAGGCACCGTTCAGATGGGTATCCAGGAGGTCGGTCCAGTTGACAGTCGGACTCTCGAGAACGGTTCCACGCCGACCGATTCCTGCATTGTTGACCACAATGTCCAAGCACCCATGCGTTTCCACCAGGCCAGCCACCGCCGCGTCGACAGCGGCCTCGTCGCGGATGTCGAGTTCGAGAACGGCGTGACCCTCGCCCAGTTCATCGGCCATCGCCTGGTTTTTTTCCTGACTGCGGCCCGCCGCCACAACCACGGCGCCGGCTTCCTTGAAACCCAGCGCGATGGCCTTGCCGATACCGCCGTTGCCGCCGGTTACCAGGGCGACCTTGCCTTCCAGGCTGAAGAGATTGGACATTGGACTTCCTTGTGTTGATGGATTGGATTGGTTGGCAGTGGTCAGTATAGGTTCGACTTCAGGCCAAACCAATTCTGTCGCTGGCTTCTGTCAGGCGATCCAACTCCTCCTGACTCAACTGCAAGTCCGCAGCCGCCAGATTGGCCCTGCACTGTTCAATGGAGTTGGCACCCACAATGGGTGAGGTCACGGCCGGCCGCGATAGGAGCCAAGCCAAGGCCACGGCACCGGGCCAGGTATCGTGTCCTTCCGCGATGTCGCGTACGGCGTCCACGACCTGCCAAACCTCTTCCCGGCCGTACTTGGCCTGGTTGCCTTCCGCCCGAGGGGTCTCCGGACTTTGGTCCCGACTGTAGCTCCCGGTCAGGACGCCTCCCGCCATCGGGCTGTAGGGCACAACGCCAATGCCGTAGGTTTCGCACACCTCGGACAGTTCCTGCTCGAACTCGCGGCGATGGAGCAGGTTGTAGTGCGGCTGCAGGCTGGCAAACCGATGCAGATCGTGCTTGTCGCTGGCCCACAGCGCCTGCATTAGCCGCCAGGCGGGATAGTTGCTGCAGCCGATGTAGCGCACCTTGCCCTGCCGGATCAGCGCAGTCAAGGCCTCAAGCGTTTCCTCGATTGGAGTCTCTGCGTCGTACCAGTGCATTTGGTACAAATCCACCCAATCGGTTTGCAGCCGCCGCAACGAGTCTTCCAAGGCTTCCATGATGTGCCAGCGGGACAGTCCCTCGCCGTTGGGCCGGTCCGACATCGGGCCGCGCACCTTGGTGGCCAGCACCACCTGGTCCCTGTTGCCGCGCGCCTGCAGCCAATTGCCAATCACCGTCTCGCTGGTTCCCACGCCCAGCTCGGGCACCCACCGGCTGTAGATGTTGGCGGTATCCAGAAAGTTGCCTCCGTGTTCAAGGTAGGCGTCCATGATTGTGTACGCCTCCTCTTCGGTGGTTCGCCACCGCCATTGCATGGTTCCGAGGCCGATGGCCGAAATCTTGAGACCGGCACGGCCCAGGTTGCGATATTGCATGTCTCGCTCCTGTTGTTCTGTTGTTCTGAGTATGCGTACGTTGTATCTGTACCGGCCGACGGAAAGTCAATCCCGTGTCAGGACCACGGACGGTGACCGCCGATGTGGTTCCAGCCGATCCCAAAGCAGTCCCACCCCGTGTCCGGGTCGCTCGGGGGGCAGAACCGTCCCGTCGCGGACCTCAAGCGGCTCTTCCATATATCTTTCCAGGCCGAACCCATGCACTTCAAGATAGGAAGCGTTGGGCACGGCTGCCAGAAGATGAACATGCAAATCGTGGACTCCGTGGGTGGTCACGGGCAGGTTGCGGGCCTCGCACATGTGCGCCACCTTGAGCCAGGGCGTCACCCCGCCCAGAGTCACCAAGTCCGGCTCCGGAAAGGCAACCTCGCCCAGATCCAGCATGTGTTCGAATTCGTGGATCGAGTGGAGGTTTTCGCCTGTGGCCACTGGCAGACCACCCTCGCGGGCAATCCGGGCGTGGGCGGCATAGTCGTCCGGAATGGTCGGCTCCTCAATCCAATACAGGTCGGCGTCCGACAAGGCCCGGACCGCCTGAATGGCCTGATGGGGCAGCCACTGCATGTTGGCATCCGCCATCAGGGGGAAACCGTCACCCAAGTGGGCGCGCATGGCCAAAGCCCGGTCTGCATCTTCCTTGTATGACGGACGCCCCACCTTCATTTTGATCGCCCGGAATCCAGCGTCCCGAAATCCGTCGGCCTGGTGCAGGAGCCTGTCCAGCGGAAACTGCAGGTCGATCCCTCCCGCATAGGCCGACACCGGCTTGCGCCAGCCCCCAAGCAACTTCCACCACGGTTTGGACGCCTGCTTGGCCGCGGCGTCCCACAAGGCCACGTCGACGGCGGCCAGACCGAAAGACACCAGTCCGCCTCGGCCAACAAAGTGGACCCGCCACCAGAGTTCATGCCAGATCCGTTCGCGGTCGTCGCTGTCGCGACCCGGGAGCACCGGTGCCAAATCCTGTGCCAGCATCGCATGCAACGCGCCGCCGCCAATGTCACCCACAACGTAGCTGTAGCCGATGCCCTCGACGCCCTCGTCGGTCAGGACACGGACGGTTGCCAAGCCGAAGTGGCTCATGTCGCCGTGGGTGGAATCCGACAACACAACTGGCAATGGAATCCGGTAGTGATCAACTTGTACCGTTTGAATGCGCATGCTTGAAACTTCCGCCCGTGTAGTCAATCGATCGATGGCCGGATTGTCTGACGCACAAATCGGAAGCCGCAATCCGGCAGGCCCTTGGGTCAAAGGCCTCAGGCACGGGTGCGGAGATTTCCGTCGCGCCGGGTGAGCTGATCCTGGTCCATCCGCTCCAACAGTGCCTGTGCATACTTGCGGCTGGTCGGTAAGCGGTCTCTGACCTGTGCCATGGTGACACTGCCAAGTTCGTCCAAAATCCGTAACACGGCCTCCTGAGCCCGTCGATGAACAGAGGCCAGGAAAATCACGTCCTGGTCGAGCGCCACACACTGGCCGGAGACCAGAAGATGATCCAGGAGTTCCTGGTCTCCTTCCAACATCTGCAGGACATCCCCCTTGTTGGGCGGCAGGAATTCAGCCGCCTCCAGGGTTTGCGTCAACCTGTCCGTCAACCGAGCCTGTTCCGGCGAGTACTTCACTTTGTGATCAGGCAGGCGCACGATATCACCATCGGCCACGATCCTGTTGTCAGCATGCCAAGCGGCCATCGCTGCGTTCAGTTGCGGGGCCGAGGCCGACACCTGGTGCCGACGACGCATCCACCCGGTCAGGCGCGCAAGGAGCTCACCGCGGGGTTGGCCGGGACGCAGTGGCCATGTCCGATGCCACTCCCCAAGCGTTTCCTCCGCGAAGTCCCACCATTCCCGTGCCGTTCGGTCGGGCACAAGCCAAGGACCGCTGCTGCTCTCCAGGAACCATACCCGACCCTCCGCGATTTCCTGTTCCAAGTGCCGGCGCCACTGAGCTGCCTCGGTGCCGGCCTGGGCAAGCAGTTCGGACTGGCTAATCAGGGGACGGGTGCGGATTTTGTAATCCAGCTGCAGCTTGAAGTCGTCGGCGTCCAGGACCCGGAAGCGTTCCAGGCTGCCGGTGTGAAACCGCTTCCAATGGCGATCGGGGGCCGGGTCCAAAACCTCTCCGCCTCCCAGCGTCACACTGGGTGATGGTAGACGGACGATGAACCGGTCTCCGGCATCCAACACCATCGGTTCCGACAGGACAAGCTGGCAATAGCCTCTCCGACCCGGTTCGATCACCTGTGAACCAATCAGTCTCACGCGGGCAATGGTTTCCGTGGTCCCATGGAACAGCATGATGTCCAGGTTGTGTTCCAGCCCCTTGAACGCATCGGACAGCAGTTCCACCTTGACATCCGCCAGGCGGCTCGGGACCATGGTTCCCTCGGTGCACAGCGCATCGCCGCGCTGAACGTCGCCGTGGGATACCCCGCTGATGTTCACGGCCACCCGGGCCCCCGCGACGCAGCGGTCTTTCGTCTCATGGTAGGACTGCAAACCCCTGATGCGCCCGATGAGACCGGACGGCTGCAAGCCAACCGTCTGTCCCAATGCCAAGGTCCCGGCAGACAGCGTGCCCGTAACCACGGTGCCGAAACCGGACCGCACAAACACCCTGTCAACGTGCAAGCGCGCGGGTTGGTCGAGAACGGCTTCGGGACTCCGCTCCGGCAGGTCGAAAATCGCCTGGCGCAGGTCCTCCAGGCCGATGCCCTCTTGTGCACTCACCCGCAGAATCGCCGTATCCGCGTACCGCGTCTGCGCCAGGTGGTCGGCAAGATCCAGTTCGACCAGTTCGAGCCACTCGGGATCGTCGACGGCATCCACCTTGGAAAGGACCGGCAGGCAGGCGGGAACCCGCAGCAGGTTCAGGATGGAAAGATGCTCGCGCGTCTGCGGCATTACCCCGTCGTCCGCTGCCACAACCAGTATCGCCGCATCGATCCCACTCAACCCCGCCAGCATGTTGCGGATGAAGTCGAGGTGGCCCGGGACATCGACCAGTCCGGTGCGGCGCGCCGGATCAGGCGGGTCGGAGTCCAGGAAGGCGTAGCCCAGCTCGATGGTCAGTCCACGACGCTTTTCCTCTGCCAGCCGATCGGGATCCGTGCCGGTCAGGGCCTGCACCAGGGCGGACTTGCCATGATCCACATGCCCGGCCGTGCTCAGGACGCGCATGCCTACGGCACCGCCGCGCCATCCACGCTGTCGGTTTCCTGTCTGCTCGAACCGTTGGCATACAACTCGACATTGCGGCGCAGCCGCATCCATTCGTCCTCTAGGGCCCGGACAATCCGGTCCCGTTCCCTGAGGCTGTCCTGAAGGTCATCCACCTGGGACTGCGCGGCCCTCAGCGCCTGCTGGGGATAGGTCTCCTGGAGGGACCACAGTTGCTTAAGCAACGCCTCGTGGGTCTTAAGGGACTGGGACAGGGACATGAGGCTTTCCTTCGTCGCAACGTTGTCCTGTGCTTGCTCCTGCCATTGGTGGTCCCGTTGCATTCGCTCCTTGCGTTCCCGCTCCGCCACCCCGGCCTTGGCCTCCTCGAGCGAACTTTCAATCCGCGCCTGGAACAGCCGTTCCGACTCCTGGAACTGGTGGATAGCCTGATCGATTTGCTCCCGCAAGCCCCGCGAATCGAGCACGGACCTGCGAATGTGATCCTGTGCCTCGGCCTGCAGGCGCAACTGGTTCTGCAGACCCTCGATCAAAGGCGGCAACTCCTGCACGGCGGCATCCACGGCCCTTATCTGCTTGCTGAAGTCGATCATCTGGCCTCGCATTTCATCCGCCAGCTCATCGAAGTTCCGGCCATGCCGGTTGCCCGCCTCGTGCAGCTCCGTCAGTTCCTGACGCAGCCTGCGCATTTCCTGGTCCTGCTGGATGTTGATGCTCTCCAATTCATCCAGGCGGCGCAGATGGACCGTCTGCTCTTCCTGCTGCTGCGTAATGCGCTGCACCTCGGTGCTGCGCAGTTCCAGCATGAAGTCGATGTTCTGGGTCTTTTCCTCCAGTGCGGCCTCCAGCGCCTTGATCTGGCCGTCCATCGTCTGGAGCGACTCGGCCAGGCGAGTGAAGTCGGACTGTCGGATTTGAAGATCCTGTTCGAGCTGGGAGGACCGGTGCGCGTCCCTTTGGAGGGCGGCAATGTCGCGCTGGGCTGTGTCCCGATCCGCCTCCCGGGCCCGTTCCAACTCGCGGATGGCCTTGATGCGCTGGGTCTCTTCCCGTTCGATGAGCCCGAGGAGTTCCTGTCGGGAGCCATCCAGAGTGCTCTCATACTGCTGCAACCGGGCCACCTGGGCCTCGAAGCGCATGACTGAGCCTTCCAGCTCCTGCAGCTGCTTGGTCTGTCCGACCTGGCTGTTGCCCTGCATTTCCAGCAGGTGCCCCAACCGCACGATCTCCGTGCGGTTGCGCTTGTGTTCCTCGTCGAGCCAATTGACGATTTGTTCCAGCTGTGGCAAATCCATGATGCTAGACCTCATGCCCGGTCGGCAAAGCGACGCGATTGCTGGTGAACGGAACCGGGCGGTTTGTGGCCGAAACGGTCCCTGTGCCGTTGGCGACACATGATGTCACAATAATTGTGCCACTGAAGTGTCCAGAGGATGTCGGCCGCCACGACCGACCAATTTATAGAAAAGTCTGCACCCACCGATGATTCGAATCGGCGTTGATGCCAGGCTTGCATACCATCGGCAGGCCGGCATCACGCGGTATACCCGCAACCTGTGTTCCGCACTGCGCGCGCTCGATTCCGGGGACCGATTCACCGTCTTTCACCACAGGCGCCAGCCGCCGGCACAGCGCGTGCCGACGGAGTGGCGCCACCGGACCCTGTTCAGTCCAGTCCACCACGCCTGGGAACAAGCCAGCCTGGCCCTGGAACTCTCGCTGGGAAGATGGGATGTGGTCCACTTCCCGGACTTCATCGGACCATTGCAGACCAGATTGCCAACCGTAATCACGGTCCACGACCTGGCCTTCCTGAAATGGCCCGAGGTCCTAACGGATGACGCCGCCGCCTACTATGGCCAATTGCCCCGTGCCGTGCGGCATGCCGCGGGCATTCTGGTGCCAAGCCGACACACGGCTGCCGACTTGGCCGCCCGTTTCCCGGAAGCGGCCGCCAAGACGACTGTTGTGCCGCATGCCGTTGATCCGGGATTTCTGCAGAACAGCATGGAACCGGATTCCACCGCAATCCCCAAACCCGACTGGCTGCCCGACGACTACCTTCTGCACGTGGGTACACTGGAACCCCGGAAGAACATTGCCACCCTGCTGACTGCCTTCGCCATGGTCCATGCCCGTCCCGAAGGCCGTCGGCTGAAGCTGGTGCTGGCGGGTGCTTCGGGCTGGCTCCAGGACGATATGGAGGAACAGGCCGCCAAGCGCGGCATCGAGAATGCCTGTGTCTTTGCCGGACAACTGTCGGAACCATCCTTGGCCCAAGCCTACAGGCATGCCAAGTGCCTGGTTCATCCGGCGCTGTACGAAGGCTTCGGTTTTACGCTTCTGGAGGCCATGGCCAGTGGTACGCCCGTGGTGTGCAGCCATGCGTCCTGCCTGCCGGAGATCGCAGGCAACGCCGCCCTTACCCACGACCCCGGGGACCCCGAGGCGGTTGCCTCGAATATCTTGGCGCTGCTCAACTCGGAGGAGCTCGTTTCCGACCTGGTGAACAAGGGCCACAAAAGGGTCTTGGAGTTCAGTTGGGAAAAGGCAGCCAGACAGACCCTGAACGTCTACCGCGCGGCGGCCCGCCAAACATGATCCGGTAAAGAGACCATGCGCATCCTGTTCCTTGCCCCTGTTGTACCGTGGCCGCTTACCCAAGGCCGCAACCTGCGCAACTTCCACCTCCTCAGAATTTTGGCGGAAAGGCACGAGGTGGAGCTGCTGTGCGGCACCTTCGACGCAGGCCCGCCCACCCTGCCCTCGGAAGTCGCGACTCTCGCCGAGTTCGCCGCAGTCGTCGTGTGGCCGACACGTCCGTTGGCAACCAGGTTCCTGGACATGGGCAGACACGTACCCGACATCTGGCAGGCCTATGCAAGCGACCCATTGGTGGACACGGCGTTGGCCCGGCATACAACCAAACCCTTCGACTGCGTCCATGTGGCCGGATTCGAGATGATGGGAACATGGAACCGGGTCCGTCACCGGCTCTCAGCCAGGGTTCCCTACGTCCTGGATGAACACAACATCGAGTATCGCCTGCGGGAATCGATGCAGGCCGATGAGACCTTGTCCGTCGCTGATATTCCCTATCGCCTCTACAACCACCTGCAGACCCATAGGACCAGGCACCACGAAACGGGTTCCTGGCGAAGTGCCTGGCACGTTTCAACCGTCAGCCCCGAGGACCGGGACCAAGTCCTGGAACACGTTCCTGCACATCGCGTATCGCTGGTTCCCAATTGCCTGGATGTCCGGTCCTTGCCGAAGGTCGACCGGAATTCGGTACGTCCCCACAGCCTGCTGTTCATGGGCAAGATGGACTACCGCCCCAATGTCACGGGTGTGACCTGGTTCTGTCGCGAAGTCATGCCTGCATTGCGCGAACGGTTCCCGGACGCATCGTTCACGATCCTGGGCCGAGATCCGGCCGCGGACGTACAGGCCCTCAATGACATGCCGGGAGTCACTGTCACTGGTTTCGTCGAGTCCCTGGTGCCATTCCTGGAACAGGCTGCCACCTTCGTTGTGCCGCTGTTTCAGGGGGGAGGAACAAGATTCAAGGTTCTGGAAGCCCTGGCCGCGGGCATCCCTCTGGTATCAACGAACCAGGGGATTGCAGGCCTGCCTCTGGAAAACGGAACCCACTGCTTGCTGGCGGACAACCCGAGCGATCTGGTTACCGCGATTGCGCGGACCTGGACTGAGCCGGAACCTGCATGGTCGCGCGTGGCCAATGGGAGACGCCTGGTCGAAACCCGCTTTGACTGGAGCGCGATCGCTCCCACGCTCGAAGGCATCTACGTGTGAAACGGTTCTCAACTGCCGCGCGGCAATTCCACTGTTCGGATGCGGAACCTATTGCGGATACGTTGCGCCGCGGCCATCTGGCGTGGAAGGAAAGGTCGGATAGGACACGGGATCCAGCATGACCTCTATCAAGTAGGGACCAGTCTGGGTGCAGGCTGTGCGCACACCATCATCCAGAGAGGCATTGTCCGTGACCCGCCGGCTGGGAATCCCATAGGCCGCCGCCAGCCGTGTGTGGTCCACCGACACTCTGTACTCGGTTCCGTGCACCGGACTGCCCGCACGCAGTTGTGCCACACGAATCAGGTCCAATGCCTCGTCCTGCATCACCACCACCTTGACATTGGCACCCAGTTCTCGGAGCAGGCCCAGTTCGCCGGCGCACATGGCCAATCCACCGTCACCGATTACGCAGATCACCTGTCTCCCGAGATCCAGCGTCGCGGCTCCGATGGCCCCGGCCAGACCGAATCCCATGCACGACAGACCGTTGGACAGCAGGAAACCGGACACGTCGTGGGTGGGCCAGTCCAGGGCAAAATGAATCTTATGGGACCCCACGTCCACCGTCATGATTGCATCGGGGTCCGAATGCCGGCGCAAGGACCGCATGACCGCCTGCGGGCTTACCCGACCCTCGGCCGTGGCCTCGGGAGCCGGCACTGTGCGATCCTTTCTAAAGGCGTGGAAGTCGGTATCGATCCACCCCGTCGCCGGCTCTGCGGTCTGGGCCAGGGTTCTGAGATGTCCCGCGACATCCCCCGTGAGTTCCACATCGGCCGGCAGGGGCGGATCCACATTGGGCCACTCCGCAACCCACACCAAGGCGCCGTCGAATTCCCACGGCAGAACCAGCTCGACTACGTCGAACCCGATGGCAATCACCAGGTCCGCCTGCTCCAGAAGCTCGTAAATCGGATCGGTCCTGGTCAATCCAATGACTCCCGCGGCCAGCGGATGGCGGTCCGGCACGATGCCCTTGGCCTTGGGCGTTGCCACAATGGGGGCCTGCAACGAGCTGGCCACAGCTTGCACCGAGGTCCGTAGGGACGCGTCCCGCGCTCCAAGCCCGGCAACCACCACCGGCCGGTGGGCGCGTGCCATGAGGGCCCATGCCTTTTCCATACCGTCCATGTCCGGTTCCGGACCGGCGGGAGGCCGAGGTTCGGGGGCGGTGCCATCGCCTGCGGCCGCCAAGCCGGCAACTTCGTTGGAAATCTGCACGTAGACAGGACCGGGCCTGCCCTCCGCGGCCAGGGAACACACGTCGCGTAGGGAATGGATATTGTCCGGCTCCACCTTGATGTGCGCCTTGACCATCGGAGCCATCAAGTGTTCCTGATCCAATACCTGGTGCGTGTGCATGGGCCCGGATCCCTCCGCGGTGCACGCACTAATCACCACCACGCCGGCCCGGTCGAGCCACAGGTGCCCCACCCCGGCCGCGGCATGGGTAATGCCAGGCCCCAACGTGGTCAGACATGCCTGAAGTTTCCCGGTCAGGGTCCAGCGCGCGGATGCTGCATATGCGGCACTGGATTCGTTGCGCACCAACACGAATTCGATGCCCTGGCACCGGAGGGCGTCCAGGATCCGGACATTCTCCCCGCCCGGCAAACCGAACACTGTACGTACACCGAGATCGTGCAGTGAACGGGCCAGAACTTCAGCACACATGGGCATGGAATTCTCCTTAATCAGCAGAGGCTCCCGAAGGAGCCCCTGTACCGATCTGTTCAAACTCCTGGCAAGAATCCGGCGTGCGGATCAGGCAGCGTGAACCTCTTCCACGGCCTCGGCAAGGATATCGGCGATCCGGTCCAGTTCCGCGTCGGTGGAAATCAGCGGCGGAGACATGACAACCAGGTTGCCGACCACGCGCGGCATGAACCCCTTTTCGATGCAGGCGCTCTTCACGGCCTCGGCGGTGCCGGCCTCCGTCCGCGACTCCTTGTCCTCAACCAGCTCCACGGCCAGCATCAACCCCTTGCCGCGCACCTCACCCACGTTGTCATGCTCCTCCAGGTGCCTGAGCGCACCTAGGAGGTAGGTGCCGGCATGCCGGGCCTTCTTGTGATATTCGCCGGCCTGCAGGATGTCCAGGTTGGCCAGGGCCACGGCACAGCACGTCGGGTGGCCGGAATAGGTGTAGGCGTGGAACCAGCGATCCTCGAACGGACAGGTGTCCATCACGTCCTTGATCCGGTCGTGCACCTGGATGCCGCCCAGCGGCAGGTAGCCACTGGTGATGGCCTTGGCGAAGGTCATCATGTCCGGCTGGACGCCCCAGTGGTGCAGACCGAACCACTCGCCCGTTCGGCCCCAGCCCGTGATCACCTCATCCGAAATCAACAGGATGTTGTGCTCGTCGCAGATCTCCCGGATGCGCGGGAAGTAGTCGTCCGGAGGCACGATCACGCCGCCGGCGCCCATTACAGGTTCGGCGATGAACGCGCCGACATTGTCCGCGCCCAGTTCCTCGATCTTCTCCTCCAGTTCGCGGGCCGCCGCCAACCCCACAGTCTCCCCCTCGCGCACTTCGCCTGCGAACCGGTAGGGGTACGGCGGGTTGACATGGACAAACCCCGGCATCACGGGCTCGAAGTGCTTCCAGTAGCCGGGGATGCCGGTGGCACTGAGCGCGGCCAGAGTCACGCCGTGGTAGCCCCGGAAACGCGAAATGATCGCCGTCTTGTTGGGCTTGCCCATCTGCTTCCAGTACCAGCGCACCGTCTTGAACGCACTCTCGGTCGACTCGGCTCCGCCCGACGTGAAGAAAGTCGAGTTGAGATCCGGGTAGGCAAACCCGGCGAGGCGGTCCGCAAGCTCAATCGTGGTGGCGCACCCGGTACCGGAATAATTGGACATATAGGCCACGCTCATCATCTGCCGGTGCGCAGCCTCCGCCAACTCCGGCCGGCCGTGACCCAGGTTTACGTTCCAGAGGCCCGACATGCCGTCGATCACTTTGTGGCCGTCCACCCGGTGCAGGTAGATGCCCTCGGCGCGATCAAACACCATGGTCTGGGGCACAGTCTGCGGATGGTGCAGGGGGTGGATGAGTTGCTCATCCTTCTCGTGAATGGTTCTGGCCATGGTTGGCGCGTCCTCATTGCCTTGGTCGGTTCACATTTGTTCGAACAGCCATTATGCCTGCCAAAGGGAACGGTATCGCACTCTAGTACCTCGTCGCCGCGAACTTCCAGCCCGGCTCCACTTTCTGCATCTCCACTTCGTCGTCGCGGTGCGTCAGACCGCAGACCTCGTACTGGGCCTGCAGACGCACCAGTTCGTCCCGGTCGACTTCCACCCCCAGACCCGGTTCGTCCGACACTTCGACACAGCCCTCGTCAAATTGGATGTGGCCACCGGCCACCACTTCGTCTTCCTGCCACGGGTAGTGCGTGTCGCAGGCATAGGTCAGGTTGGGGATGGTGGCGCCCAGTTGGGTCATGGCGGCCAGGGAAATACCGACGTGGCTGTTGGAGTGCATGGATAGGCCCCTACCGAACACCCGGCAGAACGCGGCCAGTTCCTGACTGGGCCGCAGGCCGCCCCAGAAGTGGTGGTCGCTGAGGATGACATCCTCCGAACCGCGCGAAACGCTTCCCGGCAGATCCTCGAACGAAGTCGTGCACATGTTGGTGGCCATGGGGATGTCCAGGGCCTGGCGCACTTCGGCCATCGCCTCCTGGCCGCGCACCGGATCCTCGTAGTACTCGAGCACGCCTTCCAGATCCCGGCCGATGCGAATGGCGGTCTCCACCGTCCAGATGGCGTTGGGGTCCAGCCTCAGGGGCGTTCCCGGGCCAAACGCGGCCCGCATCGCGTGGATGGCCGCCGCCTCCTCGTCGGGAGGAAACGCCCCGCCCTTGAGCTTGATGGACTTGAACCCGTATTCGTCGCACATGGCCCGCGCCTGCGCCACGATTCCGTCGGGATCCAGGGCAGCGGCCTGACGGGCCTGGGCCCAGCCCGTTAATCCGGGCTTCGTATCGAAGCCGAGTTCGCCCCCGGCCCCTTCGTGCTTGTAGAAGAGATAGGCGGAAAACTCCACCCGATCCCTGACCTTGCCCCCCAGCAGTTCGTGCACGGGACGCCCCAGCATCCGTCCCTGCAGGTCCAGCAGGGCCACTTCGATCGCACTGCGCACGTGGACTGCCTGCCGGCTGTCCCATGGCCGGTCACCCCGATCGTCCTCGACATCCAGGTAGGCGGCAATCCGGTTCAGGACATCGTTCAAGTGAAAGGGGCTGGCCCCTTCCACCACCGGACGCACCGCCTCCAGGGCGGCCCGAGTCTTGAAGTGGCCCGGCACCTCGCCGAAGCCCGAGATTCCATCGTCCGACACCAGCTCCACAATCAAACGGAGGGCGTACGGGGCATGAAGGCCTCCGGCATTGAGGAGAGGGGGATCGCCCACCGCGATAGGGTAGACGTGCAGGGCCTGTATGTTCATGGATTCCTCATGGGCGGAGTTGCGGTTGACAAGCGGTCGGTTTGCGGCAAACCGGCACTATGCCGCGGCGTGGGCCTGGGTGAGCTTCATCTCGATGGGCTTTTCCTGAATCGGCAAGTGCACCAACAGGCCATACAGCCCCAGTGCAATCGCGACATAGAACCCAAGATCGTAGGAGCCGGTCGCGTCATAGACCTTGCCGGACCACCAGGCGCCGAAGAAGGCACCAACTTGATGACTGAAGAAGACGAAGCCATACATGATGGCCAGGTACTTGGGACCAAACAGCAGGGCGATCGTGCCGCTTGTAACCGGCACCGTGGCCAACCACAGGAGTCCCATGGCCGCGCTGAACAGCAGGGTTGAAACCACCGTAATCGGGGTCAGAAGGTAGATCAGGAGGATCACGCCGCGCATGCCGTAGATGAAGCTGAGCAGAAACCGTCTGGGCAGCCGGTCCGCCAGCCAACCGAAGGTCAGGGAGCCCACCAGGTTGAAAGCTCCGATGAACGCCAGCGCGGCACCGCGGATGTGCCCGATCCCGTTGTCTTCCAAATACACCGGCAGGTGCGTGCCAATGAAGGCGATGTGAAACCCGCACACGACGAAACCCGACACCAGCAACAGATAACTGGGCTTGGTGAAGCCTTCCCGGACGAACGACCACAAGGGCACTTCGGGCTCCATGACCTTGCCCGCGGCGGTTTGTTGTCCCTTCTTCTGCTTGCCGGGAAGTCCCAGGGACAACAGAACGACCGACAGAATCAGCACAGCCTCAATCCGAATCGCCTGTTGCCAGCCGTAGGTGTCGACCAGCCACTGGGCCACCGGGGGCATCACCAGAAATCCGGCCGAACCCATGGCCGTGATGATGCCGAACACCGTCCCCCGCTGCCGCGGCGACACCAGTTGCACCAGAGCACCAAGGACAACCACGTAGGTGGTGGCGGCAAGGCCGATGCCGACCAGAATCCCAAGGCCGGTAATCAGGCCGGCTGTAGCCACCCATTGGGTTACCAGCAGCAACCCGGCCGCATAAATGGCACCCCCCGCGCCCAGCACCAGACGGGACCCGAAGCGCTCGGCCAGGAATCCCATGACGGGGATGCCGAACATCAGGTTGCTGATGGCGGCCGCGATGCCGAATGTTTCCCTGCCCACCCCCAATTCGGCGGTGATTGGCGTCAGGAACAGCCCGAATCCCTGACGGATCCCGGCGCTCAGCATCACGGACAGAGCCGACGCGATGATGGCAACCACCACCGCCCGGGTCATGCGGTCCGAAGGTTCGGCGCGGCTCATGGCACAACTTCCATTACCAAATCCTCATCGCCTCCAGGAACAAACGGGTCAGATCGTTGCCGTCCGCGGGTCGGGGGGACAGCTTGGTGACCCTGTGCTGCGGCAGGGTCTTTTCGGCCAGGACTTCCGCGTCGGCGGGACCGTACCCCACTGCCTCCAATCCGTTGGGCATCATCGTGGCCTTCATGATCTCAATGAGGCAGTCCGCCAGCAGTTCGCCGGCTTCGGCTTCGGGCACGCCGGCGATGTCGCGGCCCATGAGACGGGCCGCCTCCAGGTGCTTGGCCGGATTCGCGGCGGCCGTAAACCGGAAGACCGCAGGTGCATTGAGGACAACCGACATGCCGTGCGGCACCAGCGGATGTTCGGTCAGGTAGTCGGGCGCCCGGTACTCCCGCACCAGACTGGAGACCGGATAGGACATGCCGTGGCAGAGGTGCACCCCGGCGTTGCCGAACCCCATGCCCCCGTAGACCGCCGCCAGCATCATGTTCGAACGAGCCTCGAGGTCGGCCGGAGCCCTCAGTACCCGGGGCAGGTTCTGTGCCACCAGCCGGATCGCCTCGCAGGCCCAGATGTCGCTCACAGGGGACGACCCCTGGTAGGTCGGGCGGTGCAGGCTGCCTTCCGGCTTCGGACGGGAGGTGTAGTCGATGGTGGTGTAGCTCTCGATCGCGTGGCACAGCACGTCCAGGCCGGTGCACGCCGTGACCATCGGCGGCAGGTCGATGGTTAGTTCCGGATCCTGCACCCCCATCGAGGGTCGCATGAACCGGTGGGAGATGCCGGTCTTGGAGTTGGTCGCCTTGTCATCGAAGATGGCCACACCGGTGATTTCACTGGAGGTTCCGGCGGTGGTCGGTATCCCAATCATGGGCTTCAGCGGGCCGGGCACCGGCTTGCCCTGCCCAATGGGCGCGTTCACGTAGGCAAAGAAGTCGTTCGGATAGACCGAGAACAGGTTGGCGATCTTGCCGGTGTCGATGGTGGAGCCGCCCCCCATCGCCAGAAACCCATCGAAGTTGCCCTGCACCGAAAAATCGGCGGCGGCCTTGAACGAATCGAGCGATGGCTCGGTCCGGATGGCGTCGAACAGCTCGAATTCGATACCGGCGTCCGCCAGGTGTCCGGCGAGCCGGACCTGCCCATCCGTGCCGACCAGGTTGGGATCGCACAGCCACATTGCGCGGCGCACACCCAGAATGGTCAGGTCCTCGCCGACTTCGGAGATGGAGCCAGGGCCGAACTTGATGGATGAAGTGTCTACGGAGAAGACGGTTTCCTGCGTCACGAATTGGGGTCCCTTGTTCAGTGGGCGATCGGTTGTGCGCCGTCTATGCGTTCCGGTCCAGGCGAATGACGGAGCAATGGAGATCCGGTGCGGAGCCAAGATTGGACAGCAGGAGACCGTCGGAGGACCGCGCCACCGTTATCGCCTCGCCACTGCCACCCAGCACGTCGGCCGTGTCCACGTCCAGGTCCGGCAAGGAGAGATTCCCATCGGCGGGCCAGTCGAACACGTGCAGGTAAATGACCTCGCCCTTGCGGGTGGTGCGCATACCTGCCACGTCCTGCACCGGGCCGGCCCGGGTTCCATAGAGCGATTCCCCGTACCGTGCCAGCCACGCGCCCATCGCCTCCAGCCGCTCGATGCTCTCCGGCGGAATCTCGCCCAGTGCGGTGGGGCCCACGTTGAGCAGGTATACCCCGCCCTTGCTGACGATGTCCACCAGCTTTTGAATCAGATCCGTAACACTCTTCCAGTTGTGGTCGTGGGTCTTGAATCCCCAGGTGTCGTTCATGGTTGCCGGCACTTCCCAGTCGCCCGGCACGGCCCCTGCGGGAATGGTGTTGTCATTGGTGGTGGCGTAGTCGCCCAAGGTGTTGCCCAGACGCCCGCAGACCAGACAGTCCGGCTGCAATTCGTTGCAGAGTTCGAGCAGTTCGCGGCTCTGCCGCTCGGTGATGCCCTTCGGGGTATCGAACCAGATGAGGGCCACGTCCCCGTAGTTGGTCAGCAGTTCGCGCACTTGGGGCTTGACATAGTTGTCGATGTAGGCCGCGAAGTTCTTCTGCGACTCGTCGTAGTCCCAGTCGTTGCCATCGCCGTCGGGCTGGTACCAGTCCTGGGTCTGGGAGTAGTAGAACCCCAACCGCATGTCCTGCCGTCGGCATTCGTCCGCCAGTTCCCGGATCACGTCCCGGCCGAACGGCGTGCCCCTGGCGATGGAGTAGTCGGTCTCGGCCGAATCGAACAGGCAGAACCCGTCATGATGCTTCGAGGTGATGACGATGTACTTCTGACCGGCCGCCTTGGCCAACGCAACCCACGCCCTGGCGTCGAAGGCTACCGGATTGAACTGTTCAGCCAGGGGGCTGTACTCCGCGACCGGGATGCGGGCCCGCAACATGATCCATTCGCCAATGCCGGGCACATGCTCGCCCTGCCACACGCCGGCCGGAATGGCGTACAGCCCCCAGTGAATGAACAGGCCGAACTTGGCGTTCCGCCACCAGTCAAGGCGGGTGTCCTGTTCGGCGCCTGGTCGCTGCCCCCTGTCTACCTGAATGGATGCATCCTGCATGGCCGAGTTCCTTCTTCAGTGGGTGGGTTCCCGTGTCCGCCGAGCCACATGACGGCTCCATGGGAGCAGGATCCGCAGCCTTGAAGACTGCGGGCCCAGTCAATGATATATAGGCGGCAAAACCTCGCGGCAAAACCGGTGCAGCCCAATGGTCTGCGCCGCAAGCAGGAAGTGTGCCCCCACTTGCTGGATACCTCTCAGCTGGCATTGCCAATAACCTGCATTCTTCTGATCCAGGGCAACCGATCGGGGCACATCAATCCAGGCAGATCCAAAGAGAGTGAAGTAGACCCTGCTGGAAATGACCTGGGCACCATCGGGGTAAGAATCCACGGCAGTCCCGCCGGTTGTTTTGGCTCCCGGCTTGTCCGACACCGGAACGATCACCGGGGCACCGGCCAAAGGGCACGTTAGCAGGCGGATACAATTTCTCCTTGCCGCCTGCAACGAAGGACCGGATGGGGCCAATTTCCCTTGCCGGAGAACCCTGTGCGGTAGGTGAACAACGATCCGGCTACACGAGCGAAAGGCAGGAGCAGGTTCTTATGACCACGGTTGCGCGGGGGATTGGCGGCCTCATGATGGTGTACTCGGCACTATACCTGGCGCAGTTCCTTTTCAGTCCGTTGTATGACAATCCGCAGCGTGTGTGGGACGTGATGAACGTCATCTCAGGACTGGGCATTCTTGTCGCTCTGGTGGTGAACCTCCGGCGGATGAACTCACAGTCCGACGGCAACCCTATGCTCCGGCGCGGCGTCCACACACTGTTCTATGCCAACGCGGCCCTTGCTATCTGGTTCTTCCACAACTGGATAAGCCTGCTCACCTTGGAGACAGGCGAATCCACAAGCGTGCACCATGAAGTTGTTTGGCAATTGATTGCGATGATGATCCCCTTGGTACTCGCTACCACGGGCTGGAGCCTCTGGCGAGAGAATTTCCGGCAACCGTGACAAGCGAGAGTCCGACGTGCGGTTGAAGCTGTTGACCTTGGGGTGACGGTTCGCGATGGTGGGCTATCGGGCCGGGGAGCTAGGCTTCGAGGGTCCGGGGACAGTGCCCTTGCAGTCCATTGCCGTTGGCAAGGCGCCATCTGTACCGGAGACGATGGACATGAGTGAAAGAAGTCCGTCCCCGGCCACTGAATTCGTTGGTTGGCCTGACCGAAGTTTCCAGGCGCCCAGCAACGGCAGGCCTCACGACTATTGCTTCACCGCAGACAGACGCCATTAACCAGACTGCATTGACCCGACTTAGGCACGAATCTATAATCCACTACCCACCGTTCCCTGTTCCTTGGCCCGAAATCCATACGCTGCGGTTGTGTTTACGCCTTTCAGCGACTGCATGCCGGCACCCGGAGTACCCCCATGACACCCGATCCGATTCTGCTCACCGACGAGCAGATGCGCCATTTCATCGCCCACGGCTACCTGATCCTCAATACGGACTTTCCGGACAGTTTTCACAACGCCATGAATACCCGGATCGAAGCGGTCATGGAACAGGAGGGCAATCCCGGCAACAACATCCTGCCGCGCGTCCCCGAGGTCCAGGAAGTCTTTCGCCATCCCGTAATCCGCGGCGCGGTCGGCAGCGTGTTGGGGCCCGACTACCTCACCCAGCCGCACCGGCACTGCCACTTCACCTCGCCGGGCCGCAAGGTCCAGTCCTGGCACAAGGACAGCTACTGGGGCTACGCCCGCGTACGCAACCACCGGCAGTGGTGGGCCATGATCTTCTACTATCCGCAGACGGTGGATACCGAGATGGGGCCGTCCGGCATCATCCCGGGCACGCAGTACTACGACAAGCGACCGGGCGACGAAACCGAGCAGCCCCTGTTCCTGGAAGGCCGGGCCGGCACCTTCGCGTTGATTCACTACGACCTGTGGCACCGCGGCGGCGCCAACCTCTCCAACCGCAACCGCGCTATGCTGAAGTTCCAGTTTACCCGGATGACCCGACCCACGGAACCGACTTGGGACAACCGGACCGACGAGTGGCAAGGCCTCAACGGTGACGGCCCTCCGCACACACACGAAACCCTATGGCGGGATCACTGGAACTGGTTGTCCGGGCGGCCGGACGCGAACGGGAACGGCCCGACATCGGACCGGGAACCCACCGAACTCGCAGAGCTGGTGGCCGGCGACTACGAGCCCGACGGCGTCGGCGCCGCCTATGAACTGGCCCATTGCGGGCGCGACGGCATTCGGCAACTGCGTGAACTGCTGGCATCCAAGTCGACGGCCGTCAGCCGCCGCGCCGGCTACGGGCTCAGCACGGCCGGTCCGGAGGCCTTGGCGACGATTCACGAAGGTATCGGACACGAATCGGCCCTGGCCCGGCGCCATGCCCTGTTTGCTGCCGGCGAGCAGGGGGCGGCCGCCGCCGACATCACCCCGAACATTGCAGCCTGCGTGCAGGATGGGGACCGCTGGGTAAGGCGCACCGCGGTCGAGGCCCTCGGCATGCTGGAGGATGTGTCCGCCGCCGTCCCGGTTCTGATCCCGGCGCTGCAGGACGACGACGACCAGGTGCGCTACAGTGCAGCCCTGTCCCTGGGGCGGTACCGGGCCGATGCCGCAGAGGCCATCGATCCCCTAATGGCCACGCTGCGAGACGAAAACCGCTATGTCCGCGGCTTCGCGGTCGAGGCTCTGAAGCAGATCGGCACGCAGGAGGCGTTGGCCAAGGTGTGCGACTACCTGCTTGAGAATCGCTGGTGCTATTCCACGACCCCGGACTCTCTGTTCTAGACCCCGCCGTTCGGGCCAGCCGGGCGGCACCCTGCTGATTCAGCCAACCGAGGACCGCATGCAATACCAGCCCACGCTGGAGTCGGTGTCACAGCACCCTGTGCCGACCTGGTTCCACAACGCCAAGCTTGGCATCTTCATTCATTGGGGGCTGTACTCCGTACCGGCCTGGGCACCCAACTCAGGGGATCTGGGCGAGGTGATCGAGAGTGGCAATTGGGCCGACTGGTTCACCGTCAACGCCTATGCCGAGTGGTACGCCAACACCTACCGCATCCCCGGAAGCCCAACCCAGCAGCACCACTTCGCAACCTACGGCCACGGACACGCCTACCGCGACTTCGTGGGTCCGTTCAACGAAGGGGCCGAACAGTGGGATCCCGATTCGTGGGCCGATCTGTTCAAGGAAGTGGGCGCGCGGTATGTGGTCCTGACCACCAAGCACCATGACGGGTTTCTGCTGTGGCCCAGTCGCACGCCCAATCCGTACCTCGAGGGGTACTACGCCCGCCGGGACCTGTGCGGCGAGCTGGCACAGGCCGTGCGCGGCCGCGGCCTGACGATGGCCTACTACTACTCCGGAGGGGTGGACTGGACCTTTACGCCCCAGGTCATCAGGAGCAGGATGGATCTCAGGGCCGCCTGCCCTCAGAGCCCGGAGTATGTCGCCTACGCGGATGCCCACTGGCGGGAGTTGATTGACCGTTACGAAACCGCAATTCTGTGGAACGACATCGGGTGGCCGCGACACCACAACACCAACCAGTTGTTTGCGGACTACTTCAACGCCATGCCGGACGGCCTGGTCAACAACCGGTTCGGCCAGATCTTCGATTCCTCGGGCGCATCCCAGCTCGCGCCGGTGCACCATGACTTCACCACACCGGAGTACCAGCAGTACGACTCAATCCAGGAAAAGAAGTGGGAGAGTTGCCGCGGCATTGGGGCATCCTTCGGATACAACCGCCAGGAAGGGGTCGACCAGTACCTCTCGGCCGAGGCTCTGATCCACTCTTTCATCGACATCGTCAGCAAGAATGGAAACCTGCTCATCAACGTGGGTCCCACCGCGGATGGGCGGATACCCCCCATGCAGGCCGAACGGCTCCGGTCCCTCGGCACCTGGCTCGCCGGTAACGGAGAAGCCATCTTCGATTCCCGTCCCTGGCGCACGGCTGAAGGCTCCACCGACGGCGGGGTTGACGTCCGCTACACCACCCGTGACGGAGACCTGTACGCCATTTTGATGGATAACCCCGGCAGTCGGGAGTTTGCCATCAACGGCCTGGTGGCTGGCCCCGATGCCCGGGCCACGGTCCTGGCCGACAGAACGAAAGCAGCCCTGAACCAAACCGAGCAGGGCCTGGTTTTCCGGACCGACTCCCCCCTGGACGGGGCACCGGCCCACGCGCTCCGGATTTCTCCGGCCCCGAAACCGGCGGCTTCCTGAGCCAACGGTTGGACCCAACGCGGATGCCGCGCCCTGCGATTCTCGAGTCCGCGGCAGAGGTCGGTGCCCTCTTCGCGGACGGAAACCTCGTATCCGTCAGTTCCTCCAGCGGACTGGGTTGCCCGGACGCCGTGCTGGCGGCGCTGGGCGAACATTTCCGCCAAACCGGTACGCCGCGCGACCTGGTGCTGATCCACCCCATCGCAGCGGGGGACATGTATGGCGTCAAGGGGGTGGATCGCATCGCCCAGCCGGGGTTGATTGCGCGCATCATCGCCGGGTCCTATCCCAGCGGACCGTCCAGCGCACCCACCCCAAGGATCTGGTCCATGGTCGACAACGACGAGATCGAGGCCTGGAACCTACCCAGCGGCATCATCTTCCACATGTTGCGCGAAGGGTCGGCCAAACGGCCGGGGGTGCTGACCAAGGTCGGGTTGGGAACGTTCGTGGATCCCCGCCGGCAGGGGGGTCGCATGAACCGCCGCACCGCCGCGACCCTGGTGGAAGTTGAGGAGTTCAGGGGCGAGGAGTGGCTGTTCTATCCCGCCCTGACTCCCGACGTGTCCGTCGTCCGGGCCACAACCGCCGACACCAACGGCAATTTGGCCTTTCGGCGCGAGGGCGCCTATCTGGGCGCCTATGAACAGGCCTTGGCGGCCCGCAACAACGGCGGCACGACCATTGCCCAGGTCAGTGAAATCGTGCCGGCGGGTTCACTGCCGATGCAGACCGTCCGGGTACCCGGCATCCTGGTCGACCACTTGTTCGTGGCCCCCGACCAGCGCCAGACCACACAAACCGACTACGACCCGGCCATCAGCGGGGAAACAATGGTCGACGTTGCCGACTTGGAGCCGATTGCCTGGTCGCCCGAGAAGGTCATCGCCCGGCGTACCGCCCAGGAACTGGCCGACGGCCAGACCGTCAACCTCGGCTTCGGCATATCCGCCCTGGTTCCCTACATTCTGCTCGAGGAAGGCCTGGACGGGTCCGTCACATGGGTCATTGAACAGGGAGCAGTGGGCGGCCTGCCGCTGCTGGGATTCCAGTTTGGATGCGCCGTCAACGCCCAGGCCCTGGTACCGTCCCCGGACCAGTTCACCTACTTTCAGGGAGCCGGTTTCGATCAGGCGCTGCTGTCGTTCTTGGAAATCGATCGGGAAGGCAACGTCAACGTGTCGCGGATCGCCGCCAGGCCGGCCATCACGGCCGGGGCCGGCGGCTTCATCGACATCACGGCCCATGCGCGCAAGATCGTGTTCAGCGGCACCTTCACCACGGCCGGCCTTAACCTGGAGATGGAGGAGCGGAGCCTCCACATCCGGAACGAGGGCAAGGTGCGAAAGTTTGTCGACCAAGTCGAGCATGTCACGTTCAGCGGACACCATGCCAAGGAGCGGGACCAGAACGTAAAGGTAGTTACGGAGCGCTGCGTGCTACAGCTCGGGGCGGATGGCTGGATCGTCACGGAGATCGCGCCCGGCGTGGACTTCGACCGGGATGTCCAGGCTCAGTGTGGGTTCCGGTTGCACCGCTCGTCCGACATGCGCTCGATGGATCCCTCCCTGTTTGCACCCGAATCGATAAACCTCAAGCTGCAGCCAGCCACCTGACCACTACGATGTCCCAACCGAAGTCGTCCCCTGTCTTTTCGCCGCGTCAGCACGAAACCGCCGCCGCCCTGTTCGAGCGGCTCTTCCCCGCCGACGACGGGCTGCCCGGCGCTGCCGAGATTGGCGTCATGGGGTACCTGGAAAATACCTTGACCGGGTATGCCCAGGAGGACGCGCCTGCCTACCGACAGGGACTGGACAGTCTGGACCAGGGCGCCGTGGACCTGACCGGTCTCCATTTCGCAGCGTGCAGCGACGAACAGAAGGACGATCTGCTCAAGACCCTTGAGGCCGGCGAACTGGTCGGGTTTCGCCATCCCACCGGCCCCGACTTCATGGACATGGCGATCGGTCACATGCGGGAGGGAGTGTTTTCGGATCCGGTTCACGGAGGCAACCGGGACAAACTGGGTTGGAAGACCATCGGGCATCCCGGTGTCTGGCTCAGCCACTCTCCCGAGGAGATGATGTCCTCCGAACCGGTCACGAAAGGAGGCCGGTTCCAATCGCTGGAGGATTTGCAGGGCCTTGAGTTCACCAGGCCCGACGGTCAGTTGCCGGTTCCGCCGCAGTTCGACCCGGACGCCGGCCTCAACCCGCCGGACGGCGAGGCCGATGTCATTCTGATTGGGCTGGGCATGCTGAACAGCGTGGTGGCACCGTTGTTCGCCGAGGCCGGCCTCAAGGTCGTTGCCTTGGAGGCCGGACCGTATCTGTCGCGGCGCGACTACCTCCCGGATGAATTGCAGCAGGCCTACTACGCGCGAGCCGGCTTGGGGCCGAAGTTCAACAGCGAATCCCCCCGTTGGCGCCGCAATGAAGGCGAGCCAACCCAACCGGCCACCTATTCGCTGGGCCGGATGGTGAACGGTGTGGGCGGGTCCTCGTACCACTACGGCACCTGGCTGCGGCGTTTCCACCCGCACCACTTCCGCGCCCGTTCAAGGATCCGGGAAAACGGATGGGACCACCTGCTGCCGGACCACAGCCCGGTGGCCGACTGGCCCATCACCTACGAGGACCTGGAGCCCTACTATTCCCGGCTGGAATGGGACATTGGCATCTCCGGGGTCAGCCACCTGCCCAGAATCCCGCGCAGCCGGGACCTGCCCAACCCGCCGAGTCTGCCCTATCGATTCGGGGAGGTATTCCGAGAGGCAGTGGAGCGCATGGGCCTGCAACCCTACCCGATCCCGTCTGGAGTCAACACAGTGCCTTACCGCGGCCGCCCGGCCACCACGTACTCCAGCTGGATTTGTGGTTTTGGGACGTTCGACGACAGTGTCTGGATGCCGGCCGCCGAGTGCGTACCCAAGGCCTTGGAAACCGGCAACCTGGACTTGAAGGCGCACTGTCGGGCCGTGCGCATCCTTGCGGACGATTCGGGCCGTGCGTGCGGGGTCGAATATTTCGCACCCGACGGCCAGGTCCACGTTCAAAGGGGCAGGTGCCTGATTCTGGGCACCTACATGTGGGAGAACCTGCGGCTGCTGTTTCTGTCCCGCGACGAAAGGCATCCCGGAGGTTTGGGCAACAACCGGGAACAGTTGGGCAGGAATGTGATGACCAAGAACTTCGCACACGTCTTGGCGATGTTCCCGGATCAGGTCTTCAACCGTCATGCCGGGTCCGCGTCCCAGTCCGTGATCCTGGAAGATTTTCTCTACGACAACTTCGATGCCGAAGCGAACGGGTTCCTTGGCGGCGCCACGATCAGCGCCGAACCCAGTAGCAACCCGCTCTCGATCAGCAGGGAGTCCCCGCCTCCAGACGCATCCACCTGGGGGGCCAAGTACAAGGAATTTGTCCGCAACTGGCAACACCTGGCCATGTTGCGCGTCCAACCGGAAACCCTGCCGCACACCCACAACTTCGTTGACCTGGACCCGTTGTATCGTGACAAGAGCGGACTGGGCCTGCCCGTTCTTCGCATCACCTACGACATGCGCGAAAACGAACACAAGTTGTCGCAGTGGATGGAAGACAAGTGCGAGGAAATCCTGCTTGAGATGGGCGGACAGAATCCGTGGGCGGGTCCCAGATTCACCGGTGTCGGCAGCTGTCACGATCTGGGCGGGATCCGCATGGGCGAGGATCCGACCGCCTCGGTCGTGGATCCGAATCTGGAAGTGCATGACACCCCTGGTCTCTTTGTCTTCAGCGGCGGTGTGTTCCCCAGCTGTCCCGGGATCAACCCGTCCCTGACCATGATGGCAATGTGCACGCGGGCCGCCGAGGACATCATCCAGCGGTTGGCAAACAACGACATTGGGTAGCCGTCTCGACACAACAACAACACAAATATGAGCGAATACATCAACTTCCGTGTCGACGGCCATGTCGCGGAACTCATGCTGGACAGGCCCGACAAGCTTCACGCACTCAATGTGGACATGCTGAACACGCTGGCGGAGCATGTCCAGGACATCGATCGCAACCATGAGATCCGGGTATTGGTGATCACCAGCACGGGCGACCGATCGTTCTGCTGTGGCGCGGACATCATCGAGTGGTCGGCCATGTCCCCGGTGGAAATGTGGCGAACGTGGATCAAGCCACGCCCGCAAAATCGTGTTCAGCGGCACCTTCACCACGGCCGGCCTCAACCTGGAGATGGAGGAGCGGAGCCTCCACATCCGGAACGAGGGCAAGGTGTGAAAGTTTGTCGACCAAGTCGAGCATGTCACGTTCAGCGGACACCATGCCAAGGAGCGGGACCAGAACGTAAAGGTAGTTACGGAGCGCTGCGTGCTACAGCTCGGGGCGGATGGCTGGATCGTCACGGAGATCGCGCCCGGCGTGGACTTCGACCGGGATGTCCAGGCTCAGTGTGGGTTCCGGTTGCACCGCTCGTCCGACATGCGCTCGATGGATCCCTCCCTGTTTGCACCCGAATCGATAAACCTCAAGCTGCAGCCAGCCACCTGACCACTACGATGTCCCAACCGAAGTCGTCCCCTGTCTTTTCGCCGCGTCAGCACGAAACCGCCGCCGCCCTGTTCGAGCGGCTCTTCCCCGCCGACGACGGGCTGCCCGGCGCTGCCGAGATTGGCGTCATGGGGTACCTGGAAAATACCTTGACCGGGTATGCCCAGGAGGACGCGCCTGCCTACCGACAGGGACTGGACAGTCTGGACCAGGGCGCCGTGGACCTGACCGGTCTCCATTTCGCAGCGTGCAGCGACGAACAGAAGGACGATCTGCTCAAGACCCTTGAGGCCGGCGAACTGGTCGGGTTTCGCCATCCCACCGGCCCCGACTTCATGGACATGGCGATCGGTCACATGCGGGAGGGAGTGTTTTCGGATCCGGTTCACGGAGGCAACCGGGACAAACTGGGTTGGAAGACCATCGGGCATCCCGGTGTCTGGCTCAGCCACTCTCCCGAGGAGATGATGTCCTCCGAACCGGTCACGAAAGGAGGCCGGTTCCAATCGCTGGAGGATTTGCAGGGCCTTGAGTTCACCAGGCCCGACGGTCAGTTGCCGGTTCCGCCGCAGTTCGACCCGGACGCCGGCCTCAACCCGCCGGACGGCGAGGCCGATGTCATTCTGATTGGGCTGGGCATGCTGAACAGCGTGGTGGCACCGTTGTTCGCCGAGGCCGGCCTCAAGGTCGTTGCCTTGGAGGCCGGACCGTATCTGTCGCGGCGCGACTACCTCCCGGATGAATTGCAGCAGGCCTACTACGCGCGAGCCGGCTTGGGGCCGAAGTTCAACAGCGAATCCCCCCGTTGGCGCCGCAATGAAGGCGAGCCAACCCAACCGGCCACCTATTCGCTGGGCCGGATGGTGAACGGTGTGGGCGGATCTTCGTACCACTACGGCACCTGGCTGCGGCGTTTCCACCCACACCACTTCCGCCTCCGTTCCCGCATCCAAGAGAACGGCTGGGACCACCTGCTCCCGGACAACAGTCCGGCGGCCGACTGGCCGATTTCTTACGAGGACCTGGAACCGTACTATTCCCAGCTGGAATGGGACATTGGCATCTCCGGGGTCAGCCATCTGCCCAGAATCCCGCGCAGCCGGGACCTGCCCAACCCACCGATGCTGCCCTTCCGCTACGGAGAGGTGTTCCGGGAGACGGCCGAGCGCATGGGGCTGCAACCCTACCCGGTCCCGTCCGGAATCAACACGGTGCCCTACCGCGGCCGCCCGGCCACCACATACTCCGGCTGGATATGCGGTTTTGGGACCTTTGACGATAGTGTCTGGATGCCGGCAACCGAATGTGTGCCGAAGGCCTTGGCAACCGGCAACCTCGAACTGAAGGCACGCTGCCGGGCGCTCCGCATCCTGGCGGACGATTCGGGCCACGCGTGCGGAGTTGAATACTTTGCACCTGACGGCCAGGTTCACGTCCAAAGGGGACGTTGCCTGATCCTGGGCACCTACCTGTGGGAAAACCTGCGTCTGCTGTTCCTTTCCAACGACGACCGACATCCCGGAGGATTGGGCAACAACCGGGAGCAGTTGGGCCGGAACGTGATGACCAAGAACTTCGCCCACGTCTTGGCGATGTTCCCGGATCAGGTTTTCAACCGCCATGCCGGGTTCGCACCCCAGTCCTTGATCCTGGACGATTTTCTCTACGACGACTTCGATGCCGAAGCGAACGGGTTCCTTGGCGGGGCCACCATCAGCGCCGAACCGAACGTCAATCCACTCGCCATCAGCAAGGAGGCCCTGCCTCTGGACGTGCCCGACTGGGGGCCGAGGTACAAGGAACATATCCGCAACTGGCAACACCAGGGAGTTTTGCGCATACAACCGGAAACCCTGCCGCACACCCACAACTTCGTTGACCTGGACCCGCTGTATCGAGACAAGAGCGGTCTGGGCCTGCCCGTCCTTCGCATCACCTACGACATGCGCGAAAACGAACACAAGCTGTCGCAGTGGATGGAAGACAAGTGCGAGGAAATCCTGCTTGAGATGGGCGGACAGAATCCGTGGCCGGGTCCCAGATTCACCGGTGTCGGCAGTTGCCACGATCTGGGAGGGATCCGCATGGGCGAGGACCCGGCCGCTTCGGTCGTGGATCCGAACCTGGAAGTGCATGACACCCTCGGTCTCTTTGTCTTCAGCGGCGGTGTGTTCCCCAGCTGTCCCGGCATCAACCCTTCCCTAACCATGATGGCAATGTGCACGCGGGCTGCCGAGGACATCATCCAGCGGCTGACCAACAACGACATTGGGTAGCCGTCTTGATACAACAACTACACAAACTACACACATGAGTGAACACATCAACTTCCGCGTCGATGGCCATGTCGCGGAACTCACGCTGAACAGGCCCGACAAGCTTCATGCTCTCAATGTGGACATGCTGCACGCGATGACGGAGCATGTTCAGGAAGTGGACCGCAACCATGAAGTCCGGGTCCTGGTGATCACCAGCACAGGCGACCGCTCATTCTGCTGCGGCGCGGACATCATCGAGTGGGCCGCCATGTCCCCGGTCGAAATGTGGAGAGTTTGGATCAAGACCGGCAGCAGCCTGATGAACAGCATCAGGGCATTGGCGATCCCGGTGATCGCGTCGATGAACGGATTGGCCCTTGGCGGAGGTTTGGAGCTGGCATTGGCCGCAGACATCCGGATTGCCACTACTACGACTCGTGTCGGGATGCCCGAAGCCAAGCTGGGCATCATTCCTGGATGGGGCGGCACACAGGTTCTCAAGCAGGTGATTGGTCCCAGCCGAACCAAACAGTTGATATTCACAGGCGAGATCATCCCTGCAGCCAAAGCCGGGAGCTGGGGGCTGATCAACGAAGTGGTGGAACCGGAGGAGATCGAGCAACGAATCGCCTCCATGGCCGAAGCCATCGCAGCCAATGCCCCTATTGCCGTGCAAGCGACTAAAGCACTGGTGGACGCGGAGTCGAGCCGCCACGACGGTCCTCACTTGGAGGGGATTGCGGGAGCCTTGACACAGTTCACGGAAGACGCGAGCGCGGGCGTTGAGGCCTTCAAGAACAAGCAGCGGACAAACCCGGCGTTCCACGGGCGTTAAGTCCTGTCCTCTTCCGTCTCCGGCCCTTGCGAAGGCAATCCAATGTCAGCTGCACTCACATCAGAAAGTTCGCTACCCACAGGTGTCGTGAACTTCACAACAGCTCCCTGCCGGTATGGTGCCGTCCTTGTGGCAGCGACTGGCAAAGGGATCTGCGACGTACACTTGGACACGAACCGCGATGAATTGACCGAGAGTTACCGCCGATCAGCCAAGAGTGCTGTCATTTGGGTTGACGGTGATGAACAGCCTCCTTGGCTAACCGCGGTCTTGAACTTGGCTGAAGACCCAACGTACGCCTTTGACTACCCGTTGGACATTCAGGGCACGCCCTTCCAGACAGCCGTGTGGAAGGCACTCCGCAAAATTCCTGCGGGACAAACCACCACGTATGGTGCCTTGGCAAACTCCATCGGTAAGCCAGCGGCGATCAGGGCGGTGGGAGCGGCGTGCGGAGCCAACCGATTGGCTCTGGTCATCCCCTGTCACCGTGCCCTTAGAAAAGGATCAGGTCCACTCGACTATCGTTGGGGGAAGGCGATCAAGCAGAAAATTCTCGCTGCAGAAGCAGCTTGGGTGTTTGACTCGATAAAGACCATGCCCCAATGAACGAAAAAACCGAAGTTTCCGAACCACCAAGGCTTGAACCATGCTTCTCAAACCGTTGACAGACGCACTGGGACTGGTACAGGAACGTATCAAGAACTTCGAACGGGAATTCACGAACAACGAATCGCAAACCTGACTGTCTCTGGTTGATCCGGTGCTCACAGTACTTGGCTGGGATCCTCAAGACCCATCCAGCGTAAGAGTTGAGTATCCAGTGCGCCAGCGCAACCGAAACACTAGAGCGGACTATGCCCTTCTTGCCTCAAATCAGAAACCAATCGCGTTTGTGGAAGCCAAGAGCTATGGCACGGATCTTGGTCTTGCTCAAGATCAGCTCTTCGAGTATGGAACCGGCGAGTCGGTTCCGTATGCTATAGCCACTAATGGTGCGAATTGGGCCGTTTACAAGCGAGAGAGACAAGGTGCCGACTTGCTTTTCAAACAGCTGCTGGCAGTCTCGATCATAAACCAGCGTCCAACTCTGGCGGCCATCAAGCTGCTTTCGCTGTGGAAAGGGTTGCTCACATCGCAAACCTCAATTGATCAAATCGCGCCGGCACTTAGCAAATTGATTGATGACGATCGGCCACTGCCACCACCTCCACCGCCACCAAACTCATTCAAATTGAGCAACCCACCCGACGTCTCCCACAGAAAGCCAACTGGTTTGTTGTTTCCAGACGGTACCCAAAAGCAGATTTCCAAGTGGAATTCTGTTTTGGAAGAGACCACGAAGTGGTTACTGGTCAACAAGCGTTTAACTGTAGATATGCCATGGAAGGCAACCCCCAAAAGCAATAGGAACACACTTCAGCAATCAGAAATTTACAATAAGCACGGCACGAAGATCAAAGCACAAATTCGAATCAGTGCTAAATTATTTTTGCTTACCAATTATGATGCACAGTCGATTTGCAGCATCACAGCCAAACTTTTGGATGATTGTGGTGTACAAACTTCAAAGGTCAGTGTGATTTTGGCACAACACGGTGAATAGGTATCATCCAAGTCATTGAGTACATTGAAAGAAGGACAAGTGCGAACGGACCTGTCTGGCCGTCGCGAGGTGTGTGAGGGACCAACCAGCCGACTCTGGCTGGCTTCTGCAATCGACTGGAGGCTGGATAGAAATCCATTCCTCGCATTCCTTCGTGTTTCTGTAAGTCCACCAGTTTCCGTAGAATCCTGGTTATCTGTCAAGGCCAACCTACAGCACCACGCTCCCGGAGAGCCCACCCATGCCCCTCTCGGATCCCATTCTGGTAGAAGTCATCCACAACTATCTGCTGTCAGCTGCGCGCGAGATGCAGCGCAACCTGATCCGCACCTCCTACAGCACCATCATCTACGAGATCCACGACTTTGGCCTCGGCATCTACGACCACCAGTGCAACCTGTTGGCCGAAGCACCCGGCCTGGCAGTCTTCACCCGAGGCAATGACTACGGACTGCGCAAGGTGGTGGAGTTCCTCGGCGAGGACAACATCCATCCGGGCGACCTGATCCTCCTCAACTACCCCTACTGGAGTTCCGCCCACATCCTGGACGTGTTGGCGGTATCGCCCATCTTCCACGAGGAGGAATTGATGGGTTTCACCGCCGTGAAGCAGCACTGGCTGGATCTGGCCCAGAAGGATCCAGGTTACTGCTTGGACACAACGGACGTCCATCAGGAAGGCCTGATCCTCCCCTGCAGCAAAATCTACGAGCGGGGCGTTCTGAACCGCCAAGTGCTCAATCTCATCCGCTTCAACACGCGCATGCCCGATCGGGTCATCGGGGACATGCACGCCCAAATCTCCTCCTGCCGCACAGGGGAACGACGGGTACAGGACCTGGTGGCGCGTTTCGGCATTGATACGTACCGGGAGGCAGTAACCGAAATCCTCGATCACGGCGAGCGGCTGGCCCATGCAGGTCTGGCAAAGCTACCGAAGGGAACTTGGACGGCCCATGACTTTCTGGACGACGACGGCATCGACACGGACCGGCTGGTGAAGATGCAGGCAACGGTGACCGTTTCGGAAAGGGAGATGGTCGTGGACTGGTCCGGCTCCGATTCCGCTGTCAAGGGCCCCATCAACCTGCCCATCGGCTCCACCATGGGCATCAGTGCCTTGGTGTTCAAGGCGATCACCACGCCCGACAGCCCCGCCAACGCCGGCAACTTCCGACCCTTGAAGGTCATCGCGCCGGAAGGTTGCGTCATGCATGCACAACCGCCGGCTCCCACCTTTACCCTCTGGACTTCCTTGTTGGCTCCCGAAGTAATCACCAAGGCCCTGGCCCAGGGCATGCCCGATGTGATTCCGGCCTGTTCAGGCGGTGACGTGTTCGACGTGATGGGGGTCGGCATCCATCCGGACACCGGTCAGTACTGGCTGGAGGCAACCAACGAAGGTGTTGGGTTCGGGGCGCACGCCGGAGGCGACGGCGAGACCGGGATCATGCACCTGTCCGAACCCGGATGCCGGAACAATCCCATCGAAGTGCTGGAAACCAAGGCGCCGTGGTTGATCGAAGCCTACGCCATACGTCGGGACTCGGGAGGTACGGGCCAGCACCGCGGCGGCCTTGGGGTTCTGCGCAGTTACCGCTTCCTGGCGGACGCGGCCTGCCTTACCTTGGTCAAGAAGACCCGTACCCGTCCGTGGGGCATGGCCGGAGGTGGAGATGGCGTTCAGGGAGAGGTGATCGTTCGACCCGGTACGGAACGGGAGAAGGTCACCGGTGCCGTCTATGAACACATGCAACCCGACGAGGTACTGGTCAACTGTTCCGGAGGTGGCGGAGGGTGGGGGGATCCTGTCCGGCGCGATCCGGAAGCAGTCCTGGAAGATGTTCGGATGGAATACGTCTCACCCGAAGCCGCCCGATCCGAGTACCGGGTTGCCATCGACTTGGAACGCATGGAGGTCGACGAGGCAGCCACGAAAGCTTTGCGGGAAGGTGACAGTGGTAACGGTACGCTGTAGGGCCTTGCCGACCGTTGCAGGGCCGCGGCTGTCCAGATCCGTTTCGGCAATTCCGCTCCCGACTTTGGAACAAGGGGGCCGCATCGCCGCCAAACGGTTCCGCGAGCGGTCATCCAAACCAAACGCCGAAACACCAAGGCAGGTTGGGTTTACAGGGAGGATTTTGTGCATATAGCAGTTGACGTTGGCGGCACCTTCACGGATGTCAGCATCCTGGACGAAGCGACCGGTGCCTACCGGTTCGAAAAGGTGGAGACCGTACCGTCGGATCCCGCCTCCGGGGTTTTGGCCGGATTGGACAAGGCGGTAGTCGAGCCGCAGAAAATCGCCTACTTCATACACGGCACGACCCTCGGCATCAACGCGCTTCTGACGCGCACCGGAGCCAACGTCGCAATCGTCACCACACGCGGGTTTCGCGACGTATACGAACTGGGCAGGACCGACCGCGATCCGATGTACGACTTCAAGTACCGCAAACCCCCGGCCCTCGTGCCGAGGCACAGAGTCTTCGAGGTCGAGGAACGTCTGAATTTCCGAGGCAAAATCCTCACTCCCTTCAACCAGGACGACGCACTCCAAGTTGCATCCCGCATTGGAAACTCCGGTGCGGAGGCGGTGGCGATCTGCTTTCTGCACAGCTATGCCAACCAGATCCATGAACTTGCAATGCAGAAAGCACTGGCACAGGTCTGTCCCGACCTGCCGGTAACCCTCTCCAGTGATCTCTGCCGGGAGTACCGGGAGTACGAACGGACGAGCACGGCAGTGGTAAATGCCTATATCCAGCCGATCACGCGTGCCTATCTGGGACAGCTGGACCGGACGCTGGCGGAAGCCGGTTCGCACGGTCAATTCCTGCTGACCCGCTCCGGCGGCGGCGTGATGACGGTGGCCTCGGCCCAAGCGGAGCCGGTGCAACTGATTCTCTCGGGACCAGCAGCGGGAGTCATCGGCGCGGCCGCCTTCGGCGAGGTCATCGGGGTTCCGAATCTGATCACGCTCGACATGGGCGGCACCAGCCTCGACACTTCGCTTATCGTGGACGGACAGCCTCGATACAACAATGACCAGATCTTTGAGGGTCTGCCCATTTCCAAACCCGCCATCGACATCCACACCATTGGCGCCGGCGGCGGCAGCATCGCCTGGGTGGACGCGGGAGGTCACCTGCAGGTGGGCCCCCAAAGTGCGGGCTCCGTACCCGGACCAGTCTGCTACGGTAAGGGCGGCCGCGAAATCACGGTAACTGACGCCGCCCTGGCAGTGGGCTACCTCGACCCGGGCAACTTCCTGGGTGGCGAAATGGCACTGCAGGAAACCCGGACACACGCGTTGCTTTCCCAACTGGCCAAACAAACCGGCATGCAACCCTTGGATGTCGCGAACGGAGTCCTTCGCATCAGCACGGTCAAGATCGCCGGTGCGGTAAGGGAAATCTCGGTGGAGCAGGGACACCACCCGCACGACTTCTCACTCTTCGCCTTTGGCGGCGGAGGGCCGTTGCTGGCCTGCAGCGTGGCGAGGGAATTGGGTTTGCCTACCGTCGTAGTACCTCCGGGCGCGGCCAATTTCTCGGCGTTCGGCATGCTGATGGTTGACGTGGTGCACGACTTCGCCCAAACGTTTATCTCCGGTATCGCCTCCCTCCAGTTGGATGCGGTAAACCGTATACGCGAGTTGCTTGCGCAGGAAGCCCGCGCCGCATTGGATGCCGATGGCATCGGTCCGCAGGACCGCCGTCTCGAACCGTTTGCCGAAATGCGCTACACGGGACAGGAACACGCGGTGACGATTCCCCTGCCCGCGAACCCATTGACCCCGGACGACGTGCCGGAATTGGTCGCCCGTTTCAATACAGTGCACGAACGGCACTACGGGCACAGCATGGAGGATCCGGTCGAAATTGTTACGCTGCGCCTGCGCGCGACCGGCCTGCTCCCGAGGCCCGACATTCCCGAGATGCAGGGGGGCGCGACACCGCAAGTTCCCCAACCCAAGGGAGAGCGCGCTGTTGCGGGATCACCGGACACATATGCCGTCTACGAACGCGCGGCTTTGCCCAGGGGAATGTCATTGCATGGCCCGGCCATCGTTGAGGAACCTACCTGCACGACCGTGCTGCATGAGGACGACGTTCTGACTGTGGGTTCCCATGGGGAACTGCACATCGCGATAGGCTGAAAGACTCCCGGAGCACCCCTTTGTGTTGCCTGCCTTTCAAAGGTCCGAACACAGCTGAGTTCCAGGCATCACTTTGCGGGACATTGAAGCCCATCGTGCGCAATGGAATGATTGGCAATCAACGAAATATGCCAAGCCATAACGACCTTGGCTGTCGATGAGCACGATAATACTCAAAAACACCCGCCCAGGGATGTGGTTGGAGCCACGATCCAGCGGACAGGGAAGAAGCCTGGCTCAACTCAACTGCGGGTGCGTTTCTCTGTCAAAATCCTCTACGATTTTGGCCACTGTCTCCGTTTAGTTGAAATCGATGCGAGCCCCTCGCACACTTCCGGGAATCGGCAGTGGGAACTTATGTCGGCCCCGCGGCAGGCGTGTGATTGGGACTACCTGCGTCGTCCGGTTCGTCCGGCATCAACAGGGAACGCCACTCGGAGGGCATGCGCAGCACGGCCTTGATTTGCCGGAGATGGTTTGGCGGTAGGCCGTCCCGGCGCCATGTGGTTTCGATGAGATCCAGGACTGCCGGCGACAACATCATGTCCAGGAACTCGCGCAGCGTTGCGACGGCTTGGTCAATCCGTTCCGCTTGCCGGGTTTCCTGTGCGATGCGATCCCATTCGTCGCTCTCCCGGTCGTGCCAGCGGGACTCCGTGGCATCCCACCACTGGAAGCGCGGCTGCGGCCGGCGTTCCGCCGGCAACCGGCGAAACTCTTCGGCATCCTCCCGTGAATCCGGCAGGAAGCGAATGTGGGTGCCGAATACTTCGCTCCGATACGCCAACGCGTTTGGCTGGGACAGATCGAGGTCGGGATCCATCCTGTGGTACACCCCGCCCTCCAGTCGCCACATCAGTAGCTCGCGCGGCGAATCCGCCCAACGCTTGCCGCCCAGGTCGTAGACCAGGTACTCGAGCACTCCCAGGGCCTCGTACAGCCGCCGCTTGTCGTCGAGGTCCCGCGCCACCGTGGTCTTCGACAGGACCTCGAGCACCAGCTCCGGGACGGGATCGTCGAGCTGCGTGGTCCGGTCCGGGTCCCGGTTGTGTGCCTCCTGCAGATCCGCTTCGGTCGGCATCACTAGCAGATCCGGTTTCACCCGGTCCACCGGGCTGCCCTGCCGGGTGGACAACTCCAGATGTTCGACCAGTTGCGGCACAAAGACGTAGTACGCCTCGGTCAACGCACGATCGCCAATCCGGTCTTGGGCCGTATCGAACATGCGCTCCTGGAGCCTGCTGGGTCTGGAGTCGCCATCGATCAGCACGCCGTCCTCTTCGAATTCGCTGAAATGCACGCCTTCGGCCCCATAGTCGGGGTCGGTTGTCCAGTCGTGGTCGTATTCGTGGGCGACGTCGTACGGATAGTCGGGGTCGAAGTGGGCCAGGCTTTCCAGGTCGTGCTGCCAAGCCGCAAGGTGCTCCAGTCGCCAGGCAATCCGCGCCTCCCGCGCCGCGCGTGTCATGGTCGCATCGACGTACCGTTCCCGTGTGCGTCCGTTGGCATCCGTCTGAACCAATGTCCGTTCCGGTGTCCGCACTTCAACCGCAGCCATCTTCGTCTCCCGTTGCCGGCCACTTCGCACGACTCCCCCCATTCTACCCGGCCACGCTGGTAGATTGAGCCCTTGTTTCAACGTTCAGTTGCAGTCCCTTCGTCGCTGGGAATCACAACCGGCGGATCGGGATGGGGGAATGGGCTATCGGGATGGACCAAGGCCGAAATGAAGTCCGTACCAAGAAGTTCCATGTTGGCGTTGTCTCTCCAAACATCAAAAGGGCTCTTCAGACTGTTCCGGGTTTGACCCAACTTCTACGAAGCCATAACCAGGCCAACCATCACAGGCACTGTTTCCGTTCGCAGTTGGCCGCCGATGGTCGACAGGCGACATCAATTGACCCACTTGCCAGTACACGCTGAATCCAGAACGCCACAAACGTCGCGGATGGGCAGAGTGCCTGCACAAACTCATTGGGCGCGCTGGACAAACACCGCCTCCACATCCGCCCATGACAACCCCCTGTCCGCAAGCAGTACCAGGCTGTGGTAGAACAGGTCCGCCATCTCGCTGGTCAATCGGCCATCATCCTGTGCCAGGGCCGCGATCACAACTTCAACGCCCTCTTCCCCAACCTTCTGCGCAATCCGTTGTGTTCCGTCCCTGAATAGAGACGTGGTGTAGGAACCCTCCGGCATGTCGGCCTGCCGCTGCCGAATGACTCGTTCAAGGTCCCGAACTACATCGCTCATTGTTCTCGCTCCAAGTCCGATTCCAACCGGCGAAAGAAGCACGTCCGGGCACCGGTGTGACAGGCCGGGCCATACGGCCTGGCCAGCAGGACCAACGTGTCCCCGTCACAATCGACCAGGATCTCCTCGACATCGATAAAGTGTCCGCTGGTGGCTCCCTTGTGCCAGAGCTCCCGGCGGCTGCGACTCCAAAACACGGCCTGGCCCAACTCGGTGGTTCGCTCCAACGCCTCTCGGTTCATCCAAGCAACCATCAGGACTTCGAGGGAATTGGCATCCTGGACCACCGCGGTAACCAAACCCTGGGCATCGAACTTGACGCTTTCCAGAAACTCGGCGCTATTCAGCACCTGTGCGTCGGTCGTCATGACTGCTCCTTCAGGAACCGAACCCGTCAAGGCGGACCGGAATTCCCTTGGCCGCCATGTGTTCCTTGACTTCCCGAATGCTCAACTGCCGGAAGTGGAACAGCGATGCAGCCAAGGCCGCGGCGGCGCCGCCCTTGGTTACGGCATCGGCAAAGTGGCTGGCCTGGCCCGCGCCCCCACTGGCAATGACCGGTATCGAGACGGCATCGCTAACGGCCCGGGTCAAGTCGAGATCATAGGTTTCCTGTGTTCCGTCGCCGTCCATTGATGTCAGTAGCAACTCCCCCGCTCCCTTCTCTTCCACCTGTTGGGCCCACTCCACGGCATCCAGGCCCGTATTGATGCGCCCCCCACTCACATAGACGTCCCAGGCGGGGCCGGCCCCGGACGGTGTTCCCCTCCGCTTGGCATCGATGGCCGTCACGATGCATTGACTGCCGAACCGCTCGGCACCGTGGGAGATGATGTCGGGGTTGCGAACCGCCGCGCTGTTGACGGACACCTTGTCCGCGCCGGCCAATAGAATCGCCCGCATGTCGTCCTCGCTGCGAATCCCGCCGCCGACCGTGAATGGAATGAATACGGCATCAGCCACCTGCCGCACCATGTTGGTGACAATCTCACGGGCTTCGTGGGTTGCGGTGATATCCAGGAATACCAGTTCGTCCGCGCCTTCCCGGTCGTAGAAGATGGCTTGGCTGACCGGATCCCCGGCATCCACCAAGTCCACAAATTCCACGCCCTTGACCACACGTCCATTGTGAACGTCCAGACAGGGAATAACCCGTTTGGCCAACATGTATCAACTCCCGGCTTTGCAGGCGGCGATGGCTTCCGGCAGCTTCAAGGCCCCGGTGTACAGGGCCTGGCCGGAAATGAACCCGATGATTCCCGGTTCCGTCAGGTTGACCAGGGCCTGCACATCCGCCAGAGAACCAATGCCACCGCTGGCAATGACGCTCAAGCCCGACTCGCGGGCGAGGTCCGCCGTCTCCTGGAGATTCACGCCGGTCAGCATCGCATCCCGCGCAATATCGGTATAGACAATCAGTTCCACACCCAGGTCCTGCATGCGCCTAGCCACCTCCACCGCGGCCAGATCGGTCTGTTCCTGCCACCCGTGCGTGGCCACCATGCCACCCCGTGCGTCCAGCCCCGCCACTACCCGGTCGGCCCCAAACTCCAAAACAGCGTCCTTCACCACATCGGGCTCGCGTACGGCCACCGTACCGAGTATCACCCTGGTCGCTCCGAGATCCAGGATGTACCTGACGTCGTCCAGGGAGCGGATGCCGCCGCCGAACTGCACCGGCACGTCCACGGCCCGGCGGATGTCCGAGAACGCCTGCACGTTCACCGGCACCTCGGCTGCTTCACCCACGACCTGCCCCAAGGCACCGTCCAGGTTTACCACATGGAGCCACTCGGCGCCTTCGTCAACCCAATGTCGGGCCATGGCCGAAGGTTCCTGGCTAAAGACGGTTTCAGCACTAGGGTCGCCTTGGCGCAGCCGCACACAGGCACCGTTGCGCAAATCGATTGCGGGGAATACGATCACTGAGCATCACCAAAAATTTCGGGGTTGAATTCCATCCACCGGCCGACGGTCACATCCCAGGACAACGTGTATTTTCAAGCAACCCGTTCCTCAACAGTCCGCATAAAGTTGGTCAGGATTCGAAGGCCAACCTGTTGGCTCTTTTCGGGATGGCATTGGATACCCCAAAGATTGCCGGATTGCAGCACGCTGGCATAGGGCACCCCGTAGTCGGTCGTGGCCAAAACCACGGACTCGTCGGCAGGAACACACCGGTACGAGTGAGCGAAATAGGCATAGGCATGGTTCGGGACTCCGTCCAGCAACGGATCGGTTCGCTGTTGGTGAAGTTGATTCCACCCAATTTGCGGGACGCGCAACATACGCGCCGGCTCCCGAGGATCGGCCATCGCCTCCGGGAAGCGCAGGACCTGACCAGGCACAAGGCCCAGACCCTGATGGTGTCCCATTTCCTCGCTCTCATCCAGCAACAACTGCATGCCTACGCAAATCCCAAACAACGGCACCCCGTCAGCCACCGCCTCCAGCATGGGCTCTTCCCAACCCTTGTTGCGGACATTGTCGACGCTGCTCCCGAACGCGCCTTGACCCGGCAGCACCAGGGCACTGAATCCGGTCAGGCATTGAGCCCGGTCCAAAATCGCCACTTCGATGTTCAGCGGACCGGCCACATGCGTGAACGAGTTGCTGATGCTGCGCAGATTGCCGACCCCGTAGTCGATGATGGCCACTGTCATGTGCCGTCCCCCGATCAACCGTCCAACTCGAAGTTTCGCACGATGGCAGGCGGAAACCGGCCTGAAAGACAATCCCTGCGCAATTGGCGCAGCCGCTCCTGGTACCGGTCCGCAGCCTGCCGGGTCAACCGATGCTCGGAGACTGCCTGTTCCAGAGGTCGCTCCCCAGTTACAACCAGTTTCCGGGTGCGGTTGGCCACCATGCCGAGGTACAGCGTACAGGTTTGCAGCCGCCGGTCCACATTTGTGACCTCCTCGCAGACCGGCATGAACCAGCCAACCGGGGCCAGATCGGGCCCAAAATACTTCTCCACCACGTAGTTGACTTCGGTCAGCCAAAACCGCATTCTGGTCCCGGACATCCCCATTCCACTGCTGGAGAAGGAAGCCTTCTCGATCAGCATGCGCCGGGTTTCGACACAGTTGTATTCGATGGTGTCACTGTCCGTCTCCCAGTCAGCCTGGGCGAGGACGCGTTTGCCGCAGGCGTTGCCGTGGGCAATCAGAGCCTGAAACAGGTCCATTGCAGTTTGGTCGGCATGGATGAATATGGCAAGTTCGGGATCATGGCCGGCCCAACGGCTGAACGATGGCGGTTGGATACCGATCCATCGACCTCCGCGGGCACGATGGTCGTCCGCAAGGATGCCAACTCCCCATTGGTGGCCAATCCCGCTTGGCCGAACGTTGGCACAAGGCACCGGACCTGCAATGTTCCGCCGATCCATGGCTCCACGTTGCCAGTTGTGGTGTCCAAGCGGACCCATCCCTCTTGACTTGGTGCCATGTCGCGCCTGTTGTGAACCTACGCCTGAACAAACACGTCGCGTATAGCATAATGCCCAAGGACCATCGAAAGCGTTGTCAACGCGTGGTCCTCCGTGTCCTTTCCCGTTCACCAACCGCCTGCCATGATTCGCGGCTACCTCAACCGAGCCTGGCTCCCACTGCTGTGTGCCGCAATAGTGGTTGCATTGGACCAGTGGACCAAGGTGCTGGTTCGCGAACACATCGAACTGCATCACTCGTCCACCCCTATTGCCTGGCTTGAAGGCATCTTCATGCTGGAACATGTCCACAACTACGGAGCCGCCTTCGGAATCCTCCAGAACGCGGGGATATTGTTCGTCATCACCACGGTGGTCATCTCCATTGCGATCCTGGTCAGCATTGGCCGTTTGGGAATATCGCAACGAGGTATGCAGGTTCTCATGGGACTCATTCTGGGTGGTGCCATTGGGAACTTCATCGACCGCATGACGCTGGGCTACGTGACCGACTTTGTGAAGGTGGGCATTCCCGGCAAGGCCTACTGGCCCAACTTCAATATTGCCGATTCGAGCATCGTAGTCGGTGTCCTGATCATGACCTTCATGGCTTGGCGACACGACATCTTCGCCAACGACGAGCAGCAGGAAGAGGGCCAATCCGACACCTTGACGCTGGCGCCGGAGGCGTCGGGTGGCAGCAACGACTCCGGGGTATAGGTGGATGTACAACAGCTGTCGTTCCGGACAGAGTTGGGCGACGCGGGCCTCCGACTTGATCAAGTGTGTGCCAGCCGACTGGCACCTCTGAGCAGAACCAGAGTCAAGGCGCTGGTCCAGGAGGGCAGTATCCTGGTGGACGGCCGGCCGTCCACACCGTCATTCCGTGTAAACCCGGGCCAAACCGTCACGGTCGAAATGCCTGCACCGTTGGCGGAAACCATCGAACCCTGGTCCACCAACCTGTCGATTGTCTTTGAGGATGAGCACCTGGCGGTCATTGACAAGCCGCCCGGTCTGTCCATGCACCCGGGGCCCGGCCATCCCAACCGGACTTTGGTTAACGCACTCGTCCATCGCTGGCCCGATTGGCACACCCTTGGTCCCGACAGCCGCCTGGGTCTGGTCCACCGTCTCGACATGGATACGTCGGGCCTGGTGGTGGTCGCGCGCACTGCGGCCGCCCAAGTCAAGCTCCAGCGACAATTCAGCGAACGCACCGTAGGCAAGTCCTACACGACCCTGTTGGACGGGTGGCTCGAACCCCAGAGCGGAACCGTGGATGTTCCGCTAGGACGCCACCCGCGCTGGCACCAGCGTCAGGCTGCCTTTCCAGCAGGTTCCGCGGTTGCCGGGATCCGAATACGGGATGCCCTGACGGACTTCAAGGTCTCCCGCTACCTGGTCTCGCGTCCGCCGGGTCTGCAGCATCCATTTTCCTTGACGGACCTGCGCCTGCACACGGGCCGGACCCACCAAATCAGGGTTCACATGGCATGGCTGGGATTCCCGGTGGTAGGCGATCGAGTGTACGGCTTGACGAAACCGAGATTGCACATGTCCAGACAGTTTCTTCATGCGTCAAGGTTGTCCTTCGATCACCCGTGTACCGGGGAACACATGACGTTCCAATCCGATCTGCCCGGAGATTTGGCAGGTCCCCTCGCCGGCCTTGATCCGGCAGACTGAGCACGGTCGCTCGACCTGGCTTCATCCGCCAACCGGAAACCGGCTGATTTCCCCGACGACAGGCACACCGCGACCGGAGCAACACCGGAATCGCCCATGAACGGCAAGTGGCGCGCCGCGCGCATCCTGCTGGGCCTGCGGCTGCATTGGTGGCTGATCCTGATCAGCGTAGTGCCGTCGTTCGCACCGGTACTCAGGCCGGATCCCTTCATTCCGGGCCTAGCCCATCTTGAAACCTGGCGGTATTCGGTCCTCCAACTGGAACTCGATGCCGCCGGCTACGCACTGGCACGCCTCGTCAATGAACGTCCCCGAGCGTGGACCGACAGGGAACGCCGCGAGTTTGTCAGGCGATATGCATCCCATCTTGAGGCCCGTTGGCAGGCCAATGAAGGGAGTTGGCTGGCCAGCCAACTCCTGGATCCTTTCGATTATGTAAACTACTACCGGTACGATGCCAAGCGGCTCGAGGAAGATGCGTGGCTTGGTCTTCACCGAAACGAACTGGAACTCGTTGTGCAGTTCGAGGTGATGGAGGAACTCGCGCGCCTAGGGCTCGTTTCCCCTGGCCGGGTATTCCCGCCCGTTGTGTTCAGGTTGACGGATCCTCCAATTTTGGTCACGTACAGCCCGCGCGATGTGATTCAGACCATCGGCTTTGCCTATGTCCGCCCAAGCACGCCTTGGGCCCAGGCCGACACCTATGAGGACATGGTGCTGACCGAGCACAATTTGAGTGCCCACCTTAGCCGTGTGGGCGGGATTGCCACCTATCCGACATCGGTCAATCCCCTCATCCGAGATCTGGAATACCTGTACGAAGTGGTGGCCCACGAGTGGATTCACACCTGGTTGGTCTTCAGGCCCCTGGGCATTCGCTACCTGCAGTCAGACGACTTGCGCACTATCAACGAAACGGTGGCCACGATCTTTGGTGAGGAAATGGGCCGGCGCATCATGCTGCGCTACTACCCGGAACTTATCGGCAGACCCCCACCCGCCACCATGCTTCCCATCCAACCGGACCCGATGCCGGAGGAGGCGGAGTCCGGTCCGGGAATTGCCACCGGCGAAACAGATGAGTCCGAATCGGAAAGCGGTTTCGATTTCCAGGATGCGATGCGCGAAACCAGATTGGAAACGGACCGGCTCCTGGCAGAAGGGTTAATCGAAGACGCGGAGGTCTACATGGAAGCTCGACGCCAGTACATCAACGCCCACGGCTACTTCATCCGCAAGCTCAACCAAGCCTACTTTGCGTTCCACGGAACATACGCGACCACCGGCGGCAGTTCGAGCGACCTAGGTCCGATACTGGAAGAACTGCGCAGGCTGTCACCCGACCTGCGCACCTTCATGAACACGACTGCCGGCCTCTCGAGCCGCAGTCAATTGGAACAGGTGCTTGACGCAGCGCGACATGTCGCCGAGTGACAAAGTCGGGACCCAATTCCGGACGGCTGGCTTGGATTCAGGCAAAGAGCGATACCGTACCGTCCGTTGCAGCAAACAGTTTGTCCGGGTTCTGGCCCCTAACTTTCCCGAGTACTTCGCTTCCGCCAGTAATCCGCGTAAATCTCAGCCTCGGAATCGTGAACCATTTCAGTCGCTGCCCTCATGGCTTTGGTCTGGGCACTCAGTTCGGCACTGTCGGCAGCGTGGGAGGGCGGATCCTTGAAATCGGCTTCTATCGGCAGGTCCACAGGATCGGGGTCATAATCGGAGTTTTCCCAGTCCGACGCACACATCTCCTCCCATAGGCGCCGGACGGACCGGACAGCTGAATCCCAGTCGGGCGCATCTCCCCTGCGGCTGCTGGGGTACATGTCCACAATGTACCGGCGGTAGGCACGATGGCATGCCTCGCTTTCCGCGAAGGTTTCAAGTGCCGGAAGCAGTCCGTCCAACAAATTGCGCATTACGCCATCAACAAATCCCTGTCGAACCATACGGGGGTAGTGGTGTTTGGACGGTGTTCGGCGCATCCACACTCCCAGGTCATGCACATGCCGCATTTCCTGGAAATCCTGCCCGGGGTGCATGAGAGTCAGCGCATGCAGTTTTCCCTGCATGGTGGCCCAAGTCGCCGCGCAGGGGAAGCGAGACACAAGTTCTACCGCAGGCCCATGGGTCAATGCCGGGAAGGCGTAAACACTTTGAGCCTCCCAACCCGGAACGGAACGCGTAAACATCACCTCGATTTTCAACGTCCCGGTACGACCGTCCTCCACCACTGACGGATAGTCCACAAAGGCACGCTGAACCGGACTGCCCAACCTGTACGCCGACTTGTCGGAATTCAGTGCCGTCCCCGGTATGGACGGAAGCACCCATTCTTGCAGTGTTTGCACCAGATGGGCATGAACACTCTCCTTTTTGGCTTCCGACAAATCAGGTGGATACGCCTGATCCAAGTACCAGAAATCCACATCCTCGGAGAAGCGCGGCGACAATTCCCAGCTCTTCACCAAACTGGTTCCGCCGGCGAACAGCAGACATCCGCCGGACGGCCACGGGGCGCTTCCAAATCCCTTCAAGGCAGCATTGACACAAATGTCCTTTTCAATGCGAGTGGGCACAAGGTCCAATTGCTCGGCCCGCCGGCGCAGTTTCTGCGGGTCGTGGATCTCCGTGGCCGTAAAACCACAATCGTCCGCGTGTTCCACTGGGTCTCCTTGGTGTTCGGTATAGGCTCCGCCCTGATTCCATAGAAGGGACAGGTTGACAGGCTGATCGACGCCAATTGCTTCAAAGTTGGGAACACCCCACACACCTTCGCGGCCATCCGTTTCGTGAAACAGGCGATGGTTGCGCTCCTGACGGCTGGTGCGGGTGATCACTCCCTCCCGTCGCAGCAGCGATGTGGCCAGGCATCGCAGCGAGGCATGGGGAACGGGGTGCTCAAGTCCGGCAACAAAGTGGATGGGAAACCATACCCCTTCCGCGGGCGAACCGATCTTCCTTGCCCGGGCGAGGCGATCCAGTGCCCGATCCACATCCGCGGGCGAACCGAACCGATCCAACTCACGCCGTCGGAAAATCCGCTCGTCGGGCGACCCAGCCTCCATGAAGGCCAGGATTTCCTGTTGCAACTTGGCACCCGACATGGTTCTGTCCCATGGACTGCCTCACCAAGCCCACGTGCATCTCGGGGATGCTTCGATTGAGAGATTATAGGCTTGACTGGCCACAAAACCTGATGGCGTAGGACCAAGTGTTCACAGTCTTTGCACTGGCGTTGCGCGGGGAGCGCCAAGTGACCGCGTTGCACCTCCGGCAGTAGCCCGCGATAGCGCTGGGGCGGGC